>ONTZ01000056.1 GCA_900320905.1 uncultured Prevotella sp.
ACGAGCGTATGCAAATCGGCAAGGCCGCCCTGGCCACAGCCCGCGAAGAGGCCGACCAGGCTTACCGCGCCCTCATCCTGTCGCTGAATGCCTCGGCGGCGATGACGACGAGCCCGACCAGTAAGTACTCCCTAAAAAAATCGGACTGATATTTGGTCAGTCCGATTATTCTTTGTATCTTTGTAGCGTCATATCGAACCAAAAGAAAACAATAAGAGGATAAATATGAATTCACCAAAGGAGATAAACGAACACCTCCGAGTGACCGCAGTGCCTACTTATCTGCTGGCCACCGCCATCATCATCCTGCTGGGAGCCTTCATCGTTTGGGGCTTTCTCGGGACGGTCAGCGACAAGGCCTACTATTCGGGCGTGGTGTTCCCTGTGCAAGGCACCACTGACATTACCCTGCCCAATAAGGGAATGGTGCGCTCGATGCTGGTGCATAATGGCGACAGTGTGCATGAGGGACAGACGGTGGCACTGGTATCTATCGGCGACAGTCATAGTTTCCTGACGAGCACGGTGGATGGTCTGGTAATCAGCGCGAAGACGGATAATGAGCCCTTTGAGGCCTTCGACCCTATCGTGAGTGTCATCGACGGGAATGCCACAGGCGACCAGGCGCAGCGCACCCAACTCATCGCCTACGCTGACAACGAGGCGCAGCGCGACTTGCGTATAGGCATGGAGGCCCAGGTGTGGCCTGCCGACGAGAAGCGCGACGAGATAGGCTATGTCAGAGGGCGTATCACTCAGGTGGTGCGCTATCCTGCTGATGCCGACGAAGTGCGCCAGACACTGAAATCGGACATCCTGGCCAAGCGGTTGTTAGAACAGGGTGATGTGGTCTATGAGGTACGTATCGAGTTGTTACGCTCGCCGGAAGACGTCACGCGCTATGACTGGTCGTTCGGTGAACCTGTTGACGTGAGCATGGGCATCGGCACCTACTGCTCTGTACTCACAGAAACCCGCCGCCTCAGCATGTTCCAGTATCTGTTTGAGGCGAGCCGCACACGCTTCCGTAACCTAACGTTGAAGTTTGAATGAAGACAGAACATACGCGCGGTAAGAAATCCCAAATGTCGATGATATCGGCTCTCAGGTATTTCCTTAAGGGTAATATGATATTTGCCCTTAACGGCTTTATCATCGCTACCATCGACTCCGTGGCCAACATATTCCCGCCGCTGTTCCAGCAAGTATATACCGACAATATCATCACCCAGAAAAATCCGGAATGGTACTCTCCGCTGCTGGTGCTCTACTTCCTGCTGTTCGCGATTGAACTGGCAGCATGGGTTGCATTCTCCATATTAAGACGTAAGAGTCAGGCTAAGTTCAACATCACCACGATGTCTAACTACCTGTGGACGGTATTGCGCCTACCGATGACAAGGCTCAGTCAGTTTACGCCCGGCGAACTGGTGGCCCGCTATACCACCATTCCCAAAACCATCAGACTGATGGATTACGCCCTGCCCATCATCTCCTGCCTTATCCTACCTGCTACCTGCTGCTACATAGTGATGCTCTTCAACTGGCAACTGGGCCTATTGGAGATATTCTCTGTGCTATTACTCATCTACGTCATGCGCTCCACAGCCAGAGTGCAGAAGAAGATAGCCATGGACCTGAATGTGACCGAGGCGCGACTGCAGAACGTTACGATGACGGGCATGAGCAATCTGGAAACCATCAAGTCGATGGGCGGCGAGCGGCACTTCTTTGCGCAATGGGAGAAAACATACGCACAGTCCATGAACGCCCGCGTGAAGACCACCACCAACTCTATCTTCCTCAGTGCCTTGCCACAGATTGTACTGCAACTTACCAACGGTACGATATTGTGCCTTGGTGCATGGTATATCTTGCAAGGTAAGATGACACCCGGCATGATCCTGGCATCGCAGGGACTGATCAACGAATCCATCTATCACATCAATAGAACGATTGACAGTGTTCAGACTATATTAAGGTTCGGTTCGTCTATCCAGCGCATTAAAGATGTGACAGACTGCAGTCAAGAATGCGCTGACCTGTGCCTGCCTGAAGGCAATGATCTGCCCGATATAGCGAAACTGACGGGCGAGATAGAACTGCGTGATGTCACTTTCGGCTACGACCGCAACCAGCCCCCCATCCTCAGCCACTTCTCGCTGAAGATCAAGGCTGGTGAGCGTATAGCCTTGGTGGGACCCTCGGGCTGCGGCAAAAGCACGCTGATAAGTCTCGTATCGGGATTGTATGACCCCTGGGAGGGTGAGGTGCTCTTCGACGGCAAGCCCCGCACTGCCATCGACCGCATGACGCTTGTCAACTCTGTGTCGGTCATCAACCAGGATGTGACACTCTTCGAGGGCACTATTGCAGATAACGTGAAGATGTGGGACGAATCGATAGAGGACTTCGCCATGGTGCTGGCCTGCAACGACGCACAGATACACCACGATATCATGGAGCGCCCAGGAGCCTATCAGGGGACCGTCATAGAGCGCGGCAAGAATTTCAGCGGTGGACAGCGTCAGCGCATCGAGATAGCCTCTGCGCTGGCCAAGGAGCCCACCATCCTGCTGATGGACGAGGGCACCTCGGCACTGGATCCTCAGTCGGAAGCCAAGGTGATGGAAAGCCTCTATAACATGGGTATGACCATGATCATGATTGCCCACCGACTGGAGTCCATTGCGGAGTGCGACCAAATCTACGTGATAGAGCAAGGTCACATCACCCAGCATGGCACGCACGACCAGTTGCGGCAGATGGACGGTATGTATAGTCATCTCTTAAAATACGCCTGATACGATGGCAAAGAGTCTATTCCTGCAACAGTTAGCCCAGCGCATGGATGGCGACCGCAAGGCGATGAGCCAGGCACAGGACATCCTGCGCTCTATGTTAGACCGCAAACTGTGGAAACAGATGCAATCGACCATCGATTTACCAGCGGACTTCGAGCAGATAGAGATGTTGCTGGAGCAATATAACATCTTTTTCCGCGAAATCACCCTATCCGAAAACTGGTGGACGCGCTGTACGGGTTATATGTTAGGATTCATGGCTGATGACAATACGCCTGTATTACTTGTACCCGGTTTCACAGACTATACCTTCAAATACCCCAAGACGGGTAAGATGATGTCGGCGAGCAAAAGCGCCGACCTGCTGAAGAATGAGGCGGTGATAGCCTGTCAGCCCCTTTCAGAAGACAAGTTGACAGTCAAGGGACTCATGCACTATGCCATGTACAGCCTGTGCAAGTACGACTTCGTCTATAGTCTGTTGGCTTGCGTTGCCGTCATTCTGCTCACCATGTTCACACCATACGTGTGCAAACTGATATTCTCGGAGGTCATTCCCTCGGGCGATGCCAGTCAGATAGTTCCCATTGCGACGCTGCTCTTCAGCGCTGCCGTCGGCCTGACGATGGTGCAAGTGGCCCGCAACCTGGTGGTGATGCGCATCAAGGACAAGGTGGAGTATGCCCTGCAAACCGCCATGATGTCGCGCCTGCTGTTGCTGCCGGCTACGTTTATCAAGGAATATACGCCAGGCGATCTCTCCAACCGCCTGCTGTCGTTGTCGAGTGTCAGTTCGCGCCTGACAGCCAGTTTCCTGTCGACCATGCTGACTTTCCTGTTCTCGGTCATCATGTTTGTACAGTTCTTTATCTACGGCGGCCCGCTGCTCTACACCGGCATCATCGTCATCACGCTACAGTTAGTGGGCATCATGCTAGAGTACTATTATACAAAAAAGATACAACTCAACGTGAATGACAGCAATTCACACCTCATAGGCATATTGTTCTCCTTATTTTCCGGCATTCAGAAGATCAAGACCAGCGGAGCCGAATTCCGCGCCTACTACCTGTGGGCAAAGGCATACGCGCCCACTGAGCAGTTTAGCAGTCGTCAGCCGTTGGCCAGTTTCTATGTGACTGCCGTCAGTTATAGCCTCAAGTTCTTGCCGATGATTGTGACGATGTGGGCGGCCTGGCACTACGGACTGTCGCTTTCCGACTATATCGCCTATTGTGCTGTTCTGGGACTCGTCTGTACTGCCATCCTTCAGTTGCAGGGTATCACAAAGATGGTGGCACGCCTACTACCGGAGATGCGCCTGTGCCGCCCTATCATGACAGCGAAGCCTGAGACGAAGGAGGATGCCCATGTGGTCAAGAGTATCTCAGGCCGCGTGGACATTCGCGGCCTGAAGTTCCGCTATGCCGACGACATGCCGATGCTATTCGACGGCCTCAACCTAAGCATCAACAGCGGTGACTACGTGGCCCTTGTCGGACCCTCTGGTTGTGGTAAGAGCACACTCATGCGACTGATGCTGGGCTTGGAGCACCCGCTGGCCGGATCCATCTTCTACGATCAGTATGATATCAGCGATATTAATCTGCGCAGTTTCCGCCAGTTCTGCATCAGCATCTGTCTGCAGGACGACAGACTCATTGAGGGTACCATCCTCGACAATATCACCTTCAACAACCCGTTGCTGACAGAAGACGATGCCTGGGAGGCTGCCAGAATGGCGGCCCTTGACAAGGATATAGAGAAGATGCCTTTGGGCATGCAGACGCATATAAGCATAGATGGACAGGGTGTCTCTGGCGGACAGCGGCAGCGCATCCTCATCGCGCGGGCACTGGTAAGAAAGCCGAAGATTCTCTTCCTCGACGAGGCCACATCGGCACTCGACAATATCAGTCAGCATATCGTCACCGAGAGTCTGGCCAAACTGAAATGTACGCGCGTTGTCATCGCCCATCGCCTGAGCACAATCAAACAGTGTAACCGCGTCATCTTGTTGCAAGATGGGCGCGTGGCAGCAGACGGGAGTTATGAGGAGGTGAAGGATAAATTGGAAAAGGTGAAATATTGAAAAAGTGAAAGTTATGATTACATATATGCAGGATATAAAAGGATATGGACAAGGGTTGTTGCGCTTTTTGCTGTGCGCAGCACTTTTCACCTTTCACTTTTCACTTTTCACTTCTCACTTCTCACTTCTCACTTGTGCTGCGCAGCCAGCACTGAGTCTTGAAGCGGCCATCCGCCAGGCACAGGACAGTACGATCATCGCCTTCCAGAGCCAGCACGAGTACGACTACTACCAGTTGCATTACGATGAGTTCACTGCCTTGCGGAAGCCGCAGTTGACCCTCCATGCGGCGCCATATTATCAGAAGTTGATTAGTGACCCGACACGCGACTATGTGTATATACGTAACTTCGACAATTTCTCGACAGCAGCCAGTGTCAGGCTGACTCAGAAGATGCTGAACTGGGGAGGTGAAGCCTATGTCGGTACGCAGGCCATCTGGACAGAGTATTTCAGTTCGGATAAGAACAGCAATCTGGTGCGACAGTTTGTGGCTGCCCCTCTGTTAGTAGGCTATCGCCAGACACTCTTGGGCTATAATCCCTATCGCTGGGAGAAAGTCGTCGAAGACCAGCGGTTGAAGGCTGCCCGCCAGCAGCACCAATACGATATGAACACCATTGCCGAGGAGGTGACGCGACGCTTCTTCCGGCTGGTCTGCGCACAGGGCCAGGTAGATATGTATCGCCGTAACTTGCAGACTGCCGACACCCTGTTGACCATCGCCCGTGAGAAGGCCAGTATCGCGATGGTGACCTTGGCTGAACTGCGTTCCTTGAAGTTGCAGCGTATCAATGCCGCCAACGCACTGTCGATGGCACGCACGGCAGAAACGGAAGCCCGCACACGACTGGCATCCTATCTGAGAATGAGTGACGATAGTTTGTCGGGAACCATGAGTTTACTGTTTCCGCAGGAGCCCAAGACCATCTCCCTGACTGCTGCCGATGCCATCGACCTGGCTTTGGCCAACAGCCCCGTCTATCAGCATCAGATAGCCGTACTCACCGAGTCGCGCCAGCAGGAGCAAAAGGCGCAGAAGGAAAAAGGGCTCAATGCATCGTTAGACGTCAATGTGGGGATGCAGCAGGTGGACGATGTCATAGGTCGTGCCTACCGAGACCAAAGGCTTTATGCCCTAGGAGCCGTTACACTCAGTGTACCCCTGATGGATCACGGTGCCGCCAAGAGCCGTCATGCTGCTGCGCAGGCTTGGGTGGAGCGGGAGGAGAGTGCCCTCGATGAGGCGGAACGCACGCTGAGGGAGGATGTCGTCTCAACCCTCCACAACATCAACACCTACCGTCTGCTGTTGGAGCGAACCAACGAGGCTGTCTCTATGGCAGACGAGGTCTTTGAACTGAATGCTGAGAACTATGCCAACGGCCTCTGTGACATCAACACCTATACGTTGGCGCAGAACCGCCGCGATGAGGCCTATAACCAATACCTGTCGGCGCTCGAAAAGTATTGGACTACCTATTATCATTTACTGACACTAACAGGAACGAATTAAAGAAGTGAGAAGTGAAAAATGAAAAGTGAAAAGTTTGCTACCGCCATAGTATTGGCACTGAGTGTGGTGCTGATGGCCTGCCAGAATGGGCAGAAGAATGAGCCTGTGGGTAACATAGAGGCAGATACCGCTGCTGCAAAGCCTGCCACTCCTGCAAAGCCTGTGAAGAAGGATGTTGCCGCTGCGGCTTTCTCCTGTAAAGGCACCATTATGTCTGTCGCGGAGGTAGCCGTCACCAGCCGCATCAACGAACAGATCGTCATGCTGGGTGTGGAGATGGGACAGCGTGTGCATAAGGGGCAGGTGGTGGCACGCCTCGACAGGACTGCTACGGAGGATAAGATTGTGAAGGGTCGTGCGGAACTGGAACGGGCAGAATACCAGTATCAGAATATCCTGATGGGACAGGGCTATAAGCGCGGGGCATTCGATCAGGCACCAGAGAACATCCGTGAACTGGCCCGCATCAACAGTGGCTATAACACCGCCAAGGCAGCCCTCCGCCAGTTGGAACACCAGTTGACTTACTGTACCATCCAAGCCCCCATCTCGGGTATCGTAACCCAACTCAATGCCGTCCTCTATGCGACGGCAGTCCCTGGCGAGACGCTGTTCCGCATCGTGGACACCGAGCATTTGAAGGTCAGTTTCGATGTGCTTGAAAACGAACTCCGGCGTTTTGAGAAAGGCACCGTCATCACCGTGACACCGATATCCTACCCCGATGATCGCCATCAGGCCAGTATCACAGCAGTCAGTCCTGTGGTGGAAAAAAGCGGTATGGTACACTTGGAAGCCACCCTCACACCGCATCCCCGTCTGATGCCGGGCATGTCGGCCATCGTGACACTGGATGGCAAATAAATCCTTCTTTACTCCCTCATGGCGAGGGCTTTCTCCTCAGCGGCTTCCATAATCTCGCGCTCGCCGGGACCTTTGTCGTTGAGACCGCAGAGGTGCAGGATGCCGTGGATGATTACGCGATGCAGTTCCTCGTCGTAGGGACACCCGAATTTGTCAGCGTTGGTAAAGACGGTGTCGAGTGAGATCATCAGGTCACCGTTGATTACCTTACCATCGCAGTAGTCGAAGGTGATGATATCCGTATAGTAGTCGTGACCAAGAAACTGGTTATTGGCCTCAAGTATCTTCTCGTCATTGACGAACAAATAGGCTACATCCCCTACCTTCTTGCCGTAGGAGGCCGCCACCCGACGAATCCAGTTGCTGGTCTCGCGTTTTCCGATATTGGGGAACTTCACCCCTTCTGTTTCGTATGTAATCATTGGTTTTCTTTTTTCGGTAGGAAAGGACTGATATCGACGCCGAAGTGCTGCAGTTCGCGCAGGGCACTCGACGAGACGCTCGACAGTTCTGGTTCAGTATAGAGCAGGATGGTCTCGATGCCTCCAAGACGGCGGTTGAAATCGGCCTGCCACTGTTCGTACTCGAAATCGCTTACCGACCTTACACCTTTTATTATATATAAGGCTCCCTCGGCCTTGGCAAAGTCCATCGCCAGTCCGTGATACGACTTTACCTCGATACGGTCTTCATCGCCATAGAGTCGCCTGATAGCCTCCATCCGCTCAACAGCCGCTGGCATATCAGGCTTGTGCACATTGTCGCCAACCACACCTATCACCAGCCGGTCGAACAACGGCAGGACCCGTCTGACGATTGAGTCATGCCCGATGGTAAAGGGATTGAAACTCCCCACAAATACGCCTGTTCTTATCATGGGTGCAAAGAATGTGGACTATCCGATGAAATTTAATATGTGCTGGGCTACCTCTTCTTCAGTTTTGCCATCCATGTTGATGACCAGATCGTAATTACGAGAGTCGTAGCGCGAGGTTTGTGCGAATCGCTTCACATACTCTTTGCGCATATTGTCTACCTTTTCAATTAACTTAGCGGCTTCCTTCTCGCTGATATTCTTCTTGCGCATGACACGCTCCAAACGGTTCTTCATGGGGGCATGGATGAATATGCTCAGATGGTTGGGATGTGCCTTCAACACGAAAAAGGCCAGACGGCCGGCAATCACGCACGACTCAGCCTGGGCGATGCCCTCCAGGATTTCTTTCTCTGCCTTGAATAATACACTTGTGGTCACTGTATCGACATCACTCGACTGAGTATCAAGGCACATCCCGTGACCTAAACTCACAACGCGCTCGAAGTCAGTCCACCAGTTATTGCTACGCCCCTTCAAGCGCTCTATCTCTTCGGAAGTCAGGTTGTACTTCTCTTCAAGTGCATGGATAAGTGCCTTGTCGTAGAATGGAACACCCAACTTTTCAGCCAAAATACGACCAACGGTACGACCGCCGCTGCCTAATTCACGATTAATGGTGATGACAAATTTCTCGTTCTTATTCATATAATCATTGCTTTAATGTTCCGGTCAGTCGAAGAGATTCGGTTCCATAATGTTACCACCGTAGGGGTTGCGGCCAAAGTGCTTGTAAGCCAGTTCGGTGACCATACGGCCTCGCGGCGTGCGCTTGATGAAGCCCTCCATAATCAGGAAAGGCTCATAGACTTCCTCGATGGTGCCTGCATCCTCGCCGACGGCAGTGGCGATGGTGGTGATGCCCACAGGGCCTCCCTTGAACTTGTCGATGACGGTGAGCAGAATCTTATTGTCGATCTCGTCAAGACCATACTGGTCGATGTTCAGTGCCGTCAGAGCCACACGGGTAATCTTCGTGTCAATCATACCGTTGCCCTTCACCTGTGCGAAGTCCCTCACACGGCGCAACAGGGCGTTGGCAATACGGGGCGTGCCTCTGCTGCGGCTTGCTATCTCCAAGGCAGCATCTTCTGTGATGGGGACACCGAGGATGCCTGCCGAACGTTCTACAATCTTCTGCAACGTCTCAGGGTCGTAGTACTCCAGGTGCATATTGATACCGAAACGGGCACGGAGCGGCGCCGTCAACAGTCCGCTACGGGTGGTGGCACCCACGAGGGTAAAGGGATTGAGGTCTATCTGTATCGAACGGGCAGAAGGACCTTTGTCTATCATGATGTCGATGCGGTAGTCCTCCATCGCCGAATAGAGGTATTCCTCCACCACCGGCGACAGACGGTGGATCTCGTCGATAAACAGCACATCGTTCTTTTCCAGTGAGGTGAGGATGCCAGCCAGATCGCCGGGTTTGTCAAGCACAGGCCCTGAGGTAATCTTGAAGCCTACGCCGAGTTCGTTGGCGATGATGTTCGAGAGGGTGGTCTTACCCAGTCCGGGAGGCCCGTGCAGCAGGGTGTGGTCGAGGGGCTCGCCACGGTACTTGGCTGCCTCAACAAACACCTGCAGGTTCTCCACCACCTTCTTCTGACCGCTGAAGTCGTTGAAAGCCAGTGGTCGCAAGGCGTTCTCAAAGTCTTTCTCACCTTGCGAGAACCGTTCTTCGCGTATGTCAAAATCCTCGTTCATCATATTCTGCGTGCAAAATTACGAAATATTTTCCAATTATCCATCTTCCATCTTCATATTTTTTTGTACCTTTGCGACCAAAATATACTTCAGATGAAGATAGGTGAGATAGAATTCGGCTCACAGCCGGTGTTCCTGGCTCCGATGGAGGATGTCACCGACATCGGTTTCCGACTGCTCTGCAAGCGGTTCGGAGCCTCGATGGTGTATACGGAGTTTGTGAGTGCCGAGGCCCTGATACGTGATGTGAAGTCAACCATCAACAAACTGACCATCAGCGACGAGGAGCGCCCTGTGGGTATCCAAATCTACGGACGCGACATCGAGGCGATGGTGGAGGCGGCAAAGATTGTGGAACAGGCAGGCCCTGACCTCATCGACCTGAATTTCGGATGCCCTGTGAAGAAGGTGGCGGGCAAGGGGGCTGGTGCCGGCATGCTGCAAAATATCCCGAAGATGCTGGAGATCACCCGTAAGGTGGTGGATGCCGTGAAGTTACCTGTCACAGTGAAGACCCGCCTAGGTTGGAACCACGAACAACTCATCATCACTCAACTCGCGGAACAACTTCAGGACTGCGGCATCCAGGCCCTGACGATCCACGGCAGGACGCGCAGTCAGATGTATACCGGCTCTGCCGACTGGACCCTCATCGGCGAGGTGAAGCGCAACCCCCGCATCCATATCCCCATCATCGGCAATGGCGACATCACCTCTGCCGAAGATGCCAAGGCGGCTTTCGATACCTACGGTGTCGATGCCATCATGATAGGCCGTGCCACCTTCGGACGCCCCTGGATCTTCAAGGAAGTCCGCGACTATCTGGATCATCCGGCATCATCCGGGTTATCTGAATCATCCGGTTCATCCGGGCCATCCGGGCCATCCGGATTATCCGGGCCATCCGGATTATCCGGATTATCCGGCTTCACCTTCAACCAAAAACTCGACATCCTCGAAGAACTCCTTCGCATCAACGTAGAACGTATCGACGAGAAGCGAGGTATCCTCCATACCAGAAGACACCTCGCTGCCACACCTATCTTTAAGAGTATTCCCAATTTCCGTCAGACGCGTATCGCCATGCTCCGCGCCGAGACGATGCCCGAACTCTTAGGCATCCTCGAAGAAACCCGCCGACTCTTAGGTTAGAACCAGTTCATCAGCGTGCGGAGATAGGCGGTGAGTTCACCTGCCATCTTCTCATCCTGATAAATATTCGGATGCCAGTCGTTGCCGTAGAATGCCTCGCCGCCGATGGGTGCCATATCGAAGCGGTACACCGCCTTGTCGCCGGCTTTCTCAGCCTCAGCCGTCACCTCGTCCAACAGTTGCTTTTGCAGTTTCAGTTCTTCGTTGTAGAGCATCGACCCCGTCAGAAACACAATCTTTGCCTTCGGGTTATGCTGGCGCACCATCTTCAGCAGCCTGTGATAGTTCTGTTTCAGCAGTTTCGCATCATAGTTGGAGGTAGAGAGGTCATTGGTGCCCAGGTTGATGCATACCACGTCGGGCTGGTAACGGTTGAAGTCCCATTTCTCTTTCAGGAACGTGGGCTCCTGTCGCAGTTCCGGTTTCCAGGCATAGCCCGTATACTCATATTGCACCAGCATGTTCGACTCCGGATTACCCGTCTTCGGCCCGTTGTAGTTACGGTAGGCTCCGATGCCACTGCGTGCCACCACCCAGTGCTGCGCCTCTAGGTTGCGGGCAGTGATGGAGGCGTACGAGTAGTAGTGGTTCTCCGTTTCGTATTCGAAGCCCTGAAACTTGCTGACACCCTCATTGCCGTAGCCACAGGTGATGGAATTGCCGATGAATTCGATCTTTCTTGTCGGCAGGACAGGGGCATCCACCAAGCGCCGACCCTTGTCGAGCACGAAGCCCCAGAACTCCGGGAAGAACTCATAACCCTCGATGACATACATCAGACGCACAGTGTGACGCCCGTCGGGCAAGGCTGTCGCCAGTGTCACCACCGAGTCACGCTCCCCACGGAAGGCCACCTTAAAGGGCTCCGCCTGGTCTATCTGTGCCATGAAATAGCCGCTCTTAGGCTTCGCCATCATCCGTAGCGAGGTACCCTCGAAGGCGGCGATGATCTGTACACCGGGGAAGTTCCACGCAGGGCGTTCAGGGTTGGCAAAACTGATGCGGCCCGTATAGACAATCTGCTTGTCAGCGGGACTCACGATAGTACCCTTCAGGGGAAAGGTCTTATTGGCTGCAAAACCACACTGGCAACCGATGGCCAGTAGCGCAAGAATCAGTAACTTTTTCATAAATTTGCTTATTTTTTTCCGTTCTGCGTGCAAAGTTACATTTTTTTTCGTAACTTTGTGGCCAAAGAACCATTTATTTTTAGTGTTATGTTAACAGTTATCATTATTTTGGCGGTTATCGTCATTGGTTATTTCATCATGACCCAGCGTTCGCTGGTCAATCTCGATGAGTTGTGTAAGAACGCCCTGAGCCAGATCGAGGTTCAGTTGAACTCCCGTTTCGATGCGGTGATTGCCCTCGCCAAGACGGCGGCGCAGTATGCCAAACACGAGTCAGAGACTATTATCCAGGCTGTCCAGGCCCGTGGTGCCAACATGGGTAATGGCAACCTGCCTGCCACGCCGGAGAGCATCAACCAGCAGAGCGACCTGCTCACCCAGTGAAGGCCAGCGACCTCTATAAGGAGGCTCAGGAGGGTATGAAGCAGTATGAGGAGAATGTGCGCATGTCGCGTATGGTCTACAACGACACCGCCACGAAGATGAACCGCATGGTGCACCAGTGGCCTTCCTCCATCGTCGCCTCCATGCTCCACTTCGACCAGAAGGACTATCTGAAGGTTGACAGCGAGGAAAAGAAACAATACCCCGACCTCGATGAAGCATTTAAGAAGTGAAAAGTGAGGAGTGAAAAGACAAAAAAGGAATTTATATTGTCGTTTCAACTTGTAGAACTTCAAAAGAATAGCAATATGAGGAGAATATTATTCACAATTATACTTTTCACTTTTTACTTTTCACTTTTCACTTCAACCGCAAGGCCGCAATTGCAGCGGTTGGAGATTCGTGTGGTGTTGAGCCGTAACGGTGATGCCCGCATCACTGAGACGCGCCAGATGAGCATCGATTCTGAAGGCACGGAATGCTATATCTGCATAGGTACGCCTGAGGGCAGTGAGGTGCGCGACCTGAGTGTTTCCGACGAGACCGGCGCCGTGTTCGAGAATGTCGGAACGTGGGATGTCGACCGCTCCCGCACGTGGAAGACCGGCAAGTGCGGCATCGTCTATAAGAATGGTGGCTGCGAACTCTGCTGGGGCCTCGGCGACAGCGGTGAGCGTACCTACATCACCACCTATACCTACACCAACATCGTCCACGCCCACAGCGACTACGACGCCATCCGCCACGTGTTCATCGACGAGGGCGTCTTCCCCAAGCCCGACGAGGCCCGCCTCACGATTGTAGCGGCCAAGGAGTTCCCCGACAGCGTTGGCGAGTTGCAATCCATCGCCTTCACCGAGGACAACTGTGGCATCTGGGGCTTCCGCTTCGGCGGCGAGGTGGCTTTCACCAAAGATGGCACTATAGAGTCGTGGAACACCGAGCCCTTCGGTCGCAGCGGCGCCATGTATATCATGGTGCGCTTCAACAAGGGTCTCTTCGAACCCATCGTCCATGAGAACGAGACTTTCGAGGAGAAACAGAACCAGGCCTTCGAAGGCAGTGACTACTATAACTACGACGAAGGCTCTGGCAGTGACCCCGTGTCTGATGCCCTGGGCATTATCGGCTTCCTCTGCACCGTTTTCGGCTTCTTCGTCATGCCCATCGTGGGCGGCATCTGGTACTTTGTCTATGTCTGGCGCGCCCGGAAGAAGGTCAATAAGAACCTGCTCTGGTACCGCGACATTCCCCTGAAGGGCAACCTCCAGGCAGCCAATGACATGCTCAATGCTTACAAATATTTCGGTGCCGACTATAACAACCTCCTCTCCGCCTGTATCCTGAAACTCATCAATATGGGTGCCATCAGTATCGAGTCGCGCCTCAATGCCAAGGGCAAGACGGAGCAGAACTTCGTCATCCACGACCTGCCGAACACTGACGACCAACCCATGCTGTTGCGCAAGGTACACAACATCTTCAAACTGGCTGCCGGCAGCGATACCATCCTCGAACCCAAGGAATTGAAGACCTTTATGCGGAATACGAAGAACGAGGGCATCACCGACTCGTTCATCAGCACCCTCCACACAAAGACAGGCATCTCCGCCTATAAGGAGCGCCTCGACGAGGTGCGCCAGGTGTTCGGCCTGAAGAAATTCCTGAAGGAGTTCACCCTGCTCGATGAGCGCGGCGTGGGTGAGGTTAAGTTATGGAAGGACTATATGATCTACGCCACCCTCTTCGGCATTGCCGACCAGGTGATAGCAGACATGAAGAAGATTAACCCCGAGTACTTCAATATGGATCAGGTGGCCAACCAGATGGCCAACGATATGACACTGCCGATGATCCGCTCTACCCTGTTGAACAGCACCTCCCGTGCCGTTGCCAATAAGGCGGCTCGCGAGGCACAGGCTCACCGCATCTCAGGCCGTGGAGGCCACACCTCCTGGGGAGGCGGTGGCGGCGGTTTCTCCGGCGGCGGCTTCGGCGGCGGAGTCAGGTAGCGGGCTTACAGATAGGGTGCGAAAGCACGGTCGTAGTCGTCGCTGCCCGCCAGTCGTCCGTTCACGATGCAGACGAGTTCTGCCTGAGCCCTGAAGCACAGTTTATCATCTTCCGCCCGACAGATGTCGTGGTGGAAGATGTATTTTATGCCCTCCTTTGTCAGTCCGAGCCGTGACACGAACTCATCGTCTGGTCTCAGGGGTATCTTAAACTGCATCTGCATACGTGCCAGCACGGCGTCAACGCCTTTGGCATGCATGTCTGCAAAACTCAGGCCGCACTGTTGCAGGAACAGATGGCGGGTGTGCTCACAATAGTGCAGGTAGTTGGCATTGTTTACGATGCCCTCTATGTCGCACTCATAGTCGCGCACCTGCATCCGTGTCTCAAAAATATATTTTGTTCTCATAACTGGGTGCAAAGATAGTACAAGTTGAGCGAAAAAACAAACGTTTTTAAGAAATGTTACATCAGCAGGTGATACATACCGCCGGCGAGAGGTCTGACCACCCCCTTCATCTCCAACTGGAAGAGCAGGGCGGTAATCGGCCCGATGGCGATGCCTGTTTTCACGCTGAGGGTGTTGAGTGGCAGGTCATTGGTCTGCTGCAACAGACTGACCACCTTCTGCTCCTCTGGCGAGAGTTCCGGAAATAGGTTTCGCTCGATTCCATCGGATAAAGCCCGCTGTCGTTGCGCCTCTTCCTGCCATCCCATCGCCTTTACAAAATCTTTGGCATTGGAGATCAGTCCAGCCACGTTGTCGCGTATCAAGTTGTTACAACCCTCAGAATAAGGCATGCTGACAGCACCAGGAAAGGCAAAGACGCTACGGTCATAACTCTGGGCAATCTCTGCCGTAATCAGTCCTCCCCCCTTAGCCGCACTTTCTATGACGATGCAACTGTCTGACATGCCCGCCACGATACGGTTACGACGCACGAAGTTGGGCTTGTCGGCATTCGTCTGCGTCATAAATTCCGTCAACAGTCCACCGTGACTAAGCATCTGGGCAGCCGTTTCCCTGTGGCGATAGGGATAAATCTGGTCTAAGCCATGTGCCAACACGCCTACTGTCGGATAACCGTTTGCCAGTGCCTCACGATGCGCATGTATATCTACGCCGTATGCCAGACCACTGACAATCAGCACCTGCGGGCACAGTTGGCGCAGGTCTCTGACAAAGCAACGTATCAGGTCTTGTCCGTAGACCGTCATCTGCCGCGTACCCACAATAGAGACAATCTTTGCCTGATTCAGGTCGGCATTACCTTTATAATATAATACGATAGGGGCATCGGTACACTCACAGAGCCGCTGGGGATAGTCATCGTCGGCAGGTGTCAGTCCACGAATACCATGCTCCTGCATATAGTGTAATTCCAATTCTGCCCGTTTCATCGGCTCATCCCAGTCTTTCAGGGCTTCTGTCAGACGGGGGGAACAATCCCTCACAATCTCCCCGATGTTCTTTCGATGCTCATAGATATTCTGGGCACTACCCGCTGCCCTGTACAGTTCCAGCGCCTGCTGGAAGTTAAAGTTCGTCAGGCGCGTCAGTGCCATCGCATAAAATAATTCCTGTTCGTTCATCACTTCTTCACTTTTCACTTTTCACTCCTTCACTTCTTCTCAGGTATTCGTAACCAAAGCGGCAGCGCAGGCATTCGCGCTTGTCGCAGTATTCCTTCTTCAACTGGATGAGTGCCTGCGAGTCGCCCGCTGTCTGCACGGGCAGACCTACCTGCTGCCACATCCGGATAATGTAGTTGTTCTCTGCCTTCAACTGTTCCAAGAAGTCGAAGGCCCTGTCACAGAGCATCTCCTTGCCCCTGTGGCGACCCACGGCAAAGAGCATCGGGATGGCTGTATTGATCATCAGTAGGTTGAGCGAACCATAAGTGAGATGTTTCTCACTCTTGCCACTGGTAGAGCCGAAGGTGTAGTGTGTCTCCCAGTAGGGAGTCACGTGCGAACTCAGCACCGCCTTCAGTTGATCGATTGTCTCGCACTCTATCAACTGGCTCAGACTGGCCTTCTGCTGAAAGTAAAGGCTAGCCAACTGTGATATGCGGATGTGCGGGAAGTTCTGCGGACGGAGCCTGAGGAACCGCCACAATTTAAAATCTATCGGTTTCATCGAGAATTTATGCGCCAGATAGAGGTATTCGTTACGTAGTTTGGCGAAGTAGCCCTCGTTGAGTGCCGCCTGCTGATAATACTCTGGCACGGCTTCCAACTGCAACAGCCCTGCCTGTCCCATAAAGATAGCCTCAATCTGAAAGAGATCATCGCGATGGTGAGCCACCGCACTGAGCGGGATATTTCGTGCCCACTGCTCAAACACCTCACCATTGATGCCGAAGCCGTAGTTGCGGGCCAGTGTCACAAAGTAGGCATCCTCCCACGAGCCGTTGCACTGCTCAACCCGTCGTCGTATGGCCTCCGTCTTCTGCTCCAGGCGTTCCGTCTGCAAGGCCGCCATCCAGGCATGTACCATCAGGCGCGTCAGGTCTGGTATGACCTTATAGCAAGGCGGGTAACTGTCGGTAGTGAGCAGTTCCTCGTAGTGCTCACGCACGTGCCGAGGCACATCCAGTTGCAGTTGCGGCAGATATTCACCCTTGGAATTCTTTACATCCGTGTCGATGATACTCGCCACGTGGAGCACCACGTTGTCGTAGTTCGAGTCTTTGTCGTGACCGTGCATATACCAGTCGCTCGACTTCTCGTGGATCTCCACATTCCCCACCCACAGTGTGCTGCCTATCTTCATTTTGGCATTGAAGAAGTCAGGTCCTGCATTGTGGTTGTGCAGGCCAGGGTCAATCACTTCGATGTACTTGCCATCTGTTGTCTCCAAT
Organism: uncultured Prevotella sp.; assembly: GCA_900320905.1. Taxonomy (GTDB): domain Bacteria; phylum Bacteroidota; class Bacteroidia; order Bacteroidales; family Bacteroidaceae; genus Prevotella. The sequence goes on from ONTZ01000056.1 coordinate 17,401, forward strand.
TCCCGCAAAGGGAATAATTTATGCTTCCAAACATAATGAATTAATTGCTCCATAGCATTCTATTTAAAGCGTTCGACTTAATTTGTCGCTGCAAAGGTAGTAACATTTCCGGTAACTACCAAATTTATTTGCCAAAATATGCAATCAGTGGCCTACAGCGTCACACTTTTCTCTCTGCTATGTCTTGGCATATTATTCGGCCGTGATCAACAACATCCTCCAAACCGTTGCTCAGTTCGACGAATAAATCACAGGGGCAAATCGGCCTCCGAAGGGCATAACCCTTGTGATGACGTGTCTGAAAATCTAGGCACATTTTCTAACCCTTGTGATGAGCACGTTTTCTAACCCTTGTGATGACGTGCCTGAAATTCTAGGCACATTTTCTAACCCTTGTGATGACATGCCTGAAAATTCAGGAATGTTTTCTAACCCTTGTGATGACGTGCCTGAAAATCTAGGCATGTTTTCTAACCCTTGTGATGACGTGCCTGAAAATCTAGGCACATTTTCTAACCCTTGTGATGACGTGCCTAAAAACTCAGGCACATTTTCTAACCCTTGTGATGACGTGCCTGAAATTCTAGGCACATTTTCTAACCCTTGTTAATCAACAGGGACATCCTGGTGCAAACTTATAGACCCCGTGATCTCTCCCGTGATCTCTGATCTCACCGCGACCCCGTGATCCGCTTCTTATTTAGGATTCAACTTTAACTTAACCCCCATTTTCTTACATTTTTTTTCAAACTCTTTTTTGTCTAATGGCCCATATAATTGAGCTTTCTTTTTGTCTATAATCCAGTAGCAATAGTGTATGTCATACATTTTGTTGTATAATTGCTCTATACTATCTGCCTTTTCTTTAGTTATAGCATTTTCTGTTTCAAAATCAAACCATTCCCTACTAGGGATTTGATATGCAATAATAAAAGCTTTGTTATAGTTGTAATTTCTGACCTCTTCAGGTATCACTGATTCAATTGGTGTCCATCCAGGACCGCCTCCATCTAATTCTTTATCAATTCTGCCATTCATATATATATACCCACTACCCAATTCATGATAATTGTCATGACAACTACATAACAATATTAGCACGTAGGTCAAATTCAATAACCTCTTTCTCATAATATCAATTTGTTTATTTTGTTATAATTGAAGATCAATTGAAGATCATGGGGTCGGTTCTTCTGATCATTTTCTTGATTATGATTCATTACTGTCTTAATTCTCATTGTTTGCCTTGATAAGTGATCAGTAGAACCGACCCCGTGATCCTCCTGTCAGAACTGTTATTCTTTTGGCCAAGGTTCAGCCCCCTTTGCAAGCAACAAATCCAAAAGCCAACCCTTTATTTCAAGAATGCTACCATATTTGCTTCCTCCGATATTACTAATATAACAATATTCTTCCTTGATATGAGGTCCTTTGATGTTAATTGTAATTTTATCACCTTCAAGATTGTAAAATATCTGTGATTTGCTATACTTCTCGACTAACCACTCTGGCCATATCTGCAAATTGATTAAATATTCAAAATTAGTAATCATATAGCCTTCATCTGTCTTCTTCAATCGTATGCGATTTAGTTCACCCCCATAAGTCTGTATGTATAACTTGTCGTGTATACATACAAATCCTTCAATAGGAAATAGAAATTCATTGTGAATTATCCCGTCGTTTATGATGCTGTTTGCAAACCGTTCCTCTATCCAGGCAATTCTATTAGGATTAGAACCACAGGAATTATAACTGCATAATGCAAAGATAATGGATAACAATACTTTCTCTTTCATACGTAAGATTTATTTTATTTCCCAAAACCAAACTTTAATAGATTTGTAGATTCCACGGGATCACGGGGACAGGTTTTGAAGTGAACCCAGAAAGTTGGACACAACTTAAAGGTTCAAATGAAAAAGGAATTTAGTTTAGAAGAGAAGTTGGAAGCGATTTCTTTAGTGTTCCAAG
>ONTZ01000036.1 GCA_900320905.1 uncultured Prevotella sp.
AAAATGAAGTTAAAAGGAATGAGCCCGGTGCAATACCGAGCTCAATACCTTAGGGAATAATTAACGTGTTTAACGTCCAACTTCTCGGGGGCACTTCAGAATGACCGCCCTCAATTCATTTATTTACTTTTTGATGATTTTCTTTCCATTTATGATGTAAACACCCTTTGGCAGTCGTTCGATATTCGAAGTCTGCCTGAGAACTTTCTGTCCTTGTAGGTTATATACATCTGTCTGATTCTCATCAAGTCTGATATCGTGGATGCCTGCGGTAATGGCAAGGATGTTCTTGAATAGTCCCCATACCTCATCTGCCTTGTATTTGTCAATGCTTGCCTCTGGTACGTAGAGCGTACACGTTTCAAGGTTAACGCCCTCGAAGACAGATGCACCATTTGAGCCCAAGGCAATGGGTTCGTCAACATTTACTGTTATCTCTTTCAGATTCTCACATCCTGAGAATGCAGCATCTCCAATACTATTGACAGAACTTGGAATTGTGATTGATGTCAGATTCTTATTGTCCTTGAAAGCCTCCGAGGCGATTCCTGTCACATCATACTCGTTACCGTCGTTTCCTGTTACTTTCTCAGGAATCTTGTAATTACCTGATACATTGTCATCACCAGCAATGCTTACAGTATTGCCGCCCTCTTCGTTTTTCTCGAATGTGGCTTTATCGTCTGTAATAAAATTGGCCAGATCCTCAATGCCTTGCTTGTCCAGCAGCAGGATACCATTGGCAGTGGCTTCTGCAACTGATTCGTCGATGGGGAAGTACGCCTTGTTGGCGGGGAGATATCTCCCTTGCCCAAGAACAGTTTTCCTGTCTTTTGTCACTATTTGTGTAACAACAAGTGCGTCATCAGCAGCATCAACCAACCCAAGTTTTCCATTGACGAGGCCAAGCACTCTCATTTTCTTGGAGTCGTAGTCAACGACATTCTTGATTTCTTGGTAATTTGCTGATGGGTTTTCCATGTCTGTATTTGGAAACATCTTTACGTAGCAGAAATAGACTCCTGCCAGTTTATTACCAGAAATGGCTGCGGGAGCAGCACTTCCAGAAAGGAGTTCCACCTTGTTGTCAACGGGGTCAAGCGAACTGCACTCGATGATAACGGGTGTAGCGGCAGGAACCTTGCCGTTGATTTCCTTGAGTTCTGCGTATGGTGTACCATTGTCAAACTTCCCCTCACCTACATAGTATGCCTTCATGCCTTCACCAAGTTGGAATGGGAAACTCGCATAGATGGTCGTATAGTACTTGTCGCCGACCTTGATGTTTGGATCCGGGGCTATTCCCAGATACTCTGCGGTACCATCTACGGGCCTGATGTACCAGTTCTGGTTTTGTGGATATGCATTTCTTCTGGCTACCTTGATATAGCCGTCAGAGCCGTTATTGTCTACCAAAAATAGCGTAATCGATCCTTTGCTGCCATATATGAAGTAACTATCTCCATCTGGGTAGATTTTTAACTCTGCACCGTTGTTTTTTAGAAATCCCAATGGATTGATACCTTGGGCTTGTATGTTATAGGCACTATTGCTCGTTGCAGAGTTTTCTTTTGAAATGTAGATAATGGAACTGGGGTCGGATACGGCATCAGTGATGGTTTTCAATCCATATACGTTACCTTCCTTGCCACCGGTTATTTCATTTTTGTTCGTCTCGTCTACCTTGTTATTTGATATTGTAAGATATCTTCCGTAACTACTCGTGCTTTGGATGCGGTAGTATCCGTCTCCATTGAGTTGGGCCAGTATGGGAAGGGCCGTTATTCCACTTATAAATAAAAGTATCAGTCTTTTCATAATTGATTATTTAAAAAATCCCAGCCTTTCATCATTACCAGATTCAGTAAGATGCAAGGCTGGGAAATAATAATCTTAGTCAGTATTACTCAGCGATACAGATTGACACACGGTTCATGTCGTTCTCAGCGAACGGCTGTACACGTGAACCCTTGCTGTCGTAAGAGATACGAGACTCAGCAATACCATAGTCCTTCTTCAGTGACTTCACAACTGCATCGGCACGACCAGCAGCGAGACGATCGTTGATTCTGTTGTTACCAGTACCTGCATCAGCATAACCGGTAATCATCACCTTGGCTGTAGGATGCTCGTTCAGGTAGTCGGCGATATCCTTCACCTTCTGAGCCTCCGACGGACGGATGTTGGTCTTGTTGATCAGGAAGAATACATCGCGACGAAGCGGCTCAACTGTAGCAACTGCAGCAGCAGCGGGAGCGGGCTTCTCCACAATCTTCTCCACAATCTTCTCCACATAGCGAATCTCTGGCTCGGGAACAGGAATCTCACGAGTTGTGTAGGTCGTACCGAGGTTGATCTTCACACCAGCGAGGGCGTTGAAGTACCAGTCCCAGTTGCCAGCCTTCTTTGAGTTGTACTTGTCGTTCAGGGTGTTTGCACTGAGTTCAAGACCTACGCTGATAGCATCAGAAATTCTGAAATCGGCTGTGACACCAGCCTGACCAAACAGACGAACTTTCGTACCATCCCAAAGGTAGGCAAGATTGTCAGCATCGTCCCAGAAATAGTAGTTGGGCTGTGAAGGATAGTTGGCCCTGATAGCAGCCTTAGCATCTGCAGCCTTGTCATTGCTGAAACCAATGTTGGCACCCAGACCTGCGAATACACCGAAGTTGAACAAACGGTTCGGATTGTAACCACAGAAGAGGTTTGACAGGTTAAATGTTACGTCCACAGAAGGAGCAACATATTTCCAATCCCACTTGTATGTGTAGACACCAATCTTAGAACCAGCCTTGCTCTGCCAAGCATTGACAGCGAGGCGTGCGCCTACAACTGGGTTGAACTGGCGACCTAAGGCAGCCTGTACGTTGTATGAATTCAAATCTACGAAATCAATCTCACCAAGGGTATGCTGAATGCCCAGTGGCTGAATCTGAACATACCAGTGAGGATTGAAAACGTATTCAGTCTTAGGCTGCTGATCCTGTGCGGATGCTGTGAGGAAACCCAGCGCCAGCAGGCAAGACAATATTGTTTTCTTCATTTTCATATTCTTATTTACTATTTTGAATTCTTAAATGTTAATTACTTACCATAGATGGTGTAGTTCTTTACACGTGTAACACCAGTGTAGTCAACTGCCTGATACTCAATCTCGTATTTCTTACCAGACTCAAGTGTCAGAGGAATAGCGAGTACTGTACCGTCGATAACCTTGTTCAGCAGTTCACCTTCAACCTCTTCACCGTCGCAAGTAACCTTTATGTACTTCTTGTAAGCCGGAGCAAATACTTCAGCAGTACGAGATGTGGGAACGAGCAGAATCTCACCCGTGTAGGAATGATTGTTAGCACGGCTCATCTTTGTACCTTCCTGAATCAGCAGGCAAGGCTGCAGAGCGTAGTTGACGTTATCCAAACCCTTCTGAACAAGTCCGTTAAATACATTCCAGAACTTGTTGATGGCTGTATGAATCTGATCCTTGGTGTCGACTTCGACAGTAGCAGTGGAACCGTCTTCGGCAGTTGCAGTTCCGGTTACTTTCTCACCGTTGCTGGTGAATGCACCAGTAATCTTGTCCTCCATGGCCTCCAGTTCCTTAATGGATATAGCACCCTCAGGATCGAATGAGTATGACAATGGTTTAAGAGCAAGCGCAGCAATCTTTGTCTCAGAGAATGTGTTGTATCCATCACCCCATGTAGCCTTCAGACGGTATGCGCTGTACATGTTCCTTGTATAAAGGTCATAGAGATCCTTCAGCAGATTTACAGCACCACGCTTTGTGTGCTGACGCTCATTAATGAGATACTTAACATCGTCCTTAAGATCCAGAAGATCCTGCTTTGTAATGTCCACAGCAAGGTCTTTCAGGTTGTCTTCGGGGATAGTGGCAGTTGTCTCATAGAATGCGTTCGTACCACGTGTCCAACCGAACAGAAGTTCCTGAGTAGAAGGAACCAGAGGACTGAGAACAACAGGAGCCTGCTTGCCAGAAGTGCCTTCAAGAGTAAGAGTCTTACCGCTGAAGTCAACACTTGACGGGTTAACGGTTACATAAAGTTTACCAGCATTGTCGTCAAGAGTCAGAACGTCATCTGCATAAGCAATGTATTCACCAGAACCTACAGGGAATTCAATGTCACTTGAAGCCTTGCCATAGCAGGCGATCAGCAAGTTAGACTGAATGTCAACAGGAGCAGAGAGGAATCCGAATACAGGATTCTTGATAGCGTCAATGTTCAGACTTGTAACCTGAGTCTTGTAGATAGAATTAAGAATCTCGGTTAATTTTCCAACTTGCTCATCAAGAGCATCAAGAGCAGCCTTGGTAGCGGCCTCTGTGGCAGCAGCGGTTGCATTTGCCTGAATCTCATTCAGTTTATCCTGAAGGGCAGCAATGATGTCATCAAGAGTGGGGGCAACACCATCAGCACCTTTCTCACCCTGAGCCTTTACACCTGTGTCAGTGTTGCCAATGAACCAGTTGCCATTTGCACCAATGTACGGTGTTAAACCATCTTCACCATCTTTACCGGGAGCACCAGGAGCACCATCGTCGCCTTTTGGCCCCGGAATTTTGCTTAAATCGTCAATCTTCTGCTGAAGTTTGGCAATCTCACCGTAGAGTTCTGTTTTGACATCTGCATCATTGTCTTTACAAGAAACAAATGCACTCGAAGTAGCAAAAACCAATGCCACTAAGAGAATTCCATTAATAATTTTCTTTTTCATTGAACTTAAAATTATAATTAGACATATATATGTTGATTCCACATAAATCGTCGCAAAATTAGGAATTTATTTTGAAACTGCCAAGAATTTTTTATGTTTTTTTATAAAAAACGAAGATTTTATGATAAAATACCACCATTTTGGTACAAAATATCCCCGAACTGCTACCGTTTGTTTCAATTCGGGGATATGTTTTGTGCGCCTGATAGGACTCGAACCTACACGACCTGAGCCACCAGATCCTAAGTCTGGCGCGTCTACCAATTCCGCCACAAGCGCATTAGGATTACCTAGGATTCCCTAGGGTGACCTAGTACATCCTAGGAAACCGGGTGCAAAGGTACGAATTTTTATTTATTCCACCAAAAGTTTGCGGGCAAATTCTATCAATGTGTCTTTTCCGTCTGCAAAATCATCGTCATTTTGGCTCAGGGGATAGTCTGGTTCTATGCCAAACTCTGTATGCTGGCGCTGGCGGTCATACATCGGACAGGCAGAGAAACGGACTGTCCAGCCGTTGGGCAGCGTGCTGGAAAATGGCAGACCTGCGCCACCACCAGTCTTATCGCCGACAACCTTTACCTGCGGAAAGCATTTCATGTACTTGACAAACTCGTTGGCAGCACTGAAAACGTGGCGGTTTGTCAGCACCACGACGGGTTTCTGCCATCTCATATTACTGGACGGCTCGATGTATTGCTCTTTCATCTCAGAGAAATCATTGTGACCCTTGCCGGTTTTGTGTTGCAGGTAGCCTACCAGCGTCTTTTCGTGACAGAACCGTGCGGCCAGTTTCTCTGCATTGGTCAGGTTGCCTCCTCCATTGTCTCGGATGTCCAGGATCAGTCCGTTACACAGCATCAGATATTGAATGACTTCATCGAGGTTGCCTTCACCAAAGCCGTTTTGGAAACTGCCGTAGTAGACATAGCCGATATTGTCATCAAATATCGTATATTGGAGTCCGGAGGCGATACGGTAGTCGGTTCCGAGATAGATGCGTTGCAGGGTGTCGCTGAAATTGGTAGGATAGTCTTCGTACCAGGACCAATAGCGTCCATAGTCAAAGGCTGTCGATAGGTTCACGTGACCGTCTTTCAGTTCGGCCAGCATATCAGTGAGAACCTCAAAGAGTTGTTCCCTGTTGAGGCTTTCTTTCGCGCGTACATTATATTTATTATAGATTGCGTTCCAGTCCAGTCCGTATTCGTGCTGCTTGTAATCGAAGAAACAATAGTGTTCATCAATGATTTTCCAAAGAGCCTCAAAGTTGCCCTGAGGCGTGTTGGGCAATTCCTCTTCATCGACACAGGAAGTGAGGGAGAACAGAATCATCAGGTTGAGCAGAGAGATGCGTAGACAAATATTTTTCATGGGCGGAAACGGAGGGTTTGGAATCGCTTGACAAAGCCTATCATAAAACGATGGGCATAGATATGCGACTTGAGGTTGTTCACTTGGGCCTGTTGGTAATGACCTAAATAGCCGATACGGAGTGTCCACGTTCGTCCGGCATTCCAGTCGATGGACAGTTGCTGCCGTAGGTTGGGGGCACTGACAAAGGTGGTAGGTACCACATTATGGTCGTAGTTGCCCTGACTGAAAATCTCGTAGTAAGACTGTCCGTAGTTTGGACTGAACATGATGCCTGCGAGTGGCAGGTCCAGTTCGTACCTCAAGGCGAAATGCTTTTCCCATAGGGTGAAATGGTATGTGGCAATACCTGATGGCATGAGTTGGGCAGAAAGACGGGCTTGTGCTGGGTTGTTGGAATTCACGGTGTTATAGATGAAGCCTATATTGGTGTTGACCAAGCCGCCAGCCTGTATTTTGAGTCGTTGATTCAAGAAAAACCAATTATAATACTTCCCCCAGAAGAAACTGTAATCGCCTTGTAGTTCGTTGGCCTTATCACTTCTGTCGTGGGTAGAGGAAAAGTTGACCTCTTGTTGCAGGATGGTGCTCCATTGGCTTGTGGGACTTTCGCGCTCAGTCATATTGAGGTACGAGAAACCGATCCCAGAGTATTTCTCCTGTGAGAGATAGGTGTCGAGAATATTCGTATTTCCGACGCCCAGCATATTTACCGAAGTCCTGATTTGGGTGGAGTCGGTGGGCTGGGCAGTAGCAGTCCTACCCATTAATAACAAGGTGAAAAGGAGCCAACTAATCCTCATCATCGAATAGTCTTAGTTGTCCTGTCAGTTCATCGCGCACCTGATCCTCTGATTTTCCAGCATCTGGGTCGAGATCCTCGTCCTGGCTATCCGGATTGTCCGTTCCTTCCGTAGATTCCGGCTCCTCTGGGAAACGGACAGGCTCCAATTCCTCGATGCTTTCAATCTGATAGGTGCTGATGCGCTTACCCTTGGCCTTGAAGCCCTTGACGGCGATAAACTGCTCGGCATCAATCTCTTCGGAACCTCTGAAATCATCGGCTCCGCCATAAGTGACCTTGATGAGCGGATAAACTACATCCGTCAACAGAATAAGTTTCGAGGCGGGATTATCACTGAGCCAGTTCTGTTTTTTCTTCGAGGCATCCATCAGGAAACGTTTCAGATAGGGATAGCCTTGGTTGTCTGCATCGAAGAGCACGGCCGTCCATACCTTATTGGCATTGTATTTCTCGATGCGCAGGATATTCTCTTCGAAATGGATATTCAGGTCGAAGGTAGTGAGATAGAAGTCGCCGTTGTCCAAAATCACCAATATCTGGTCTTCGTCGTAGAACTCACCGAGCAGACGTCCGTGTTCGTCGTAGTTCAGACGGTTCACGTCAGGATCGTACCATACCTTCCGTCCACCGAGTGTGGAATGTCCGTGACTCTTCAGTCCGATGCGGTGTACGGGGTTCTTAGTCAACAGGTTGCCTTTCGAGGTGCGCCCTTTGATCATCACTTCTGAGAAGTCCTGTTCGATAAAAATCTTTTTCAGTTTAGGGTTCGGGTCGAGTGTGACCTTGATAACCTCCGCCTCACCATTCGGATTGGCTGTAAAGTACATCACCTTCGAGCCAGGAGTGCCTTGGGTCAGGTCGTACTCCTTGTCGCGAGTTATCGAGGTCACATTGAAGCGTTTCATGTAATAGAAGCCTTTCTTGCCGTCGCGATAGACCACATTATAGATGGTGCGCGAGTCGTTCTTCTTGAACACTTGCAGATGAAGCACGTTCTTGCCCACGAATACTTTTTCTGCCACACGGATCACCTTGTATTTGCCATCTTTGTAGAAGATAATGATATCGTCGATGTCAGAACAGTTACAGACGAACTCGTCCTTTTTCAGACCAGTACCGATGAAACCGTCGGTGCGGTTGATGTAGAGTTTCTGGTTGGCTTCTGCCACTTTCGTAGCCTCGATGGTGTCGAAATTGCGGATTTCTGTGAGGCGCGGATGTTCCTTGCCGTATTTGTCTTTGAGGAACTGGAACCAACTGGCTGTCACTTCCACTAGATTGGCCAGATCACGGTCGATCTCCTCAATCTCAGCCTTGATGCGTGCCATCAGTTCATCGGCCTTCTCCTTGTTGAACTTTAGAATGCGCTGCATCTTGATTTCCAGCAGTTTCAGGATGTCATCCTTCGTCACCTCACGGATGAGGGTGGGGTAGTAGGGCGTCAGGCGGTCATCGATATGTTCACAGACCTTGTCGATGTTGGGAGCCTGCTCGAATTGACGGTCTTTATAGATACGCTCTTCAATGAAGATTTTTTCCAATGACTGAAAATGAAGTTGCTCCAGAAGTTCGTTCTTTCGAATCTCTAATTCCTGGCGGATGAGGTCTTTGGTACGCTCCACATTGTGGATGAGCACATCGCTGATGGTGAGGAACTGCGGCTTTTCCTCTTTGATGACGCAACAGTTGGGTGAGATGTTGATTTCACAGTCCGTAAAAGCATAGAGAGCATCGAGCGTCTTGTCACTCGACACACCAGGCATCAAGTGTATCTGAATCTCTACCTGAGCAGAGGTCAGGTCGTCCACACGCTTGGCCTTGATCTTACCCTTCTCAATGGCCTTTGTGATACTCTCGATAAGGGTGCCGACAGTCTTGGAATAGGGCAGTTCGCGGATAACGAGTGTCTTTTGGTCGAGTTTTTCAATCTTTGCACGCACTTTCAGCACACCGCCACGCTGTCCGTCGTTGTATTTCGACACGTCGATGCTGCCGCCTGTTTGGAAGTCAGGAAAAAGATGGAACTCCTGTCCGTGCAGGTAACTGATGGCCGCCTCGCAGATCTCACAGAAATTGTGAGGCAGAATCTTGGAGGAGAGACCAACGGCAATGCCCTCTGCCCCCTGTGCCAACAGCAGTGGATACTTTACAGGTAGCGTGATGGGCTCTTTGTTTCGTCCGTCGTAAGAGAGTTGCCACTCGGTGGTCTTAGGGTTAAACACTGTGTCGAGGGCGAACTTTGAGAGTCGGGCCTCGATGTATCGGGGAGCAGCGGCCTTGTCGCCTGTCAGGATGTTACCCCAGTTTCCCTGTGTGTCTACTAACAGGTCCTTCTGCCCCAACTGCACCAGTGCGTCGCCAATGGAAGCGTCACCGTGAGGGTGGAACTGCATCGTGTGCCCCACGATGTTTGCCACCTTGTTGTATCTGCCGTCGTCCATACGCTTCATCGAGTGCATGATACGGCGTTGCACAGGCTTAAAACCGTCCTCGATATTCGGTACGGCACGCTCTAAAATCACGTACGAAGCGTAATCCAAAAACCAGTTCTGGTACATTCCTGAGAGGTGGTGCACGGCAGCCGCATCAAAGCGGTTCACGGGCTTATAGTCGGAATGGCCCTCCACGCCTGCTTCCGACTCCTGCTCTTCCAAAATCTCGTCGTCCTTTATTTCGTCGTCCATTGTGATTATTGGTCTTTTATTTCTGTGTGCAAAGATAATCATTTTTTTGGAGAAGAAAGAGAATTTGTGGATTTTTTTTGCTTGTGCCATTTATAGTTCGTACGTTACGGAAAAATAAGAACTGCCCGGCATATTTCTTTTTACGTTCGAAAAAGAAAATAAATCATGTTTTATTTTGCATTTTGCTCACTTATTAGTATCTTTGCAGCCAAAATTGTAAATAGTAAATAAAGATGATGACAGCAAATGAGATTCGCGACTCATTCAAGAAGTTCTTCGAGTCGAAACAGCATGCTATCGTGCCTTCAGCACCGATGGTGATTAAGGATGACCCCACACTGATGTTTACCAACGCTGGTATGAACCAGTGGAAGGATATTATATTAGGAACACGCGACCCGGAGCCGCGTCGTCGTGCCGATACCCAGAAGTGTCTCCGCGTCAGCGGTAAGCACAACGACTTGGAAGAGGTGGGTCATGATACCTATCACCACACGATGTTTGAGATGCTCGGCAACTGGAGTTTTGGCGATTATTTCAAGGAGGGTGCCATTGATATGGCGTGGGAGTATCTGGTAGATGTGCTGAAACTGGATCCGAAGAATCTGTACGTGACCGTCTTTGAGGGCTCCCCCGAGGAAAACATCCCTCGCGACGATGAGGCTGCCAAGTACTGGGCCAAGCATGTGCCTGAGGATCATATCATCAATGGCAACAAGCATGATAATTTCTGGGAGATGGGTGATACGGGTCCCTGTGGCCCTTGCTCTGAGATCCATGTGGATTCTCGTACCCCTGAACAGCGTGCAGCCAGCGGAAAGAGTGGTCGTGAACTGGTGAATCAGGACGATCCGCAGGTGATTGAAATCTGGAACCTCGTGTTTATGCAGTTCAATCGCAAGGCAGATGGCTCTCTTGAAAAACTGTCGATGAACGTGATTGATACGGGTATGGGCTTTGAACGCCTTGTTCGTATGCTGCAAGGCAAACACTCGAATTATGATACTGATATCTTCCAGCCGATCATTAAAGCCGAGGAGCAGATGACGGCGCTGAAATATGTTACTTTCGAGGAAGAAGAAAAGGCTCCTATTACAAAAGAGCAAGATGATATCAATGTGGCTATGCGTGTCTGTGCCGACCATCTGAGAGCCGTGAGTTTCTCGATTGCTGACGGACAGTTGCCTTCGAATGCGAAGGCTGGCTATGTGATTCGTCGTATCCTGCGCCGTGCTGTACGTTATGCCTATACTTTCCTTGGACAAAAGGACGGTTTCCTGCATAAACTCGTGCCTACGCTTGTGGCAGAGATGGGTGACGCCTTCCCAGAGTTGAAGGCCCAGCAGCAACTCATTACCAAGGTGATCAAGGAAGAGGAAGAGTCGTTCCTGCGTACGCTTGATAAGGGTATCGGTATGCTCAGTGATGCGATGGATCAGTTGAAGGCTGAAGGTAAGAAAGAACTCGATGGTGTGCAGGCTTTCCGCCTCTTTGATACCTATGGATTCCCCCTCGACCTCACAGAACTGATTTGTCGTGAGAATGGCTTTACCGTCAACGAGGAGCAGTTTAATGTGGAGATGCAGAAGCAGAAAGAGCGTGCCCGCAATGCTGCTGCCGTTGAGAACTCCGACTGGACGGAATTTGCTCAGGGCGAACAGCAGTTCGTGGGTTATGACTATACGGAATATGAGTGTCGCATTCTCCGTTACCGTAAGGTGACACAGAAGAAGAACGAGTTCTATGAACTTGTACTCGATTATACGCCGTTCTATGGCGAGATGGGTGGACAGGTCGGTGACTGTGGTGTACTCGTCAACGAGGCAGAGACCGTCGAGATTATTGACTCCAAACGCGAAAACAACCAGACTGTTCATATCGTGAAACATTTGCCGAAGGATCCCACGGCCCAGTTCATGGCCTGTGTGGATATTGACAAGCGTGATGCTTCTGCTGCCAACCATACTGCTACCCACCTGCTCGACTATGCCTTGAAGCAGGTCTTGGGCGATCATGTGGAACAGAAGGGTTCGTTTGTGTCTCCTGATACTCTGCGCTTTGACTTCTCCCATTTCGAGAAAGTGAGCGATGAGCAGATCCGTGAGGTAGAGCGTATGGTGAACGATATGATCCGTCAAGATATTCCACTCGATGAGCATCGTGACGTGCCTTTCGAGGAAGCCAAGAAACTCGGTGCTATCGCTCTCTTCGGCGAGAAGTACGGCGATAAGGTACGTGTAGTGCGCTTCGGTCCTTCGTGCGAGTTCTGTGGCGGTATTCATGCCTCCTCAACAGGTCGCATCGGTTTCTTCAAGATTCTTGCTGAAAGCAGTGTGGCTGCTGGTATCCGTCGTGTTGAGGCCACCACTGGCCGTGACTGCGAGGAACGCCTTTATCAGATGGAGGATATCCTGAAGAATATCAAGTCGTTCTTTAATAATGCCAAGGACTTGCAGGGTGTGATCAAGAAGTATATTGAGGAGCACGATTCGATGAAGAAGGAGATTGAAGGTTTCCAGACTCAGGCCGTAGAGCGTGCTGCCCAGCATTTGGTAGAGAAGGCTCGCGACGTGAATGGTGTCAAGGTCGTCGCCACGGTGTTGCCTATGGCTCCTGCTGCTGCTAAAGACCTGGCCTTCAAGGTACGTGCTGCTGTCGATGGCTCACTGCTTTGTGTCATTGGCTCTCACGACAACAATAAGCCCCAACTCTCAATCATGCTGAGTGACGATATGGTCAGCGATCATGGTCTGAATGCTGGTCAGATGGTGCGCGAGGCCGCCAAACTCATCCAGGGCGGTGGTGGCGGACAACCTCATTTCGCTCAGGCCGGTGGTAAGAGTGTTGATGGCCTCTCAGCAGCCGTTGATAAGGTTATCGAACTTTGCAAATTGTAAATCATCAATCGTCAAATTGTAAATAATATGGCACTGAATCTGAACAAAAATCTCAAATTGTATTACAACATCAGCGAAGTCGCAAAGATGTTTGGGTTGAATGAGAGTACGCTTCGTTACTGGGAGCAGGAGTTTCCCTACCTGAAACCGAAGACGAGCGGTCCTGCTAAGATTCGCCAGTATCAGGAAAAGGATATTGAGCAGATTCGCGTGATTCACAATCTTGTGAAAGTGCGCGGCTTCAAACTCGCCGCTGCCAAGAAGATTCTGAGTCAGAACCGAAAGGGTGCCGACAAGAAGACTGATGTGCTTGAAACGCTCATCGGTGTCCGTACCGAACTACAAGCCCTGAAAAAACAACTTGATTATTTGCAGTAATCACCGTTGGTTCAGAATTCAGAATAAACGAGGGTATGCCTAAGCACACCCTCGTTTATGGTTTTCTATTGTGCGTTCAAAATCGTATTGGCAATCCAAACGATGTCGGCGGCATTTATCGTGCCGTCGCCGTTGGCATCGGCAGACTCTTCAATGAACATTCCTGTAGACGTGGGACAATTCATCATATAATTGATGATATCCGTGATGTCCATAGCATTTACCTCACCGTCACCATTGGCATCGCCAGGAACCGCCTCAGGAGTCGTCTGAGCAGTGTACACAAACTTGAGAGAGTATCCGGCAGGGTAACTGTTTACGTAGTAATGCTTGATTTGTGAATTTTCTGTTGAATAATAATAGATGTAATAGAAGTATTCACTACCGTCCTCTAAATCATCAAAGGTGAATTTGAGCGATGTCTTGGCTGATGGCTCCAAAAGAATTTCTTGTTGCTGAGTGACAATCAGATCACCATAACCAGAGTTATCTGGTCTTGATTTGAAAAGGTACACCTCGATGACATCGTCATAGTCATAAGAACCATTGTTTGTTACATCCACGTTTATAACCATTTTCTCGTCCATGATAGTGCCGAATACCAAGTTCTGAACTTCAGAACTAATGCTTAGGTTGGCAGGATGGGATTCAGACACCTCCACTGTGGATTGACCTATAACGTTCTCTCCGTTCTGGTCAGTGGTGATCCAAATATTCCAGGTGCCTGGCGTGTTTGGCTGGAAATAGAAGGTGACAACCTCACTGCTGCCCCTTTCGATGGCAGAGCCTGCTGCGTAGAAAAACTTTTTTGTGTTGGTAGTGCTAGCGAATAAATAGAGAGGAACAGCATAGTCGCCCGCATGGTTCTCAATAGTCGCATCCACCCGAAGGGTCTTGTTGGTGTATTTCTTGCCAGTCACCTCGAACTTGGTGGCTTGCAGATCCTGTGAGATGGTGATTTCCTCCTGGGCCAATGCCACCTCACTATTGTGGCTGCTTAGCAGTCGGATGGTATATTGTCCCGGATCAAGTTTGCTGATAGTGACCCTGTATTCCTTTGTATTGCCTGCTGCAATGCGGACTTTCTGATAGCCTGAATATTTGCCGAAGTCTTCTGCTGTGCCTACATAGACATACAGTTCTTTTTCTATGTTGTCGCCGTTATTGGTGACGCTGAGGTTGATACCCTGCGAATAGCCTGGGGTTCCACCCGTAGCCAGATGGAATTCATTCACCTTCAGGTCCTCTATGGGGTGGGCAATAATGGAATATTCACCTCCGCTCACAATCACCTCAAAATATGAATCAGTAGGCGTACACATCTTCCACACGGTTTCTCCCTTTAGTTTGTTTAAAGGCACCAGTTTGTGGGTTCCTTCTGACAGGCTATAAGTGGACACATCAAAACTGATAGGTCTGTAATACCACCCCTTTAGCACATTATCCTGCTGGGATTCATACTTGGTATCGATTACTTGAATGGATCCGTTGTCCCCAAGTTCACCTAATGCAAATCCAAATCCGTAGTCATTGTCAGACTTGTTCCATAAGTAAATGGAAAGTGTGGTGTTGTCAATACTGAAACTACGGATTGTCGGTACAAACCCTTCTACTTCAGTGACTTCCCATGTGTCATCCGAACTGGGATCGTAGATGTCTGGCCAGTTATTGGGTTGCAGGCCGATAATACAGTAATTGTCTGCTATATATCCCATATCCAAGATGTCTGACTCGCCTTTAGGATTTGTGGCTTGCAATTTAAAGAAACCATTATAACTACCTCCCCAACCCCAGTTAAAATGGTACATCCCTGCGCCGTCGTATCCGTCACAGATAAAGGCATGGCCTCCGTTAAATGATCCACTGTAGATGATAGGTCGTCCACAGGCCAGTTCGTTGTAGATGATTTCATCCCATTCACTGATGGAATAGTCTCTGCGCTGAACATCTTTCCATGTATTTGGGTTAAATCCGAAATACTTGCTAAAGCCGTCTGCCAATGTTGAGGTGGAGGCTGAGGAGCCGCCATGCTTGTCGGCAAGGCCATAATTCATGTGTGCTGCATAGCCACAATAGAGCATTAAATCTGCCACAGCGTCTTCTTCCTCAGAATTGGGGACTTCCGGCTCTTTATAACTATACTGGGTCTTCATCAAATCCCACTTGAACTGGATGGCGGGAAGGTCGGCGGACGTGTCTGCACCATTGGAGACATCCTTACCGCTTGAGTTGGTCAACGAATAGCCGGGGACTGGCTGTGTCATATCGGGAAGATCCCTATGGTAATAGTACATTATCTGTGCTCCTGCGGTTGCCACACATCCTGTGCAGGGACGCTGACCACTGACCAAAGGCAGATGAGAATTATATACATTATCTGTATTTCCTTGGTTCCACGACGTGATAATCAGAGGCTCAATCCTGTTGTGGATAGCCACAGGCCTTGTTGTTGCCTTTGGTGCGGAGGCTGCGCGTGCCTGTGTCGGTTGTGCTGCAATAGCCGTGATACCTGCTGCTATCTGTTCCAGCCATGCCTTGAAGTTTACAGGCAGTTTGTTCTCATCGAAACAGCCTTGTGTGGTATAACCAATGATAGGGTCGACTTGGTCATCACCGGCGACAATCACAAAACCGCGATCGTCCACTATGTTAAATACGTAGAATGGCTGGTCGGCAGTTCCCTTGCGTCCAATGGAGCGGGCTGCCGATTCTCCGCTAATGACACCGCCTTTCTCTTTTAAAAACTTCTCAGCCTGTTGGCGAGCCTGCCGTCTGTCAATGGGATTTGCTGATGCAGTCCAAACTGCAACGAATAGAATGAGTAATAAATATAGTCTTTTCATACTGAAAATATATTAGTTATGGCGCAAAAGTAGCATTTTTTTCTGATATAACAAAATTTTTTAAGAAAAAATAATTTGCAGGTTAATTTCTTCGGTCGGTCACCGTCTTGAGGTGGAGTCCTTGAAGTATAGTCCCATTGGACATTAGATGACTTGTGAAATTTCTTTCAGGTCGGCTACTGATTTGAGGTTGTCTATGATGGTTTTTACGTCTTCGCGGTCGTGCACACGCAGTTCGATGGACCCATCAAAGATGCCCTCCTCACACGTGATGTTCACGGTGTGGATATTTACATTCATCTGTGCAGAGATGATCTGTGTCACCTCGTTGAGCAGTCCTACACGGTCGATAC
Organism: uncultured Prevotella sp.; assembly: GCA_900320905.1. Classification (GTDB taxonomy): domain Bacteria; phylum Bacteroidota; class Bacteroidia; order Bacteroidales; family Bacteroidaceae; genus Prevotella. The sequence goes on from ONTZ01000036.1 coordinate 16,072, forward strand.
CACCCACTCGTATGGTGGCATCGAAGAAGAGTTTCTTGTGCATGTCCCACTTGATGTCGAGAATGCGGTTACCGTAACTGGTTTTTAGTTTGGCAGCCACGGGACAGGCCCGTTTGTGAATCTCTATCTGGTTCTTGTTGTTGATGTAGCCGAGAGCATCGTCGCCCGGTATAGGATGGCAGCAACCCATGAACTTGTAGTGGTTAATGTTCTCTTCTGAGATATAAATGGGCTTTTTCCTATTAAACTTCTCTGGCACGATGAAGAGTTCCTGCTTGGGCATCTCTTCCTTTTTGTTGCCAATAAATGGGATATACTTGCGCCAGCCTGACTTACCATCCTGTTTCTTGTTGTTACCATTCAGTTCGTCCAAGTCTTTTTCACCTAACAATACCGTCTTTTCGCCAAGGGCGATCAAGAAGTCATTACGCTTGGGGATGTCATGAAACTCTGCCAGTTGGTCGATGATGGCTGGTGTTAGATCCAACTCGTTCTTTTTGAGGAACTCCTGCAAAATCTCCTCTCCTGTTTTCAAGGTCTCCCTGCTGTCGCGACGCAGGATGGCCTGAATCTTCGCCTTAGCCTTGGCGGTAGATACGAAGTTGATCCACGATGGACTGACATGCTGCGACTTGGAGGTCAGGATCTCCACCTGATCACCACTATTCAGTTTGTGGCTGAGTGGCACCAGTTTATGGTTCACCTTGGCACCGATACAGTGGCTACCAAGGAAAGTATGGATGGAGAAGGCAAAGTCGAGGGCTGTGCAGCCTGCGGGCATCGTCTTGATTTCACCCTTGGGGGTGAAGACAAATATCTCACTCGCAAAGAGGTTGAGTTTAATGGTATCGAGGAAGTCCATAGCATCGGGCTGCGGGTCATCAAGGATTTCCTTGATGGTACGGAGCCAGTCGTTCAGTTCGGCCTCGTCCTCAGTATATTCCTCATCTTCTAAGCCGTCTTTGTATTTCCAGTGGGCGGCGAATCCCTGTTCTGCCACCTCGTTCATGCGGTCAGAGCGAATCTGCACCTCTATCCACTGACCCGTCTTTGACATCAGTGTGACATGCAGTGCCTGATAGCCGTTGGCCTTCGGATGACTGAGCCAGTCGCGTAGGCGATCCGGATGTGACTTGTATATTTTCGAGATGGCTACATATATACTGAAACACTCGTTGATCTCATCTTCCCTGACCTTTGGCGTGAAAATGATACGGACGGCAAGGATGTCATAGATCTCCTCGAAGGTCACATGCTTGTTTTGCATCTTACTCCATATAGAATAAGGTGTCTTCACACGCTGTTTGATTTCATAGTCGATGCCCATCTGGTCAAGAGCCTCCTTGATGGGAGCTTTGAACTGCTCGAACAAAAGTTCACGCTGTTGCTGGGTCAACTCGAGTTTCTTGGAGATGGATGTGTATTCATCAGGGTGTTCGAAGCGGAAACTGAGGTTTTCAAGTTCCGACTTGATCTTATAGAGACCGAAGCGATTGGCAAGGGGTGCATAGATATAGAGCGTCTCACCGGCAATCTTATATTGCTTGTTAGCGGGTTGTGACTCTAAGGTGCGCATATTGTGCAGACGGTCACAAATCTTGATGAGGATGACACGGATATCATCGCTCATCGTCAGCAGCAGTTTCTTGAAATTCTCCGCTTGGGCAGAGGCCTGCTCACCGAAGATACCGCCACTGATCTTGGTCAGTCCGTCGACAATCTGTGCAATCTTAGCCCCGAAGATGTTTTCTATGTCCTCAACGGTGTAGTCGGTATCTTCAACAACGTCATGGAGTAGGGCAGAACAGATGCTGGTAGATCCCAAACCGACCTCCTCGCAGGCAATTTGGGCCACGGCAATAGGGTGCATGATATAGGGCTCGCCAGACAACCGTCTGACACCTTTGTGTGCCTGACGTGCAAAGTTGAATGCCTTGGTAATTAAGTCAACTTTCTTGCGGTGGCGTGATGCCAGATAACTATCCAACAGTTTCTGGAAAGCCTCATTGATCAGTTGTTCGTCAGCAAGGTCTTGTCTGGTTTGCTCATCATCCATAGTCGTTACCTCCTCCTGCGTGTTGTTGTCTTTTTCTTGGTGGTTCTTGCTCTGCTGCGTGTGGCAGTCTTCTTGGTAGGTGTGCGTCGTTTGGCTGCCGTCGTCCGACGGCTCTTAGTGTTCCTGACCACTCGTTTGTTGCGTGATGCCCTCGAATTCCTACGGGTTGCCCTCGTCTTCTTCGGCTTGTAGGTCGGCACATCATCATTGATGGTAACCTCGATGCGCTTGTTCAATAACTCATCGGCGTGATAAGTATAGATGGAGTCCTCGTGGTCGATAAACCGGCCTGTGTCTGCTAAGGGCAGTCGGATGGCATATGGTTTGGTCAGTCCTGGCACAATGTCGTGGCGGAATTCCGGGTTGAGTGAGCGCAGCATGTCGATATCGAGACCAAGTACGCCTGCAATCTGCTGTAAGTGTACATTCCTATGGACTATGATGGTGTCGGTCTGTGCTGGCAGGCGGGTGGTCATCGGACAGATATTGTGGTCGCAGTAATAGGTCATGATGTAGTTGGCGGCAATGAAGGCGGGCACATAGCCTCGTGTCTCAGCAGGGAGGTAGGGGTAGATATGCCAATAGTCCTTCTCTGCCTTTGTGATGGGCGTGTCGTCCTGGGCATGTCCTGCTGCTGCACGTGCCCTACGGATGGCCTTGTTGATATTCTCCGGACCGCAGTTATAGGCGGCAATGACCAAGTTCCAGTCGCCAAATACACGGTAGAGCGCCTTCAGATAACGGGCGGCGGCAAACGATGACTTGATGGGATCGCGGCGCTCATCGACAAGAGAGTTCACTTCCAGACCGTACTGCTTGCCTGTGGCCAGCATGAACTGCCAGAGTCCTGTAGCGCCGGCTCTCGATACGGCCTTGGGATTCAGGGCCGACTCGATGATGGGCAGGTATTTCAATTCCAAGGGCAGTTTGTAGGCCTCCAATGCCTCCTCGAAGATAGGCATATAGAAGTTGGCGGCTCCCAACATATAACTGACAGAATAGCGCAGACGACCACTGTAACGGTCGATAAATTTCTGTACCACATCGTTGTAGGCCAGTTCCATTACCGAGGGGATGCGGCTGAGGCGTTCCACGTATTCCTCTTTTGTATAGACAGGATTAACATCTGACATCTGACAGTCGTTGTCGCCGCTCAGATATGTCTTTGACATATAGAGGTTCAGCAGACTATCCAGATCGTAGGTCATGGCTTCTGGAAATTCAACAACTTCCTCATTTCCTTTGTTGTCCGTGACGGCAAACTCGTCTTCACCGAGCGGCACGACCACATCATCATTTTCCTCATCGCCGTCGTCTTCTTCGTCCTCTTCATCAGCCTCATCGAAGTCTGTTTCCACAGGGTCTGTTTCCACGACAACTTGTGCCTGCAACGTATTGCAGGTACCGATGAGCAACATGACGGCAAATAGCCATAATAATCTTTTCTTCATATCTAAACTATTCACTATTCATTATTTATTATTCACTTCTAAAAGTTCACACTACACTGCAATCCTATGGATGACGAGTCAAACGGGTTATTCGATGTGTGCGTATTGATGATGGTAGGCTCCACTTTTAGGCTCAGATCCTTGGAGATGTCGAACACAGACAGTTCTGCATCCACATAGGCATCAATAACAGAGAGAGCATAGACACCGCATAGGACAAAGAAACTCAGGTCGCGCCACCGGCGATATTTATCCCTACGTTTCTTGAAAATATCCAGATAGCGATCTTTGTTGTCGTCTGTTATCTCTACGCCAAGATGCAGGAATTTATTGTAACTAGCGGTGGTGGGGTCTTTGTCCGATAAGTCCAAAAAGGCCTGAGAGTAGTCCTTGTATTGGGAATTGTTCCAACTCATGGCATACAAACAACCCACGAATCCTCCATAGACCAGTGGCAGTTTCCAATATTTCCGGTTATATATCTGCCCTCCTCCTGGGATGACAAGTGCCAGCCACAAAGCCCTTTTGGGATTGGGCTTCCAGATGGACCAGTCCTTGGCTTCTTTGGCAACCTTCAATGGCTGTATGACTGACGACATACTGTCTGTAGGAATACTATCTTCAGGTATCATGTTCTGGGCAGACAGTAGTCCCATGCCTGTCAACAGCATCAGGGTCAGGAGAGCCAGTTTCTTAACCATTAATTCCATCAATTGCGTTCATGATGCGTTCCAGTTCCTCTTCATTGGCGAAGGGAATACTGATCTTCCCTTTTCCTTTCGGAGAGCAGGTCATCTCGACCTTGGTCTTAAACAGATTTGCCAGACGGTCACGTAGGATGATATATTCTCTCGGCAACTGTGTCTTAGTAGGGATGGCCGTCCTGACAGTCTGGATGTCTTTTCCTTTCTTGAGCATCTGCACCATTTCTTCCACCTTGCGTACAGAGTAACCGTTTTTCTGAACCTCCTTGAACATCTTGATCTGGGCGGAGGGACTATCCAATGCCAACAAGGCGCGGGCATGCCCCATGTCCATATCATGATTCTTCAGAGCCATCTGAATCTGGGCGGGGAGTTTCAGTAGGCGCATATAATTGGTGATGGCCGTACGGCTTTTGCCGACACGGTCGGCAATGCCTTCTTGAGTCATACCCAATGTGTCTGCCATGTGCTGGTAGGCAAGGGCAATCTCAATGGCGTTAAGGTCTTCACGCTGGATATTCTCCACTAAGGCCATCTCCATCACATTCTCGTCCTCTACGGTACGAATATAGGCGGGAAGACTCTTTAATCCAGCCTGTTGCGAGGCTCTCCATCTGCGTTCTCCAGCAATGATCTGATATTTGCCGTTCGGCATCTGGCGTAAAGTGATGGGAGTAATGATGCCAATCTCGCGGATGCTATTGGCCAGTTCGATCATGGCCTCCTCGTCGAATTCACGCCGAGGTTGGTTGGGATTGGGATCAATCAGGTTAATGGGTATCTCGCTCAGGTTGGAAGTACCCTCTGTCTGCACGTCTCCAGTGTCTATCAGGGCATCCAGGCCTCTGCCTTTCCCAGTGCCGATGCTGTCTAAACCACGGCCTAACACGTTTCGGTCGTATTTCTTGTGTACAGCCATAGTCCCTTATTTGTTTTTGTTAATGATTTCCTTAGCAAGAGCCAGGTGATTCTTACTACCAGTGGAGTCGGCATCGTAGAGGATGGCGGGCAGTCCGTGACTTGGGGCCTCGCTGAGTTTCACGTTGCGCTGGATGACGGTCTTGAACACTAGTTCCTGGAAATGGCGTTTCACCTCGTCGTAGATTTGGTTAGCCAGTCGCAGACGACTATCATACATCGTCAGCAGGAATCCCTCAATTTCAAGGGCAGGGTTCAGTTTCTGCTTGATAATCCTGATGGTGTTCAGCAGTTTGCTGATGCCTTCCAAGGCAAAGTATTCGCACTGGACGGGGATGATGACGGAGTCGGCTGCTGTCAGCGCATTGACAGTAATCAGTCCCAGTGACGGCGAACAGTCGATAAGAATATAGTCGTACTCGTCTTTGACGGGAGCCAGTAGTTCGCGAATGAGTTTCTCGCGGTTACCCATATTCAGCATCTCTATTTCTGCGCCTACTAAGTCAATATGGCTTGGGATGATGTCCAGTCCCTCTATGTCTGTGGTATAAATGGCATCCCGGATGTCTGCCTTGTTGACAATACACTCATAGAGGGAACAATCCACTTGCTGAATATCGACACCCAGACCGCTGGAGGCATTGGCCTGTGGGTCGGCATCGACCACGAGCACCGTCTTTTCCAATGTGGCAAGTGAGGCAGCCAGATTAATGGTTGTCGTTGTCTTTCCAACACCTCCTTTTTGGTTTGCTAATGCAATAATCTTACCCATATTTATAAATCTTTATACCTTATTTAATAGGAAATTTGGGCACAAAGGTACAAAATAATAGGGAATTAGGGCGTAGGAATTAGGAATTTTTTGTATCTTTGCACCCAAATAGTTGATATTTTATGGAAATTAAACGACCATTACTCCTCATTTCCAATGACGATGGCTATAAGTCAAAAGGGATAAACGACTTGATAGAGATGCTTTCCGACATTGGTGATATCATCGTCTGTGCACCAGAAGAGGCTCGAAGTGGCTTTTCCTGTGCATTCTCCGCTACGACGCCGTTACGGTTGAAGTGCCATGAGAAACGTCCGGATATGGAGGTGTGGTCCTGTAACGGCACACCTGTCGACTGTGTGAAATTGGCCTTGGCTGAGATTGTCCCTCGCAGACCTGACATGGTCATTGGTGGTATCAACCATGGCGATAACGGTTCGGTCAATACGCATTACAGTGGTACGATGGGCGTGACTTTGGAAGGTTGCATGAAATATATTCCTTCTGTGGCTTTTTCCCTCTGTGACCATCGCGATGATGCCGACTTTGAACCCCTTCGGCCTCTCATCCGCCAGATTACAGAAAAGGTTTTGGCTGAAGGGCTACCGAAGGGCGTCTGTTTGAATGTAAATTTCCCGATTCTGGGTTCCCTTAGGAATCCCTTAGGATTGCCTATGACCTCCTATGCGGGCGTTCGTGTCTGTCGGATGGCGCATGGCACATGGTGCAGTGAGGTCACGAAATGCCATCACCCCCGGGGTTATGATTACTGGTGGATGGTGGGGCGTTACCAGAACGACGAGCCCGAGGCGGAGGATACTGACAACTGGGCATTGAATCACGGCTATGTTGCTATCACACCGACGCAGATAGACGTTACAGCCTATCAGGCAATGGACCAAATCAAATCCTGGAACCTATGAAGTATTATCTCATTGTCGGCGAGGCTTCGGGCGACCTGCATGCATCACATCTGATGCGGTCACTGAAAGAAATTGACAGGGAGGCGGATTTCCGTTTCTTTGGTGGCGACTTGATGGCAACAGTAGGAGGCACATGTGTGCGTCATTACCATGAACTTGCCTATATGGGCTTTATTCCTGTGCTGCTCCATCTGCCAACAATTCTTGGCAATATGCGGCTGTGTAAACGCGACATCCTGAAATGGCAGCCTGATTGTGTTATTTTGGTGGACTATCCAGGCTTTAACCTGAAAATTGCCAAGTATGTAAAATCACGGACATCCATACCTGTCTACTATTATATCTCGCCCAAGATATGGGCATGGAAAGAGTATCGCATTAAAAACATAAAACGTGATGTGGATGAACTCTTCTCCATATTGCCCTTCGAGGTGGACTTTTTCGAAAGGAAGCATCATTATCCCATCCATTATGTGGGTAATCCTACGGTGGACGAGGTGCGGAACTATCTAGGAATTGAAAAACAAGAAGTGAGAAGTGAAAAGTTGATTGCTCTTCTGGCGGGAAGTCGGAAACAAGAGATCAAGGATAACCTGCCAACCATGTTGGAAACTGTGAAGGATTTTGAAAAGACCTACCGCATCGTGGTGGCTGGTGCTCCGGGCATCGAACCTGATTATTACCGTGCGTTTATGGCAGGTTGTCAGGCAGAGATTGTGTTTGGCAAGACCTACGACCTGCTTGCTAGATCGCATGCCGCCTTAGTCACCAGCGGCACAGCCACCCTCGAAGCCTGTCTCTTTCGTGTACCGCAGGTGGTGTGTTACAAGTTGCCCTTGCCGAAGATCGCGTCTTATGTGAGGAAACGACTAATCAAAGTGAAGTATATCTCACTTGTTAATCTCATTGCCGGCCGTGAGGTGGTAACGGAGGTGCTTGACGAAACTTATACCGTTGACTTTATCCGTCAGGAATTCCGGAGGATTCTCGACGGGCCGGATCGTCAGACGATGCTTGACGGCTATGCCGAGGTAAGAAGACGGCTGGGCGATCAGAAGGCACCAGACGAAGCCGCACGCATGATACACCATTTATTAAATAAACAATCATTCGTATGAATCAATTCCTTGCACTTTTGGGCTTTGACCCAGCCAAGCATTCTGTGAAGGTTGAGATGATGGCCGGACTGACCACCTTCCTCACGATGTCATACATCCTCGCCGTGAACCCTCAGATTCTCGGTGATACAGGGATGGACAAGGGAGCACTCTTTTCTGCTACTGTCGTGGCGGCGGCTGTGGCCACATTGGTGATGGCCTTCTATGCCAAGTTACCTTTTGCCTTGGCCTCCGGCATGGGTCTGAACGCCTTCTTTGCCTATACACTCGTGCTCACCATGGGCTATACCTGGCAGGAAGCACTAGCGGTTGTGTTCGTCGAGGGCATCCTGTTTATCCTGCTAACCATGTTTAAGGTGCGCGAGGCCATTGTCCATGCCATCTCCCTCAACCTCCGCTACTCCATCACTGTAGGTATCGGCCTTTTCATTGCCTATATAGGACTGAAAAACGGCGGCCCGATTGTAGCCAGCCCGGATATGCTGACGATGCAAGGATCTTGGACGGCCTCCTCCCTATTGGCGATTTCTGGCATCATCTTAGGCACCGTCCTGATAGCAGCCAAAGTCAAGGGGGCCTTGTTCTATACCATCGTCATCATTGCCATTGTGGGCATCCCCTTCGGCGTGCCCCCCATACCTGAGGATTTTATGATTATCAGCATGCCTCAGTCGATGGCACCCGTTGCTTTCTGTTTGGATTTCTCAGCCTTTCTGTCGTTCGACATCAACTACTATGTTGTGACCTTTACTCTGTAGTTCATGGATTTGTTCGATACACTCGGCACCTTGATAGGTACCTCCACCAGTGCGGGCATGGTCGATTCCGAAACGGGACGCATTCACGGCATGAATCGCGCCTTGATGGCCGATGCTATCGGAACGACCTTTGGTGCGCTCTGTGGCACCAATACGGTGACGACCTACGTGGAGAGTACCACTGGCGTGGTGGAGGGCGGACGTACGGGGCTGACTGCCTTTACGGTGGCTATGCTGTTCCTCGTGGCTCTCTTTTTCTCGCCGCTTTTCCTCGTTATTCCCCCAGCCGCCACTACCAGTGCCATGGTATTGGTGGGTGTGCTGATGATAAAGCCTATCACGAAGATCGACTTATCCGATGTCACCGAGGCAGTGCCTTGTTTTATGATGATTCTCACCATGCCCTTTACGGGCAGCATCTCCGACGGTATGGTGCTGGGTGTCCTCTCCTACGTGTTAGTGAAGGTCTGTACGGGTCGCCATCAGCAGGTTTCTGTGGTGATGTACATCTTGTCAGCCTTCTTTGTACTGAAATATATTTCCGAATTGTTTAATTAACTATTGAAGATATGAAAAAGATTCTAACGATCGTGTTGATGGCTATGTCAGCCTTCACCGCACAGGCGCAAAACATCCAGTTACATTATGACTTTGGTCGTAACATCTATCCCGACGAGGAGGATGGACGTCAGAAGGCGACCATTACCCTCGAACAGTTCAAGGCCGACAATTGGGGCTCGTGGTACTATTTCGTCGATATCGATGTGAGCCGTAAGGAGACGAAAGGTGCCTACACGGAGATTTCTCGTGAGTTCAATCTCGGCAAGCAGTCACCTTTTGCTGCCCATGTCGAGTACGACGGTGGATTGGGTTCCCGTTCCGGCAGTTACCAGCAGGCAGCCCTTGTGGGTGCAGCCTACAATGGCCATACGGGCGATTTCTCTACCACCTGGTCTGTGCAGTTGCTTTACAAGCGCTTCTTCAAACTGTCAGATTTCAACGGTGCATACAATAGCGCCCAGTTGACGGGTGTCTGGGGTACCACTTTCGCCAATAAGAAGTGCACCTTCTCCGGTTTCATCGATTTCTGGCGGGGTGAGGATCCCGTTAATGGACATGGCAAACTCATCATCCTCTCCGAACCGCAATTCTGGTTCAATGCCACAGAGCATTTCAGCATCGGCAGCGAAGTAGAAATCAGCAATAATTTCATCTATAATACCTATAACGACAAAACGTTCTTTGTGAACCCGACTGTTGCCGTGAAATGGAATTTTTAATTAAACAATAAACATTAAACATTAAAATTATGGCTTTTACAGAAACAACAACAACAGGTTACGGAACGCGCGTGGGACGCTCGTTCAAGAGTATTGGATCTGGGTTTATTATTTTCTGCCTCGCCACGGCACTCCTTTGGTGGAACGAGGGGCGTGCCGTCAAGACGGAAAAGATGCTCGACGAGGCAGGTAATGCCTATGTGGAAATGGAGAACCCCAACAAGAAGGATGCATCGCTCGAAGGCGAACTGATTTGCGGTACGGCGATGGCCACCACCGAGGACTCCCTCTCTGATGCCCAGTTCGGTGTCGGTGCCAAGGCAATTGCCCTTCGTCGTACGGTAGAGTACTACCAGTGGGTGGAGCATGCCGAGAGCAAGAGCGAAGACAAACTCGGTGGTAAGCAAGTGACTACAACCACCTATACTTATAGTAAGCAGTGGGTGTCTAGTCCAGTCCAGTCCAGTCAGTTCAAGGATCCTGCCTATCAGAATAAGAACATGGTGCTAACCACCATCGACGAGGCTGAGCAGTATGCCGAGAATGTTTCCTTCGGTGCCTACAAACTGAGCGAGAGCCTTATCCATAGTATTTCCTCCCGTGAAGGCCTTGACTTGGCCATCAGCGAGGATCTGCTGGCGCAGTTCGACAAGAGCACCCAGGTCGCCTATGAGCGTTTCTATGGCGTGCAGAAGAGTATCCAACAGCCCACCCAGCAACCAGCCACACAACCAGCCATTCCCGATTCTATTAGGGCATTGCTTTCCGACTCTGCCAGGGCTGTACTCGATTCATTGCAGGCTGTCAACGACTCTATCGTTAAGTCTATGGCAAATGCTGAGAACAAGAAGGATTTGCAGTATGTCCATCAGGCTAGTAACGTGCTCTATTTCGGACGTGTCCCTGGTTCACCTGAGGTGGGTGATGTGCGTGTGACTTTCGAAATAGTCGTTCCTGCCAAGGTGACAGTGATGGCTGTGGTCGATGGTGACTCCTTCAAGCCCTACAAGGCCAAGAATGGCAAGCGTTTCCAGACCCTTGTAATGGGTAAGAAGAGCGGTGATGAGATTATCGATGCTGAAAAGAAAGCCAACAATATGATCCTCTGGGCACTCCGTATCCTCGGTGTGATGCTTGTCATTGCCGGTCTGAAGGGTATCTTCGGCTTCTTGGAGACCATCCTTAAAGTGGTACCATTCATTGCCAACATCTTTGGATGGGGTGTCGGCGTGGTATGCACCGTCATCGGTGTGGTTTGGTCGCTGATTGTCATTGCCTTGGCGTGGCTCTTCTACCGTCCGTTGCTCGGCATCGGTCTGCTGGTTCTGGCAGGCTTCCTCGTATGGGTGTTTGCTTTCAAGGGCAAGGACAAACTGAAAGAGTTGGCTGCCAAACGTAACCAGCCGCAGCCGGCACCTTAAGGTACTGGAAATTCTATAGAAAGGAAAAAGAGAGGTACATGCCTCTCTTTTTCTATTATTGTCCCATCATCTTTTGGATGGTGATTGCGATATCTTCCGCGTTGACCCTTCCGTCGCCATTCGCATCGGCGGCACGTTTGTCGAACGTGGCGGAGTGCCTGCCTCTGATGGCATTAGTGATGCCTACGATGTCTGCGACGTTGACAGCCTCGTCACCGTTGATGTCACCCTTGCCGGCCTCTATCTCCTCGTCGGTCTCCATCTCCTGTCCTTCCAGGGCAGACGT
>ONTZ01000085.1 GCA_900320905.1 uncultured Prevotella sp.
AATGAAGGATATGGATATCAACAAGAACATGAACAGAAGAGAAGCCCTGAAATGCATGGGAACTCTGATTGTAGGAGCAGCGATTGCAACCACCCCTCTTGCTGCAAAAGGCGTAGTTCTTAAACCTGCAAGAATCAAGAGGCTCGTCTTCTTCTTCTCGGCAACAGGCAACAGCCTTTACGTCGCCCGGCAGCTGGGCGGGGACAAGGCAGAATTGCGCAGTATCTCACAGGAAATTCACAATGAGAATCCCGTCTATGAAGCGGAAGAAATCGGCTTTGTCTGCCCAGTCTATTGCTTTATACCGCCTGCAATCGTTCAGGACTTTATCGCCCGTTCCACTTTCAAGGCCGATTATTTCTTCACCGTCGGGACTTATGGTGCGCACAGTACCATCTTTCCAGAGTTTGTTGACAAGTTTGCCAAGGAGCACGGGGTGCAGATGAACTATATTTCCACCATTCAGATGGTCGATACATACCTACCGTATTTTGATGCAGACAGGGAAAAGGCTGACCCTAAGAATCAGCGTATTCCAGAGCGGATTGCCGCCATTCTCGCGTCCATTAACAGTCGTGAGAACTATATTCAGACGGTCACTCAAGAGGACCGTATGATCTGCGAAGGCTATTACCGCCACTCCGGCAGGGATCGTCAAAGGCCTACGGTCACACGTTCCGAGAAGATTGTCTTTTCGACGGATGCATGTGTTGGATGCGGTGTCTGTACCTCAGTCTGTCCGCATGGTTCTTGGAAGGTCGTCGCCGAAAAGGGTGTTCCTGAAGGCGATTGCGAGAACTGTCTGGCCTGCGTCCATAACTGCCCGCAGAAAGCCATTTCTATCATCCCCACGCCTCCAGAGCCTGAAGAGCCGAACCGCAATGCCCGCTATCGCAACCCCAACGTGAAACTTGGCGACTTGATAAAGGCCAACAGCCAGTCAGAAACAAATATGAAACATGTTTTATTATTTTTGGCAGTAGTGCTCCTGACAGGTTGCTCGAAAGACAGCGAAGTGACGGCACAGACTATGACACAAAAATTGTATATCACCATCGATGGTAAGACGCTCTCCGTTGAACTTGTCGATAATGCCGCCACACAGACGCTGGTGGCGGCCCTACAGGAGGGTGACATCACCTATGAGGCCCATGACTACGGTGGCTTCGAGAAGGTTGGTGCACTGGGACGCTCCCTGCCAACGAATGACACGCAGACCACAACACAGGCTGGCGACGTCATCCTCTACAGCGGCAACCAGATCGTGCTCTTCTATGGATCAAACTCATGGAGTTACACCCGTCTGGGGCGTATGGAATATTCGTCGCAGGCGGAATTAGAGTCTTTCCTCAAAGCCGGGCAGGGGAATGTCACGGTGAAGTTCTCGCTGTCATCGGGCGCAACGGCTATCAACAGCATGCGAAGCACAAGTGCTGAAGAGGGTGCTTACTATTCACTGAATGGCCAACGGGTGGAGCATCCGACGAAGGGAGTGTTTATTAGAAACGGTAAAAAGGAAATTATATTATGAAGAAGGTATTATTAGCCGCAGCGCTCTTGGGCGGAATGCTCGCAGGCTGCACAAACAAAGAACAAACTAAAGCGGAAGAAAATATGACAACACTGAATTTGACACAAGAATGGGACAAGGTGTTCCCATTGAGCGAGAAGGTAAATCACAAGAAAGTGACGTTTGAAACGCAGTATGGCCTGACACTGGCTGCAGACCTTTATACTCCGAAAGACGCTCAAGGTAAACTGGCTGCCATTGCGGTCTCTGGTCCCTTTGGTGCTGTAAAAGAACAGTCGAGCGGACTCTATGCCATGAAGATGGCAGAGCGTGGTTTCGTGACGCTGGCCTTCGACCCTTCATATACTGGTGAGAGCAGCGGCGAACCTCGTCGCACGGCTTCACCCGACATCAATACCGAGGACTTTATGGCAGCCGTCGACTTCCTGTCGAAACAGGACAATGTAGATGCCGATAAGATTGGCATTATCGGCATCTGCGGTTGGGGAGGCATCGCTCTGAATGCTGCCGCTGCCGATACACGTATCAAAGCAACCGTAGCCTCTACAATGTATGATATGACCCGCGTCAGCGGCAATGACTACAACGATGCTTTCGATAATGAGCAGTGGCGCCACAAAAACCGCGAGAACCTCTCGAAGCAACGTCTCGCCGACCCTAGTGCAATGGCTGGTGGTGTGCTGGATACCGTGCCTCCACAGGCACCCCGTTTCGTTCATGACTACTTTGACTACTACAAGACCCCACGCGGCTATCATAAGCGCTCAGGCAACTCTAACGACGGTTGGCGTGTCACCGGTACTCAGGCCTATGCCAACAGCCGTTTCCTTTACTACATCAACGAGATCCGTTCAGCCGTTCTCGTGATGCACGGTGCCGATGCCCACTCACGCTACTTTGGCGAGGCTGCCTATCACTATATGGTAGATGGAAAGGCTGAGGGCTACAAGTTCCATCATCCCCGATGCTTCACACTGCGATCTCTACGATGGCGGCTACGAGGAAAAGGCTGGCAAGGGTCAACCCAAAAACATGATTCCCTGGGATAAACTGGCGGAGTTCTTCACACAGTATTTAAAATAAAGCAGAGTTCGAACAGGCTACTTCGTCTTTTCCGTGATCCTGCGGATATGGTCCTTCAATATCTTGTAGGCCGGGAACGGCATGCTGCCGTGGTCGTAGCCCTGCATCTCGTAGAGCGTCACGTCCTTGTGACCCACGAGTTTCAGCATACGCCAGAAGTAGGCTTGCTCCTCGTAGCGTCCGAAGAGTTCCAGTTCACGGTCGCCAGAGATGATGATGATAGGCGGCGCATCAGGACGGATGTATGTGAGCGGCGCATACTGATCGATAGTGGCCTGCAAGGGGCCGATGCCCTGCTGCTTGCGTATGTTGTAATGCGTGACGCACTGACCGCTGAAGGGCACGAGAGCGGCCAACGAGTCGGCATCGACGCCATACTTTGCGAGCCAGCGCTTGTCGAGCCCAATCATGTCGAGCAAGTAACCGCCGGCTGAGTGTCCGGCCACAAAAATCTTACGTTTGCTGCCATTGTACTTCGCAATATTCTTGTACGTCCAGGCCACAGCAGCCGCAGCGTCGTCGAGAATGTCGTCTATGGGAGCCTTTGGCAGCAGACGATAGTTAGCCGCCACGACCACGAGACCGCTGTTCTTTAACTGTGGATCAATATGTTTCTCTCCACCCTCGATGCCACCACCGTGGAACCATACCACCACGGGTGCGTCCTGGACTTCTGTCGGGTAATACACATCGAGTTTGCAGCGCTCCTGAGCGTAACCCGTCGCAGTTTCACGATATGCAATGTCGTTCACTTGGTTGTACTGTGCCCTTGCAATGGTTGTGCAAAACAAGAGGGCGAGGATAAAGAAATAACTTTTGTAAGTCATAATTTGTCTGATATATAGTTCTGTTTTCCGGCCGTTTTCTCCATGATAGATATTACTAGGGGGCAAATATAGTAAATAATACCCGTTTTTGTGTATATTTGCATTAAGATTTAAGAAGAATTGTGAAATGGATTTCTTACCGAAGTTTTGGTGCTACAAAATTACTCATTTTTACCGACATAAGAGTGAAAACGGCTAAATCCGTAAAATGGGTTGATTTATCAGTAAATCGGATAGGTTATGTATGACTTAATCGTCGTACCTTTGCACCATCAAATCAAAAAACGGTAAGAAGTACATCCCCGCATTACTTAGAATGAAAAGAATTAAGATTATTATATTTACAACGATGATTGCAACTGCAACAATGGCTCAGGGCGTGATAGATGTGCATAGCCACATCATCACTCCAGCGTTTGTCTCTTCACTCGAAAAAGAGGGGCGGCTGATGGACGAGGGATTTCCTTTGCCAAAATACAATGTGGAGAGTCATCTGAAGTGGATGGATGAGGCTGGTGTGCAGACATCGGTTCTGACATTAGCGGCTCCACAGCCGACATCAGCCGATGTGGTGAGACAGACAAACGAAGCAGGGGCCCGTGCCAAGAAGGAACATCCTGGTAGATTTAAGTTCTGTGCAGCACTTCCCCTGCCCGATGTGAATACTGCTATCCGCGAAGCCATCTATGCCCTCGACACGCTGAAAGCCGACGGCATCAAACTGGCCACAAACGTAGGAGGACAATACCTCGGCGCGCCTGAACTCGATACGCTTTTCTCTGTCTTGAATGATCGACGGGCCGTCATCATCCTGCACCCCCATCGTCCGGAGCCCGTCAACCGCCAGGTGATGCAGCAGACGCCGCTTGCCATGCAGGAATATCTCTCAGAAACTACCCGCGCCGTGTCGAATATGATTTCACGAAATGTACTGGCTCGCTATAATAATATAAAGGTGGTGGTACCCCATTGTGGTGCCTATCTGCCACTGGCCGTACCTCGCATGAAGTCGCTGACGCTAGTGATGCAGGCCAACAAGATGGTAGGTGAGATAGATTGGGAAACCAACCTCCGCACCCTCTATTACGACCTTGCAGGTGCACACTCGCCTGAGGTCATTCGTATGATGCTCACCATCACTACCCCCGATCGTCTGCTCTATGGCTCTGACTATCCCTACGTCGCCCCGCAGGTGCTTACACAGAGTCTTGCAAGGATGAAGCAGCATTTAAGTGACGAGACAGACCTCGCACCATTTCGCGAGATGATTCTCTACCAAAATGCCAATCAATTATTTAAATAGCAGATGTATATGGAAAAAATATTGTTTTTTGTTTGTACCATGCTTACGCTGTGTACAGACGCAACGGCAAAAACGCTTGTGGTTTACTATAGTTATACTGGCAACTGCCGTGAGATTGTAACCACACTGACCAGCCAGATTGAGGCTGACGTGCTGGAGATTCAGCCAGCCGAGAAGGGACTGAAATACGAGGCCAACAATTACGCATTGGGTACACAGTTGCTCAATGCCATTAAGGCCAATCCCAACGATGCCAGTAGTTATCCTGCCATCGACCCTGTAACGACATCGCTGAATGACTATCAGACTGTCATCATCGTTACACCGCTATGGTGGAGTCAGATGGCTGCCAACATGCAAACCTATCTGTTCAACTACGGCGGGCAGATGGCTGGCAAGAATATCGGACTGATTGTGTCGAGTGCCAGCAGTGGCATCAGCGGCGTTGTTGCCGACTGCAAGCGTCTTGTACCTGATGGTAAATACTTCAGCGAGAATCTCTGGATCAACCACTCCAATCACTCCAATCGGACAACACTGATTCAGAACTGGCTCACTGCCATTAACTATAATACTGTTACCGGCATCAGCGAGACCAAAGCCACAACAGCAGCACCTGCCCACATCTATAACTTGGCCGGCCGGCTGTTGACAGAGGAGCCATCGAAGGGTCTGTATATTAAAAATAGCAAGAAGGTTATAAGGTGACAGTTAGTTCTATGGCTTCGGATAGTCAGCCTTCACGGCTTTGGGAGTCCAGTTCTTGAAAAAGCGCAGCACTTTCTCTTGGTTGTAGCCTTGCCCCTCTTCCAAGAAACTCGAATCTTGAATATGGATGACTTTGCCCTCATCATCGAGAACTACAAACACGGGGAAACCGAATCGTCCTGCGTTCTTCAGGCGTTTCATAAGGGTTTCCCCTTTCTCCATAGTCTCTGCTTCCTCTGATTTGCGAGGATTGTAGTTCACATGGATGTACTCGAAATTACCCTCAATGGTTTTACTAATCTTAGAGTCATTCGTTATGAAGTCAGCAAAGCGTAAACACCAGGGGCACCAATTATCTCCCACCTGACAGATAACGAACTTCCCTTCAGGCTTGGCTTTCGCTAATGCCTGGTCTATCTGCTCGATGGGGTCTATGCCCTCGTTATAGACTTTCTTCAATGCGCTCTGTGCGTTCACCGGCAGAACAAACAGACCGACCAACAATGATAGGATTAACTTCTTTCTCATATTCATACTTTATTATGTGCCATAGTCGAATCTCCTAAACTATCCTAATTATAATGCCAAAATTACGAATTATTGGGGAAAAGTGTTTAACTTTGCCATTAGTTTTAAGAGAATTTATGAAATAATGGTAAGAAAAGCAACTAAAAGAGACATTGCGGCTATCATAGGGTTGCTGCATCAAGTTGACATGGTGCATCATGTGATACGCCCTGATTTGTTCAAACCCAACACAACGAAGTATAATGAGCAGGAACTTGAAGCCCTGCTCGAAGATGAGAGCAAGCCTGTCTTCGTTTATGATAACGGTCAGGTTCTTGGTCATGCCTTCTGTATGATAACGGAGGTTAAGGATGACAAGTTACTCCAAGACATCAAGACGCTGTATATTGATGACATCTGCGTAAATGAAGAGGCTCGTGGCAAACACGTGGGGACTGCTTTGTTTGAGTATGTCCGTGACTATGCCAAGTCTATAGGCTGCAGCAACATTACTCTGAATGTATGGGGAGGTAACGACCCAGCACTATGTTTCTACAGGAATATGGGCATGAAGGTACAAAAGACAACGATGGAAATATTACTGTAATACCGACCAAGATTTTTTTGTACCTTTGCACTCGATAATCATAAGCAAAGAAAAACATGGCAGGATGTTCGGTACATTGAACTTTACTGAGTATTGTGAATTTCTGTCAGCCTCTACATATGCTTATGCCGTATGAGTTCTCGTAACGTCATGACAGCCACAATGTTAATCTGTTACAACTTCATTGAAATGCTCTTTGCCCCAGGCTATCAGAGCCGTAAGTGCAGGCATCAGTGATATGCCCGTCTCTGTTAGGGAATACTCAACTCGGGGAGGAACCTCTGGATAGACCTCACGATGAACGAGGTGACTCTGCTCCAGATTCTTCAATGTCTGCGAGAGCATCTTCTGGGAACAGTCCGTCATAAGACGACGGATCTCATTAAAACGTAATACGCCTGTCTCGCTGGTGTGGAGCATGTAGAGCACCAGCATAGACCACTTGTCACCGAAACGACTCACTACTTGTCTGATAGGACAGGCTAAATACTCTGCTTTAATATCTGCCATAATGTACTTTTGGTGCAAAGGTAACAAATAGTTACCAAGTAACAGCATTACACTTAGTTAATCTAAGTTAACGCCACTTTCGCAGAAGTCCGATAACATCACAATTCCTACTATTTGGTAACTATCTCACCAAAAAGTGCCTTCTTGTGGGAATGATTTTTTCGCTGTACCTTTGCAGCGTCAAAACG
>ONTZ01000057.1 GCA_900320905.1 uncultured Prevotella sp.
ATACTAAATTTAAAGATTATACAAAAACGCTGCAAAGATACAACTTATTATGGGAATTCACAAACTTTTTGGAGAAAAAAATCAATGACCTGTCCCCTTGATCCTCCATCACACTATGCCTGTCACGCAGTGACGCAGTTTAAAAATAGAAGCGGAGGCCGCCCAGAAGATCTGTACGGTGGATGCCGTAGAATTCATTCTTGTCTACTTTATATTCATCGGGTTCTTTAAGTCCCATTGAGAAGGCGCCCACCTTGATACCGATACCGATGTTCTTAGAGCACATATATTCCAGGTTTATTCCTGACTTCGCCGCAAAGCCACCTTCACTATACGAGAATCCCCATTTCGACTCCTTATAGTTGCCATAGCCGAGACTCAGCGTAATGTCAAACCGAAATTTCTCACCAAGTTTTAGCCCAAAGCCAACATTCGGGCCGATAAATAGCAGATTTACATCGAAGCCTTCATCAAACGAGGTATGAAAGTAGTTGAAGTCGGCTCCTACACCAAACATATTCCAGAAATGCTGATAGCTAAGGTCGGCCGCAAAACCGCCTTTATTCTTGTATGTATGTCTGTCAGTGACAATCTCTGACGTGACGATGCCGTAGCCGAAATTAGCGTTAAAAACGTTCTTGGGATTGTTTGTTGCCCGTTCATAACGTGAAATATGTTCTCTCGTCATATTGGCTAGTTCGGTATCTTTATTCTGCTCCAGTTTCTGAATAACGCTCACCGCATCAATGTTAACCAATGAATCGGGCAACAGAAGCATGCTACCCCAGATACGATGGCAGGTTGAAGTCCAGACACTCGGTTCCTTGTGTCTGTCAATCCGCAAGGCATTACCTCCACTTTCTGCCGTCTTTTTCACTGCCAATGAGAGCATGTTGCCATAAAGACAATTGTAAGTTTTTGTCAAACCACCATCAGTCACTCTCACCGTGCCGATGACCTTGGCTTCAGCAGGCACCGAATCTCCCAGTTCGTATACCAACACCGAGTCTGCCTGACGTGCAGGATGCTGCTCTGTTAATTCTGCAATGACTCTCGGAGCCGTCTGGCATCCAGTTAAAAGGAATGTCCAAAATAAACTAATTAGGATATTTTTCATTAAATCGCAACAATTCTATGGAACCGCCCCCACGCCTTGTGGGCCTTGTAGTCATTAAGCAGGGCTGAAGGTACATGCAAGGTAAGGTTATCGGAGAGATTCCAGTCAAAAACATCTTCACTAATATTTAGCACCTCTGATGTACGACAATAGACATCGGTCAACATTGGGCATAAGCAGAAAGCCTGAGGATTAATGGTCTTTATACTTGCCGGAAGGTCAACCAATATGAGTTTTTTGCAACCTTGAAAAGCAGCGGAGCCAATAAACTCTACACCATCTTTCAGGATGACTTCGGTCAGCTCTGTATAGTCACTAAATGTTGAATGGCCTATCTCATGGCAACAGAGTGTCAAAGAGGTTAGATGATTCAGTTTTTGAATAGTACTGAGGGACGCTTTCAGTTTCTTGCTGAGAACCGTGAGTGATGTCAGGCTTGAGCAACCTACAAAAGACAGCCCTCCAAGTTCTTCCAGGGTACTTGGCAGAGTGATTGAAACCAGACTTGAACACCCCATAAAAGCTTCATCATCGATTTCTATAACCCCCTCTGGAATCGTAAGTGACCTAAGACTGGTGCATCCACCAAATGTGTTACTATCAATATGTGTAACAGCATACACTTTACCATCTATCTCAACACGTTCTGAAAAGACGTAGGAGGTCATATTATTCCAAGCATCGAAATCGCTGCCACCCTGTAGGGGACGAGTCAACATCACGCTATTATTATCAAGAATAAAATAAAGATGTCCGTCAGATGCCCTTTTCACACCTGGCCTAAACAGTTCCCCATCATCTGCCGTTTCTACCTCATTCTTATCCTCAGACTTTTCACATGACACAAAGGACAAGCACGTCAGTGATGCAATTATCATCAAATAATTTTTCAATTTCATGTTCATATATTTATTCATACGCACGAATTCTCTTGGGTTTCCAATTAACCGTTATACCTTTTTATATATAATGCAGAACTTGCCTAATTACTGCATGGGGAATCAATTTATTTATGTTATCACACATCTGTTTGACGCTGCAAATATAAGGAGAATCTTTGAGAATTCCAAATTTTCTGCAAAATATTTGGAAGATTAGCACGATCAAGGGGCGACGATCAAGGGGACAGGTCATTGATCTTTTATTTTGAAAGGGGAAGGGAATCGGGAGTTAGAGCGACTTCCGTTTTTCGTGCGCGATTAATCCCTTAAAGATCCTCCCATATTTTACGCCAATTCGGGATAAATAAATTTAAAGATTCTACAAAACGCTGCAAAGATACATATGAATAATGTAATTCGCAAGTTTTTATGGAAAAAGATCAATGACCTGTCCCTCTGATCTTGAAGATCAATGACCTGTCCCTCTGATCTTACTCAATTGAACATAACAACAACATTTGTGACAGATAAGAACTTTCTCTATATATAGAATTCTGACGAGTCCACCAGTCCTGCTCGTAAGGCGTACTTGATGACTTCGTGGGCCGTATTGATGCCGAGTTTGCGGAAGATGTTCTTGCGATGGGTGGTGATGGTGTGGACACTTGAGAAACGCTCGTTGGCAATCTCCTTCGTCGTCTTGCCCTGGGCGATGGCCCGCACAATCTCCGTTTCTGTCTCTGTCAGGATACTGGGATGCTCTTCGTCCTCCTGTTGTTGGCTGATGATGACCTCTAATGCCCGTTGACTGATATGGCGGTTGTGGCGGTTGACGGCATCGAGAGCATCGCGGATATCTTTGAGCGGACCATCCTTGAACACGATGCTGAACTGATGTGACGAATAGACCACACGCCGCAAGAACTGAGGCGTCAGTTCGTCGCTGAAGAGGATCCACTCCGACAGACTGAAACGCTCTGCGACAATCAGGAGTTGTTCTTCGTCGGCGAAGTCGAACAGTGTGTAATCGAGCAACACGACCGCATTCTCATGCTCCTTCAATAGTTGAACGAGTCCTGCCTTGTCGGTAGCCCGAAGGATGTCGTTTTCCCCCTTCTGGCGAATCAGACTCTCCAGCGCGAACCTTGTTATCTCTTGGTTGTCTGCTAAGATATACTTTCTCATACGCTTATCCTTTTGGGTGCAAAGGTACAAACTTTTGGGGAAATTTCCCATATTTCTTGTGTATTTCAGAAAATATAACTATATTTGCAGCGGTGAAAGAGAAACTTTCCAATTCGGCTACTCTAAGAGCCCTCAAACAGAATAATTATCCAAATTATGGCATATACATTAGATGAAACCGACATGCAGATACTTAAAACGCTGCAAAAAAACGCGAAACTGACCACCAAGGAGTTGGCTGATGCCGTGCATCTGACGCCAACACCAGTCTTTGAACGCCAGAAACGCCTCGAACGGCAGGGCTATATCAAGAAATATGTAGCCGTCCTTGACCCAGAGAAACTGAATCAGGGTTTACAGGTTTACTGTAAGGTGAAACTCAAACAGATCAATCACGAGATTGCCGACGCATTTGTGCGCCGCATCCAGCGCATCCCTGAAGTGACGGAATGCTATAACACCTCTGGCTCCTACGATTATTTGTTAAAGGTACGCGCACGTGATATGAAGCAATACCAAGAATTCGTGCTCAACAAACTTGGTGAAATCGAGAGTCTCGCCTCTATCGAGAGTACCTTCGTGATGAGTGAGGTGAAGCAAAGTTACGGTATCAATATTTGAAGAATCGACTTAATAACAGACTTATGAAGAAGTACATGATGATGACTGTCCTGATGATGGCAGTCGTAAGTGCCTCAGCACAGAGTAAACCAGAACCCTATTTCTCTTTCAGAGAGTTGCCAAACATGCTCAAGTGGTGTCCCGCTCCCCCTGATACTGTCGGAGCAGCCTTTGCCTATGACATCATGCAATATATGTGGGGCAAGGAGATACGCCAAAAGGACAAGGCACGTACCGAGATTGCCATCCGTGATGCCGTCTATAGCCTCGAATGTATCATGCAGGAGTTTAGCGAACCCCTTGGCCTGCAGATGTCTGAGGAAGAAACCCCTGAGATATACAAGTTGCTTCGCGATGCGAAGGCCACCTGCGAGAACATCAGTAACTTCCCCAAGTTCTACTACAAGCGGATACGTCCGTTCATGCGTTTCCACGAACATACGGCGACTCCCCAATTCGAACCAGATTTGCGCAGGAATTTCTCCTATCCCTCAGGACACACCATCCTCGGATGGTGTTCAGCCTTGCTGCTCTCGGAAATCAACCCAGAACGTGCCGACACCATCCTGGCGCGGGGTATGATGTATGGTGAGAGCCGTGTCATCGTGGGTGCCCACTGGCAGAGCGACGTGGATGCGGGCCGGTTAGCCGCTGCTGCTGTCTATGCCCATATGCATACCAGTGACCGGTTTCTGGAGCAGATGCAACTGGCACGTCAGGAGTTCCGCATCAAGACGGGTCTGGCCACCATCGTTGAGATGAAAGCCTACAGGAAAGCCGCCGAGAAGCGCGCCAAGGCAAAGAAAACGGCAATGAAATAGGATTGTAACGCATACCGTGTTGGGTATTCGTTGAAAAAATCGGGGTGTTGGTTGAATAAATTTGACCAGCCCCCCGATTTTTATTACCTTTGCCCCAAATTACAAACTATTGTGCAAATATGAAGAAGATGATTTTATTACTCATGGCCTTGGCAGGCACACTGACCATGCAGGCCGAAAATGCTTACGCCTACCTGACCCTTGAGACGACAGACGGGGCGAAGGCTTCTATACCGGTGGAGTCGCTGACACTGACTATCAGTGGGAATACCCTGACGACAGACTCACAGACATTTTTACTCTCAAATCTCAGCAGGATGTACTTCTCAATGACAGACGAGACCGTCTCAGGCATCGAGGAAATCACCAGTGCAGCACTCGATGAAGCCACCCATATCTACGACTTACAGGGCCATAAGGTCTCGAAGGAGCAGATGAAGAAGGGCGTCTATGTGGTCAAGACAAAGAACAAAACCTATAAGATGATTGTCAGATGAAACGTACCTTATTATATATAATAGCCCTCGTCCTGACGATTACAGTTGGGGCACAGACACTGAAGGTGACTACTGCCAATGGTACTTATCAGTATCCCGCCTCTGAGATGACAGAGCATTCATCGGCAATATTTACGGGTGGCACAACACTCACCATCGGCAACGATGTCTTCAATATCAGCGATATTACCGACATCTCCGTGATCAGCAACCCTTCATCGGATGTGGAGGATAATACCGTCAACATCGTCTATAGTGGTACAACGGCCACCGTCACGATGGCAGATAATGTCATGCCATACGTGACGGCAACGGTCAGTGGTGCCCATGTCACCATCACGCAGACAAACACCGCTGCTGTGGATGGCGATGAGATCACATACGTGCTTTCAGGAACGACTACCGACGGCGGATTCTCCCTCGATGGCTCCTATAAGTGTACGGTGGCCCTGGCTGGTCTGACACTGACCAATCCCTCTGGTGCTGCCATCAGCATCAGCAATGGCAAGCGCATCCAGATCAGTGCGAAGAAGAACACGGTGAACACGCTGACCGACGGTGCAGGGGGGGCGCAGACGGGCTGTATCTACAGCAAGGGACAGATCCAGTTGCAGGGCAACGGTACCCTGAACGTGACAGGAAAGACCAAGCATGCCATCAAGAGCGGTGACTATATCCGTGTGAAGAACCTGACACTGAACATCACCTCGGCTGTGAAGGACGGTATCAACAGCAATGAATACTTCCTTATGGAGAGTGGCACCGTCACCATCAGTAGTGCAGGCGACGAGGGTATCCAGTGTGAACTCGACGGCACAAGTAGCACGGGTGAGACCACCGACCACGAGGATGAGGATTCAGGCAACATCTATATCGAAGGCGGCATCCTCACCGTCAACGCTGCCGGCGAGGGTATTGAGAGCAAAGGCGAACTGCGTATCACTGGCGGAGAAGTCTGTGTGACAGCCAAGGACGATGCCATCAACACAGCCAGTCATCTGACCATCAGCGGCGGCAAGGTCTATGCCTGTTCTACGGGTAACGACGGCATCGATGCCAACGGCAACTGCTACATCAAGGGCGGGCTGGTCTATGCCGTCGGCGCACGAGAGCCAGAAGTGGCCATTGATGCCAATACCGAACGGGGCTATAAACTCTATGTAGAGGGTGGTACCATCATCACCATTGGCGGACTGGAAAGTGGAGCCAGTCTCACCCAGTCGTGCTACTCCGCATCATCCTGGAATAAAAATACCTGGTATGCCCTCACGGTGGGCAATGACACCTTCGCCTTCAAGACCCCGTCGAGCGGCGGCAACAGTCTGGTGGTTTCCGGTGCCTCCCAGCCTACGCTCAAAAGCGGTGTCACCGTCAGTGGCGGCACCAGCATCTTCGGTGGCATAGGTTATACTGATGCCTCCGTCAGTGGCGGTTCTTCCGTATCCATCTCAGCCTACTCTGGCGGCAATGGTGGCCCAGGTGGCGGAGGCTGGCCTGGTGGCGGAGGCTGGCCCGGTGGTGGATGGCATTGATGCAATAATAACCGGTTTTCCACGTTATTTCTTATGAGAAGAATATACTGGATGAAGCATCAGTCGCGACAGGAGAACCTGATATACCTGATAGTGTGGGGACTGCTCTTCGCAGCCCCGCTATTGAGTCTGTATGTGCGTACCGTCAACGACCCTACGCTTATTTTCGACTGGACGGAGGTGTTTCTGGTGTGGCGGAAATTTGCGGTATTCCTGCTACTGTTTGTCCTTCACAGTGTATTTCTGGCGCCTTTACTCGTGCATCAGCAGAGACGTACGCTCTATTTCTCCATCGTGGCTGCGGTCTTGGTGGCATTTACAATCTATCAGTGTAACAATCGTCCGGACTTCAAAAGACCGATGGGACATCGTCCACCGCCTCACATGGTAGAAGGTCACAGGCCTCCTCCCCCTCCAGACGAGCACCGTCCGGATATGCCGCCGCCCATCGTCGGTGAGCGCGACATCCTGGCCATCGTAGTACTCCTGCTGATGTTTGGAGCCAACTTAGGCACGAAATACTATTTCCGTAGCCGTAACGATCACCAGAAACTTCTGAAATTGGAGAAGCAGAGTCTGGAACAGCAGTTGGAGTACCTGCGCTACCAGATCAATCCGCACTTCTTCATGAACACGCTCAATAATATCCATGCACTGGTGGACATCGATCCCGCCAAGGCGCAGGACACCATCGTGGAGTTGTCGAAGATGATGCGCTTCGTGCTCTACGAAGGGGATAAGGATGGCGTGCCCCTCACCCGTGAATTGGACTTTATCCGAACCTACATCAAACTGATGCAGTTGCGCTATACCGACAAGGTGAGGATCGACCTCGACCTGCCTGCCGAAGTGCCCGACAAGACCATCCCCCCGCTGATGCTCATCCCGTTTATTGAGAATGCCTTCAAGCACGGGGTCAGTTACAAGCAAGCGTCGTTCATCGAGGTTAAGATCTCGTTGGGGGACGAATCGCTACGCTTCTCATGCCGTAACTCAAAGTCGGATGTCCCTAATCCGGAAAAGGGTGGCGTGGGGCTCGCCAATGTCCGTAAACGCCTGAACCTGCTCTACGACCACAATTACTCGCTCCGCATCCAGGACACCCCGGATGTCTATACTGTCGAACTAACAATCCCAATATGATGATCAGATGTGTCGCCATCGATGATGAGCCGCTCGCCCTGCAACAACTCGTCACCTATATTAGCAAGGTGCCGTTTCTCGAACTCGCCGCCAAATGTCAGAGCGCCTTGGAGGCCCGGCAGTTTCTGGAGCATGACACGGCGGATGCCATCTTCTGCGACATCAATATGCCCGACCTCAACGGCATGGACTTCGTGAAATCACTCGTTGCACCACCACTTGTCGTCTTCACCACTGCCTACTCTGAATATGCTGTCGAGGGGTTCAAGGTGAATGCCGTCGATTACCTGCTCAAGCCCTTCGGTTTGCAGGATTTCCAACGGGCTGCAAACCGACTGAAGGATCGGTTGATGAACACGTCAGCGGCAGACATTTCTCTCACCTCTCATCCCTCACCCCTCACCTCTGACGATGACACCCTCTTCCTCAAGACCGACTACCGCATTGTGAAGGTCTGCATTGGTGATATCCGTTATATCGAGGGTATGAGTGAGTATCTGAAAGTCTGGCTCGACGGCAAGACCAAGCCCATCATCACCCTTCTGTCGATGAAGAAGATGGAGGAACGGTTACCAGATTTCTTCATGCGCATCCACCGCTCTTATATCGTTAACCTCACCAAGATCCAAGAGGTGAACAAAAACCGTATTATCTTGGATGCCAATACCTATCTCCCCGTCGGTGATCTGTACAAAGAAAAATTCCAGGTCTATCTAAACACCAGATTCTTGGGGAAATAACAAAACTATCATCGTTTTTTATAAATTTTAAGATTCAAAATGATGCAGGTTATGGGATAATTTTGTAACTTTGCAGCCGCATAGAGTTTTCCAAAACGGATAACTTTTTGAAAGTTCAAAACAAAAAAGTTTCCCAAAAAGGAAAACTTTTTGTGCGGGAAGTGCCTAAATTATTAAAGAAACGACGATATGGAAATTAAGAACTTTACCATCACGAAACGAGACGGATCGAAGGATCAGTTTTCTCTCGACAAGATTATGAATGCGATTGTGAAAGCATTCGAAAGTGTCAACGAACCGGCAGACTTGGGCATTGTGTCCAAGATTCTGAACCACCTCGACATGCACGATGACATCACCGTGGAGGAAATCCAGAACCAGGTGGAGGAAGCGCTCATGCGCGAGGGCTATTACAATGTGGCAAAGTCGTTTATCCTCTACCGTCAGTTGCACTCAGAGGATCGTGATACCTTAGAGAAGATGATGTTCCTTTCAGAGTACACTGAATCGGTGAATGCCGCCACAGGCTCTAAGTACGACGCCAATGCCAACGTGGAGCACAAGAACATCGCTACACTGATAGGCGAATTGCCCAAGTCGAACTTTATCCGTCTGAACCGTCGTCTGCTCACCGACCGCATCAAGAAGATGTACGGCAAAGCCCTGGCTGATGAGTATATCGACAAACTGACCCACCATTTTATTTATAAGAACGACGAGACCTCGTTGGCCAACTACTGTGCCTCTATCACGATGTACCCCTGGCTCATCAACGGTACCACCGAGATTGGCGGCAACTCTACGGCACCCACGAACCTGAAGTCGTTTGCAGGCGGTTTCGTCAACATGGTGTTCATGGTGTCCTCGATGCTGAGTGGTGCCTGTGCCACACCGGAGTTCCTGATGTATATGAACTACTTCATCGGCAAGGAGTACGGACTCGACTACTGGAAGCGTGCCAACGAGCAGGCTGACCTCTCCTTGAAGAAGCGCACCATCGACAAGGTCATCACCGACTACTTCGAGCAGATTGTGTACACCCTCAACCAGCCCACGGGTGCCCGTAACTATCAGGCTGTATTCTGGAACGTGGCTTATTACGATAGGTACTATTTCGAGAGCATCTTCGGCGAGTTCTACTTCCCCGACGGCTCGAAGCCCGACTGGGAGGGACTCTCCTGGTTGCAGAAGCGCTTCATGAAGTGGTTCAATAAGGAGCGTACCAAGACCATGCTTACCTTCCCCGTGGAGACGATGGCACTGCTCGTCGACGAGAACGGTGAGTGCAAGGACAAGGAGTGGGGTGACTTCACGGCAGAGATGTACAGCGAGGGCCACTCGTTCTTCACCTATATGAGCGATAATGCCGACTCACTGAGTTCTTGTTGCCGTCTGCGCAACGAGATCACCGATAATGGATTCTCCTATACCCTCGGTGCCGGTGGTGTCAGCACGGGTTCTAAGTCCGTACTCACCATCAACCTGAACCGCTGCATCCAGTATGCCGTCAACCACAAGATGGACTACCTGGAGTATCTCAGTGGCATCATCGACCTTTGCCACAAGGTACAACTCGCCTACAACGAGAACCTGAAGGAACTGCAGAGCCGCGGCATGCTGCCCCTCTTCGATGCGGGCTATATCAATATCGGGCGCCAGTACCTCACCATCGGTATCAACGGACTGGTGGAGGCTGCGGAGTTCATGGGCTTGAAGATCACGCCTAACGACGACTACCTGCACTTCGTACAGGGCATCCTCGGACTCATTGAGAAGTACAACAAGAAATACCGCACGAAGGACGTGATGTTCAACTGCGAGATGATCCCTGCCGAGAACGTCGGTGTGAAGCACGCCAAGTGGGATCGTGAGGACGGCTACTTCGTGCCACGCGACTGCTACAACTCGTACTTCTATGTGGTCGAGGACGACTCGCTGACCATCATCGACAAGTTCAAACTGCATGGCGCACCATATATCGAGCACCTCACGGGAGGCTCTGCCCTTCACATGAACCTCGAAGAGCACCTGTCGAAAGAGCAGTATGCCCAGTTGTTGAAGGTGGCTGCCAAGGAGGGTTGCAACTACTTCACGTTCAACATCCCCAACACCGTCTGCAACGAGTGTGGTCATATCGACAAGCGTTACCTGCATGAGTGCCCGAACTGTCACTCGAAGAACGTGGACTACATGACCCGTATCATCGGTTACCTGAAGCGTGTCTCTAACTTCTCCC
Source organism: uncultured Prevotella sp. (assembly GCA_900320905.1). Classification (GTDB taxonomy): domain Bacteria; phylum Bacteroidota; class Bacteroidia; order Bacteroidales; family Bacteroidaceae; genus Prevotella. The sequence goes on from ONTZ01000057.1 coordinate 10,774, forward strand.
AGGCCCGTCAGGAAGAGGCCTCACGCCGTTACTATGCCCATGCCAACTGATCATGATGCTGAAATACGTTAACACCGGCATCGTGTTTCAGGAGATACCCGACGAGGTGACACTGGCCATCAACATCTCGAATTGCCCGTGTCACTGTCCGGGCTGTCACAGCCATTATCTCTGGGAGGATATCGGCCTGCCCCTGAACACCGATGCCATCGATGCCTTTATCAATGAGTACGGAAGAAACATCACCTGTATCGCCTTCATGGGGGGCGACGGCGACCCCAAGGGGGTGGACATGCTGGCGCAGTACATCCACGAGGAGCACCCGCAGTACAAGGTGGCGTGGTACAGCGGACGGGTGCGCATCACCTCGGCAGTCAACAAGTCCGATTTCGACTACATCAAGGTAGGGCCATACCTCAAGCACCTCGGACCCTTGAAGAGCACCACCACCAACCAGCGGCTCTACCGCCAGAACGATAGTGGCGAGTTTGAGGACATCACCTCCCGCTTCTGGCGGAAGTAAAGAAAATCCCCGAGAGTTTTTTTCAACTCCCGGGGATTTTTCACTTCTCACTTTTTAGATTAGTGGGCCTCTGCCCATGCAACTGGTCGTTGTGATGGCCGTCAGGAAGGCTGTGAGCGCGGCTACTATCACCTTCACCGCAACCTCAATAAATCCTTTCTTTCTCATCGTTCTTAGTTCTTACCTCTTAGTTCTTAGTTCAGTTTACTGGTCTGGGTTGTCGCCGTTGTCATCGCCGCCACCGCCGTTGTCGCCTCCGGTGTTGTCACCGCCTTGGCTGGTGCCTCCACTGTTGCCGCCCTGGTTCTGGCCGCCCTGGTTGGTTTCACCTCCGTTGGTGTTCTCACCACCGTTCTCGGGGTCTTCCACCTCGCCGCTGTCGCCAGAGGTGACGCGCTTCAACACATTTCCCTCCTCGTCGAGGCAGGTGATCTGGATGCTGGTGTTCTTCAACTCCTCCTTCACCTCCACGTTGGGCGTGAACACAATCCTGCGGGTGGTGATGAGGCCCGTCTTCACATCTTCCAACTTCTCCACCGACTTCGAGCGCACGCCGAAGCGCATCGTGCCGAGTCCGGGGATGGGGATGGAGTGACCTTCGGTCGCCCACGTGCGGATCACCTCGCCTGCGGCATCCCAAGCCGCCTTGATCACACCTGCGGAGATGCCTGAGTGGGTCGATGCCTCCGCGAATACCTTCTTCTCTGCGATGGGGATGTAGAGGTCAGGACGCATCACGAACTTCTTCACACCCGGGTTCTTGCCGATTTTCAACTCTCGGCGCTGAGCAATTACTTTAATA
>ONTZ01000060.1 GCA_900320905.1 uncultured Prevotella sp.
TGCCCGTGCCATCGACGTGATCTTCCACGAAGGAAAGATTGCCGACACTTATAATATCGGCGGCTTCAACGAGTGGAAGAATATCGACATCATCAAGGTGGTCATCAAGACCGTCGATCGTCTGTTAGGTCGTAAAGAAGGCGAGGACATGGATCTCATCACCTTCGTCACCGACCGCGCCGGTCATGACCTCCGCTACGCCATCGACTCGTCGAAACTCCAGAAGGAACTTGGCTGGGAGCCCTCGCTCCAGTTCGAGGAGGGCATCGAGAAGACCGTCCGCTGGTATCTCGACAACCAGGAGTGGCTCGACAACGTCACTTCAGGAGACTATCAGAAGTATTACGATAATATGTACGCCAACCGCTAAAGTATGTTGCCGTGTCACGGCAACCTTATGATATGGATGCATTGACCCGTTCTCTCCACTCCTTCCTGGTGCGTGTAGGACTCAATCCCACAACCATCTCCTCTCAGACGGAGCACTATCTGGAGCATCTGCTCTTCCTGCTCCCGCCCGAGGATGAGGAGGCCATTACCCATTACTACGGCCTCTTCGGTTGTGAGCGCGAGTCTCTCCAAGAGATCGCCAAGGAATTGGACCTTTCTCAGGAAGATGCGATGGCGCATATCGACCAGTGCATCCGTAAACTCGCCGTCACCCCCGAGTGGCAAATGATCAGACAAATTCAAAAGAAAAGATGAAGAAGATATTGCTTTTAGGCTCCGGAGAACTCGGCAAGGAGTTCGTGATAGCCGCCATGCGTGCAGGACAGTATGTGATTGCCTGCGATCGTTATGACAACGCCCCGGCCATGCAGGTGGCCGATGAGCGTGAGGTATTCTCTATGCTCGACGGTGATGCTCTTGAAGCCGTCGTTAAGAAGCATCAGCCCGACATCATTGTGCCCGAGATCGAGGCCATCCGCACAGAGCGCCTCTTTAAGTTTGAGGAACAGGGTATTCAGGTGGTGCCTTCGGCTCGTGCTGTCAACTACACCATGAACCGTCGTGCCATCCGCGACCTTGCCGCTAAGGAACTGGGACTCCGCACAGCGAAGTATTTCTATGCCAAGACCTTCGACGAGTTCAAGGCCGCTGCCGATGAGATTGGGTTTCCCTGTGTCGTGAAGCCCCTGATGTCGTCGAGCGGTCACGGTCAGAGTTATGTGCATAACGACGGTGAACTGGAACAGGCTTTCCGCGAGGCGATGGAAGGTAGCCGTGGCGATGTGAAGGAAGTGATCATCGAGGAGTTCATCGACTTCGATTCTGAGTTCACACTCCTTACCGTCACTCAGCAGCACGGATGGCCGACGCTGTTCTGCCCGCCTATCGGACACGTGCAGAAATCGGGTGACTATCGTGAGTCCTGGCAACCCTATAAGATCAGCGACGAGGCCCTGAAACAGGCTCAGATGATGGCCGATAAGGTGACGAAGGCCCTGACGGGTGCCGGCATCTGGGGTGTGGAGTTCTTCCTGACGAAACAGGGCGAGGTGATCTTCTCGGAACTGTCGCCTCGTCCGCACGATACGGGTATGGTGACCCTCGGACATACTATCAACCTGAGTGAGTTCGAACTCCATCTGCGTGCAGTCCTTGGTCTGCCTATCGCTGGCATCCATCTGGAGCATGCCGGTGCTTCGGCAGTGATCCTCTCTCCCAAGGAGGCTAAGACACCCGTTGACCGTTCTTTGCTCGACTACAACTTCGTCGATGCCCTCAAGGAAGACCGCACCCGCATCCGCATCTTTGGCAAGCCCGAGGCTCACAAGGGCCGCCGTATGGGTGTCGTCCTCTGCTATGGCGAGGTGGGCGATGATGTCAATGCCCTCCGCGACAAGGCCAAGCGTCTCGCCAAGACCGTCCTCGGCACCGACCCCTATACCAAGTTCGAGCATTAATGGAAAAAGCAAGAATCATAGATCTCCCGAAGATTGTGGATCCACGGGGGAACCTGACGGTGGCGGAGCAGATGAAGAATGTGCCGTTCGACATCGCCCGCGTTTATTGGACCTACGATGTTCCGTCGGGGGAGCGTCGTGGCGGTCATGCACATCGTACCTGCGAGGAGATTGTCATTGCCGTCAGTGGTTCGTTCGATGTGACAGTGGATGATGGGTGTGGTCATAAGGAAATATATCACCTGAATCATCCGTATCAGGGGCTTTATATCGGTACTGGGGTGTGGCGCACGCTCGAGGATTTCTCTAGTGGAGCCGTCTGTCTCGTGCTGGCCTCTGAGTTGTTCGACGAGGACGAATACTTGTATGAATACGACGAATTCCTGGAGTTTGTAAAGTGATGATTAGCATACAACGATATACGGCAGAAAAGACTGACGAATGGAACACTTTCGTCGCAGCATCTAAGAACGGAACGTTTCTGTTCAATCGTTGTTATATGGATTATCATAGCGACCGTTTTAAGGATCACTCGTTGATGTTTTATTACGATAATCGCCTGTTTGCCCTGTTGCCTGCCAATGAGACCGAAGGAGTTTTTTATTCTCATCAGGGCTTGACGTATGGTGGGCTGGTTATGAGTCAGCGGTGCAAGACTGCTCAGGTGAGGGATCTCTTCATGCTGCTTAACGACTATCTGCGTCAGTATGGATTCCGTCGTGTGGTCTATAAGCATATTCCTTGGATATATGCCAGCCTGCCCTCGGAAGAGGATTTGTTTGCGCTCTCGAATGTATGTCGTGTATCATTACGTGCGCGCGATGTGGCGTCTGTGGTAATGCTTGACCAACGTCTGCCGTTCTCGGAGTTACGTAAGCGGTGCGTGAAGAAAGCCGAAAGAATTGGCGTCACAATCAAGGAGACTCAGGATTATAGTGCGTTCTGGAGTCTGCTGGAGGATAACCTGAAGGAGAGATATGGTGCTCATCCGGTTCATTCTCTGGAGGAAATCACATTACTGAAATCGCGCTTTCCCCAACATATCCGTTTGTTTGTGGCCTATAAGGATGATACACTCTTAGGAGGAACGTTGCTATATATGACCGGTCAGACGGTGAAGACGCAGTATATCTCGGCCAACGAAGAGGGTAGACGGGTAGGGGCCTTGGATCTGTTGTTCTATCAACTTTTGGATAAGAGTAGCGGAAACAACATGAAATACTTTGACTTCGGCACATCGAATATGCCTGGTTGCGATGACCTCCACGACTCGCTCATCTTTCAAAAGGAAGGCTTTGGTGCGCGCGCTGTTTGCTACGACACTTACGAATACGACCTATGATCAAATATCTCGACCTGAAGAAAGTAAACGACCTGCACGATGCGGAGATTCGTGCGGCCGTTAGTCGTGTGCTCGACAGCGGGTGGTATCTCAAGGGAGAGGCCACGCGAACGTTTGAGAAGGCTTATGCCGCGTATATCGGCACGAAGCATTGCATTGCTTGCGGCAACGGCCTCGATGCGCTGACGCTGATACTGCGGGCCTATATCGAGATGGGCCTGATGAGGGTAGGGGATGAGGTCATCGTGCCTGCCAACACTTATATCGCCAGCATCCTTGCCATCACGGAGAACGGCCTTGTTCCTGTGTTGGTGGAGCCTGATATCAACACGTTCCAAATAGACGATTTGAAGATAGAGGCTGCCATTACTCCGAGGACACGTGCCGTGATGATCGTCCATCTCTATGGTCTTTGTGCTTACACCTCCCGTATTGGCGACATCTGCCGCCAGCACGGCCTTAAACTCATTGAGGATAACGCTCAGGCCCACGGCTGTCATTACGTTGAGTCGGCTGCTGTGTCAAAGCAGCCCCGCTTCACAGGCTCCCTCGGCGATGCCGCAGGCCATTCGTTCTATCCGGGCAAAAACCTCGGTGCCCTCGGCGATGCCGGTGCCGTGACTACTAATGATGAAGATCTCGCCAAGACCATTGAGGCTCTCGGCAACTATGGTTCCTCGAAAAAATACGTCTTCGATTACCTTGGTCGCAACTCCCGCATCGACGACATCCAGGCTGCTATCCTCGCTGTAAAACTGAAGCATCTCGATGCCGACAACCAGCGTCGCAAGGAGACAGCCTCCTTATATTTTAATAAGGTGAAGAATCCACGCCTCCATTTGCCAAAGACCGACAGGGACTGTGTCTGGCATATTTTCCCAATACTCTGCGAGCGTCGTGACGAACTGCAGCAGTATCTCCGCGACAACGGCGTGGAGACCCAGATCCATTATCCCATTCCGCCTCACAAACAGAAGTGCTATGCTGATTGGAATTGCCTCTCCCTGCCAATCACCGAACAGATTCATGCGCAGGAACTCTCCATCCCCTGTCATCCCGCTTTGACAAAAGAAGAGGCCGACGTGATCGTCAGCCTCCTTAATCAGTTCGTCTGATCCTTTTTCGGAACGACGTGCTGGCGAAAGTAACTAATGAGTTCGTTCACCTGCAAGATGAGTTCATCGAAGCGGTGTGGGTCATCGTCTGTCAGCGCAAAGGCGTTCAGCATCGCCACAAGGTCGTGATAGGCAGCATTTGTCTCTTTCCTGGCTGTAGCCAGGGCTGCCTTTCCCTGAGCGGTACGCTCGTCGTTGCGTCGTGCCATCATCGTGCGCACAGCCTCGTTGGCAGTCTTCAACTGCTGCAGGTGATCGGTCAGTCCCAGTTTTTCAAGGGCTTGCTCCATCTGACTGTCCGTCTCGAGTTCCTCAATCATCTGCTGTAACTGGGTACTCTCCTCAGAGTAGTTGACCAACACATCTACCTGATACTTCTTTATCACGTTCCGGACGGTCTCTGCCGCCGCCATCATCTCCTCGTCGAAATCAAACTTCTGGTACATCTTCACTTGGCTTTTCAGTTTATTGAAGAGATTGTCACGACGGCTGTCCTCGTTGGCTATCTGCCTCGTGTAGTCACTGGTGCGACCTATCTTGAAGGCATCTTCCAACCGACTCACAGCCAGGGCAAACGTCGTATAGAACGCCTCGGCCTTCGGCGGCAACGGGTTGTGCCCATTCCCGCCCGTATCGCGGAATGCCTTGAAAAGTTTGTCCACCTGTTCGACATACTCGATAAAGCCCGCGATGCGTAGCACCACGAGATTGAATGCATTGATTTGTTTGATGTTTAATGCCATGTAATTTGAATTGAATGATTTCTTATTTGTTTTCTTCTTCGTTTATTATTCAGTTCACGTTTTCTAACCCTTGTGATGACATGCCTGAAAATCCAGGCACATTTTCTAACCCTTGTGATGACATGCCTGAAAATCTAGGCACATTTTCTAACCCTTGTGATGACGTGCCTGAAAAACTAGGCACATTTTCTAACCCTTGTGATGACATGCCTGAAAAATCAGGCACATTTTCTAACCCTTGTGATGACGTGCCTGAAAATCTAGGCACATTTTCTAACCCTTGTGATGACATGCCTGAAAAATCAGGCACATTTTCTAACCCTTGTGATGACGTGCCTGAAAATCCAGGCGCATTTTCTAACCCTTATGATGGCCTGCCCGCCAGTTGGTGGGCATAATCCCGTTTGATATAGTTGATAATATAATTCTGTTTGATGACTCACACTATTCGATGTATGGAGGTCAACAATTATATTTACGACTGCAAAGGTAATACATTTTTGTGCATTTTCCAAATCTGCTTCTGCCGTTTATCGACAAATTGCCCTTTTCATTCGGTTTTTCCCCTCTTTTATTATTCCTTAATACAAATAGCGGACAGGGACACAGTCAGGATAGTCATGGTAACAGGCACCCGGTTCAACCCGGATGCCTGTTACCATGAATGCACTTCGTGAGCGGGTAGTGTCCTACTTGCCGTGGATGATGTTGATGAGGGCAACGACATCGGCGATATCCACCTTGCCGTCCTTGTTCACGTCGGCAGTCGACTCACTGATGCCCGTCGCCGTGCCGGCCAGGTATTCCGTCAGCGCCACCACGTCCTCGGCATCGGTCTTGCCGTCACCGTTCACGTCGGGATCGCCCGTCAGGGGGCCGTCGGGCAGGTCGCCCACGAGTGTCACATTCAGGTTGGGGAACTTTGTCTGCCAGAGTGTCACGTAATTGCCCGGCACATGGAACTTCGTGGACTTGTCTTTCTTGAACATGTCTCCACTGTCATAGACATATTCATAGTATTCCCAAGTCAGGTTATTAGGGTTGGCATAGAAATAGACATCATCTAACATATCGCATCCAAGACCTATTCCACCCTTGCCGATAGATGTCACGCCTTTGCCAACGGTCATCTTCGTCATTCTATCACAATTACTAAAAGCAAACCTGTTGATGGTCGTCACTTGGTCGGGAATCTCATAGTTCTTCAGATTATGATTGTTGATGAACGCGAAATCGCCGATGGTCTTCACGCTGGTGGGAATCACGGTTACGGGTGTTCCGATGAACACCTCGTTCGTCGCCGTCAGGATAACGGCATTGCAGTTGTCGCGGGAGTCATAGAGTGGATTACCTTCCGCTACGGTAAGTTTGCTGATATTGTTACCCCTGAAGGCATCCCTCCAGACATCATCGCCTATAACCGTCAGTGTCGAGGGGAGGTGAACCTCCCTTAAGTTGTCTAACCATCCGAAAGCACACGATCCAATACTCTTCAAACCTTCTGGAAAGTTGATAGTACTAAGATTATAACACTCAGAAAACGTAGATTCGCCAATTGACTCAATGGAAGAGGGTAGCGAGACTTTTTTCAGATTCGATAAACCCGCCATGCTGTTCGTGCCGATGCTCTTGACGCCATTCTCAATGACAGCCTCTGCGATGTTTTGAAACTTATACCAAGGATAGTCATAGATATTCCTATAATTTACATCGTCGTAGCCCACATTTTTATAATCGGGCATTTCGCCATTGCCGCTGATAGTCAGACGACAGGCCAGTTTCGCAACCGGATTACCGTTTTCACTTACATAGACATTGTAATCAAGTGCCTCCACCTTCCAGGTCAGGTCGCCTGTCGTTCCCTGCTCTTGGGCACTCACACTTGCCGGCAGCAGCACCGCCAGCATCATCGCAGCACGCATCGAAAAATGCTTAAGGGTTTCTTTTCTCTTCATATCTTTTATGTTTTAAATGTTATAGTTTCCGACTGTAAGGGTAGCGCATGTCACTCCGGCAGGAGCAAGATGGTGGCGCTGCGGGCGGCCTGGGCTCCCATTACCAGGACCTGGGCGATGTCGGCGGTCTTCGACGGACCGCTGATAAACGTGCCGTAACCATCGTACTCTTTGTCGAATTCGATTCGCTTGTACGCCTCGTGCATATTGTTGACGATCTGGCTCTTCGGCAACAGGATGACAAGGTTTTCGGAAATGAAGCACACAGCCTTCTCCTTCATCTGCTGGGGAATCCAGACACAGGCGTTCTCAGCCACGCCGAACTGTCCGCGGATGATGCCGACATCGGTGCCGTTGAGGTCGCTGGCTTGGCCTACGGCGTCGGGATTTCTCGTGGCGATGGTAATCTCGGGCAGGTTGGAGGCAATCTCCTTGGCTTCTGGGTAGAGTTCCTTCACAAGGGTGTTGATGTCCTGGCCTTCCTTCACTTCTATCACATGACCGCCCACGCTCTCCGTCATCTTGATAAACTGCACCAGTGGGTCTGGGTAGGTGATGGCGTTGATGTCACTCAGGTCGGGCATGTCGTATTTCTCTCTGACATTCGCCCGATATCTCTTCAATATATCTTCCTTATTACTCATAATTATTTTCTTTTAACCACAGATTACACAGATGTCACAGATTTTGGCTGCGCGTAGCAATCTGTGTAATCTGCGTAATCTGCGGTTCTTTTTATTTCTCTATTTCTTTAATCAATTTGTGGAACGGTTTTTTCGGGAACTCCATCATCTTATGGCCCTCGGCCCAAGGGTTCAGACCGCAGTTCATCAGGGGTGATGGGATGATGTTCGCCCAGTGGGCGAGGGCTGTACCGAGGTTGTAGATGCCGCTGCTGCCGTAAATCATGCCCATACCTTTGCACATCAGTTTCTTCTGCGGATTGGCTGTGCCGAAGTCATCGAGTTGCTGGCGCCACTGATAGATCTGGTCGCCGAGGTTCACCTTCACTGGGCAGACGGTCTGGCACGACAGACAGAGTGTGCAGGCGGAGACATTGCCGCTGTGAGCCTGTACATCGCGGAGCATGCCGAGGTTGATACCGATGGGGCCGGGGATGAAGTAACTGTATGAGTAGCCACCGGAGCGCCGATAGACGGGACAGGTGTTCATGCACGAGCCGCAACGGATGCACTTCAGCGCCTCCCAATGCTCTGGATTGCCAATCCACTCAGAACGTCCGTTATCTACAAGTACGATATGCATCGGATGTGCCGTCGGACGGGCCTTGCGGAAATGACTCGTAAAGGTCGTCGTCGGTTGTCCTGTACCTGCTCGGCAGAGCATCCGCTGGAAGACGGCCAGACTGTCGTAGTTGGGGATGATCTTCTCTAATCCGATGGCGGCGATGTGCAGTTTGGGACAACTTGTGCTCATATCGGCGTTGCCTTCGTTGGTGCAGACCACGATATCGCCCGTCTCGGCAATGCCGAAGTTGCCGCCTGTCATACCTGCGTCAGCCGTCAGGAACTCATTGCGGAGACTCAGTCGTGCCACGTATGTCAGATACGTAGGATCGTGGTTGCCCTTTTCGCTGCCGAGTTTCTCCTCAAACAGTTCGCCCACATCGTCATGGTTCAGGTGGATGGCGGGCATCACGATATGACTCGGTTTCTGACCCTTGAGTTGGATGATACGTTCGCCGAGGTCGGTCTCCACCACTTCTATGCCGTGCTTCTCCAAGTAGGGGTTCATCTCGCACTCCTCTGTCAGCATCGACTTCGACTTGACGAGTTTCTTCACGTTATGATCCTTCAGAATACCATAGACGATCTCATTGAACTCGTTGGCATCCTTCGCCCAGTGAACGATACAGCCGTTTTTCTCGGCATTGGTGGCAAACTGGTCGAGGTACTCGTCAAGGTGGGTGATGGTGTGGCGCTTGATCTGTGAGGCTTTCTCGCGTAACTGCTCCCATTCCTCGAGTCCGTATGCCATATTGTCACGCTTAGACCTGACAGCCCAGAAAGTGGCGTCGTGCCACTTGGCGTAGGTCTGGTTCTTTAAGAACTCTTTTGCTGCTTTACTATGTCCTGTACTCATAATCCTGCTGCTAAAATCTCTGCGACGTGCTTAAACTCTATATTCAGGCCTTGTTTCTTGGCAACGCCCGCCATATGCATCAGACAAGAACAATCGGGACCTGTGATGAATTGCGCACCAGTCTTCATGTGCCGCTGTACCTTGTCCAGTCCCATCTGCGCACTCACAGCCGTCTCCTCTACGGAGAACATGCCGCCGAAACCACAGCACTCGTCGGGACGCTCTGGCTCCATGACCTGAATGCCCTCTACCAGATTCAGCAAATCCTTAATCTTGTTGAACGGTGTCACATGTTCCTCACTGGGCGAACTCAGACCCAATTCTCTCACACCGTGGCAGGAGTTGTGCAGACTCACCTTATGGGGAAAGGTGCCGAGGGGATGATCCACTTTAATCACGTCGTGCAGGAACTCAACTACATCCATGATCTTGCCAGAGGTCAGACATTCGTGCTTGCCTTGTAGCAGACGGGGATAGTTGATCTTGACGAATGCCGCACAACTTACGGAAGGGGCTACGATATAGTCGAAATCCTTGAACTTGTCCTCAAACTTTTCTGCCAAAGGGATGGCCTGTTTCTCAAAGCCGGCATTGGCCATCGGCTGTCCGCAGCAGGTCTGGTTGAGTGGATATTCCACGTCAAGCCCCAGATGCTTCAGCAATCTGTATGTGGCCACACCCACCTGGGGATATACCACATCTACATAACAGGGAATAAATAATCCGATTTTCATTGCGCTGTCAGTGTATTATTATCTTTTTTAGTTATTCATGGGTACAAATATAGTGAAAATAATCCAAAAATATTAATAATAAGGTATTTTGTATCGTGTTTTTATGTTTTATTAAAACAAAATGCGTACCTTTGTGGCACATTATTTGTAGATAAATCAGTGTGAAACTAATTATTTGAAAAAATGGATTATAACAATGAACTGAATTTTGGAACGACCATGACGCGGGATCGTGAACTCTCGATGTCGCAGGCCTTTCCTATCTTAATGCGAAAAGTGTATGTGTGGATGTCGCTGGCATTGGCTATTACTGGCATCACGGCCTATGGGGTAGCCAATAGCCCTGGTGTCATTTCGGCTATCTACGGTAATCAGATTGTCTTCTGGGGATTGATGATCGCTGAGTTGGCTCTGGTGTTTGTTGTCAGCGGTGCCATTAACCGTCTCTCCCTGACGACGGCCACCCTGCTGTTTGTGCTCTATTCTGTCATCAATGGTGTGGTGCTTTCTTCCATCTTCCTGATTTATACGATGACCTCCATCGCCAGTGTGTTCTTTATCACGGCTGGCACGTTTGCGGTCATGGCATTCATCGGCTATACCACGAAGACCGACCTGACATCAATGGGTAAGATTCTGATGATGGCTATCATCGGACTAATCATTGCGTCTTTGGTCAATGTTTTCTTGGTGAAGAGTTCTGGCTTCGATCTGATCATCAGTTATGTCGGTGTGCTGATCTTTGTTGGTCTCACGGCTTATGACTCCCAGAAAATCAAGAATATGTTGCAGATGGCACCCGATGCCGGAGAGGCTGCTCAGAAACTCGCCTTAGTGGGTGCACTTTCACTCTATCTTGATTTCATTAACCTCTTCATTTATCTACTCCGCATCTTGGGTAGGAGAGAGTAATTTTGAAAGAAAAAAGTAGGTAATGACCTATGCCTTATATATTATAAATAAGGTGTAGGTCATTGTTTTGTCAATAAAGTGGAAAACTTTCGTTAAATGATGAAAAAAGTTGGTGAAAAATTTGGATGGT
>ONTZ01000084.1 GCA_900320905.1 uncultured Prevotella sp.
TGAGCTGGTGATGAGTATGTCTTTGTATAATGTGCCATAATAAAACAAAACGACCCGCCGATTTAAGCATTGTGAAGAGGCTTGGCGGGTTCTCGTGGCGCAAAGGTACTGCTTTTATTTTGAATAGCCAAACTTTTTTGAAGAAAAAAGTGGTGAGCACCAACTTTTAAGCGGTGAGGACCAGCTTTTAGAATAAAAGCAGCCTAAGAAATCCCCTTTTTGCCTCAAAGTGTTACCTCATCCTTTCTTTTCCCTACCTTTTTGAATCAATATGAACCAAAGATTACCTGTCTGGCGACACATAAACATTGGTACGATTGACACGGCAAACAAACAGCAGTCAACAAAAAAGAAAGTTGACAGCCGTTTGAATTATCCAAAGTTGACTTTGAATTATTAACTATCGTTGAATCCCAGATACTTAGAGCATCCGAGATACAACGGTGGTACAAGAACCTTATTTTTCGTTGATTTTCGTGCTATCTGCAAAGCCCCAAAAAGAGCAACTGTTGTCAGCCAGACTTGGCAAACGGCAAAATTGCCCCAATTTCAAAAGTTAAACAATCTACACCGTATTGGGGCACACCTTGTAAATACATCATTATTATTATCTTTTCTTTTTCTCTTATTCTTATATGAGTATAATAATGTGGCGTGGAAAAGTTGATAACTACAGGATTTCTCTTGCAATCCAGGCGCAGGCCTCTGCATCGGCGAGGGCATGATGATGATTGGCGAGGTGATAACCACAGTATTCTGATACTGTATGTAGTTGATGGTTGGGTAACTGTGGAAAAGCCTTGCGAGAAGCCACACATGTACAATAGAAAGGATAATCCGGATAGTCCATCTGGTAACAGCGGAACACAGCTTTCAGGCAACTCTCATCGAAGGCTTTGTTATGAGCCACAAGTGGCAGTCCCTCTATCAATGGTTCGATCTGTTTCCAAACCTTGGGGAATACTGGAGCATCCTCTGTGTCTTCACGAGTCAGACCATGTACTTGGCTGCACCAATAATTATAATAGTTGGGCTCTGGCTGAATCAGGGAATAGAAAGAATCTACTATCTCGCCATTGCGCACAATCACCACACCAACGGAGCAGACACTGGTTCGCTCATTATTAGCAGTCTCAAAATCTATTGCTGCAAAGTCTTCCATTTTATCAGTCGGAATAGTTGCTCTGTATCAGCAACGTTTGTTTCTTTACCATATTGTATGTTGCACTTTTGATTCTTGGATGATTATTGTAATAGATGCGACATTAAAACCTTTACGCCTATCAAGATGAGGATGGTGCCTCCTACGAGTTCGGGGTTTAGTCGGCGGATGATGGTCTTTCCGAAACAACGGCCCAAGTGGTAGCCGATGATGCTGAAGAGAAAAGATACCAAGCCTATGAGGAGGAGCGGTAGGGTGAGTTGACTGAGGGAGGTATAACCGGTGCAGGCAAAGGAGATGCCGACAGCCAGTGCGTCGATGCTGGTGGCAACGGCTAGGAGCAGTTGGGTGCGCAGACGACAGGGATTGAAATGATGCTCTTCCTCAGGACTGAAACTCTCCCAGATCATCTTTCCTCCGATGAGACCTAACAGTCCGAAGGCAATCCAGTGGTCGTAGGCTTCCATATACGACTGGAAATGACTGATGCCCAGCCAGCCCAACATTGGCATCAGAGCCTGGAAAAAACCAAAGAGGAACGCCATTCGGATGACACAGAGGGACGGTTCTTTTGTGATAGCGGGTACTATCATAAAAGAACCGTCCCTCTGTGTCAGAATCATCCCGCTGACGATGGAAACTGTGAAACAATCCATGGCCAGGGCGACGGCTAAGAGGATGATATCTAAGAGATTCATATAGTATTTGTTTACCTCATTCTTGCACTTTGGCTGCAAAAGTACAAAAAAAGCCACAGATTACACAGATTATCACAGATTATTTCTTATCTTTGCACTCGAATGAGTGCGAGAACGGGCTGCACCTCGGCAATTCAAACAAGTTTGATTGTTCTCGGTTTGCACCGTCCTTGCGACAAGAAAACTAAAAACAAGAAAACCCATGATGAAGAAAGGAATGCTTTTGGGAATGCTCTTGGCTGTGTCGATGTCGATGCAGGCAGAGCAGGTGACTGTCCAAACGAAAAATGTCACAATGGTACTTAACGTGGAAAACGGCAAAATGCCACAGTATGTCTATTTCGGTGCGAAACTCAGCAACTATGACTTGGCTCACTTGCAGACACCCCGTAACGGACGGATGGATGCCTATCCTGTCTACGGCCTGAACTGTCCTGCTGAGGCTGCACTCGCCATGAAACATTCGGATGGCAACCTCTCCACGGCGATGTATGTCACAGGGATGGAGAATAAGGATAATACCCTCCGAATCACCCTGAAGGATCCGGAATATCCTGTATCTGCAACGCTCTGCTATAAAGCCTATCAGGAGGAAGATATGATTGAGACTTGGGCAGAAATCACTAACGGCGAAGCCAAGCCCGTCACACTGACGCAGTTTGCCTCTATCTGTCTGCCCATCCGTAGGGGCGATGTGTGGCTCTCGCATTTCTATGGCTCTTGGGCCAACGAGGCTCAGTTGGTGGAAGAACCAATCCTTGCTGGCGAGAAGGTGATTAAGAATAAGGATGGCTCGCGCAACTCACATACCGATCATGCTGAAGTGATGTTCTCCCTCAACGGGAAGGGTCAGGAGAATACGGGTGACGTTATCGGCGCTGCCCTCTGCTACTCAGGCAACTACCAACTAAAGGTGGAGACGGACGATACTGAATACCACTATTTCTTCGCTGGCATCAATCCCGACAACTCTGAGTATCATCTGAAGAAAGGCGAGACCTTTGTGACACCGAAAGTTGCCCTCAGTTTCTCGCAGCAGGGACTCTCTGGCGTATCCCGCAATTTCCATAAGTGGGGCCGCAAGTATATGCTGGCCCACGGTAACAAGGAGCGCAAGATCCTGCTGAACTCCTGGGAGGGTGTCTATTTCGACATCAACCAGCAGGGCATGGATCAGATGATGGGTGACATTGCCTCGATGGGTGGCGAACTCTTCGTGATGGACGACGGTTGGTTTGGTGACAAGTATCCCCGTAAGACGGACAACTCATCTCTCGGCGACTGGGTGGTAGATAAGAACAAACTGCCTGAGGGTATCGAGGGACTGCTCCGCGATGCCAAGAAGCACGGCATTAAGTTCGGCATCTGGATTGAGCCTGAGATGACCAACTCTGTCTCTGAACTCTATGAGGCTCACCCCGACTGGATCATCAAGGCCCCGAAGCGTGAGGCTGTGCAGGGGCGTGGCGGTACACAGTTGATCCTCGACATGGGCAATCCCAAGGTACAGGACTTCGTGTTCAGCGTCGTCGATAACCTCATGACAAAATATCCGGAGATCGACTATATCAAGTGGGACGCTAACATGCCGATTTTGAATCACGGTTCGCAGTATCTCACGATGAACGACCAGAGCCACCTCTATATTGAGTATCATCGTGGTTTGGAGAAGACTTGTCAGCGGGTGCGCGCCAAGTATCCCGACCTCACCATCCAGGCCTGTGCCTCTGGTGGCGGACGTGCCAACTGGGGTGTGCTGCCTTACTTCGATGAGTTCTGGGTTTCAGACAATACCGATGCCCTGCAGCGTATCTATATGCAGTGGGGTACCTCGTATTTCTTCCCTGCCATCGCGATGGCTTCGCATATCTCTGCCACACCGAATCACACCGTCTTCCGCACCACTGCCATGAAGTATCGTATCGACGTAGCCATGAGTGGACGCTTAGGTATGGAGATTCAGCCCAAGAACATGACGGACGATGAGAAGACGCTCTGTCGCAAGGCCATTGCCGAGTATAAGCAGATACGGCCCATCGTGCAGTTCGGTGACCTCTATCGTCTCGTCTCGCCATACGACAAGCAAGGACTCGCCTCACTGATGTACGTGAATGAGCAGAAGTCGAAGTCTGTCTTCTTCTGGTGGAAGACCGAATCGTTCCAGAACGAGCATCTCCCACGGGTAAAAATGGCAGGTCTCGATGCCTCGAAGAACTATAAGGTACACGAACTGAACCGCATCGACCTGAAACCGATGGACATCGAGGGAAAGACCTTCAGTGGTGCCTACCTGATGAACCACGGACTCGAAATGCCCTACCGCAACGAGCCCGAGTGGTCCAAGAAGACCGACTGGTCCAGCCGCGTCCTTCTCCTCGAAGCGGAGTAATTGGATTAGTTAGGGAACATGACATTTTTGAGATAGCATGATCTGTCTGGATTTCCGGACAGATCATTTTCGTTTTCCAAAAGTCTGCCCCAAATCTGAGGCACGTTTATGCACACCATGCAAAAGACTCCCCCAAAACTGAGGCACGTTTATGCACCCCATGCATAAGTCTCTCCCAGTTTTTAGGCTGGTTTTTGAAGTCTGGGGACGATTTTTCACGGATTTGGGACAAGGTCTTCAAGTTTTGGGATGGCCTGTCCCGGATCTAAGACAAGTCATTTTGATCTTTTAAAAATCAGCCCCCAAACCGGGACAAGATATTCCGACCCCGGAAAATCGTGTCCCAATTCTGGGTGAAGAAATTCCGCCCCCGGAGAATTATGCCCCTGTTCCGGGGCAAATAATTCCGACCTCGGAAAATTATCCCTCGGATCTGGGGCAAGATATTCCGACCTCCGAAAAACGTGTCCCAATTCTGGGTGAAGAAATTCCGCCCTCGGGAAAACATGCCTCGGATCCAGGGCAAAACATTCCGCCCTCGAGAAATCATCCCCTGTAGTGTACTGATTTTGGTTGACAGTTTTGTTTGTTATTCCTAACTTGGTTTACACTATTCTTTTTTTATTCCTATATAGGTTGTCTGTTTGAGAC
>ONTZ01000062.1 GCA_900320905.1 uncultured Prevotella sp.
CAGGTCCAGCTGCTGCTGGCGCAGTTCCTTATCGGTCTCTTCCAGTCCTGAGTAGTAGGCACGTCGGGCAGGATGCCCGAGGGTGTTGATATCGTCATGAAGCTGCACTTCATCAATACCCAAACGGAAAGACACCATCGATGGGGTCATTAGTGTTCTCGCGCACCTGGTTATCTCTTTCAGTAATTCGGTTGAATAGTCCATTGAGTTGTATTGAGTTCTTATCCACGATATCGCGTAATCCGCTGTAGAGGTCATAGAATGCCATCTGGTCAGTAGTTACCATGGTGCATTCCGCACGGTCGCCGTATGTCTGGTTCTGTGAGGAAATGACAGACACCAGGTGTGTGTCATTCTGCACGAGGACAATCTTCGAGTGGTTCATCCCCAGATATACGGTATCAAAGCACGACTGCATCAGACGGTAAAGATGCAGTGTTTTCCTGGAGGCCTTCAGGTCAGCCAACAGGACGCTGTGGCCGATGAGATCCTTCTTCCGCAGGTTGTAGAACCCGCAGAGGAAGGCCTCGGATGTGCTGAAGGTGCTGACGTATACATCGGCACGCCCGGTCTGCCGAAGGATCCAGTTCAGCAGGCCGAGCGTATGTAGTCCGGTACCGAGGTACGTCTGGGTGACGCACTTACTCAGAGGCTGGAGTATCGTCTGAATGTTCCTGCCCCTGCCCATCGGTGTCCTTTGGTTCGAGCGAGATGTCTGCCTCCAGCAGTCTAGCCCTCAGATCATCCTTGATGACCTGTTTCGTGCGGATCAGCACGTCGACACGCTGCTGTATCTTCTGTCTCCACTCCTCCAGTTTATCCTCCTGATCCTTGGTAAATCCCTCCTGTTTGGGGAGTTTGACCAGGTCGAGCAATTTCGGAAGGTTGTTCGAGATATACGGGCGTGCGGCTCTGATGGCCGTAACATCCTCGGCAGACAACTGTACCTCATCGGCTGAAGATTTCTGAGTCCCAGCATCCTCGCCGGCAGGCTCGGCCACGTAGTGGTCGTAGGTGTCGAAGTCTTTCTTGTAGGCGGCCCACAGTTCGGCGATGGCCGATGTGAACTCATAGCGGTCGCAGGCGGCGGTGAGCGTCTTGCAGGTCTCGTGGGCCTGCTTGATCTTCTTGTAGCGCTCTGCGTTACGCTCCCAGATGGCACGGATGGTTTCAGGAAGGGTGTCATGGTCGGTACGCTTGCCGCGTGCGACGATGTCATCTGTCTGCTTGTATGGCTCCTCAGAAGAGAGTGCTGGAGCAGGGAGGAAACTATCCTCAGGAATCTCACCGAGGGCTGCAGCAGCCTTATCAGTGGCCTCCTCTGTGTCAGCGATGGCCTTGCCGATGACAGGGAGGATTTTTTTCTCCAGCTTTTTCACATCCTCGAGATTCATGTCATCCTGAAGATAAGCCAGGTGTTTCTTCAACTCATAGACCATTTTCTCCTCATAGTGAGAAGGCTTTCGCATCATGGTGTTGTACATGGCGCGGTTGCGGTTGCACTGCAGCACCATCATAGCACCGTTGGCCAGGTCGGCCTCAGTGTGCTTTTTCTTTGAGAGCCATTCTTCAACTCTGGCTCGAAAAAGTTTGTCTATACCGTTCATATTTTTCTAATTAAAAAGGCGGAACGAGGCAACCTTGCCGCATCCCGCCTCCGGTTTTTTTATTAATTAATCTGTATGAATAGAGAAAATGAGGCTCTATGGATTGGCAGTAACCTCACCAGTCGTGCAGTCTAATTCACCATCTGATACAGGAAGTTTTCCGTAATAGAATGGAGCGGGCATCTCATCATCGGCAACGATTTCAAGGGTCGTCTGGTTGGTGTCTGTGGGAGCCTGGCCGGTGTCCTGATTGGGGTTCACCTCTGCAGGGAACTCATCAGAGCCGACTACGCGGAACTTACCTGTGCGGGTAGGAACCACGGCAATAACCTCAGCATTGAGAAGTTCGGCAATCAAGCCTGTTACTTCCTCTTCTGTACCAGGAGCATTACCTTTATAGGTGTTCTTGTATGTTTTCGAACCGAAGGTTCCCTGAGGTTCACATGTCAGTTGGCCATTATTGTTAATAATGTCCACCTGAATAAAGCATTTTCCCTGAGCCATCACGAAGCCGTTGGCAACATTGGATTCTCCGGACGCGATAGTGGCGGGATATGTTGCGACATCTGAGAGCTTAGCACCAGCTGCTGAGCGGTCTGCCAGTTTCGGGAACTTCACGATATCACGGATGTCAGCCAAATATACGCGCTTCTTTGTACCAGGAAGCGACTTCTTACCCTGGCAGAACTTGACATCCTGCAGCAGGGTTTTCTCGTTTGAACAATCTTGTGGCATTTTCTTTCGATGTATGATGTGAATGGAAAGTGAGGCGGCGGCTTCAGGAAATCTATTGGCTGCTGCCGCCAGCCCCTTATACCTTATTCATCAGATGGCGGTAGTGCCATCGATGGAAGCGAAACAGATTCGCTCAGCGTCGATGCTCTCGTACTGTACGCCGAAGAACATTGTGGCAATGAACTGCAGCACGAATGCCTTGAAGCGTGCCACCTCGACATTCTCCTTATCAGAGATCTGGTCGACACCATAGAGCATGTTGCGCTTGGTGGTCAGCTGCAGGAACGGTGAGTCTTTCTTGCATGACAGCGGAACGAAGGTGACGTTCTCGAAGCCCTCGATGACGTACTTATGGAATTCTTTGTTGTATGAAGTACCGCCAGTGGTGGTCTTGTAATCCTCCTCGTAGTCCCAAACGACGTGCTTAGGACAGAAGAGCAACAGTTCCTCCTCATCCATCAGATGCTCGTTGGCATTCTTACAGATCTGACGGAGAACATCGTAGGCATTGTTCTTGGTGATAGCCTCAATGGTCACCAAGTTGCCAAGGGCTGCAGAGATAGTAGCATCACGAGCCTCGATGCCCTGCTGGGCATTGGCTGCAACAGCGGTCATCTCAGTCTTTGCGATGGTGTCAAAGCCGTTGAAGAGGTCGTGCGTGGTATTGCCATTGGCATTACGCACGGCGGTAAAGAGCTCCTTATAGAGATGATCACCCATCTTGCGAGTGAGCATAGTCAGCACCATGCGTGCCAGATCGGTATTCTTCATACCCTCACCGTGCAGCACTGAGGGTCCCCAGATGCTCTGAACGATGGTGTTGGGACGGAAGTTCTTCACGACGCTACCCAGATATGTGAAGAGGGTGCGCGGTGTGATCTTTACGTCCTCGTTATCCTCACGGTCCTCGTTATAAGGTCCGAACTGCATGTCACCATCGAGCGTGCCAATGGTCTCTGCCACTCTGATACCCACACGGGGTGTCATAAACTTCAGTGCCTTCTCAGCCCGATGGACTGGAATCTGCAACAGCGGCTTGCGCAGTTTGCGGGCACTCTGAGCCAGTTCCTCAAAGGTTACCTCCGGCTCCTGGATCTGAACTTGTGAACCTGTTGCCATAGTTTACAAATCTTTGATTTCGTTCAACATCGACTGTGCGGTGATCTCACCGTCACCTTCGTCTACATGCTCTCCGGCAGGGACTTTGTCCTCTGCCCCTGGGGCCTTCTTGAGGTTGGTGATCTGCTGGTCGCGATCCTTCACGTCCTGCAGAGCCTGGTCGAGTTTCTTCTGGATGTCGGCCTGTGCGTCCTTGGCTGCCTTTTCGGCATCCTTGGCATTCTTCAGATCCTTTCCCAGCTGATCCAACTGACCCTCAATCTTGCCCGTCTGCTCTTCGGTGAGGGAAATCTTACCGTCCGTCACCTCGAAGTCCTGTACAGCCAGCAAGGCGCACAGGCAAGTAAAGACTTTCTTCATGGGGTTTGTACTCTCTTCGGCGAAAAGTTTAGGAAATCGCTTCTGCATCCACGCAGTCGCCTTCTGCATGAAACCTTCAGCTGGATTACCTTCCTGGTCCACGACGGCAGAGAGACCCTCCGTTGTGTCCGCAGGCAGGGAAGGAAGACCGAAATCCTTGAATATGGAATTAGTAAAAGTTGTGCGCAGGCGGTTCGACTTCTTTTTCACGTCCTCATCCTCCACGATGTGGTCGATCAGTCCGAAGTCGAGAGCGTCCTGAGGCGACAGCCAATTGGCGGCCGTCATCTTATCCTGGCATTCATCAAGTGTCTTACCACTTCGCTTTGAGTAAAGCGATGCAATGACGCGGTCGATGGTGTCCAGATCCTTACGATCTTTCTGGAATTGAGCAATAATCTGGTCAAGCTGCTCCTTGTTTGCCAACTGCCAGACAACGGCTTTCGTAGAAGCGTTGTGAATCATCATCAGTGAGCCGTCAACCATATCCACCTCCTTGGCACCCATGGTGAGGATGGTGGCAGCGCTGGCCGTCATACCGAGGATATGGCAGTGAACTTTACCATGATCCTTGATGAACTGGTACATTTGCAGGCCTGCATCGACGTATCCGCCGGGAGAGCAGACTGCAATATGAACGTCCTCATCCTTGTGTGCATCGAGGAAGTTCTTAACCTGGTTAGCGGTGGTACCGCGCTGGCCAGTCCACCAGTCGAAGGCAACACCGATTTCTCCGGAAATGATAAATTGATATTCCATTGTGCTGTAAATTTACGGCACAAAGGTATATTATATAAGGTGTGGCGAAAAATACCCGTTATTCCACGATATGCGGTATGAAACGGGCTGACTGCCAGGTGACGGTGACCTCATCCAGTTGACTGTCGGCCGCCTTTTCCGGCATGATTTCCTGTACAGAGGCCATCGGGTAGGGTCTCTCGTCGGATCCTATCAGGCGGTAGCGGCCGTCGAGGAGGCGGCAGCGGTACGCCCACCGGTCGCGGTCGCCGGACTCCTCGCAGGTCTTGAAGACGAGTTTGGCGCTCCAGACGGTGCAGCCGCTCTCCACCTTGTCGCTGATGGTGAGTTGCGCGTGTGGCCTGATTTTCAGCGGCTGCCAAGTGATGCCTCCCGGGAGGCGGACGCCGGTCTTCGAGACACGGACCATTCCTGCGAGTGAGGTGACCGGTATGCGGTCGACGGCGGTGACGATCTTGATCTGTTTCATTGTTCTCGGGGTTTAACGGGGTTTAACGGGTTTGCACGGGGTTTAACGGGTAGTAACGGGTGTTAACGGGTAGTAACAAAAAAGGCCCTCTCATGGTGGAGATTTCTTGCGTTATTTTTTGTTAAACGACCTGTCGTGGTTCCTCGTGCGCCGGCGGAGGTCTATGCCCCGCTTGACGTAGGAGTTCCGGAGGCGGTTGTAGCGCATCAGGATAGTGCGGTCGTACTCGATGTCGATGCCGTGCATCTCGCACCATGCATCGATGGCGCCCAGTACCGAGCATCCCACGTCCGACATGTCGTTGAGTTCGCTCCACATCATCAGGCGGAATGTGCGCTCGATGCAGTCGACCACGGCCTCCTTTCCCTTGGGGCCGAGGTAGTTGTAGGTGGCCGGATCCTTCTTCTCGTTGTCCGGGATGCAGACGGCGGTCATGCCCTCTGCCGCCGTGTCGGGCTGCTGACCTTCCGGCAGCCTGCGTGTGAACTGTAGGATAGTGGCGTTTTCCACCGACTGGGGCTGGAACCTGACCGGGTTGCCGAAATGGTGGTGCAGCCACTGTGCCACGAAGGGCTGTAGTTTGAGGTAGATGACGAAATTACTCATAGGAATATCGGTTTCGGGTGCAAATATAGGTATTTTCCATGAGAAAACAACCAAATTTGGATGAAATTATACAAATAAGGTGTATCAGGTCAGTGCGAGTACCGGGAAGAGTCGGTGAGACTTTCCGTTTTTTTCAAAATTCCGGCACCAGCGACCGTCGCGCCTTCCCCTCCCGCAGCAAGCAATCAACCCGGAATTATTTGTATTTTTGTACCGAAAAACGTACCGCACTGACTATCAGATGATTAACTGCGGTACAAACCTGCGGTACAAAAATAAAAGGGTCAAAAACACCCCTGAAATTTTGTACCAGCGTACCTTTGTACCGATGTCCTGCCCGGTACAAATCAATTCAGTTTGTACCGATTTGTACCGTTGTCTACAGATTTGTACCGATTTGTACCGCCGTCGAAAAATGGCCTTAAATCTCTTATTTTCACCACTTTGCAAATACTTTATAAAGGTAAAAAAGTACCTTTGGTACAAAGGTACAAAAATTTCCGAAAAGTTTAAGAGGGGTTTGGGGGAACAAGTTGGCCGATGCATCCCGAGCCCTTGAAATGTCAAAAAACAAGAAACCGCCCCCACTGCGTGTTGGCAGCAGGGGCGGCGGGGAGGCTTATGTGGTAGGGCCTGAAGCGTCTAGAATATCTCTCCGGCCTGCCGGAGTTCGTGTAGGCGGTTCCACTCCTTGCGTGTGCGGAGGTAGATCATCTCGACGGAGCCGGTGACGCCGGCTATGGGCGTCTCCGGGCGGCGCATGATGCGCTTCTGTCCGGCGAGGATGTCGGACGGGTTGAGTTCCGCGAGGTAGTCGCAGTGCATGACGAAGCCGTTCAGGCGCTTCCAGAATGTCTGCGGCGTCAGTTTCGGCTCACTGGCGTATGTCTTGAAGTCCTCGAAGGCCTGCCGGCGCACGACGAAGGAGTCGAGCCGTCCGGAGTCCTCGGCGAAGTACTCGACGGCCCAGTCCTCGAACTTGGCCCCCATGTCCTGGATCCAGCGGCGCTCCATGATGTTACTGAGCGGCGGCATCACCTTATGCCCGCGCTCGACGAGCCAGAGGTACCACTGGACGCATTCGAGCAACACCTGCAGATCCTGTTCCCACAGGCTCTCGGGATAGGTACGGGTGTAGAGGTCGCGCCCGAAGTCGTCGGCGATGGTGCGCGTCTCGCGGTAGTCGCTGCGCACCTCGGAGTCCATGCCGCCCATGGAGTGGTAGTAGTCGGAGAACACCACCGGCAGGAGGCGGCGGAGGGTGGACGGTGAGAAGTCCTGGACGACGTAGTTGGTGGTCATGGCTATTTTCGGCGACTCCTCGAAGGGGATCTCGAACTGGGTGCGCTGCTTGGGGTTGACGCGCATGGGGCCGGTGACCAGGCTGAAGAAGCGCTCGAGGCCTAGGTACTTGGCCGAGTCGTCGATCACCATCAGGTCTGTCTGGGGTGTCACGTCGGAGAGCCAGTGGGCGTTGCGCGTCAGGTCCTCGTCCTTGCCGTCGAGGGTGACGGTGGTCATCAGGCGGCCGACGGTGCTGAAGAGGAACGACTTTCCGGATCCGCCGTTGCACTGCCCCTCCTCGTCGATCTTGTAGTCCATGCCAATGGGCATCCACGCCCGCGACGGGCTCTTGAAGCGGTGGAGCATGTAGCCTGCGGTGAAGATCTTGTTAAGCAGGCACTGTTCCTGTTCCAGGCGCTGTTCGTCGGTTAGCAGCGGGCCGAAGAGGTCGAAGCGGTGCTCCTGCCTGTATTTCTCCTGTTCCTCCGGAGAGGGCAGCGCATCGACGCCCTGTTCAAGTTCCTCGCGCCAGTAGATGCGCGACGAGTTGACCAGGTAGCCCATCAGCGGGCTGCGGTCGACATTGGCCAGGCTCAGCCGCGGTACCTTCTCGCCGGTCTGCGGGTCTGTCTCCTCCTTTATGAATATATGCGCGTCGCACCGGCGCCAGGCGTGGGGTATGACCTTGTCGTCCCACACGTAGTGGCCGCCCGGGTTCTTGCGCTTGTGGTCGGTGATGCCCGAGGCGCTCACCTCGATGCACGAGTTCTGGAAGAAGAAGTACTGGGAGGAAGGGGTGTAGTTCTGGAAGTCGAGTTCGACCTCCTGCAGCCGCTCGAGGGAGGCGCTGCCGAGTTTCGGTGTGTTGAGTATCAGGTTTCGGATCTCGCGCGGCAGTGCCCTTCGGCGGCACCACTCGACGAGGAACTGGGTGACCTCGCGGATATTCACCCTGCGGACGCGCCAGCCGTCGCGGCGGATGTACTGCACGTCGTCACTGGTATTGTCCTTCAGTGTCGAAAAGCCATTGAGCCGGAGGAAGTAGTGCAGGCATTCCGTGTCAATCTCGTAGGAAAAGCCGCCCTCCTTGCGGGGCCGTACCGTCCAGAACTTGGCGGGTATGGCCAGTTCCATCAGGTCGTGGATGTTGCCCTTGTCGCGGTAGATGCCCATGTAGTCGCGGAAGTCTTTCGCCCCGCCGCCGCGCGCGTCACGGAAGCGGTGGCGCATCTCCTCGGGCAGCCATACCGTGCGGATGTCGAGGAAGCGGAGGGCCACAAGCGTGCCGCGTTCGACGCCCGTCTGGTCGAGGTCGGGGATGTTGTAGAGTACTTCCACCATCTTCATGACCTCCTTGTAGTCGTCGACGCCGAGTTCGTCGGTCTCGGAGTTGAGCCAGAGCGGCCAGTAGCCCAGGCTGCGGACGCAGAGGGCGTCGCGCTCGCCGCTGCAGAGGAAGGCGTGCTCCAGTTTGCGCTCCTTGAAGGGCTTTCCTTCGTTGGCCGGGTTACCCTCCCATTCCTTGCGCTCCAGTTCGTTGTACCGCGCCCACTCGTGGCGAAGTTCCCAGAGACCGTTGACATAGTGGGGCGGTTTCTCGCCAGCCGGCATGTAGGTGAAGCGGCGGCTCTTGTCGCCGTCCTTGCCGATGTACCAGGGCTGGTAGATCTTGTAGAAGTACGACTCGTCGCCGGAGGCGTCGCGCTTGGTACACTGGCGTGCGAAGATGGGGTAGTGCTCGGTGGAGGATATCTCGGTGACGCGCCTGTCCTTGACGTAGCGCAGGGTGGCCACCGGGCTCCACCCGAGGCTGCGGCAGGTGTCCTCGGTCACCAGGGGCCCCAGCAAGGCGAGTTCGTCGGCGGTGAAGTGCTCCCGCGTGTCGAAGGTGTTCTTGCCGTCGACCTCCTCGGGCCTGGCATCGCGCTGCTGTACCTTGGGTTTGTTGACGTCGCTTCTGATCCGAGTGTCGACGCCGTACTTCTGTGCCAGCAGGGCGACGGCCTCCGAGGTCCACTGGATACGCTCCTCGAATTTGCACACCTCGATGGCGTCCATCTCGTGGCCGGTGCCGCCGAAGTCCGTCACGCGCCACTTACCGTCTTTCTCACGCAGGGATGCCGAGGGCGTGCGCTCGTCCCTGACCTTGAATTTGGCGCCCTTCTTGTTGACGGCCGCCTCCGCCTGCGGGTAGTAGTCCAGGATGATGTCCAGACCACCGCGCGTAGCGTCCAATATCCGCTTGATTGTATTGTCTGCCATTGCTGATGACTAAATGATTTCCGTTTCGGTTTTACTTCCGGGTGCAAAGATAGCACACTTGGGCTCAGGGCCAAAATACAGCCTCCGGAGTTCAATGGGGGGGGGTAAATTTCAGTTCCTGCTGAACGCCCTGAGGCACCTGCTCCATGCGGTGCAGCGAGTAAGCGGCCTGCCTGCGGTGGCGGGCATGGTCGCGCCGAGCCTTCACGAGGAGTTCCTCGGTCTTCCACCGGCTGTGCGGGAGGCTGATGGCCTCACGCTCCCCGGTGAGGTTGTTCACGGCGGTTACTACGTACTTCGGTTCCTTCATGGCTCCAGTCCTTTCTCATCGATCAGGTTGATCAAGTCGACAACCTCGTTGCTGATGGCGTCTATCTTGGCCGCCATTACCTGTAGCCTGTTCTGTCCGTCAAAATCCAAAGTATACTGTTCGTCCAGGAAGTCAGCCAAAATATGTATATCCCACGCCAGCGACTCGGCACCACCGGATACACGGAAAAGATAATCGTAGGCGTCACCAGTCAGTTTCTTGCTCTTGGGATTCAGGCATTCTGCAAGTTTCTTCATACGCCACCCTCCTTTCCGTTTTCGTTGTCGCCATGGAATATCAGGGCATCCTCCAGACGCTCCCACAGCAGTCTCTTGCCGGTGGCCATGGCGAAGGAGTGCTCCGTGCCTGCACCGTTCGACTCGTCCCAGTCCCGAAGGAAATAGACGGCGTCCTTCGCCGACATCGCCATCAGGTCGCGCAGGAGGCAGTAGTCATAGAAGGGGATGGCGTTGGCCTTCATACCGCCCTTCTCGAATAGTTCCGTCTCATACCCTCTTTTCAGGACACGTTGCCATGCAGCGTTGCAGGGGTTGAACACCTCGTAGCCCTTCGCCCTGAGCATCCGTTCGGCACGGGCGAACTTCTGGCGGGTGGCCTCGCTGATGACTTCCTCGCCGATCTTCCCACTAATATATACTTTCATGTTAGAAAATTAACGACCCTCTTGTTTGCTAATTGTAAATAATGCTTCGTATGAGTGTATCCATCACATTCAGCACATAAATCTGTCATGGCCATATCACAAATAGAATCCATTTGGCATTCGTTGCATGGGTTTTCATAAGGAACCTCTTTCGCCATGATGAAGTGACCATTAAATTGTACAACGTCACCCTCACACAAGCGAACGGCTAACGTATGTAATTCCTTTTCTTTCATCTTATTTGTTCTATAATAACTCCATATCACATATTCCTTCATCCTCGATATACCTCTCACAGCCATCACAAGACTCCAGTTCTGGATGCAAGCAGGTCGTCTCTTCAACGTACAGGCCTGGTACGGTAGAGTTGATGCAGTGCTCAGTAGAGGGATCATTATATATTTCTGGATCCGCACAATGGCTGCAGAGTTCGTGACTCTCATCCACCCACCAGCAATTCCCCCAATCAGGATGGCTGCAGGGGTCGTTGTCCGTACAGCCGCAAATCTTACACACTCCGTACATATCCTGCTACCTCCTCACCTCTCTCAATCCTTTACCTCTTGAAGTTTATACCATTCCACATCAGGATTCTTCAAACCCCACCGCAAGACACAGTCATTCTCATCATAGTCACCGAACAACTCTGGCGTGACGGTATGTGGATTGCCCACCTCTTTTATCTCACATTTCCAATGCCTCATAACTTAGATTGAAAATTTCTCCTCGGCATATTTGTCGGCGAAGGCGAGTAGGGGACAGTTGCCGCAGTGCTGACGAAGGCGCCAGAGCGCCAGCGGGTCGCAATCGATTACAACGCCTTTTAGCGTCGAGCATTTCACGCTTCCGTCTTCAAACACGCTTACCATATACTTTCTCGATCTCCATGTAGTCTATGATCATCTGAACGCCCTTCTCGTATTTGAGCAAGGGGCAGTGTTCGTGTACGTAACGCTCGATGGCCTTCAAATCCGGCCGGAACAGCGGGTTGACGGGGCATTTCACCGTGCGGTAGAATTTTACCCCCCCCTCCGTCATGACGTCGATGTTCAGTGTGGCCATACGCTCAGTCGAATTTCAGGTCGAAGTCCGCGTCGCGGTCATAATTCAAGTACTCGGGATAGCGAGGGGGCTCTACACCCTCTAGGTCGAAGTTCAACGAAATGCCGAACCCACGACCGTTGCGATCCCACATCAGGAAGGTGCTCTCGCCCATTCGGCCATAGACGGCAGCCACGCCGCCGTTGATGTCGTAGGAGAACTTCGTTATCTCCAGCCCGTTCACACCCAAAGCCTCAATGGCCTTCTCAAAATCTCTTGCTTTCATATTTATTCGTTTGTTTGTCCGTTAGCCATAAACTCCAACCGCTGGTAGAGAGTGCCGTACCAGCCGCGCCTTTCAAGTTCTGCCCGCAGTTCTACGTCGGAGAAAATGGAGAGAGGGGCGTGCGTGGTAGAGCCCTGACCCGTTTGGTCGGGCGTCACGCCCCCTCTCTCCTCCACGACGGCAGGCTTGTCTGCGGTCGGCTTCCTACGGCTCCTTTCTTGGACAGGTATTTCTTTTATCGCACACGAGCAGGTTCGGGTGGGTTTTGCTGGCGTCTGCTTCGAGCCCTTCTTGCGGCTCCATGTCTTGGTTTTCGGACCTCTTACGTAGCCAGGCTTAAAGTCCTTCTCCTCGCCTTGACGGCACCAGTAGTAGCCGCCGCTCATCTTGTGGTCATCTAAGGCCCTTCTGATGTTAAAGATTCCCGTCTTATCGTGGGCCGCACCCATATTTTCAAAGTTGGCCACCACCTCCAGCGTCTCAGGATGGAGTTGGCAGACGGGGACAGGCTTGCGTCCGCCGCCGAAGTAGCCGACACCACCGGTATTCCATGGTTTCATCCCTTTCGTGAATTGTCCGAACTTATCCCGTCCAGAAGGATGCTCCGGAGAATGTTCCCCGGAAGCATCCTCTCCTACAACCTCAGACACTGATTCTGCGAAAGGATCCTTGGAATGGGCTTCCTTGGTCGGCTTTGTCTCGCCAGTACCGGCGATGTTATAGTCGAATTCCGGTTTCTGACAGACACCCTTCTTGGCGGCGTAGTTCAACACATGCACCAGGATCGAGGCGGCCTGAGTCTTCATTGTCTTCGGATCCTTGCACTCCTGCATCAGTACGCGGACGGCGAATTCCGTAAACCGCCTCACGTCGTTGTCGCCGTGCTTCTTCAGCAGTACCGAGTTGACTGCGCACCGGCTTCTGGCCGCCAGAGCCATATTCTCGGGGATCGCCGCCCATTCTATGAATGCCTGTTTTAATGTCATATCTTCTTTCTTCGTTACGTTACCTTTTTAATCCTGAAAAACAATCTCCTACCTTACCGACCAAACACCCAGTGAAACTGTAATAATTTAACGTTATTGCCTGGTTTTGAAGAGGTGCCGCTGCACCTCGAAGAACAATTTATGTCTATTGAAAATGCATGATGATATTTTCGAGAAAACACCGGCGAGCCTCGCGGATGGCCGGACCCATAGAGTATTAATTTTTGAAGTTGTAGACAGTTACATGATTTTAACTCAACTTATATCTGCGCCGCCGCGCAAAACTCCAACATTTATAAATCACACATATATCTAAAAATCCTAATCTATGTATCCCACAGCGGGTAGATGCTGAACAGACGGATCAGCCACCGGGGGTGGGGCAGGTGCAGCCGTCGGCAGGCGTTACGTATCTGCTGCTTGCAGGTGCTCTCAGCCTTGCCCAGTCGCTCTGCGATCTCTCCGGGCAGGAATCCCCGGGCATAGAGGCTCACC
>ONTZ01000052.1 GCA_900320905.1 uncultured Prevotella sp.
TCCTCAACCGTCCCTTCGCATTCCTCATCAAGGAGAAGAGCACAGGTGTCATCCTCTTTGCCGGAGCCGTGAATCGATTGTAAAACAAGAAGGCAAACCAAACTCTTGTCTTTCTATTGGGACGGCAGCGATGCTTTCCTTTCCAGTAGAGTATTCCGAGAGAGTATGCAAGGTCTTATAGAAAAAAGAAGATATGAAACTAAAAAGTTTTTTATTCTCAATGGCAGCTGTCACAATTCTGACAGCTGTCTTGACTGCTTGCAGTAGTGAGGAGGATGACATAAAAAATAATGAGGATATTTGTGTGTCTTTCCGCCTGCTCAATGAAAAAGGAGAAGAAACCTCGACTTTTAAAAGCGGAGAAAACCTTTTCTTTGATTTGGAAATAACCAACAACAGTGACACCACGATGGTTTTTTCTTCTGAAAGACTGAATGATATGGTTGTCCAACTTGGAATCAGCGAGAATGGTGCAGATATGTTTTTCCCTTTATCAAGCGAAGATTTTTTCTGTGTTTATGACAAAGAAGGTAGAAAGATAGGTGTTCCATATACAGGTATATATTGTTCGGGCGGATGCTGTAAGGTTATAGAATCCCATTCTGCTTACGATGCGCGTTGTAATTGGAAAGCAACAATGGATGGATTATGGCATCATGGTAATGTAACGTACCCTCTTTGTAAAGTTGATAGCATGGATGATCTGCCTATTGGGGAATACTATGTGTCCTTCAGTATAAAATATAGGAACAAGGTAAATGACCCGAACTCCAAATTCAAGACAGTTACCTATAATTATCCATTTACCATCATATAAAAACAAATCATATACACGGTAATAGGAGATCATGAAACTCCTCCAGTTTACCATCGACAATGGCCAGATTGTCAGGTGGGATAGGCGGTCAGCCCTTTATGTCTTCACTGTTCCTGTCTCTATGAGTTGTCTGAACTCGTGCGGGGTTATGCCGAGAGCATCCTGAAATTTACGGTTAAAGGTACGGATGACAGTAAAACCTGCCTGTTGGGCACAGGCGGCAATACCCCATTGTGGCTTGGTTTGAATGTAGAACATCGCACGCAACAACCGCAGGTAGTCCAGATAGTCATTGGCGGTCTTGTGGATAGTACTCTATTCATTTATCTGGTTGCAAAGATGGGAAAAATAATCCAAATAACCAAATGAAACTGAAAAAATTTGGTGTTTCGCCCGATTTGATCTATCTTTGTAGCGAAATTATGGAATCATTGAAAGAAAAAACGGCGAAAGGGCTCTTCTGGGGCGGGATGAACAATGGCGTACAACAGTTACTCGGACTGGCCTTTGGTATCATTCTCGGACGATTGCTCGACCCTTCAGACTATGGTATGACGGCGATGCTGGCTGTCTTTTCAGTGATTGCAAATGAACTTCAGTCGAGTGGTTTTAAGACTGGCCTTATCAATCTGAAAACCCCTAAGCACGAGGACTATAATGCCGTATTTTGGTTTAATATCTTAGCAGGGGTCATTATCTATGTGGTTCTGTGGTTCTGTGCGCCACTGATAGCCGACTATTACGACAAGCCCGAATTGAGTCCCAAACTGATTCCCCTGAGCCGGTATGTATTCCTCGGTTTCGTGTTCTCCAGTTTCGGGATGGCGCAATCGGCTTATCTCACCAAACAGATGCAGATCAAACAGATTGCGAAATGTGGGATGACGGCAACACTCACATCGAGCATCGTCAGCGTGATACTGGCGGCACTGAAATTCGGCTACTGGGCACTCGCCACGCAGTATCTGCTCTATATCGCCGTAAACACATTGCTGCTTTGGTATTACAGTCCCTGGCGCCCCACCTTCACCTTTCACTTCGAACCCATCCGCCGTCTCTTTCCATTCAGTTTCAGGATTATGCTGTCGGCGATCTTTACGCAGTTGAACAGTAACATCATGAACCTGCTGTTGGGGCGCTACTACGGCGAGAGGAACACAGGCCATTACAATCAGGCCTATCAGTGGAGTTCGAAAGGATTCCTGCTGGTACAGAATATGTTGAAGCAGGTAGATCAGACGGTGCTGGTGGGACTGCACGACGAACAGGAACGGCAACTCGCAGTA
The DNA here is from genome assembly GCA_900320905.1 of uncultured Prevotella sp. GTDB lineage: Bacteria > Bacteroidota > Bacteroidia > Bacteroidales > Bacteroidaceae > Prevotella. Next base: position 2,104 of record ONTZ01000052.1, read on the forward strand.
CTCCGAAAGATGGTGCGATTTACGGCATTTATCGCCTTCCCGTTGCTCTTCGGACTGGGACTGGTGTCGCACGAATTCATCGTCCTGGCCATCGGCAAGAAATGGGCTTTCTCAGCCTCCCTGTTGCCGTATCTCTGCTTCTGCGGGGCCTTTATGCCGCTTTCTGCTCTGCTCACGGATGCCATCATCAGTCATAAGCGCAGTGATATCTACCTTTGGAACACCGTCGTACTGGGTATCCTGCAAATAGGGCTGTTGATTGGCCTACGGCAACAAGGCATCTATACGATGGTGATGGCTTACACCTTATTAAATATAATATGGGTACTGGTGTGGCAGTTCTTCGTGAAGCGGCTGATGACTTATCGCCTGTTGGATTTCCTGAAGGACATCGTTCCCTTTGCCCTCACAGCAGCAGGTGTGATGGCAGTGACAGGCTTCGTGACTCAGGGCATCACCAATTTGTGGTTGTTACTTATCAGTCGTGTAATAATTGCCGCTATCCTTTATTATGTGATTATGCGGGTTTCTGGGGCAGTTATCCTCAAGGAATGCCTCGCCTTTATCCTGTCGAAAAAGAAATAACCTCGCTTAATCGAAAAACTCGAGTTTTCCAACATGCGGAGCCAACTTTTCCAGATCAGGCAACTGCATATAGTCGCCAAAGATATGGCGCAGATGGGCATCGGCATCCTTCGGAACAGGTAAGTCATAACCTTCGAACTGATGGGTCGTCAGTGGAAAGATCTCTTCGGCATAACGGGGATTATGGAAAGGAATACCCATGCCACTGGTGATGACCTTCGAACCGAAAGTGAATTGTGACAGGATAGCACGCAGACAAGGGAAGAAGTATCGGTTGTTAAAATTGAAGATACTACGGACAGACTTGATGGCTCTTTCATCATCGGTACTGGTGCGCCAGATCTTATACATGTGTCCGACACTCTTCTCCGTCAGTTTGTGCATCCAGATAGGGTGTCGTTCCATCGGAAAGATGTCGATATAGATGCCCTGTTCCTTCCATAGACGGTCATAGCCGTTCTGTTCAAGCATCCTCGAACGCTTGTCGCGCACCTTCGCATAAAAGTAGAAGTAGTTGGGATCCGTCTCATCATCCTGCAACGCCAGCCACTCAGGGAGTTCTGAGGGTAGAACCTGCATCAGTCGCAGATAGTCGCTGCGCATCATCTCAATGTCGAGATCATCGTCCCATGGGATGAATCCATTATGGCGCAAGGCTCCAATCAGCGTACCACTACTGAGCCAATAGCGGATATTGTGCCGTTTGCAGATCTTATCCACCTCCAGCAATATCTCCAGCATCCTCATCTGCTGCCTGCGCAGCAATGAACCCTCAGGATTATACCTTTCTCGCAATTCTTCGTGAGTCATCCTTTGCATATCTCATTATAAAGTGCTGTACACTCCATTCTGTGGCAAAGGTACGAAAAATTGTTATGACTTTAGGCAAAACCTGAATTTTTTCTCCATTTATTTAGGTTGTATCAGTCTTTTTGTGTATATTTGCACTCAATTTTATGCCTGAGAATCATCGTAATGCCTCTGGTGCCTACCAAGGTGCTAAGTATTTATCATATAAGGGCAAACTCTTTAGCAAAATCAAATAAATCGACAATGAATAAAGGATATTTAGGACTGTTGGCTGCGTTGATGATATGCAGTTGCAGCGAGAAAAAGGAGAATGGCATGAAGGCTCCGATAAGAGTGAAAACCCAGATGGTGTCTCCTGCTTTCGCAGATGATGCCCAGACATATGTGGGTATCGTTGAGGAGCGTGAAGGGACTGCCGTCAGTTTTACAAGTATGGGGGTGGTGAAACGTGTGTTGGTGAATGAGGGTCAGGCCGTGGGTCGTGGACAACTCATCGCCGAGATGGACGATACGCAGGCTCGTAACCTGCTCATTGGTGCTGAGGCCCAGATGAATCAAGCCAATGATGCTATAGAACGCTATAAGATGCTGCACGACAACGGTTCACTGCCTGAGGTGCAGTGGGTGGAGATCCAGAGCAAGGTAGCCCAGGCCAAGTCTCAGTTGGAAGTGGCAAAAAAGAACCTGGCTGACTGTCGGCTCACTGCTCCCGTTAGTGGGATTGTTGGCAAGAAACTGGTTGGTGCCGGTGAGACAGCGATGCCATCGCAAGCCATTGTGACGATTCTCGATATCAGTAGTGTCAAGGTGAAGGTGGCTGTTCCTGAGGCAGAGATCAGCGCCATCAGCGCATCGACACCATCGACCATTGCCGTAGAGGCTGCCCAGGCCACAGTCAATGGAGGCAGGATTGAAAAAGGGGTGCAGGCCGATGCACTCACACATACGTATGATGTGCGCATCAACGTACAAAATGCTGGCAGAAAATTGTTGCCTGGTATGGTGGCCAGCGTCAAGTTCATCGCTGAAGGTTCGCAAAGCATCTCAGCGAAGTCATTGCCTGTCACTACCGTTCAAAAGGCAGCCGACGGTTCGCTGTTTGTCTGGACAGTGGCTAAGGACAGTACGGCGCACCGTTCGAAAGTAAGCATTGGCGAAACCAATGGCAATCATGTAGCCATCAAAGATGGGCTCGACATGGGGCAACGCGTAGTGACGGAGGGCTACCAGAAACTGAGTGAAGGCACAAAAGTGGTGTATTAAATCGTAAATCATAAATGAAAGAAAAGATGTCTTGGCTGAAATGGCCTTTGGAGCATTACTCGATATCCCTGCTCATCGTGGGCATCCTGTTCGTGATGGGTATCTACGGCATGTACATCATGCCGAAGGATGAGTTCCCGCACGCCACTATCCGACAAGGCGTGGTGGTGGCGGTCTATCCTGGTGCTACCAGCGAAGAGATTGAGCAACAGGTGGCTCGCCCGCTGGAGCGCTACCTCTTCACCTACGGTGAGGTGAACCGCATAAAAACCACTACTACCTCGCAGAATGGGATGTGCATCGTGATGATAAAACTGAACGACAACGTGAACAACAAGGACGAGGTGTGGAGTAAGATCAAACACGGTCTGAATGGATTCAAGGCGCAGTTGCCCACCGGCGTGCTCGCCATCGTGGTGAACGATGACTTCGGTAACACCTCAGCGCTGCTTATCGCCATAGAGAGCGACCAGCGCAACTATCGCGAACTGAAGCAATACAGCGACGATCTCAGCGACCGTCTGCGCCGCATCCCCAGTGTGGCCAACGTGAAAATGTTTGGCGAGCAGAAGGAGCAGATCAGTCTTTATATAGACCGCCAGCGGCTTCAAGCCTATGGTATTGGTCAGCAGATGCTCTTCTCACGACTGCAGGCTCAGGGCATCACCACGATGAGCGGCTCCATCAGCGACGATGACCAGCAGGTGCCCATCCATATGGAGGCTCAGGAGAATAGCGAAGAGGAGATTGCCAACCAGATTATATTCTCCGACCCTGTGACGGGTAAGGTGGCCCGCGTAAGGGATGTGGCCCGTGTAGTACGTGAATACGAACCTATGTCGAGTCGTATCGAGCAGGATGGTCATCCGTGTGTGCTGCTGTCAATGGAGATGACGCCAGGCAATAACGTGGTGCAATATGGTCAGGAGGTAGACAAGGTGCTGAACGACTTCCGCCAGAATGAACTGCCTGAGGACGTGAACGTTACCCGCATTGCCGACAAGCCCAAAGTGGTGGCTCTGAGTGTGAGCGACTTTCTGCGCGACCTGCTGATATCCATGCTGATCATCATCCTGGTGATGATGGTGCTGTTCCCCATCCGTTCCGCCATCGTGGCAGCCGTCACCATCCCGCTGAGCACTTTCGTGAGTGTGGCGGTGATGTATATGATGGGCATCGAACTGAACATCGTGACGCTGGCGGCTCTCATCGTGGTACTTGGAATGATTGTGGATAACTCGATTGTGGTTATCGATGGCTATCTGGAATACTTAGGCAAAGGTTTTAAGCCCTTTGATGCCGCCATCGAGTCGGCTCGCCAGTACTTCATGCCGATGCTGCTGGCCACCATCTGCATCTGTGCCATCTTCTATCCGTTCCTCCTCACGATGAAAGGTATGTTCCACGATGCCCTGCAGGACTTCCCCGTGACGATTACCATCAACCTGATGGTGTCGCTGGTGCTGGCCGTGACGGTGATTCCATTCCTGGAGACTCGCATCATCAAGCCAGACAAGGTGAGTACAGGAGGAAACAAAATTACGAACTGGGTGCAGAATACTTATAATAAGGTGCTCGACTGGACCTTTGCCCATCCTTGGACGACCATCGGTGGGGGCATCGGCGTCATTTTGCTGTCAAGCCTGATTGCGCCCACACTGAAGATCCGACTGTTCCCCTATGCCGACCGCGACCAGTTTGCAGTAGAGATATTCTTGCCAGACGGCAAAGGACTGGCTGAGACGGAGGTGATAGCCGACTCGGTGCAGCATGTGCTCGAAAAAGATGAGCGCATCACAGGCATCACGAGTTTTATCGGCTGTTCGTCACCTCGATTCATGGATGCCTACGCACCCCAGATGGCAGGCAGCAACTACGCACAGTTTATTGTGAACACGAAGAGCGACAAAGCCACACTCGATCTCCTGGCGAAGTATCAGCCGCAGTTGAGCGAGGCCTTCCCAAATGCCTACGTGAAGTTCAAGCGACTGGACTATCTGGAGGTCAGCGAACTGGAATACCGTTTCTACGGTGACAACCTCGACTCGCTGCACGTGGTGGCCGAACGACTGATGGAGCGTATGCGCCTGATGCCCGAGTTGGAGTGGGTACACACAGACTATTTCCAGCCTTATCCCATCATCAATGTCAAACTAGACCCTGTGACATCGGCTCAACTGGGCATTACTCGTACCACCGCTCAACTGGCACTCAGCGCCACGTCGAGCGATCTGCGTGTAGGACAGATCTGGGAAGGGAATTATGAGTTACCCATCGTTGTCAAGGACGATGCAGATATGACCTTCTCGGATGTGGCTAATCTGGGCATTGCATCGCCAACATCGATGGTATCGGGAGGTCTGCATAGCACCAATTCAACAGTACCTCTACGACAGATAGCCAAAGTTGCTCCCAAGTGGAGCGAGAGCCGCATCCTGCATCGTGGCGGCGAACGCTGCATCACGGTAACTGCCCAGTTTGCTCAAGGTGTCTATACGGCTCCCGTCGAAAAAGAGATTGCCCGCATCATGCAGGAAGAGATACTGTTGCCCCAAGGCGTTCGTACCGAGGTGGGCGGCGAGATAGAATACGGCGATGAGGCCATGCCGCAGATTATTGGTGGTATTACTATTGCAATGATTATCGTGTTCTTCTTCCTGTTGTTCAACTTCAAGAAGTATGGTGTCACTACCGTCTGTATGGTGGCTTTGGCACTGATGACTCCTGGCGCACTCATCGGCCTCGGACTGATGAACCGCGCACTCGGCCTTACCTCTATCTTCGGACTCATCACCCTGATGGGAATGATTATGCGTAACGAGATCCTCATCTTCGAGCATGCCATCGACCTCATCAAGAAGCATGTTGCTGAACATGGTGACTGGAAAGTGGACTGCAAGGCCTATAATGCTGCCGTGAAACAGGCTGCCTACGATGCTGGCAAGCGACGTATGGTGCCTATCTTCCTAACGACGGCTACCACTGCCGTTGGTGTGGTGCCGATGATCATCGCCCAGAGTTCATTCTGGATGCCAGTAGGTGTCACCATCTTCGCAGGTGGTATCGGTTCACTTATTATGGTGGTCACCATGCTCCCAGTCATTTATTGGAAAGTCAGTTTAAAAAGTAAAAAGGGGAAAAACTAAAAAGGGAACAATATGGATAAGAATAATATATGTCAAAAAGGCAAGGTGATGAAGTTTTTACTTCTTTACCTTTTCACCTTTTCTCCTTTATCTGCTCAAACGTATAGTTTACAGCAGTTGAAGGACTCCGCCCTGCATAACAACATTGCCATTCGCAGTGCCAAGCACTCCATCGATGCTGCCCAGGAGCAGCGCAGGGAGTCCTTCACCAAGTACTTCCCTACCGTCAGCGGTACTGGTCTTTGGTTTAATGCCAACAAGGGTATGGCGCAGACAGACATTAATCTCTCTGAAAATATCTCGCCAGAATTAGGCATGGTCCTTGCTCAGTCGTTGCCTCCCGAAGCCCTCGCAATCTTGGGCAGTCCCATGAGCATCTCAATGATGAAGAATGGCACAATTGGTAGTCTGATGGCAGTGCAACCCGTCTTCGCAGGAGGTCAGATTATCAATGGCAACAAACTCGCCAAGGTGGGCGAGGATGTCAGCCGCCTGCAACTTCAACTCTCCGAAAACGAGGTAGAGAAGCAGACGGAGCAGTACTACTGGCAGTTGGTCTCACTCCAGGAGAAGATGAAGACCATCGAGGCTGTTCAGACCTTATTGGCTGATATCAATAAAGATGTGGATGTAGCCGTGCGTGCTGGAGTGGCTATGCGCAACGACCTGCTTCAAGTACAACTGCGCCAGAATGATGTCGAGAGTCAGAAACTGAAGGTTCAGAATGGCATCAATATCCTGCGCCTATTGCTGGCACAGTATTGCGGACTTAATAATTCTGAATTTGTAATTGAGAGTGCAGAGTATGTTGATGGTTCTTCACCACAGGTCATCAAACAGGATTGCGACCAGGCATTGTTGGGGACAACCGAATACAAATTGCTTAATAAACAGGTTGAGGCCACAAATCTGCAACGCAAGATGGAAATTGGCAAGAACCTGCCTACCATAGGTGTTGGTGCAGGCTACAACTACCATAACCTGCTCGACAACAATCATAGTTTCGCGATGGTTTTTGCCACCGTCAGCGTTCCCATCTCCGACTGGTGGGGCGGTTCCCATGCCATCAAGCGCAAAAAGATAGAACAGCAGAAAGCCGAGGAACAACTCGCGGATAACTCCGAACTGCTGAAGATCCGCATGCAAAACGCCTGGAACAATGTTGAAGAATCCCATCAGCAACTCCAGATTGCCCAGCGCAGCATCGAACAGGCAGAAGAGAACCTACGCCTGAACCGCGACTACTATCGTGCCGGCACCTCAAAAATGAGTGATCTGCTCGAAGCCCAACTGCTTTATCAACAGTCCCTCGACCGCCGCACCGATGCCTATGCCGACTACCGTAACAAACTTCTGGAATACCGTCAGGCCACAGGGCAATAACCCACCACGTAGACAGAATAATGGCAAAGGACGTAGCATTAGTATTGTCGAGCGGTGGTGCGAGAGGTCTTGCCCATATCGGTGCCATTGAGGAACTGGAGGCACAGGGCTATCACATCACCTCTATTGCTGGTTGTTCGATGGGTGCTCTCATTGGAGGTGTCTATGCAGCAGGGAAACTAAAGGTATTCCGCGAATGGATGAAGACGGTAGACCGTAAGAAGATGTTGGAACTGACCGACTTCTCGCTGGGTCTTAATCATATCGTTAAAGGCTCACGCATCCTCGAGGCCATCATGGAGTTTGTGCCTGACATGCCTATCGAAGACCTGCCGATACCTTATTGTGCCGTGGCTACCGACTTAAAAGCCGGGCGTGAGGTTGTGTTCAGCAAGGGCAGTCTCTTCAATGCCATCCGAGCCAGCATCTCTCTGCCGTCATTCTATGAGCCTGTGCATCGTGACGGCATGATACTCATTGATGGTGGTGTGACAAACCCAATACCGCTGAACCGTGTGGTACGACATGAGGGCGATATCCTGGTTGGTGTCGATGTGAGCGGACATGATTATAAGACGCAGTGGGAGATTCAGCATGAGTTGGCAGAAAAACGCAAACACAGCAAATCGCTGTCGCAGCAGATACTCAACAAACTGATACCCGACAACCTCGAGTTCAACTATTACACAATGCTCTCACGAGTCAGTTCACTGATGATTCGCCAAAACTCCATCCTCATGGCCCAACTGATGAAGCCCGATGTACTTGTAGACATTCAGATGAGTCGTTATGGCGGCTTTGACTATGACAAATCTGAAAAAATAATCGCCATAGGTCGCCAAAAGACACTACAAGTATTAGGGCAGTCATTATATAAATGATGGTTACATTTGGTGGTATCAAGAAAAGTTCGTACCTTTGTGGCATGAAGCATCCTGCAAAGACTGATATTGCCGTGCTGCTGCTGTTCTTTACACGCAGCGACACCTTCGCCAAGGTGTTCGAGGCTGTGCGTAAGGCACGACCCTCGAAGTTGTTGCTGTATCAGGACGGTCCACGAGGAGCGCAGGACATGGCTGGGATTGAGGCTTGTCGTGCCATTGTTGCAGACGAGCATATCGACTGGGAATGTGAGGTACACCGCAACTATTTAGATAAAAATCAAGGCTGCGACCCGTCAGGCTTTCTCTCCCATCAGTGGGCCTTTTCGATTGCCGACAAGGTGATGGTATTGGAGGATGATGTGGTTCCCGCCCAGTCGTTCTTTCCTTTCTGCAAGGAAATGCTCGACAGATACGAGAATGACGAGAGAATCAACATGATTGCCGGATTTAATATCGACGAGACCTCGTCAGACTGCGAAGACAGTTATTTCTTTACCTCTGCTTTCAGCATCTGGGGCTGGGCCTCATGGCGACGGGTAGCCCAGCGATGGGATCCCACCTATAGTTTCATGCATAATCCCGAGACCCTGCAACGCTTGGAGGCCATTGCCAAAGAGCGGCATCTGCGCAGCGATATGATGCAGATGTTTCGTGACCACAGTCAAAGTGGGAAGGAATACTTTGAAACTATCTATTGGGCTGATATGCTGCTCCACGACAGCCTCGCCATCATGCCAGCACAGAATCAGGTGAGCAATATCGGACTACTGGCAGACTCTACCCACTTCTCCGCAGAACTGAAGACCACCCCCCATCGTATCCGCAGGATGTTCACGATGCAACGCCACGAACTGACCTTCCCCTTGCAGCATCCGAAAGAGATTGTAGAAAACAAGGATTATTTAGAACGACTTTATAAAGCCAATGCCTGGAATCACCCGTGGATTAAGATCCAGAATTCCCTCGAAGAACTCTTGCTGAACCTGCGATATGGCAACTTCCGCCATATCATCAGATCCCTCTCCCGTCGCCTCCGCAAATGGACAGGCACTGAGAAACACCGTTGATGTTATTTCTTGTGGTATGCAACCAATCCTTCCATGGGACTCTTAGCAACATGTCCTATGGTAAAGCCTTCTTCACGTGCTGCCTCCTCCAACTGGTCAGGATAGTGCTGAGCCATGCTGCCTACGAAACTGACAGGCAGGTCGCGACGGCCATAGGGTTTGATGTTACGTTGGAAGAAACTGCGGAAATTATCAACCACCAACCGTTGCAGCAGAGGACTGTCCAGATGTTCACCGATAAATAATGAGGTAGTAGCCAAGAAACGGTTGGCCATAGGTTCATGATAGACCTTCCGAATCACATCTGCCTGTGTCAGTTTCTCCTTGGCCAGATACTCATCACGGATGCTGGCAAAATCGGGATTCTTAAAGATAGCATTCATAAACATTCGTCCCAGCACGGAACCACTACCCTCGTCGCCCAGAATATAGCCCAGCGCAGGGGTGTTCTGCACGATGCCCTGTCCATCATACAGGCAACTGTTGGCTCCTGTTCCCAAAATACAGGCAATACCCTCTTCCTGCTGACAGAGGGCACGAGCAGCACCCATCAGGTCGCTATACACCTCAACAGACTGCGTCGAGAGGACACTTGTAAGAAGTTGACGCATACGGGGTGCATGGACTGGCGTACATCCACTGCCATAGAACACCACATTGAGGTTCGACAGCAACGGTGTCTCCAGGACGCCAGAGTCTATCAGACGAGCCCGGGGAAAGGATGACAGTTGTTGTACCAACTCTTGCCCGATAATCTGCCTGATCTGTTCAGGTGTCTGATGGATGGGCGTGATTCCCTGGGTGTGAAACGTGGCGATTACGCCGTCACCATCCCGGTCGGATGGATTAAGAAGCGTCCAGTCAGCCTTTGTGCTACCACTGTCAGCAATCAATATCATGCAATTTTTCAACATCTTGATGGTATATTTAATTTTCCTTCGGCAAAGATACAACTTTATCTTGAAACCACAAAAAAGTTTACGAGAAAAAATGATTGAATGACAACCTAAATGATGACGTGGATGGGGCTCAGGAGGAAACGGGTGAGCAAGTAGCCATTATAGATAAAGAGGTAGAGGGTAAGTAGGAGGATGGAGAGACGGAGCCAACGGGTCTTTACACAATGCAAAAGAAAGGCTGTAGCGATGGGTAGGACGAACATAAAGTGAGGAGCCATGATAAACACCTCGTTGAGGCCAAAGCCTAAAATCAAGTGAATGAACATATCGAAGCCGAAGCAGGAGAGACAGAGCCACAGAAAACGGCTTTGCCGTCCGCACCAGATGCCAGCGATGAAAAGCAGTACCACCAGAGCCTCCACCACATAACTCCATAGCCAGTCGTACACCACAAACACAGAACGATGCACTAACGTATCCTCCAAGAAATGCTTTTGATGAAACTGCACGGACTCGCCAAAGAGATTCTCATACACTGACTGCCAACGGGAAGTCGTGATGTCCGTCCATTTCAGGAAACCATGATCCTCCATCGGTTTACCCGTCTTGGCAGCCTGACGGCGTAGCAATTCCTGACGCCTCGCCTTGCGCTTCTCGAATTGTTCCCTCTCTTTAGGTGTCATTTGCGCCACACGGGCCTTTAATTCTTCGGCCTTCCTCACTTTTAATTCTGCCTTGGTCTTTTCTTGGGGCAGCACATACTGTTGATACTCCCAGGTGGCTGTGACCCACAACAGGGCCGCAGGTAGGATGACTGCCAACAGCAGGTACTTGGGACGGAAGAAATCACGCAGATTCACAAAGAAACCCGAGAGAAACACCTTGATGCCATTGCTCAGGGTGACACCAGCAGTGATATAGAAGAGAATCGCCGACTGCCACCACTTAAACTCCCTACCCTTCTTGATGCACACCCCGGAGATATAGAGGGTGATGAGCAGCAGGAACATAGAGATGGTGAAGTGGTCTGGTACAATCACAGACAACAGGATATAGGCAAATGAGAAATAGAAGGCTGTCAATAGGGTGGCGTCCCAGCGTTCCAATTCTATCACTTCGCGATGGATGCGGTAGAGGAAGATATAGGAATAGAACGAACACACCATCAGGGGCAAGGCCACGATATACTGCACGCAGTTGACACCGAAGAGTGCTGTCAGTCCTTGATTCAACAGCCAGAAGGGCCAGATGAGAAACGACAGTAGCGGATGGCGATAGACCTGATAGACCACATCCCAATCGGTGACTGCCAAGTAGGTCAACGGGTCATAGCCCGAGAGGTGCAGTTCGCGTTCGAAGGCTTTCCAGTAGGGTCCGAAGCCAGGTTGCATAAACAGGTCGTGCATACGATAGATGAATAGCGCATTGAGGGCCACTATTACCGTCAGCAACACCACAGCCTGAATACGTTCCTCGGGTTTGACTCTGAAAAGTTTGAACGGTGTCATGACAATCGAAAAGGTTTATAATGGGATTCATCAGCAAAGGTCAGCAGTTCCTTGTCGCCCCTACTGTCGCCATAGGCGGTGAGATGATACTCGCTGCGATTAGGATAGAGGGCGAGGATACGGTTTACCTTTTCCTGGCCATAGCAGTTCTTCGTCAGAAAACAGCCCGTCAGAAGTCCGTCCTTTATTTCAATCTGGGTGCCCACAACACGGAGAGACGTTTCTTTTGTGTTGAAGAAGGCCTTTACCCAGTTGTCGATGGAGGCACTGACAATAAGCACTTCCGCTCCCTCGTCCAAAGCCTGTTGAATGGCTTCTACTCCTTTGGGACGAAGCAGATGCTGGTTGCCTTTCGCAAAGCGCTGACATAACCCGTCGAATTCCTCAATCTTCATCCCCTCGAAGAAATGCGCAAACACTTTTTGTTTGGCTTTCCAGTTAGGATAGAGTCCCAACTTCATCAGCACCAGCAGATGGGCATATCGCAGGAAGCCAAACAGGAAAGCCCTTGTGCCACAGGCATAACGGATAAACTCAATGAGTGTATCCTTCGTGGTCAGCGTCCCGTCGAAATCAAAGGCAACTATCTGCTTCATAGTGTCGGTTTGGGAATACGTTCAATGATTTGTTTCATAGCCCACGAGAGGGCAATCGTCACAATGACATAGAGCATCAGGCCGTCGTAGATGTCCTGTTTCCAAGCAATGGTGATAAAGAGTTTACGGGCTATCGGATGAGCCACGAACATCGCCGCCGAGATACCTCCGAACCAAACAAAGACCTTCATCAGCCATTCTGGTATCACCTTCACCATTGCCACACAACCGATGATGATAATGACAGGTATCCAGAACCAAGTCTGGAAGTTTAAGCACATTGCAAAGACCAAAACGCAGGAGAG
>ONTZ01000083.1 GCA_900320905.1 uncultured Prevotella sp.
TGTCGGTGCAACGGCACATCAAGCTGTTAACGGTTTGTCGAGAGTCCTTAACCAAAACGCAGGTTCACACAATGGCAACCGTGAATGGGAAGTTGGCAAGCATAACAATTACGATGACATAGATGACGAAAGAGGCCTGAAGCGATAAACAGACTTCCATTAATAGACATTGGCTAAGAAAGTCACATCTTCGCCAATGTCTTTTATAAATAATTATTGCTGTCCGCTAAAAGTTGAAAAGCGAAAAATCATGTGTCCGCAGTGCCGATAAACAGGCATTGCGGACTTGTTTGTATGCTCGGCATGAGTATTGTCTAACGGGTGCAAGTCCCGAGTGAGCCCTAATAGCGGGAATCACATAGCCAAGAGCAAGGGTGTCCGTCGCGAGGCGGAATCTGAAAGAAGCTTACGGCAAACATCTGGCCTGACGAACAGAAACCACATATAAGGCGCGGAGCCGTGGGTAAGGCTGCAAGACAAGCCCAAGCCCGATAGCTATTCGGAACGGTGAGTGTAAATGTGGCAGGCATAAGATGGAAAGACGATGCCCTTATCCGAGGAGGTCTGCGGGGCGAGCCTGTAGGCAAGCAGCACCAGCGAACCCGCAGAAGTCAGCAGACGCCATAGTAGCCGAGACCTTAAAGCTCGTTGGTCTTGGTGAAGGGCAGAACTTAACCAAACGAGCTACGACATTAGATTACCCTATGAAGGAAGAAAGGCAGAAAACACAGGAAAGCTGCCCTCAAAATGATAGTGCGGAACGCGAAAGCTATGAGGGAGCGCAGACTTTGATTGGGATGGTCGGAGACGACCTCGTAGAAGTGCGACTAACGTCAGGCAGGATGCTTGAGTACATCTTGACTCCCGACAACCTTAACAGAGCGTACATACAAGTCAAGGCTAACGAGGGGAGTGGTGGCATCGACAAGATGGATGTGCATGAAACAGGTACCTGGTACCTGTTTCACAATGATTTTCCCAATTCATACGCTTGTGTTGCATACTTCATTCCCTTGATAATTTCACGTTTACCAGCAGCCAATACATCAGGGCCCAGTCCTGGTCGTTGGCGTAGGCATCAGCATATTTGGCAGTATCACCGTTGACGCGATGGGGATAGACAAAGGCGCACGTGGCCTTGCCGTCCTCGAAGAAAAGGCTGAGGTTGTTACGCACTGTCTGCTCTGCACGAAGTTGGTAGGAATTGTCACCAGTACACTGAGCAAAGCGGTGGAAAGCGGCGGCTGTGATGCAACTCCAGTAGTGGGGGTAGACATCGCCGTAGGTCTGGCGCTTGCCAAACCAATAGCCGTCCCAGTGGCGGATGGCAATCTCGTTCATGTGGTAGGAGGGTTGGTGCCACTGCAGTGCTTCCAATGCAGGCATCATCTTCTTGGCTCCATCCAGGTATTGCTTTGCTCCCGTAATCTGATAGACTTCGCAAAGGAATTGAACGGCAGGGGCTATGATGGACTGTTCGTAGTTTACCTCAAACTTGGGGAAATCCAGACCATTCTTCATGAAGATGTCGGCAGTGGCCTTGAAGTCGTAGAGCAACTGATGACGCTCAAAATCAAGGCCGGCCTGTTCCAGTGCTTTAAGACCTGTAATGACAGGGTAGTCGATGCAGTAAAATCCGTATCCGAAATTACGGTATAGGGCCTGCAGCGTAGCATAGCCGTCGAGGGCATACTGTTTGTTGCCTGTCAGCAGAGCCATGCGGAAGTAGAAGTCGGCTACCCAGGGATAGTTGTAGCCCCGGTTCTTCGACTTTCGCACCACGCTCGATCCCGTGGTGTAGTCCTCCTGCTGCATCTTTTCGCGGACGAACTTGGCGTAGCGTTCCAAGGCGGTAGCTAATTTCTCATTTCTCATTTCTCCTTTATCATTTAGGCCATAGGCCGCCAAGAGGATTCCCATACCTACTCGCTCGCGTCCTTCGTCAAGGTCACTGCGAGTATAGTTGGTCACGATGCTGTCGCCCTCGTTATCATAGCACATGAACGCCCCGAAGCGAGGGTCTTCTGGATTCATCATCTGCTGATGGTCGAGAATAAATTGGATGCGCTTTTCCATTAATTCGCGTTCACCGCTGATGCCCAGTAGCAGGGCATGGGTACCCTTATATTCCACACGGTTGTCGCCCTCGGCAATCTTCCTCGTGACGGTCTTTGTACCCTTGGCAGTGACGAATTCCACGCGGGCCGTCTCCCCTACGGCATAGACATACCTGTCGCTCCGGGCTATCATGCCTCCCTGACGGAGCAGCTGCTCGTCGAAGTCCGCGCCATTATGCGCGAAGAGCCGCCACTGTAGCCGGTAGCTCTGTCTGGGCTTTAGCGTCATGTCTGGCGGACAGAGGGCAAAGACGCCACGGAAGTTCGACATGCCTTTTTTCGCGCCGCGCTCCCATACATCGTAGTCGACGATTTCGCCCTCAGTAACCATCAGTCCAAGGTGAGGCCCCACGCCGTTCATCCGCATGGCATTGACGTAAGCAGCCTTGCCGCCCGGCCAGATATGCACGTTGCAACGTGAGGTCATGCATGTCTTGGCATCAGGATAATTGTCATTAAATGGGGTGTAGATGCCGATGTTTTTCACCGTCACCCTTTTCTTTGTGGTGTTGGTGAAGGTATAGGTCTCCACGATGTTGTCGCCTTCCTGCCGCCGTTCCGACTTCACCGTGATGCCGCCGTCGGCATCGTAGTAGCATTTCCCCCATTGGTACTGTTCCGTCACCCAGGCATATTGCGTTCCGTCGGTCTTTAGCAGCCACTCCATCGGGTCATCTCCGATGTGTATCTGCTCCTGCTCGATCCTCACTTGCTGCGCCCGTCCCGTTAGGATAAAAGTGAATAGAACAGCGATAAGGATGTATCTTCTCATTTTTTATTGATTTGTTTTTTTTGTTTGCGGGTGTAAAGGTACGAAAAATCCTCCGTATCTCGGTGATATGGAGGATTCTTTTGTGATTATTTAGGAGATAAGACCTTTTAATCATACTTCGGACGGGCTTGCAACGTGTCGTATGGTGGCAGTAAGGGAGGCAGTACATCCATTGATGTCACTGCCAGAAACAGGGAGTCTATCAGCTATAGCGGACAGATGGAGGTGGAATGAGCCTTGACCAGAGAATACTAGAAGAAGTGCCCCCGACACTCCTTTAGAAATGCCGGGGGTTAACATTTAGAAGAGGCCTATTGGCTGAGGTACCAGACAGAAATCATTACCACGGGAAGTTGTCGGGATCGTTTTTCTCGTATGTACGCTCGTTGCGGTTCAGTCCGCTGATGATGGCCATCTCAGCAGGTGTGAGCTCGAAGTCGAAGATTTGCAGGTTCTCTGTCGTGTAGTCGGGGTTGTCGCAACGGGGAATGGCTATGAGACCGATTCGGCTGTACCAGCAGCCTCTTATTACTATCGCGGACGGCTTTTTCGTCATCGGCTACGCTGATTTCTTTCCTTCCTGACGACGCATAACCAAGAGTCAAACCGAAGTTAATCCCCATAGATTCATGCCCGACAGCCGTACAACAAGTTCTTCATATGGCCTGGAGGCCACACGAAGACCTCTTTAGTTTTATTATCTGCATTCGTGAATCATGGGGACAGGTTTTTTCGATAAGTCCCCAAAGATTTGTAATTTTGCGTTTGCTACAACCAAAATATCAAATCTATGGGCAAAGGTACAAATTTCTCCGGACAGCCGGTATTAAGTCAGCTAATAAAATTGATGGACAGGCAAAATATTAACACTTTAGCGTCAAAAACGGGCTCAGACCGCTACGTAAAGTACCTCGACGGGTACTCTCATCTCGTTGTTATGCTGTATGCTGTACTGTGTAACCTGCGTTCTTTGCGAGAGGTTTGTCTGGGTTTTGAGGCGAATGCCACCCGCATGAATCATTTCGGTCTTGACCATATGATCTGTCGCAGTACGCTGTCTGACGCCAACAGACGCCGTTCTTCATCTTTCTTTGGCCGTATATATCGTTCTCTCTTCAGAAAATATGCCCCAGTTTTATCGGACAGCCGGACAAAACATGAGACGGCAACCAAGATTTACATCATGGATTCTACGACGATAACGCTGTTCTCAGAGATTCTCAAGGGTGCTGGCCGCAATTCCGAAAATGGAAAGAAAAAGGGAGGCATCAAGGCTCACACCATCATTCAGGAGGATATTGACCTGCCTATATTTGTCGATTTTACTGCAGCTGCCACGAGTGACCATGAGCTGATGAAGAGAATATTCTCCCTGCCAGAAGGCTCGTTCATTACCTTTGATATGGGATACAACGATTATCTGATATGGAAGCAGTTGACCGAGAAAGGATACAAGTTTGTTACCCGCCAGAAGGACAATGCCCGCTTCGAAATCATCGAGAAAAGGAGCTGTCCTGAGAAGGATATCATAGCCGACCAGATCATCGAGTTATCTTCAAACAAACTCGTAGAGCGCCCCATGACTGAAGAGGAATTGAGCCACAGACGTGGGCGTCGTCCTAAATCAGGCATTGTGACAGTGCGTGAATACGTAAAAGGCAAATACCGTTGCCGCAGGATAGTCCGTCGCAGTGATGACGGTAAAGATACTGTCACATTCATTACCAACGTATTGGATCAGAGCGAGATGTCTGCAGAACAGATCTGTGAGACCTACCGCAGACGCTGGGCTATTGAGTGCCTTTTCAAGAAACTGAAGCAGAATTTTCCGCTTAAATACTTCCTTGGCGACAACGTCAACGCCATTGAAGTCCAGATATGGGTGACCATGATAGCCTATCTCCTCCTGAGAGTGATGCAGCACAAGGCAAAGTGCAAACTCGCATTCTCGAACATCGTCACGCTTGCAAGACTGACGATTGGGAACTATGTCAATTTCGTTACGTTGCTGAACTGTCCGAAACAGGCATGGGCAGAACTGTCCGAAACAGGCATGGGCAGAACGGCTTAGATACTGGAATTCTCTCGAAACGGCCCAGAATACGGTGCAATTGGAACTGCAATTTTCACCATAGGGGGGCTTACTTTTTGAAAAGTTGAACAGAATCGCCTGTTTACAGACATTCACAAACAAGATTTAATCAATTCCGATTTTTATCGGACAGCAATAATTGTAAATCTTACACAATGAAAATTTTTGTAATAGAAACAGAGATGACTCTGTTTTTCAAGAGTCAATGTGTATTTGGTACGCATTGAAGATTTTCGCTTTTTCAAGAGTCAATGTGTATTTGGTACGCATTGAAGATTTTCGCCTTTTAAACCTCCCTGTAAAAGGGAGGCTTAAACAAATCAATAATTATGACGCATCTGTTAAAAGATAGCCTCAGATTCGCATATTTACCCGAAAAAGTTTGGATGATTGGAAAATAATGCTTAATTTCGCAGCATTAAATATCAAGAAAGTGAAGTTAAATATTTAAAGAGATATATAAATATCAGTTTGTTGAATAATAAATATTTTGATTATGGCAGACTTTTACGAATATTCTACGCCTGAACTGGTAAGATTGCTTGGTTCACGGTTCAAGGATTACAGAATGCGCTGCAACCTTACCCAGAAGGAGGTGGCAGAGCAGTCTGGCATCGGTTTGACCACCATCCACAAATTTGAGAATGGTACGGCAAACAACTTGTCGCTGTCCACCTTCATCTTGCTTCTCAGGGTGGTCGGTCAGGTGAATGCACTGGACGATGTGCTGCCAGAGTTGCCTGAGTCGCCTTACCTTGTTCGCAGGGAAGAGAAGAAGGCTCAGAGAATACGTCACACGAATAAGAAGTAGGTTATGACAAGTTCTTTGAAAGTTATCCTTTGGGGAGAAGAGATAGGACGTTTGGCATGGGATGAGCGCAGGAGGCTGGCTTATTTCATGTACAACCCTGAGTGGATCAAGCGAGTGAGGATGCCAGGATCTACCAGAAGCTCCCCGCATTCGTTGCAGACTCTTTGCCTGATGCCTGGGGTAATCAGCTCTTCGACATCTGGCGGCAACAGAACCATCTGGCCAATGCCGATATCACTCCTTTGGATAAACTCTCGTTCATTGGTAAACGTGGTATGGGTGCCTTGGAGTTCCAGCCTGAATACGCCCGTGAGCGTAAAGCTGAGAAGATAGACATGAAATCGTTGGCTGACTTGGCAGAACGTATCTACACAGAGAGGGAACAGGCTCGTATCATGCCTGATGAAAATATCACCATGCAGTCATTGTTG
>ONTZ01000065.1 GCA_900320905.1 uncultured Prevotella sp.
ATAAAGAACAATGACAATACAAGAATTTCGTGATTACATGGCATCGGGCAAACCCGTCGTTGGCGGTGGTGATGTCCACATGATGTTCCATCAGCTGTCACAGGAGGCACTGAAGATAACAGCAGAGATTAACGGCAAGTATCATACTCCAGAGCAGCTGCACGATTTGCTGGAACAGCTTTGGGGACGTGAAGTGCCCAAGACGGTAGGCATGTTTCCTCCGTTTCATACCGATTGCGGCAAGAACACCATCGTTGGTGAACGGGTCTTCATCAACATGGGCTGTAAGTTCCAGGATCAGGGCGGTATCACCATCGACGAGGGCGCTCTCATCGGTCACAACGTCGTGCTGGCAACCATCAATCACGACCTTGACCCGGCCAACCGTCAGAGTATGTCGTATGCTCCCATCCATATTGGCAAGAATGTCTGGATTGGAGCCAATGCTACTGTGCTTGCAGGAGTGACTATCGGCGATGGAGCAGTTGTAGCTGCTGGTGCAGTAGTGACAAAGGACGTTGAACCGAATACCATTGTTGGTGGCGTTCCAGCCAAGGTGATAAAAAAGATAGAGATAAAAGACAGATAAATCGGAATTTATGGTGTAAAAAGATCATGCTATGGATGCTGACCACCATCCTTATATTGAGTGGTCTGACAACGCTGACATCGTGTTCGAATGATGACAACGGTATTGTGGAACCTGTAGGGCAAGTATTGCAGGACGGTGAGTGGACGGGCACTGGTGAGGGCCGTAGCGGGAGCATCGTTGTCAAGGTGGTAGTAAAGAACCATCAAGTAGAGCAGGTGACCGTTGTCAGCCAGTCGGAATCGGTCTTTGCCCAGGAGACCATTAACAACCTCGTGGCAAAGGCACTCGGAAGGACTGACGAGATGAGCGTTGAGGTGGATGGTATCTCTGGCGCCACCCTGACATCAACAGGTGTTATCGATGCTATCAATGCTGCCTTGCAAGCAGCGATGGGGAATCGGTCTGACGCTGAAAAGACCTATCAAGACGGTACGTGCGACATCGTGGTTGTGGGAGCAGGCGGTGCAGGTCTCTCTGCTGCTGTGGCTGCGGCTGACCTACCGTGACTCCGGCGCGGCATATGTCAACAAACTCACCGGCGAGGTTCAGCCTCTGGTACTCACTTTATCCTGACGATATTCAACGAGTAAGGAGGCACATCCAGCAGAATGCTGCCATTCTCGGGTGAAAGCAGTTGCTCCACAGGATGAATGACAGTAGGTGTGTCGAGCGTGTTCTCTTCCATACCGTCGTTGGCTGCCAGCCGGACTACACGGGCACTTGCCGGCTTAAAGTTCTTCAGATTAAGTCGGGCGGTGGTTGCAGCATCGCTGGTATTGGCAACTTTCACGATGAGTTCTCCGCTGACATCATCGATGGTGGCTGAGGAGAAGATGCCCTTCGTGTCGTCGTGCTTCAGTACTGTGTCGAAGACAAGTTCGTTGTCGAGCCACGCCTTTACGCTGTCGCCGTTCACCTGCAGAGTTACATCGTACCAACGGCCTGCCTCTATACGTCCACGCTTACTGTCAGCCAGCAACTTTCCTCCATTGCTGATCTGCTCGATGGCGTGCTGGGAGTTGGTCCATCCACCGAAGTTCACCCAACAATAGTTCTTTTCATCCACATAGTTGAAGACGATGATGAAGCCTTCGGCTCCCTCGTCCTTGCGGGCACGGAACTTGCAGGTGTAGTGGTCGCTATCGATGATGCTCTTCTCAATGCAGAGCGTGGCATCCTTATGGCCTGTCTGCCGCACGGTATTACCTTCCTTCTGCCAGTCACCGTTGACGAAATCCACATCCTTATTGGTCTCGAATGTGGCGCGTGTGTTCCATGTTCCGAATCCCACACGACTCTGCTTCGGTGTCAGCGGTTTGCGGACCTTGCCTTTATAAGGGTCGGTCTGCACCACCTTCACCACCTGTGTGCCCAGATGCTGCGGCATGAGTTGCTGCACATAGTAACTCGGGGTACCCATGACTCGGCTACTGCTGAAACGAATCATATCGGGACGCCAGCGAGCATCGTTCTCGTTGACGAAAATGGGGGCATACGAGGCCAGTTCCACCACATCAGAGTTGTTCTCCATTCCCATCATATAAACGGCTTCACCCAAAGCGGCATTCATGTTACCCAGGTTACCGTAACCATTGGTCACGGCATATTCGCCTACATAGACCTTTGGGCCTTGGCGGTCATAGTTGTCGTACTTGTGGAAAGCAGCGGCAAACCAGTCGGGTGAGCGGTAATAGTGCTCATCAAGCAGGTCAACGGGCTGTTTGCTGTTCCACTTGGGGTTGTCGTCACCCCATGCCACCACGTTGCCGATGATCTTCATCTCGGGATACTTCGCCCGGATGGCTTTGTAGAACTGTTCATAGCGTTCGTAGTAGTGATCACTCTGCTGACGAGGGTCTGGCTGGTTGTTTTCGTTACCTATCTCCAGATATTCTATTCCGAAAGGCTCCGGATGTCCGTTCCTGGCACGCATAGCCCCGTATTTCGATGTGACAGGGCCGTTGGCATACTCCAAGGCATTCGTGCACTCGTCGATCCACGGCTGGATGCTGTCATAAGGAGTCATGCCCCCATGCCATATTCCCACATTCACCACATAAAGTGGCTTGGCTCCTAAGTCCTCGGCCAACTGCAGGTATTCATGGTAACCCAGTCCGTCGGAAGTGCGATAGCCCCAGTTCACGTTCCAGTGTCCCTCACGCTCCTCAATCGGACCGATGGTACGTTCCCAGCGGAAAGCATTGTCGGGACTCTCCTGCCCCTCCACGAAGCAGCCTCCTGGGAAGCGCATGAATTTCGGGTGCAACTGCCACAGCATGTTAGCCAGATCTGGACGCATGCCGTTCTCGCGGTTCTTGAAGGTAGGCGGGAAAAGGCTCACCATGTCTATCTGCACCTGCCCCACACCGTCGAACACCAGTGCGAACTGCGCCTGCGGATCATTGTCGTTGGAGGTAAGGGTGGCCTCATACTTCGTCCAGCCCTGGGCCTTGACGGCAGGAAATTGGCTGACTGCCGTCTCAGCATAGAGCAGTGAGCCGTCCTTAGAGCAGAGCGTGGCCTTCACGGTGCCTTGGTATTTCAGGGTCTTTGCCCAGAACGACAGACGATAACAGCGTCCCTGCACGGCATTGATGCCCCAGTAGCCCTCGTTTACCAGGCAGACGGGCATCGTGGGCGAAGCCTTGATGTCGAGTGCCAGAGCATTGTGCTGCACACTGTTAAGCAACGGCGTCTTTTTCGTAGGTTGTATGAGTCTTGCCGAGAGTTGCGACGGGGCGGCTGCATAGGTTGACCACCCTTGCATGTCAGCGGGTGCGCCATAACGAGGTCCGTCCTCAAACGAGCGGTTGCGTATCAGTTCTGCATAGATACCGCCGTCGGCAGCATGGTTGATGTCTTCATAGAAGATGCCATAGAGCATCGGACTCACCTTCGGTCCCCGTTGCTGGGTGTCGATATCGATAGTCACTTGTGCCTGGACTGCTGCTGCAAAGAGTGCACAACCAGCCATGAAAAGTCTGAACTTGCTGTTTTCGCAATTATGTGCCATAGTCAATAATGTTTTACCGTTAATAGTTCTTTTGTCATACCATTCAGATTTATTAATCCTTTTTCACCTGAGACTTCTCAATTATAAAGAGCATCAAAAGCCGAGGAATTCTTTCAGGCCTGGAGCCTTTTCCAGATCATCCCTGCCGACGTAGAAAGAGCCGGGGGTAGCCAAATCGAGATACTTGTCAAGAAACTCTTCCCAACTCAACTTGAAATAGGAGGCAGGAATAAAGACCGTCTTTGACCCGCCTGCCGAGCGGTTGCCAGCCGTTACATAAACCGAATAGCCGCCCTTCTGGTGTTTCTGAATCTGATAGCACTCCAAAAACCAATCGCCGCTGCATCTGTTAGAGGCTTGCACATCGATGCATTCCTTCACGGGATTGGCTTTTTCCAGTTCCCAGTCATGGTCTTTGGCCAGCCGACGGATAAACTCTTCACAGTCTACATTGAGATTGTCTGGACTGAGTTTACCATCATACGTATTGTAATACCTGACATACTGATAGTCATCCCCCACTTTCTCGATACCGTAATAGGTGTGTTCCGCTATCATGTCCCTCGTTGCCCAAGGGAAATCAGCCTTCATCTGCTCGAATGCCTTGTCGATATAGGCATTCAAATCATAGCCGTATGGAAATTTCTCGTTCATATAATTATCATAAATGTTGTTGCTTCATCTACGCGCAGGTCACCGTTTGGAGCCTGAAGGTCGCATACTGATAAAATCGGAGGGGGTAACGCCAAAATGCTTCTTGAACTGGCGGGTGAAATGCTGTGGATAGTCGAATCCGAGTTTTTCGGCTGTCTCTGAGATCGTGGCTCCACTCATCAGAAATTGCTGGGCACGTTGCATGATGAAACGGCGAATATGGGAGGTTGCGGAGTCACCCGTCAGTTCACGAATCAGGTCACCGAAGTAGTTGGGTGACAGGAACAGTTGCTGGGCACAGTATTTCACGGTAGGCAGCCCCAATTGTCGCTGCAAGCCGTCGTCATAATATTTCCGTAACAGATGCTCAAAGCGAGGCAATAGGTCTGAGTTTGTCGAAGTGGCAGACGTAGAAAGTTGGAGCGCGTAGTAGCGGGCTACGAGTTCCAGCACCTGTTCGATCTGCGAGGTAACGATGCGGAGGGTGTGGCTGTCCTCATCGAGAAGCAGTTCCTTGCGAATGTCGTCCAACAGAGTAACGATGCTTTGCCGTTGCTCAGGTGTTAGCAGCAGAGCCTCGCTGGTGGTATAGGAGAAGAAATGATAGTCAGACATGCGACGGCCCAATTCGGTGTTACGCAGCAGTTCGGTATCAAATAGCAGTGCCCAGCCTTTGGTATGTATTTCTTCACCCATATCAGTTTTGCCTCCTATCTGGCCTGGAGCCACGCACATCAGCGCATGGCGATGCAGGACGTATTGCAGTTGTCCATATGACAAATCCTCCAGTTCTTCATCACCAATAAACATACCATACACATCGTAGTTGTTGAGCGAGTGGCGACAATGCTCCAACTCGTCATAGTGGATGACAGAGACGAGCGGATGCAACTCCGGCGCACCGATGTATCGGGCATAGTCGTTGACGTGGTGAACTCTTAATATTTTCTCCATTTCGAGGGCAAAATTACACATTTTTATCGACATAAAAGCGAATAATCTGTTAAATCCGTAAAAAGGGTTGATTTATCTGTAAATCGGTTAGGCTATGTATGATTAAATTGCCGTACCTTTGCACCATCAAATCAAAACATTAAGAAGATATGAGTAAGATTGCATTAGGAACCTGGGCTTGGGGCGCAGGAGCATTCGGCGGAGATGCCGTATTTGGGAGTAAGACTGACGTAGAGAACCTGAAGCCTGTGTTCGACGCAGCCATGAAAGCCGGGTTGAACCTTTGGGACACGGCTACCGTTTATGGCATGGGTGAGTCGGAGAAGATTCTCGGAACATTCGTAGCAGGCGAGAAGCGTGAAATGGTGGAGGTGTCAACCAAGTTCACTCCACAACTTGCTGAGATGTTTGACAACAGTGTGGAGAAGATGGCCGATGCCTCTATCGAGCGCATGGGCTGCGACTATATTGATATCTACTGGATTCACAACCCGATGGACGTGGAGCGCTGGACACCAGGCTTGATTCCCCTGTTGCAGTCGGGAAAGGTGAAGCGTGTGGGTGTGTCGAACCATAACATCAAGGAGATTCAGCGTGCCAACGAAATCCTCGGCGAGGCAGGCTTCAAGGTGAGTGCCGTGCAGAACCACTTCTCCCTACTCTACCGTTCGTCGGAGAAAGGCGGCGTGCTGGACTATTGTAAGGAGAACGGCATCGAGTTCTGGGCCTATATGGTGCTGGAGCAAGGAGCACTTTCTGGCAAATATAATAAGGAGAATCCGCTGCCTGCCGAGAGCGATCGCGGTAAGAAGTACAACCCCGTGCTGCCCCAATTGGAGGCGCTGACCAACGAGATGACCGCCATCGGAAAGAAGTATGGTGCTTCGTGCTCTCAGATAAGCATCGCCTGGGCCATCGCCAAGGGTACACTGCCCATTATCGGAGCCACGAAGGAGCGTCACGTCATCGAGGCTGCAGAGGCTGCCAAGATTCAACTGACTACTGAGGAAATTGCCAAACTCGAAGCACTTGCCGATGCCACAGGTATCGATACCCGTGGCGGCTGGGAACACTCAATGGAATGATAAATGAAGGTTGTAATCGACAAATGGATATGAGAAAAATTATAATTCTGTTCGTCCTTGTGTTCTCCATCACTGCAGTAGCACAAGAAGACGAGACGATGATAGTCCGCTTGGCTGAAATCGAGGTCTATCCGCAGTACCTCAAGGAATATCTCGAATTTGCCAACGAGGTGGATCGTCTGAGTGTGGAACGGGAGCCGGGTGTCGTCTGTCTGTTTCCGATGCAGAGTGCCGAGGACTCCACAAAGATTCGCATCCTAGAAATCTATGCCTCCGAGGATGCCTATCAGCAGCACCTGAAGACCGACCACTTCCAGAAATACAAACAGGGCACACTCCACATGGTGAAAGACCTGAAACTGCCCACGATGAAGCCACTCGACCCCGAGACAATGAAACTGATATTCAATAAGCAAAGATAATATGGACTACGTAAAACTTGGTAACTCAGACCTTCACGTGTCGCGCATCTGCCTGGGATGCATGGGGTTCGGAGACCCTACCATTGGACAGCATTCATGGACGATTGGCGAGGAGTCGACACGTGAGATTATCCGTCGTTCACTCGACCTCGGCGTGAATTTCTTCGATACGGCTATCGCCTATCAGTTGGGAACATCCGAACAGTACGTCGGACGTGCCTTGCGTGATATGGCCAAGCGTGACGATGTGGTGGTAGCCACGAAGTTCCTGCCACGAACGGATGAGGAAATCCAGCAGGGCGTCAGTGGCCGTCAGCACGTGCTGAACTCCATCGACCTGAGCCTTCAGCATCTGGGTATGGACTATGTGGACCTCTACATCTATCACATCTGGGACTACAAGACACCTGCCGAGGAAATTCTTGAAGGCATGAACGAGGCTGTGCGCCAAGGCAAGGCCCGCTACATCGGCATTGCCAACGTCTATGCCTACCAGTTGGCGAAGATGAATGCGCTGGCAGAGAAACGAGGCTGGGCAAAGTTCATCTCGGTGCAGAACCACTACAACCTGATCATGCGTGAGGAGGAGCGCGAGATGCAGCCCTTATGCCGTGAGGACAACATCGCACAAACACCCTATAGCGCACTGGCCTCCGGTAAACTGGCCAAGCGCCCGGGTGAGACCTCAAAGCGCCAGAAGGAGGACTCGTTCATGCACTTCAAGTATGATGCCACCGCCGAACAGGACAATCTGGTAGTGGAGCGTGTCGTGGAACTGGCTGACCGCTATGGTGTGGAGATGACGCAGATCTCGCTGGCCTGGCTGTTGACGAAGGTGGAGTCGCCCATCGTGGGAGCCACCAAACTGCATCACATCGAGGGAGCGGTGAAGTCACTCGATGTCCGTCTGACAGCCGACGACATCCGCTACCTTGAAGAGCCATACGTGCCACACAACCTCTCGGGCGTGATGGCAATCAACAAGCCCGTGATGAGTGAGGAACCCGTCTGGGTGGCAGCAAGCAGAAACAAATAATAGATGTGTATGAAGAAACTGTATCTCATTCGCCTATAATTGTTACTACCATTTCTCTAGAACCGCCGTAATTGCGGTATTCGCAGAAGTAGATACCCTGCCAGGTGCCAAGATTCAAGCGTCTCTTATTATTGGGTTGGTCTGTGATGTAGACATCTTAGAATTTATTGTTATTTCTTATTAAATATCACAAAACTTGCCACAAATATAGCAATAATTCCGCTATTATTCGTATCTTTGCTGATAAATTTAAAAATTATTGCTGTCCGATAAAAATCGGAATTGATTAATATTCGCTTGAAACCGCCTTTAAACAGGCAGATTTAATTCTCATCTCAAAAAGTAACCCCTC
>ONTZ01000099.1 GCA_900320905.1 uncultured Prevotella sp.
GGCAGAGAAGCTAAATAATCTGCTCTTGGAAGCATTGCTGACAACAGGACAGTTGACAAAGGGTGGCGAGTATGACTTTGATTTCGACCATCAGTTCATCGAGACAGAAAAGTATGATGCGAAAACTACCTACAAACATTTCAAGGGATATGGTCCCGGCATTGCCGTAATCAATAACATGATTGTCGGAGTCGAGAATCGTGATGGCAATACCAACGTGCGGTTCCATCAGCAGGACACTTTGGAAAGAATGTTTCTCGGCCTAGAAGACAAAGGATTGAAAATCAATCGAGCGAGGATGGATTGTGGATCCTGTTCAGAGGAGATTGTCAAGATGGTAGAGAAGCATTGCAAGCATTTCTATATCCGCGCCAACCGATGCCCCTCTCTCTATGACGACATCTTTGCGCTGCGAGGCTGGAAGAAGGAAGTGATCAATGACCTGGAATTCGAACTGAACTCCATTCTGGTAGAGAAATGGAAGGGCAAGGCATATCGTCTTGTCATCCAACGCCAGAAACGTATCGATGGCGACCTTGACCTTTGGGAAGGTGAATATACCTATAGATGCATACTAACCAACGACCATTCTTCCTCGGTCAGGGAGATTGTGGATTTCTATAACCGGAGAGGAGGCAAGGAGAGAATCTTCGATGAAATGAACAATGGATTCGGATGGAGCCACCTTCCAAAGTCTTTCATGTCACAGAATGCAGCTTTCCTCTTGTTGACAGCACTCATCTACAACTTCTACAAATACATCTTCTCTAAGCTCAAGGTCTCTGACTTCGGGCTGAAGCCTACAAGCAGAATCAAGACATTCGTATTCAAGTTTGTCTCTGTAGCGGCTAAATGGATCAAAGCCGCAAGGCAAAATGTCCTGAATATTTACACCAGTAATCAAGCCTATGCCAAGTTGGATTTCGGATAATGCCATGATTTAGTGGTTTCTTGGCGTATTGCCTCAAGTCGCTTTGTGGGGTAAGGGGGAGATTGGGTTTAATTTCCTCGAATGACGTATCTTGAAGAGGAAACTATAGATTCACCCCCGCATTTCTCTGACATTTCTGATTGTCAAATTAATCTGCGGATTTGAGGTTGTAATGAATTAGCAAGGGGTTCGCTGAGAAGCGAGCCCTTTTGCTATTTAAATATTTGGGACTGTCCTAGGCACTAAAATCCAGAAAAAAACCAAAAAACATTTGGTTATATCAGATTTTTGCTGTACCTTTGCACCATCAAATTATTGTCGAACTTAAAAATATCATTATGAACAACACCGATTCAAACACTGGCGAGATCGTGATGTACGAACTAACAAATGTTAAACTTTTGTTTATTACAAAAGATTATCTGATAATCCTTTGGAGATTAAACAATTGTTTAGTATCTTTGCCCCGTCAAAAGAGAGCACAAACATGTTGGACTAAAGGCATAACCGTATGGAACTAAAAGAAGGATTAGAATTCTATCGCAAATGCCTCCAAGACTGTGATAGGGTTATCGCTGATTTGTATCATCAGGATATACCAAGAGAACGGAAACAGGCTCTGATTGACAAACTGCTCATCACAAGAAACAAACTTGTGAAAACGATAGAGCGCATTGAAGAATTATTAAGGTAAATGGAATATGGAAAATCCCAAGAACAACATTAAAGACCCTAAGGTTAGGGCTTATTTTGAGGACATCACTGAAGGAAAAGAACCATCAGTAAGACTATCAGCAGACGAACTGGAGAAAGGCATCAATCAGTTCGATGAAGGGATGAAAAAGGTACTTGCCGAGGGCGACGAGATGATTATACGCGCCAAAATGGGAGAAATGGCTAAGGCGCTCTCACTCAGTTACATCGCCCAGAAATACTTTGGTAAATCGCGTGCGTGGCTCATGCAGAAAGTGAATGGCAATACCGTAAACGGCAAAACAGCAGCCTTTACAGAAAGCGAAAGACAGCAATTCCGTGAAGCCCTTCAGGATCTAAGCAAGAGAATCTCTGCTATAGCGATGACAATTTAGTTTAATCCCACCCCTCTTCATCATTGTTGAGTTTTACTCTTCCTCCTTTACGACTCGGCATAGTCGATGCAAGCATCGTTCTGCTCTCGCTGTTCAGTCGTTTCTCCATATAACGCCTCATGCCGTTATCATCCATATCATCCTCAGAGGCAGGATCAAAACCACGCATATTGTCATGAGAGGGAGCTTTTTAACCACTCCACCAAACTAATGAGCAAAAAAAGTTTTTGGAGTTTTGGGTTTTTGGGTTTTTCTTGAAAATTAGGTGTAAGTTGGGGGTAAGAAGGAATATATTATTAATAATATTACTTTTAATTATATATATATTAAAATATATATATAATTAAACTATATATTTATAGTACTTATTGCATAGTAGATTTTACAAAATACCCAAAAACCCAAAACACCAAAAAGTCCCGTTTTGTAAAATGTTTTTAAACTCGTCGATTGGGCTTCTGACAGCACTCTCGCAGTCCTGTCTGGGCGGACGGGAAGGGCGGCTTGGGCAGAGTATAAGAAACCCTCAGGCGGACGGCCTGAGGGGTAGATCGAAGGATTTATGCGTGTCAAGAAATATTACGGCACGCCAAGTGTTGAGAAGATGACAGACACTTCCGACGGCAGGAAAGTGCGACGGGGGAGATTTGCCAGAGAAGCGGTCTGAGGGTCATCCATCAGGAGTGCCTTCAACTTCTTCCAGGCTGAGCGTGGTAGGATGGCAGGGAAATAAGCCTGCGCCAGCTCCATACGACCATAAGTTCTAACTGTTTGTTTCATGCTACAAAGATACACTTTTTTAATGAATTATCCAAATGTTTTGTTCGAATAAGTTGCCATAAGTGGCATTAAGTATCTACAAGGTGCCACAAGGGGATTACCCGCTTGAAAATGCTTGCAGGAGCCAAAGAATATTCGTACCTTTGTAGTGTCTTTAAGAGAGACAATGAGTTAAATAATAATAGTATCAATTTTAAAAGTTTTTAATTATGGCAAAAGAAAACATTGCGTTTTTGGTGAATCTTCGCAAAAACATTGTAGAGGGTTCGAAGATGGAGGGTCGTTACTATCCTGAGGCAGAGTCGAAGGAGGCGTTGACCACCAAGGGTTTCGCTAAGCACGTGGCTGACCACGGCGGCATGGTGACCTATGAGTTTATGCAGCTGGTGCTGGCATCTATCGTGAAGTGTCTGAAAGAGATGATGTCTCACGGTCAGCCTGTGAAGTTGGATGGTCTGGGCACGTTCCGCCCCACCGTAACCTCTACTCCGGGTGGTGCTGCCAGCATCGAGGAGGCACTTCGTGTGGGTGTGAACAATCTGGTGCAGGGTGTGAACTTCGTGTTTCTCCCCGAGAACGCCCAGGGCGAGGAGATCACTTCGAAGAAGTTCAAGGATCAGTGCTCGTTGCAGTTCGCTTACCTGGTGGAGACCGTCAAGAAGAAGATCAACGGCAAGGACAAGTCGTACACGCTCCGCACGCCGCTCTCTGCTTGGGAAATTATGCAGAATGATGATGGTGGCTCTGGTGGCTCATCGTCAGGCTCGGAGACCGGTGGTGGGAACGACTATCCCCCAGTGATTAATCCGTAAAAGAAAGGAGGTGAGTTATGACGAAGAAAGAGACTGCAAAGTTTGTGATTCAGGTCATCGTGTCGATTGCATCAGCAATACTGACGGCCCTCGGGGCTACGTCGTGCATGAGTTATTAGAAAAGGGGGTCGTGTCAAAAGTAACAGACACGACCTCTCTACAAATTGGCAGTCAGGCACTGACGCTACAGATGCCCGACTGCCTGAACAATTAACTTACTCTAACTTATAAACCTTAAACCAAATGTATGTATGAACCTAAATTACTATCTTGAAACTTCAATAATGCTGATGGCATAACCACCACCAGGCGCTGCTGTGAGCTTCATGGATGACTTAGCTGTAACAGTAGTCTGCTTAATTGTGTAGACAGTGGCTATGTACTTCTTGCCTGGGTCGAGGAAGTCAAACTTCACCGTAGAAGTATGCCCGTGCTCACTGGCCGTACAGCCGACGAACCAGTTGCCAGTGCCCTTGGCCTTGCGGGCAGCAACGATGTAGCGGCCAGGCTCTGCCTCTAAGTAGCGCGAGTCGTCCCAATCGACGGCCACATCCTTGATGAACTGGAAGGCATCCATGTGCTGCTCGTAGTTGTCAATCATATCAGCGGCCATCTGGAGCGGACTGTACATGGTAACGTAGAGTGCCAACTGGCGAGCCAATGTAGAATTAACGTGGTTCGGATTGTTGGGATTAATCTTGCTCATATCCATCTCGAAAATACCTGGCGTGTAGTCCATCGGACCGCCCTGCAAACGGGTGAATGGTGGCCTCATACTCTGTGCCACGGGCGGCCTCGTTGCCAATAAGGTTCGGCCAAGTACGACAGAGGCCAGTGGGGCGTACGGCTTCATGGGCATTTACCATGATATGGTGCTTGGCAGCCTCCTTGATGCAGTAGAGATAGTGGTTTACCATCCACTGACCGTAATGGAACTCACCACGAGGGATGATTTCACCCACATAGCCGCTCTTCACAGCCGTATAGCCGTATTTGTTCATTAGATTATAAGCGGCCTCTAAGTGGCGCTCATAGTTGCGGGTGGAGGCAGAAGTCTCGTGGTGCATCTGCAAGCGGACACCCTTGGAGTGGGCATAGTCGTTCAGGCCCTTCAGGTCGAAGTCAGGATAAGGTGTCTGGAAGTCAAACACATAGTCCTTTGACTTACCGAACCAGTCTTCCCAACCAATGTTCCAACCCTCAACCAGAACCTGATCGAAGCCATGCTTGGCAGCGAAGTCGATATAACGGCGTACATTGTCGTTGTTGGCACCATGCAGTCCGTGGGGCTTGGTCTTCGAGTAGTCGAGGTTGTCGAGTTGCACTGACGGCAGGTCGAAGGTGTAAGACCACTGGCTCTTGCCGTTGATCATCTCCCACCATACACCGACGTACTTCACGGGCTTGATCCACGAGGTATCCTCAATCTTACACGGCTCGTTGAGGTTCAGAATCAGGTTTGAGGCCAGGATGTCGCGGGCATCGTCAGAGACCATGATGGTGCGCCAGGGCGAGGTGCATGGAGCCTGTAGATAGCCCTTGTCGCCCTTTGCATCGGGAGTCAGCCAAGACTCGAATACCAGATTCTTGTCATCAAGGTTCAGGTGCATACAGGAATAGTCAATCAGTGCAGCCTCATGGATGTTGATATAGAGTCCGTCAGCGGTTTTCATCTGCAGCGAGGTCTGCACACCCGTGTCAGAGAAGGGGTGCTGTGAGGCATTGGGAGTGATGGCCTCCTTCATGTGACTGCGAATCTCTGAAAGTTTCGTCTCCATATAGTCATACTCCTGCGTATCATAGTCACCGGGAATCCACCAAGCGATATGGTCGCCAGTCATGGCAAACTGGGTATGCTCTTCCTTGATGACGAAGTAGTTCAGGTTCTGCGACAGGGGGAACTCATAGCGGAAACCGAGGCCATCGTCGTAGAGAATGTCGCGGGTCTCCCCCCATACGGGCTGCCACGTCTCATCGAAGGTGCTGCTCTCCTTAGCAGCGAGCGTAAAACCGCTCTGGAGATTGGTCTGACTGGTACTGGCCGTGCGGGTAGCCCCCTGAGCGGTATATTCCTCATAGGAGTTAGCCTTCAGTTCCAAACCAAGTTTTGAGGGATTAATCACCGCCTTCCCTTTATAAGAAAGGTCATACACTGGCTCACCTTTCTCTGTGAGCGAGAAGTTCATCTGCATCTGTCCGTTGGGCGATGCCAGCGTGATTTTGTCGGCTGCA
>ONTZ01000067.1 GCA_900320905.1 uncultured Prevotella sp.
TTCAGCCAAAGGGCGTTCACACCCAGGGACTTGATGTAGTCGAGTTTCTGAGTGATACCAGGCAGGTCTCCGATCCCGTTGCCGTCTGTATCCATATACGACGAC
Organism: uncultured Prevotella sp.; assembly: GCA_900320905.1. Taxonomy (GTDB): domain Bacteria; phylum Bacteroidota; class Bacteroidia; order Bacteroidales; family Bacteroidaceae; genus Prevotella. The sequence goes on from ONTZ01000067.1 coordinate 106, forward strand.
GGATAAATCTGGTAGAACACTGCATCGCTCAGCCACTTCGGCCCCTTCTGTGCCTCAGCCCTTGCAGAGAAGGAAGCCAGGATGACTATCAATATTATAATCTGTTTTTTCATATACATTATCTACAAGAAACTAGAAACTTGAAACTAGAAACTCGAAATTCGAAACTTGAATTATGATTCAATCACTATCATAGACCAGTACTTCAGTGAGGGAAGCGTAAAGGTTACGACACCGTTTTTCTGAGCGAATGACAACTCTAAGGGAGCGCCTGCCAAGGCATCGGGAGATGCCACCCAGACACGCTTCACCGCCGATGTGATCTTTACCGATAAAGGCAACCCTGTCACCTCCTGCGGGGCGGGCATCGTGCCGTCCATGTCACGCCAACTAAGACTGTTTGCCTGACGATAGTTCAGCAGGTGGATGATCTGGCCCGTGGCAGCCTTTCTACAATAAGCCGTAACCTTTCCTTGCTGTGGAGGCCAAGCGTTGATGCTGACACCTTTGTTCCCTGAAGCGATGTCGCATACCACCTCTTCACCCCCGCCACGCAACAGATTTTCGTAGGCCACAAGGAAGTCATAGTAGCGTACAATGCCCTGCCGCAATTCTTCACTCATCTGCAGGTTGCTATTGGGAAAATATTCGTGGCAGAGCATGTGGCCGTCGCCCAACTCCAAATGAGCACCGCCAATGGCAAACATCGTAGCATCAGCCAGCAACACCCCAGGAGTGTTGAATGTCCCCTTTTGCGATGACTTGTTATAGTTCATGTAGGCAGCAAAGACGGTCTGCAACTTGTTGTTACTATAGGCAGAGTTGGCTTGGCGCACCGTCAGCAAGTCTTCAAAGCGCGACTCACTGTCCCATAGTTCATTATAGAGGAAATCCACACTGCCAGTCTGGGCAATCTGGCTTGCACCATAGCTGGCTACCGCATTCATCACTAGCCGCTTCTGCGGATGAGCCGCCTTCATGGCTGTGATGAACGAGCCGAAGCCTTTAGGCAGGTTCAACCTGTTGCCATTGTAGTCATAGACCGTCCCCCGGTCGCCCACCTGGTCTATATGATAACCATCGAAGTCGAACGAGGCATAAACATCATCGTTGCGCTCAGCCAGATATTGCTGCCATGCAGTATTGGCAGGATTGGCGAGCAGGATGTTACTTTTCCATGCACTGGAGAGCACCAATTGGTCAATGTCGCCGTGTCCGGGCTGCTTATACATCAGCCACTCACCACTCACACCATCGGCAGCATAGTCATTTAATGCTCCATAGCAGAGGTTGTAGAACATGGCTTTCATCCCCAATTGGTGTTGCACGTCGATGTAGCGACGCACAACCGAGGTCACAATGTTCCGATTAGCAATATCGGTGTAATTGTCCAGCAACCCTCCGCGAGTGCCGCCCAACGGCCAGTGGTGCTTGTAGTGCCAGTCGTAGAACTGTATGCCGTTAATGTGGCAACGGTTCAGAAATGCCATTTCTTCCTTTATGACAGCGTCTGTCTTTGAGTCATCAAAGGTGGCAACAAAGCCATAGCGAGGAAAGCGAGTCCAGTCGCTCGACACATCGATGCCAACGGTACCCAGAATGCTCTCGACATTACCTTCTGTCGTGATGACTTCGGCTAGATAGCCAGTGAAGTCACTCAATGGAGCTGTCCATGTCCATGTACTGCCACGAACAGTCTCCGTTTCTACAACGTTGCCTGCTTTCAGATAACGCACGGTAACACCGTTGGGCATGTTGCCGTTGGCCGTAAACGTAATGGTCTCACCCGGTCGATAGCATGCCTTGTCGGTTTGTATGCTGAGGTTCAGCACAGCCTTGCGCTGCGTTGTCACCGTTACCTGTGAATCATTATCCGCAGGGGTGCCGTTTGTTTGAGAACTATCGCTCTCGCTGCCGCCACATGAAGCAACAAGCAGTGAGAGGATAGTTGCCAACGCGATTCTTAGCTTCATACGCATTAGTTCTTGACAATGGAAACGGTTTCTTCCAGCTGGTTCAGAGTGATGGTATAGGTACCTGCCGACTGTATCTGCCACTTTTGATCTATGTCGCCCACGTTTATTTCAAGATACTGTGCTTTAAAGTCAGCATTGCTTTTGTCGATGAAAAGCATCTGCTCAACTTCACCCGTCGGTGCCACATCGTTACCCTTCGAATTCATGAACCAGGCTCCGTTCCAATCGCTTTGCCGGTCACAGGTAAACTTTACCTCGCCAGTCGTCAGGCTTCCCGTCCATGTGAAGATGTAAGGGCTGTCGGTTGCCTTCATGGGTGTCGCACCGCCAATGTCCCAACCTGCAGGCGTCGCGTCGCCAACAAGATAAATCATTTCGTAGGGCTTGAACTCATGCATCATCATTCGTTCCTTTCCTGTGCGGATGTCAACGCAAATCTTATATGCCTTATCAGTCTCCGACTCCTGCAGATACCACTTGTTGTCAGGATCGTAGCCAGCAATGAGTTCCATGGTGGTTTGCGTATAGGGTGCACCGGCAGATGTTGCTTTGTACATGTTTTCCCAGCTTCCTTCAGACGTTCCAAACTTGAACTCACCCTTTTCGGCAGCAGTGAAGTGGTGGGCATAGCGGAAGAGGAAAGCATCGAGCGGGTCTTTGTTCATCTTCACGAAGCCCCACCCCGTGGCATCACCAACGAAGTAGAGGTTGTCGTAGGCTGGAACCTCACCCTCCATCTGTGTCATCGTGACCTCACTGTTCAGCAGGTTCACCTTTACTTGATAGAAATGATCTTCGGTGATGATGAACTTTACGTCGGGTTCTTCGTCGCTGGTACGCAGAACCAGACCGCCGTTGCCGTCGTTGTTGTATGAAGGCAGCCACTGTCCCGGTGTCGTGAGGAACTTCAGCTCGCCAGCCTTCAGGTTGCCCTGCCAAGTGAAGATGCCGTTGTCCGTTCGTTTCATCTCTGTGGCATTGTCGGCACTCCAGCCATTGGGGGTGGCATCACCCACCAAATAGAGGGTTGTTGTCACGGGGGCGTAAGGAGTGGCAGAAAACGATGCGGTGGCCGTCTGGCGTTCGTCCATGCCTTCAACGATGGCCGTCAGGCGGGCATTGACCGTTGTTTGCTGTCCGGCTCTGATACCAAGCTGGTTGAGCAAGATGTCGTTCAACTGCTCCTGGTTGGCACTCCACTGATAGACTTGTGTCTGGTGGTCAATGGCTGCGTAGGTCTTTTCGCCTGCCGTCATTTCCAGCAGGTAGGTGATGCGATTGCCTGTTCTAAAATTGTGCCCCGTAGTCCAATTGATGGTCACTGCCTCTGCAGCGTGGTTGAGCTCATTGAGCACTTCGGCACTCTGGTCGATGGTCATGGCCAGTTCGTTGGATCCTTTATCCAGCTGTGCATAGTCATTGTCTGCGCATGCCGTGAAAAGGAGACCCAGCAATAGTGCTGGTAATATTTGATAGATATGCTTCTTCATTTCTTTTGTATTTTAATTGATTAATAACCAGGGTTCTGTGTCATCAGCGTGTTGGCATCCATCTCCGTCTGTGGAATGGGGAACAGCAGGCGCTCCTTTGTGGCGCGGGTCTTTCCAATACGATGAAGGAAATTAAGGGCATAGTTACCTCCGTCAATGCGAATCATGTCAAACCAACGGTGGCCCTCAAAGGCCAGTTCCATGCGGCGCTCGTGGATAATCTTTTCACGCATCTCTGCCTGCGAAAGACCAGCTACGTTGGGCAGTCCGGCACGACGACGGACAATGTTCAAAGGCGTGGTCGCCTCTGCAGTTTTCCCCTGTTCGTTCAGAGCCTCGGCTTTCATCAGCAGCACGTCGGCAAAGCGCCATACGACGAAGTTCTGTGCACAGGTATTATACTCTGGTGAGACAGACTTCGGCACCAAGAACTTACGCACGTTGTAGCCCGTGTTAGAATAGCTGCCCTTATAGGTCATGCCGTCGAAGTCGGGACAGCCCTCGTATAAGATAGTCCAATCCTTACGCAGATCGCCGTCTTCATATTGGCTGACAAATTCTTCGGTGGGCTGGTTCCATCCATAACTTCCTGCGACAAAATCGCTGTTGCGTGGTCCCATGAAGGTGCTGAGCCAACTTGACTGCGGGTTGTTGCCCCAGAAGTCATACTCTGTGTTGCCCGAATACTGGACTTCAAAAATGCTCTCAGGTCCATTGTTGATACGGGCATCAAAGTTGTCGGTATAGCTGCATTTGCTTAGGTCGTAGCCCAGTTGTTCCACCTGTTCGCACATTTGCTGAGCCTTGGCAAAGTCGCCGCGAGTCAAATAGATGTCGGCCAGCTGTGTCAGGGCAGCATCGCGACAAGCACGGCCCTTTTCATCATCATTATAGTCGGCCTTGGCGGGCAGTATCTCGGCTGCACGCTGGCAGTCTGTCAGAATTTGTGCATAAACATCGTCAGCTGATGAACGGGCAATGTCGGTAGATTCGCCTGGGGTGAATGGCTTCAAGCGCAGGGGTACACCTCCATAGAGTCTTACCAAAACATAATAGTAGTGTGAACGCAGGAAAAGGGCTTCGCCCAGGCAGCGCTCCTTGATGCTTCCTTTCTCATAACCAGTTGTCTCGATGCCATTTATCAAAATATTGCATTGGCCGATGCCTACCCAAGGCGAACGCCACATATAGAGTGCCATACCATTGTCGCTAAGCGTAGTGAAGTTGCTGGCCTGCACGGTCTCAAGGCCGTCAGTGCCACCACCAGCACCAACAATGCTGTTACCTGCCACAATGTCGAGTGTCCAAAGGCGCTGGTTATACATGTTCGATGATTGTAGTGTACGGTAACAAGCGTTAGCCATAGCCACGGCTACATCGTCAGTAATTTCTGTCTCAGGGTCAACGGTGTTCTTGGGTGATTTGTCCAAAAAGTCATCACCACATGAAGATAGCATAAAAGCTGTCACCAGTCCGAGTGCTGCAATATATATTTTTTTCATAATACTTTTTCGTTTAGAAGTTGAAGTTTAAGCCAATGTTGAACGTTCTGGAAATAGGATAACGGGAGAGATCGATGCCATTGATGTCAACCTCTGGGTCGAAACCGGAATAGCTGGTGATGGTTGCTACATTCTCGCAAGAAAGCGTCAGGCGTGCATTCTCGATGGTGAGAGCCTTCAGCCATTCTTTTGGAAAATTGTAAGCCAATGAGATAGTCTTCAGACGCAGGTAGGAACCGTTTTCTACAAAGCGGTCGCTGATGCGGTTGTTCTGGTTAGGGTCTCCATAGACGGCACGGGGCATGGTGCTGCTGGTGCCTTCGGCTGTCCAGCGTCCCAGCACGTCGGTAGTCTGGTTGTAGGCTGCTGCCATGCCTGTCAGGTCGATATTGTTTGCGTTGAAAATCTTATTCCCTGCCACGCCCTGCAAGTAAATACCTAACTCGAAACCTTTATAACTCAACGTATTGTTCAGTGAGAACAAATGAGTAGGGTTGGGATTGCCCAATACTGTACGGTCGTCATCGTTGATAACACCATCATTGTTCAGGTCCTTGAAGCGGATGTCGCCCGGCTCTGCACCCGGCTGGATAGCATGTGCATTCACTTCTGCCTGATTTTGGAAAATGCCATCTGTAACATAGCCGTAGAATACGTTGATGGGATAGTTGCGGTCAAGCATTGTGACATACGAGTTGTTAATCTGATTAATATAATAAGGTACATCACTATTTAGGTCCTTGATTTTGTTCTTGTTGTAAGTGTACGACAGGTCTGATTGCCAGTCCAGGGGGCCACCCTTCAGATTAATGGTATGAACAGACACTTCGAATCCCGTGTTGCGCACCTTGCCGGCATTGGTGTAGGTGGTGCTGGTGTCCTCGAAGCCCGATGTAATGGGAATAGAGGCTTTGACCAGCATGTCGCGTGTAGTCTTGATATAGGCATCGAACGACAATGTCATGCGGGAATTGAGCAAAACCGCATCGAAACCGATGTTCGACTGTGCCACCTCTTCCCAATGAATCTGAGGATTTGCCAGTGTTGATGAGACTAGGGCTGATTGTTCTTTGCCATTCACGCCAAACGGATATACACTGGTATTGTAGGATGCCAAATAACTGTAGTTGCTCACACTAGCCTGACTACCTGTAACGCCATATCCAATGCGTACTTTCAGGTCACTCAGAATGTCGCTCTTTGGAAACCACTCTTCCTCTGAAGCACGCCAAGCGGCCGACACCGACGGGAATGTACCCCAGCGTTTGTCACTACCGAAGCGGCTACTGCCGTCGCGGCGGATGGTGGCTGTCAGCAAATATCTGTTCAGATAGTCATAGTTTACACGTGCCATAAAAGAGAACAACGCCCACTCGGTTTCGTTACCACCGATGGCATGCATCTTCTGACCATTGTCCATCTCATGTACATTCTCGAAAGCAAATACGTTCTTTTGGGCATTCAGATAGTCATTGGTGTTCCACTGGGCTGATGTACCGGCCATCAGACTCAGATGGTGCTTCTGGGTAAAGGTGTAGTCCAGCAGGAAGTAATTGTCCCAGAGGTAGGTGAACGATTTGTTGTCGCTCTTATAGCGTGAACTTTCTTCCGTCGGAGTAGGCTTCCAAGCGTATTTGGGAGTATAGTTGTCAATGTTCCAGAACTTGGCATCCAGTCCGAAGGTGCTCTTGAACTTGAGCCACTTCGTTAGCGACAGTTCTGCTGTCAGATTGCCTAAGAAATTGTAACCGTTGGTCTTTTGCTTGTCTGTTTCCGTAGGACCAATCGGGTTGCGGGTACTGCCATACCAGTTGCTGTTGCCTTCAGGGCCAGTCCATTCTCCATTTTCGTCTTTCACATTATAAATAGGCAAGGCACGCAGGGCGTTACCAATATCGTAGCTGCCCTGACGCTTACGGTCAGCACTGACGGTAATGTTGTTTGACACTTTCAGCCATTTGGTAACTTGAGCATCGCTGTTCTCCTGAAAAGTGAAGCGGCGGTAGTCAACACTCTTTACTGTTCCTGTCTGGTTCAAATAACCTCCAGATACATAGTAGTGTGACTTGTCGTTACCCCCGGAATAACTAATGGTGTAGTTCTGAATATAACCCGTACGCAACAGTTCGTCCATCCAGTTTGCCCCATTGGCGACTGATGTTGGATTAGACCAGGCAGGATTGGCATTATAACCTGCATTATTCATCATATCGTTGCTTAGAGTTGCATATTGACCTGCATTCAGCATCTCTGGTACGTTAGTGGTGTTCTGGACTGAGAAATTGGTAGCAAAAGAGAGTTTGCCAGCACCGTCCTTTCCCTTCTTGGTGGTAATCATCACAACGCCGTTGGCTCCACGTGAACCATATATAGCTGTAGCAGATGCGTCTTTCAAAACGTCAAGACGTTCTACATCAGCCATAATTGTTAAGTCCAAGATCTGTAGGCACTCCATCAATGACTACAAGCGGGTCGCAGTTGTTTATGGATCCGAGACCGCGAATCTTGATGGATACATTGTCACCAGGCTTGCCTGCATCTACCACTTGCAGGCCTGCTACCTTACCCTGCATGGCCTGACCGATGTTAGTTACAGGAGCATCCATGTCTTTTGATGACAAGGATCCGACACTACCTGTCAAATCGCTTTTTCGCATTGTACCATATCCAACGACAACAACCTCATTGAGAGCGTGGCTCTCGTCTTTCATCACAATGGTAAAATCTGTCTTTCCCTCCACAGGAATCTCCTGCGTGGAAAAACCAATGTAAGAAACGGCCAATGTTGCATTGGCAGGAACAGTCACAGAGAAATTACCGTCTATATCAGTCACGGTACCGTTGCTTGTTCCTTTTTGCATTACCGTGGCACCGATAACGGCTTCCCCCGTCTCGTCCTTCACAATACCTTGCACCTTAATGTCTTGTGCAAGTACGTTGAGCGACATCAGCATGGTAAACAGGATGAACGCTAAACGTTTTGTTAATAGTTGCTTCGATTTCCTCATACAGTTACTTTTTTAGTTATTAAAATGAAAACTGCTACAAAGATAATCATGATTTCACGTAATTGTAGCTCATGGTAAATGTTTAGTAAATTGAGATAAAACTTTATTAATCGTATCTCATTGGAAATCAATTATATATAAATGTTGTTAATTATTCTATAGTAAATATCCGAAAACCAACCATTATTATTATCTTTGCCATGATGAAGACCCTATTACTCATATTTACCCTCTTCCTCCAGACGGGAATCGGCCGTGCCGACAACAGACAGTTGCTTCACGAACTAGATCAAGTGATTAGCGAAAAAGGCAACTACGTCGGCCAAAAGGAAGAAACGATTGCAGCCCTGAAGCAACAGTTGGCTGCAGAACGCGACAGCGACCGTATGATGAAACTCATGGAGGACATCTTCCGTGAATACAAAGTGTTTAAATTCGACTCGGCAATGGTGTATGCCAACCGCGGACTCGCCTTGGCACGGCAGCGGCGGGATGTCAGCTACGTGGCGCAGTTCTCCATCTGCCGTTCTGAGATTCTTGCCATCGGCGGCCTCTATACCGAGGCGCTTAGCAATCTGGAGCAGGTGGACACGACAGCACTGAGCCGACAGCAGTTGTTCTTCTATCATCAGGCACGCTTCAATATTTATCTGTATTGGGCCAACTATTGCAACGATCGCGAATATGCTCCCCAATATATGGAAAAAGCCTCCCATTTCCTTGCACAGGCCATCCGTCACCTCAATCCTGACAATGAGTTCTGCAATTACTATTTGGGCGAGTATCACGTCTTCGTAGAGCCTGACGCCAAGAAGGCGCGCCACTATTATGAAATGGCTTTTAAGGGCAGCAGCGAGCAGTCGCGCGTGCATGCCATGACGTCGTTTGCACTGGCCGGAAACTATCTGGCCTCGGGCGACCAGGACCGCTACGAGGAATACCTCATCAAGGCTGCACTGAGCGACACGAAGTGCTGCACCATGGAGAACATGGCGCTGCAGACACTGGCCCTGCGCTTGTTTGAAAAAGGCAACGAGCACATCAAACGGGCAGAACAATACATCAACACGTCGATGGAAGATGCCAAGTTCTACAACAACCGCCTGCGCATCCTTGAAATTTCTCGCATCATGCCACAGATCATGTCATCTTATCAGGACCGCGTGGAGCAGCAGAACCGCGGGCTGCGCTACTCTGTTTTGTTCATCTCGTTGCTACTCATTGGTCTATTCATTACATCATACTTCATTCATCGGCAAAACCGGCAACTCTCGGCACGCCGACACGAATTGGCAATACTAAACGCCGAACTTGCCACACTCAATACGCAACTCTCACAAACCAATACACAGCTCTCCGATGCCAACACGCTGCTCTCCGACACCAACACGCGCCGCGAGAATTTAGCCAGCATCTATATCGACCTTTGTGCCAAGTACATCGACAAACTGGGGCGCTACCAGACGTTAGTGAAACGAAAGATTAAGGCCAATCAGGCTCAGGAACTGTTGCAGACCATCTCTTCAACACGCATCTCCGAGGAGGATGCCGCTACGTTCCTGAACCGGTTCGACAAGGCTTTCCTGGAACTCTACCCGTCGTTCGTCGACGATTTCAACGCCCTGTTGCAGGAAGACGGCCGCATCCGGCTGAAAACGCCCAACACGCTAACCACCGAACTGCGCACGTTTGCCCTGATCCGCCTGGGCGTAAAGAATACCACAGACATTGCAGGCTTGCTCTTCCTCTCCACCCAGACCAAAAGCAAAGCTATCAATAAAGACACCTTTGATGAGGATGTACAAAAACTGTGTACAGTTATTAGGAAATAGTGTTTATGTTGAAAACACTGAAACAGCAAATATTTGCACAAAAAGTCTATCTTTGCTACGCCATGCAATATCATTGCAATCGTAAAGATTGCAGGAAACTTCACATCATAACTTTTTTGTCACGAATTTCACCTGAATTTCACCAAAAAGAAAAAGAGAGCCGCGAAATATTCGTAACTCTCTGATTTTCAGCGTGGACCAGCCAGGGCTTGAACCTGGGACCTCCAGATTATGAGTCTGTTGCTCTAACCAACTGAGCTACAAGTCCGATGAAACGTTTGGGCGTTTGCGG
>ONTZ01000042.1:0-3744 GCA_900320905.1 uncultured Prevotella sp.
AATAATAACGTAATACCCTCTATATACACTGGCTATAGTCTTATTTGAACATAGCCTGGAGAGTTCATTTTGAAGAATCTGTTCTGAAGAGCACAAGTCTGCAGCCCTTACATCCTCAACAGAAAACGTAGGAAAGCCATGAATAGCTCTATCTTCAATCCACTTTTGCAATGTCATACTAAGTAATTTTGGTGCAAATATAATAAAAAAATTATTACCTTTGTACTGTTTTCGCCTAAAATCACACTATTTTATAGATTTTTATCTCCAAATTCGCATTTTTATCGAATTTGGAAACAAAATACACGCATATAACTCTAAATATGAGATATGCATAGAGGCAAAAATAATTGCGTTTTAACAAATTTTGAATGCATAAACAGCAAATAGACCCACTATATCGACAGATGGAGCGCAGTTTTCAGACCAAAAGAACCAAAAACTTGTGTTAAGACACAAAAATTTCTCAAAGTGTTTGTTATATTAAACATTTTTATTTATCTTTGCGCCCAATAAGATACAATTATGGGGAAGAATACATTTGGTAAAACGATGCCAAGGGCATTGAGCCAGAACCTGAAGATTATGGGCGAGCAAATCATGTTGGCCCGCAAGCGTAGGCATCTGTCTATGCAGGACATTGCAGACAGGGCAACAGTGACACGTCTAACTGTCTCAAAGGTGGAACATGGTGACCCAACAGTTTCTATGGGTATCTATGCGCGTGTACTCTTTGCGCTGAATCTGGAAAATGACATCACCCTGTTGGCTGCCGACGATGCTCTTGGCAGACAGCTTCAGGATGCAGAATTACTCAGAAAATGAAGAGGATTATAGTTTACGCAGATTTTGATTTCCTAACCTCTCCCGAAGAGATAGGAAAATTAGGCTACGAACATGTTCGCGGTAAGGACCATTTTGTTTTCGAATACTCGCGCGAATGGCTGAAACAGCATGGAGGCATTCTGCTGAGTGGTGACCTGATGAATGTTCCTTCATTGCAGCATCCTCGTGGAGATGATAATGTATTCGGTTTCGTCAAGGATTCCTTCCCCGATCGCTGGGGACGGTTGTTGCTTGACCGCAGAGAGCGACTGACTGCCCAACAGGAAGGCAGACCGAAGCGTATGCTCACTAATTACGACTATCTTATTGGTATCGAGGACTTCACTCGTATGGGCGGCATTCGCTACAAAGAGGAAGAAGGTAGTGACTATATCAATGCAAGTACAAAATACCATGTTCCCCCTATGGAGAGTCTTCGTGCCCTGTGCGATGCATGCCATGAGATAGAGTTGGCAGAGGAGCGCAATGAATTGCCGGATCAGCGCTGGCTCGACCAATTGATTGACCCAGGAACATCGCTTGGCGGTGCTCGTCCTAAAGCCAATGTGGTTGATACAGACGGAAAACTATATGTAGCCAAGTTCCCTTCCAAAAAGGACTTGGAGAATACTGAACTTATAGAGCACTTCTCGCATCAACTTGCGGCCAAGGCTGGCATCAATGTGGCAAAGACGCGCACCATCAAGATTTCAAAAGACCGTGACCTGCTTCTTTCAGAACGCTTCGATAGAACAGCAGAAGGCCGTCGCATTCATTTTGCTTCTGCTATGTCGTTACTTGGTCTTGATGATGGTGCCGGCAGCAGCACAGGTAACGGCTATCTTGACATCGTTGATTTCATCCTTCGTGGGTGTACCGATGTGCGCCAGAATCTCCGCGAACTCTATCGCAGAGTGGCATTTAACGTCATGTTTGGCAACACCGATGACCACTTCCGTAATCACGGTTTCCTGCTCACCCCGAAAGGCTGGACGCTCTCTCCTGCATACGACATCAATCCAGGAGCAAAGTCACATCAATGCTTGCTTATAGACTCATACACTGAAGAGTCGGACATCAATGCTCTGCTCTCTGCAAGCGAGAGCTACATGCTTGAACAACAGGAGGCAAAAGATATTATTGAGGAGGTTCGAGCCGCCATCAAAGACTGGCGCAAAACCGCTACAGAAATACAAATACCCGCAAAGTTGTTAGAATCATATTCTATTCGTTGGGATGAACTATAAAAAAGTAGCACATTCTGCACGTTTTTCGTGAAAAATGTGTAACTTTGCAGCGCAATTGAAACATGTAGCGTACAGAGAGGAACTCGTTGAAATCCAGCGGGATAATACCTTCAGACGAGAAACTCTCAAATCGAGCAAAAAGGCGCGGTACAAGTCAAAACGGCAAGGCGTTAATTATCAAGCATTTGCACTTTCGCTTACTTTCGAAAAACTTTCGAAAAATAGCCATGTACCGATTAAATTCACTGAACGCTGATATTCAATTGATTGTCGATGTTGCGTGGAAAAGAAAACATACATCAAAATCAGTTTCTCGCCTCACCACAGGCATCGGGAAGAACTGGAGGCAGCACTCACAAGAGAGCGCACTGCCCTCACGGAGTTTGCGCGGCAGATGTTCGCGTGGTATCCCGACGCCCCGAAGATGTGTACCGCCGACAGCGTCGGCGACTACCGCAGCGGCTATCTGGGACAGACGCCCTCGACGCTGTGGGACGAGCAGGCATACCGCGACAGCATCCGGGGCAACCAGAGCCGCACTGCTTTCGGCCGCATCAGTCTCTGGATCCATGAACTGCGGGAAATCCTGAAACTATCCCTGCGGAATCCCTGAACCATCCCTGAAAAACGGCCATTATCCCTGTCATCCGCAGTTTCTGCGGGCGGCAGGGATTCTTTCTCGTTTAGCGGTCGTAACTTTGCACCGTCAACGCGCTGACAAGGTAAAATTATAAAATTTAAAAATTAAAGAATTGAAAAGTTATGAGCAAGAGACAGAATTTTATGCTGAGTCCGCATTTCAGTTATGAGGAGATGACTCGTTCCGACTGGGCGGAGAAGCACGGGGTGGACAACACGCCCGACGAACTGCAACTGGCAGGAATGATCAACCTATGCTGGAAGTTGGGCGAGCCTTTACGAGAGGTCTTCGGGCCGATCCGCGTCAACAGCGGCTTCCGTTCGCAGGCGGTCAACGAGGGCGTCCACGGCGCAGTCAACTCGCGCGCGTGGTAGTAGGCGAAATGGGAAAATAACCCGCCTGTCCCGCTCATCCCACACGTAAGTTTTTTTACTTCCAGTGTGGGATAGGCGGGAAAGTGAAAAGTGAAGAAGTGAAAAGTGAAATGATAGGGATAATTAGAGAATGGCTGTGGGCACTCCTCGGCGAGTATCGCCGCAGCAGGCGGGACAGTACGGCCATGAGGCGGCTGTCGTCGACGGCGGAGCGGATGCGCATCGCCAGGGGTGTGCGCGACTTCATGGAGCGGAACTACGACCTGCGGTACAATGTGATGAAGCAGACGGAGGAGTTCAGGCCGAAAAAACAGCAGAACGGTACCTGTGAAAATTACGACGGTCGTAATTTTTCTAACGACGGTCCAAATTTATCCAATGACGGTCGTAATTCGAGCAATGACGGTGCTGACTGGCGGCAGTTGACCGACAGGGAGATGCGGCGGATTGCCATCGAGCAGATGGAACAGGTGGGCGTGGCGTGGTCGGTGGACGTGGAACTCTACGTGCGCAGCGCACTCGTACCGCCCTATAACCCCGTGACCGACTACCTGGCGCAGTGCGGCGCGTGGGACGGGCGCGACGATCCCATCCGCAGGATGGCAACGCGCGTGCCTACCCGCTACCGAGAGTGGCCCGACCTGTTCCACCGTTGGCT
>ONTZ01000042.1:3787-27055 GCA_900320905.1 uncultured Prevotella sp.
CCTCTCGCGCGACTTCGGCAACAGTGTCGTGCCGCTGCTCATCGGCGGGCAGGGCACCCACAAGTCCACCTTCTGCAAACTGATCCTGCCGCCCGAACTACGCGAGTACTATATCGACGACGTGAAGATGGACAGCGCCGAGCAGGTGGAGCGGATGCTGGGCAGAATGCTGCTGGTGAACATCGACGAGTACAACGCCAAGACCCCGCGCGAGCAGGCGAAGATAAAAAGGATCCTGACGGAGAATGACGTGCAGTCGCGGAAGATGCGCTCGGACCAGTATGTGATGCGGCCCCGCACGGCCTCGTTCATTGCCACCACCAACGAGCGGGAGCCGCTGTGCGACCCGACGGGCTCGCGCCGCTATGTCTGTTGTGAGGTGGAGGGCATCATCGACACCGACACGCCCGTACCTTATCAGCAGATGTATGCGCAGGCGGTGACGGAACTGCGTAGCGGTGAGCGCTACTGGCTGTCGAGGGAAGAGGAGGAGGCGATGGAGCGCCACAACCAAGCGTACCTTTGCCGGTCGTCGCCCGAGGAGGTGCTGCTGTCCTACTTCGCGCCCGCAGAGCGGCAGAAGGAGCACTTCATCCGTGCCGTCGACATCCAGAAGACCCTGCGGCAGCACGTGAGGCCCGCCGACGTGCCGAGCATCAAGGCCTTGACCAACGCCTTGAAGACCGCCCGCTTCCCCTATGGCAGTTACAACGGCTACCGCGGCTGGTACGCTTTGGATTTGACGGGGGAGAGCAGTGTGCTCCAGTGGAGCGATCTGGCGGAGAGCATCATCGCCGAGGACAGGAAGAAACTGGAAACGGGCGGAGTCAGCCAGAGCGGCACAGCCACCAGTAATAATGGTGGCGGCACAGGTGGCGACCCCGATCCTGACAATGGCGGTGGCGAAAACGACGGCGGCGAGGGTTCGGACATTGATCAGTAAATTGAACTAAGAACTAAGAGGTAAGAACTAAGAAGTAAGAATTATGAAGAAGAAAAGTTTGATTGAGGTGCTGGCGAAGGTGATGGTAGCCGCACTCACGGCATTTTTGACGGCCATTACAACGACCAGTTGCATAGGTCACGGTCCCCTGCTCTAAGTGAAAAAATCCCCGAAAGTCGATGGACTTTCGGGGATTTTTCGTACCTTTGCCACCAAAACCAAAGACAAGACGAAAATGAAGAAACTAATTTTGATGGTAATGACCCTGCTGGTGACGCTCAGCACACTGGCGGCTACGGAGATGGCGGAGTCACAAGACCTGCGAGTGACTCTTAAACATGAAGTGGCATCGCCCGACGGTCGCCTCCAAGTGACCGTGCTTTGCGACAACGGCCGACTGTTCTACGAAGCCACACTCGACGGGCAGAAGATGCTAGAACGCTCTGCCCTCGGACTGAAGACAAGCATCGGCGACCTGACGCGCGACCTGAAGTGGACGAGCCACATCCCCGTGGAGCCCGTCAGCAAGCAATACACGATGCGCGGCACCAAGGCATCGAAGTCAGACTACCAGGCCAACGCCTTGACGCTCACCTACGAGAACAAGGACAAAGTTGAGATGAGCGTAACCTTTCAGGTGAGCAACAACGACATCGCCTTCCGCTACACCATCCCAGCCCAGAAGATAGGCCGCAGGGAGATGAAGCGCGCCAGGATCCTGAGCGAACTGAGCAGTTTCAACTTCCCCGACGGCACCACCACCTTCATCTCGCCGCAGATCGGCCCAGAGACCGGCTGGGAGCAGACAAAGCCCTCGTATGAAGAAGGCTATTCTGCCGATGCACCCATGGCCGCTGCCTCGCAGTACGGGCACGGGTATATCTTCCCTGCCCTCTTCCACCTGCCCAACGGCTGGGCACTGGTGGCTGAGACAGGCGTAGGATCGAACTACTGCGGCAGTCACCTCTCCGACTATCAGGCAGGCATCGGCTACACCGTGGCCTATCCCGACGCGGGCGAGAACAACGGCTTTGGCTCCGACTTCGCCGCCATCCCACTGCCGGGAGAGACACCATGGCGCACCATCACCCTGGGACAGACCCTCAAACCCATCGTGGAGACTACCATCAGTTACGACTTAGTGGAGCCGCGCTATGAAGCATCGACCGACTACAAACCCGGTCGCTACACATGGAGTTGGCTCATCTGGCAGGACAAGAGTATCAACTACGACGACCAAGTGAAGTTTATCGATCTGGCCTCGGCGATGGGATTCGAGTACTGTCTGGTGGACAACTGGTGGGACACACGAATCGGGCGCGACCGCATCGCAGAACTCTCGAGATACGCGCAGTCGAAGGGCGTACACCTGCTACTGTGGTACAACAGCAACGGCTTTGCCAACGACGCACCGCAAGGACCGCAGGACTGCATGAACACCGCCATCGCCCGTGACCGGGAGATGAAGTGGATGCAGAGCATCGGCGTGAAAGGCATCAAGGTGGACTTCTTCGGCGGCGACAAGCAGGAGGTGATGCGACTCTACGAGGACATCCTCAGCGATGCCAACCGCTATGGGCTGCAAGTGGTGTTCCACGGATGCACCATCCCGCGCGGCTGGGAGCGGATGTACCCCAACTTCGTGGCCTCGGAGGCTGTGCTCGCCTCGGAGAACGTGTTCTTCAACGAGGGTGCCGCCATCAAGCAGCCCTTCGACCTCTGTCTGCACCCCTTCTGCCGCAACGCGACGGCCTCGATGGACTGGGGCGGTATCATCATGAACAAGTATCTCTCACCCGACAACAAGAGCCGCCACCCGCGTCACACCACCGACATCTTCGAGATGGCATCGGGACTCATCATGCAGACCTCAGTGCAGTGCGTGGCCATGCAGCCGAATAACCTCACGGAACTGCCACAGTGGGAAATGGACTTCCTTAAGGCGCTACCGACGACCTGGGAAGAGACACGCTACATCGATGGCTACCCCGGCCGATACGTCGTCCTCGCCCGCAAGGCCTTACACGGACAGTGGTACGTCGCCGGCCTCTCTGCCGGGAAGGAACCACTGACGCTGACTCTCGACCTGTCAATGTTCGCGGCTGGCGAGATGCTTAAATGCTACATAGACGACAAAAAGAGTGGCGAGCCCACGCTCACCACCCTTAAAATAGACAAGAAAGGCAAGGCTAAGGTAACCCTATTGCCCAACGGTGGGCTGATCCTGTGCAGATAAAACTGCCTGACGAGGGCCTACCACATCGAAGACTACCACCTCGTTAAATCCTCGCTTCAAGTATCTGCGAAGTACTTGGAGCGAGGGGTTTGTTTCTGAGAAGTAGCCAAGGGAATTACCGTTGACAAACACCTGCCCCCTGCCAAAGTTTTCCATATTCAGGTAGATGTTACCGCTCCGGCTGAACACCGCCTGAAAACGGTAATAGCCGGGCTTTCCCGATGTGTCGGGTGGAGCAAGACTGTCAAGGCTGTCAGCCGCTACGGTTTCAAGAGCCTTCGTAGCCGTGTCATAGCCATCGGGAATGGTCAGAATGGTCCACCGCCTCAAGTTCAAGGTCAGTTCATGACCATCGAGGTCAGCAGTAAGGATAATTGGTTCCGCAAGACCCACAAGGTCGTCAGCATTCTTACGCTCTATTGCATCAACTTGTATCTTCAACTCCTGTCCATCGTGGACGGACGGAAGTTCGAGGGTATGCCTGATGCGGTCTGTCCGACCTGCGAGTTCATCGTCGACAAACACCTGTGCATTGTCGTGGCAGGAGCCAATAGTGAGTATACCGGCCGTCTTCACCTCGGGCAACGTACAGACATAGATTATCGTACCGCTCTCCTGTCCCATCTCACTCATCGTGCGCAAGGGCGAATCCATCACTACACTGTCGGCACCAAAGAGAATCGGGGCAAAGGTTTTTAATTCCACCTTGCGGATTATGTCCTGAGCGACTGTCACCTTTGGCTTACGTAGTCGGATGCGACGGCGGCGCCCATCAGCCGTCTGTGCCACAGACAATAGCACCATCAAGAGTACGGCTATGGTTAGGATTCTTCTCATATCTTCGCTATTTTTCTTAACTTTGCTGCAAAGGTACGAAAAAATATTCGTATCTTTGCCACAAATTTGAAAATAAACGAATATAGAATGAAGATTATCGTATCACAGGAGATAGAAAGTGTCTGCCCGACCTTTGTGGGGGGCGCTGTAGAGGCACAGGTAGCGAACACGCCCTATTGCGCCGAACTATGGGAGGAGATTCACACCCTCGAAGAGCGGTTCCGTAGTGAACTCACGACCGAATCGCTGAAACAACTGCCCGGCATCGCTGCCACACGTCAAATCTATAAGGCCTGCGGCAAGGACCCGTCGCGCTACCGCCCTGCCAGTGAACAACTCATCCGTCGGATGCTACAAGGGAAAGAACTCTATCAGATCGACACGTTGGTAGACCTCGTGAACCTTGCCTCCATCGCCTTCGGATACAGTATCGGTGGCTTCGACGCAGACAAGTTCGTGGGCGACACACTGACACTGGGCGTAGGACGTGAGGGAGAACCCTACGAGGGTATCGGCAGAGGCATCATCAACATCGCGGGACTGCCCGTCTATCGTGATGCGGAGGGCGGTGTGGGAACACCCACCAGCGACCATGAGCGGACGAAGATGACGCTGAGTACCACCCACCTTGTGGTGCTCATCAACGGCTACGACGGCAATGAAACGCGTGTGACGGACAATGCCCGTTTCATCCAGGAATTATTAAAGAAATACTGCCACAGCGACGGTGGCAGTGTGACAATCTATCGTTAGACGGTAATCTCACCCGACCCTAAGCAGCGGTGGTGGTTCTCGTCGTAGATGACGCAGAACTGCCCCGGTGCCACGCCATGAATCTTCTCCTTCGAATGGACGATGAACTCCGTCTCGCCCGTCCATTCCAAGACTGCAGGGTGATACTCGGGGGTGTGACGGATCTTGAACGTCACCTCACAAGGTGTCAGACACTTTGTGAGGAAATGGAAGTCACGCACGGCGAAGTCCTGTTTATAAGCCGTCTCGGGGTCATAGCCGTGAGACACGTAAAGAGTATTCTTCGCCACATCCTTCTTGACCACAAACCAAGGGCCACCGCCGAAACCCATCCCCTTGCGCTGACCGATGGTGTGGAACCAGAGTCCTTTGTGCTCGCCAATGCGCTTGCCCGTCTCCAACTCTATCACATCACCGGGCTGTTCGCCCAAATAACGGCGGATATAGTCGTTGTAGTTGATCTTGCCCAGGAAACAGATGCCCTGCGAGTCCTTACGCTTAGCATTCACCAGATGCTCCCGCTCAGCAATGATACGTACCTCGTCCTTCACATAGTGTCCAATGGGAAAGAGAGCCTTGCGGAGTTGCCAGTCAGTAATCTGCGCCAGAAAGTCCGTCTGGTCCTTTACGGGGTCTGGACTGGTGCAGAGCCATTTCTTGCCTTCGGCATCAATCTCCGTCTGGGCATAGTGGCCAGTGGCGATGAGGTTATAATCATGACCCTGCTTCTCATCGAAGGCTCCGAACTTAATCAGACGGTTGCACATCACATCGGGATTAGGCGTCAGACCTGCACGAACCTTGTCCATCGTGTACTTCGTTACCTGATCCCAGTATTCCTTGTGGCAGTCAATCACTTCCAACCGACAGCCATATTTACGCGCCACAGCAGTTGCCATCTCCAAGTCCTCCTCACTGGAACAGTCCCATTCTTCTTCCTCTTCAGGGCCTATCTTGATGTAGAAACAGTCTGGATGCAGACCAATTCTAGCGAACTCATACACCACGACACTACTATCCACACCACCCGAAAGCAGGACGGCAATCTTCTTGTTCTCTATCTCCGCTATATTCATATTTTATTCTATTTCGGTTCTACATGCACGACCACGTGCGTCTCTTCCCCATAACGCTCCCTCAGCAGATCCTCCACCTCCGAGGCCTTGTCATGTGCTTCTTTCAAAGGGATGTCGCCATCCACCAGAATATGCAGTTCGATGGCATAGTGATTGCCAATCCGTCGGGTACGCAAATCGTGCGGTTCCACCACATCTGGCAGGGAGGCCACCAAACCAAGAATCTCATCCTCTATTACATCGGGTAGTGACTGTTCCATCAGGTCGCCGATACCATCACGCAGCAAGTCGACAGACACCTTAACAATAAACACACCCACAATGACAGAAGCCACAGGGTCGAGTACCGTCCAACGCTGACCAAAAAAGATTGCGCCTCCGATACCCAATGCCGTACCTATCGACGAAAGGGCATCGCTGCGGTGATGCCAGGCATTCGCCTCCATGGCCTGAGAATTCAACTGACGGGCCTTGACCATCGAATAGCGATAGACACCTTCTTTCAGGAGCACAGACAATAAGGCCGCCCATAACGCCAGCATCCCCGGTGCCTCCAATTGTCCACCGTTGGCCCAGGCAATGATCTTCGTCATGCCACTATACACGATGCCTATGGCCACTGCCAACAAAGCCATGCCAATTATTGTCATCGCTAACGTTTCGTATTTCCCGTGTCCGTAATCGTGCGACTTGTCTTCAGGCTTGCCGCTGATACGGACAAACACCAATACAATCAGGTCTGTCACGAAGTCCGACAGGGAATGGATGGCATCTGCCACCATCGCGGCACTATGGCCCACGATACCAGCCACGAACTTGAAGAGCAGCAGAATCACATTCACTGCCCCTCCCACCAGCGTCACCTTATAGATTTCCCTGTTTCGTTCCATCGCTGCAAAGGTAGCCACTTTCCATGAGATACAAACGGGCAAACCTATAAAGATTGTTAAAATTTGAAGCAAATCCATTGTCAGACGAGAAAAAGTTCATATCTTTGCAATATCAAAATGATATCAATTCAGTTTAATAATTAATCATTAGGAATTTAAAAATTATGGAAACAAAAGAATTTGCATTCAAAGGAATGGTGATGAACGGCTTCGTGATGCTGTTCTTCAATCTGGCTGTTCTAATCTTAGCCATCGTCGGTATCGTGAACAGTATCATAGAACTGGATCGCACAGACGGACAACAAGGGGGCTGGTTATTGGGCGGTTGTTGTCTGCTCATCCTTATTAATATAATAATGTGGTGCGGACACATGCAGTTGGAACCCAACGAGGCCAGAGTGACCACATGGTTCGGCAAGTATGCTGGTACCTTCGCCAAGACAGGATTCTTCTGGATCAACCCATTTTATGGTGCCAAGAAGGTCAGCCTCCGTGCCCGTAACCTCGATGCCGAGCCGATCAAGGTGAATGACAAGACGGGTAATCCCGTAATGATCGGTCTCGTGCTTGTGTGGAAACTGAAAGATACCTATAAGGCTCTCTTTGAAGTGGACACCCAGACGATGGCTGCGGCTCCCAACACCGTCGGATCAGACACTAAGGGACTCATGAATGCCTTGGAGAACTTCGTCCGCGTTCAGAGCGATGCCGCTCTCCGTCAGGTGGCAGGTCAGTATGCCTATGACGACGAGGACAACAAGGCCGAGAACGAGCCCACCCTGCGCTCCAGTGCCGACGAGATCAACCAGCAGTTGGAGGAGAAACTCGACGAACGTCTGGCCTTGGCTGGCATCGAAGTGGTGGAGGCACGTATCAACTATCTGGCATACGCCCCTGAGATTGCTGCCGTGATGCTCCGTCGCCAACAGGCCTCGGCTATCATCACTGCCCGTGAGAAGATTGTGGAAGGTGCCGTATCGATGGTGAAGATGGCACTCGATAAACTATCGAAGGATAACATCGTGGATCTGGACGACGACAAGAAGGCTGCGATGGTGAGCAACCTTCTCGTAGTGCTCTGCGGCGATGACTCTGCCCAGCCGGTAGTGAACACAGGAACATTAAACCACTAATTCATGGCTGAGAAGAGCACCAAGAGTTTTATCCTCCGTGTTGACGCTGAGACGATGAATGCGATAGAGGCCTGGGCTGCGGATGAGTTCCGCAGCACCAACGGCCAGTTGCAGTGGATCATCACCGAGGCCCTGCGCAAAGCCAAGCGTCTGCCCAAGAAAAAACAACAAAAAACAGAAGACAATGTTGAATAGAAAGAAAGCATTAGTACTCATATCGGGATTACAGATGATGTTGCTGGCACTATTAGTAGTGTTGTACGTGTCTGGCAGTATATCGATGTATGTGTTTGTGGGATTAGTCGTCATTGTTGGTGCAGTTTTTTCTGGCCTTACAATAGTTGCTGTACGTAAATTTCCCCCGATATGATGGAAAAGTTTGATATCAAAAAAGTAAAGGTGCATCGCACACTTGAGGGTACCATCTTAGAGATGGCATTTGTCCTTATAGCCCTCATCGTTTGGGGATTGATCATCTGGTTGGTTCATCAGGCACCAGACATTGTGCCCACCCATTTCGACGGATCAGGTAACCCCAATGCATACGGCTCACCTGTAAGAGTCACCATTCCCTGCATTATCATAACGATAGTAGCCATAGGCTGTATGGTAGTGGCTTATTTCCCACGATACATCAACATGCCAGTAAAGATCAGGAATATCCGTCAGGTGGGACTTACCATTACCAGTGTCCGAGTGGCAGGCATCACCCTGTTGGTGATGGCTCTGGCTATAGCATATACCATGCTGGGGATGACATCGCCATCACCCGTCCCCATTTTAGCAGTAGTAGGACTACTCCTTCTTGAGATCGTCATCTTTACGATTCTTATCCACAGGGCAAAATAACCGCTAATCCTGGAAATAGACCCGCTTGACGCGGTTGCTGACACCTGTCAGTACCTCGTAGGGGATGGTGCCGAGGACATCGGACAGCACAGTTAC
This sequence comes from uncultured Prevotella sp., assembly GCA_900320905.1. Taxonomy (GTDB): domain Bacteria; phylum Bacteroidota; class Bacteroidia; order Bacteroidales; family Bacteroidaceae; genus Prevotella. The sequence continues at coordinate 12,601 of ONTZ01000042.1, forward strand.
CGGTAGATGTTCACCGAAGATCTCCACCTGATCACCCTCACGGCAGTCAATGCCCGTCACGTCGATCAGTGCCACATCCATGCAGATATTACCTACATACTCCGCTTTCTGACCATTCACAAGACAATAGCAGCGACGATTGCCAAGATGTCGGTTCAATCCGTCGGCATAACCAATAGGGATAGCGCCAATCACGCTGTCCCTTTCTAATTTCCCCTTGCGACTATAGCCCACCGTCTCACCCGCTGGCACATGACGCAACTGCAGAATAGTGGTTTTCAAAGTAGAGACAGTAGAGAGGATGTGGTTATCCCGAGGATCAACACCATACAAACCAATTCCCAGACGACACATATCCATCTGACGCTCCGGGAAATGTTCGATGCCCGCAGAGTTATCCATGTGACGAAGAATCTTATGTGTGAAGGCAGCCTGTAACTTCTGGCTTCCCTCTTCGAAGAGCGTGAACTGATGGGCAGAGAACGTATCGAAATCATCGCTGTCGGAACCAACGAAATGACTGAACACACTACGCGGGATGATGGCCTGCTGGTGCTTCAGACGGGCTATCAACTCATCGATATCGTTGACAGGATCGAAACCCAAACGATGCATGCCCGTGTCAAGTTTGATGTGTACCGGCCAGCCTGTGATACCCTCCTTACGCGCAGCCTTGATGAGAGCATCAAGCAGACGGAAAGAATAGACCTCCGGTTCGAGGTCATAGTCGAACATTGTCTTGAAGGCCGTCATCTCAGGGTTCATAATCATGATATTGGCAGTAATACCAGCCTTACGCAGTTCCACACCCTCATCGGCCACCGCCACGGCGAGATAGTCCACCCGATGATCCTGAAGGGTCTTACCGATCTCCACGGCACCAGCGCCGTAGGCATCAGCCTTGATCATACACACCATCTTGGTCTCTGGCTTCAGGAACGAGCGGTAATAGTTCAGATTGTCAACCACTGCATTAAGGTTCACCTCAAGTATCGTCTCATGCACCTTTTGCTCCAGTTGTTCCGTAATCTGGTCGAAACCGAAACGGCGTGCTCCCTTCAACAGGATTAGTTCATTACGCAGAGCGTTGAACACATCACTCGAAAGGAGATGCGACACATCCTGGAAGAACTGTTTGTCGCTAATCTGTATCCTGTCTGCCTGAGCAGAGAGTTCCGGGCCAATGCCGATAAACTTCTGTATGCCTCGCTTCACACAGAGATCCGAGACCTGAGCATATAGTGCCTCTGGCGAAATACCTGTCTGGTACATATCACTGAGCACGATGGTCTTCTTGAGTGGCGCATGACTACCTGTCTCTATCCTTCGGTTCAAGAAGTCGAGGGCAATGTCGAGAGAGTTGATGTCAGAGTTATACGAGTCGTTCACAAGGATACACCCTCGCTGTCCCTCCTTCACCTCCAGACGCATGGCAACAGGTTCCAACGACGGCATACGCTCAGCCAACTGTTTCGGTGTCACTCCAAGATACAACGCTGTGGCGGCGCAGGTGATACAGTCCTCTATCGAGGCCTCATCACTGAAGGGAATATCGAAAGCCCCGTCCTTGCCCTTATAGCGGAAGGATATGGTCTTTCCTTCTATCGCCTTCACATACATCGCCACCTGTTCGTCGCACTGCGACCACGCAATCTTCTCGCCCTTGTATTGCATCCGACGGATACAACGACTCACAATATCGTTGTCAGAACAGTAAATCATCGCCTGTGTGTCGTGCATCAACTCGAGTTTCTCCATACACTTCTCCTCCATCGAACGGAAGTTCTCCTGATGAGCCGCACCCAATGAGGTGAATACACCCACCGTGGGCTGAATGATATCCCTCAGAGCCATCATCTCTCCAGGCTCGGAGATACCGGCCTCGAAGATACCCAACTCCGTCTGTTCGTTGAGTAACCATACCGAAAGGGGTACGCCTATCTGTGAATTGTAACTCTTCGGCGAGCGCACAATCTTCTGTGAGGGCAGGAGCACCTGATAGAGCCACTCTTTCACCATCGTCTTGCCGTTGGAACCCGTGATACCCACGATGGGGATATCGAACTCGTCGCGATGACGCTCTGCCAATCGCTGTAGTGCAGCCAACGGTGAAGGAACAATGAGAAAATTGGCATCTGTCATGCTCTCCACCGAACCATTGGGACAAAATTCCATAATGCCTCTCGACTCTGCCACGAAGTTACGTACACCTCTGCGATAGAGGTCACTGATATACTTATGCCCATCGTTGCGCATTGACTTCAACGCGAAAAAGAGCGTCTCCTCCGGAAAACAAAGTGAACGACTGTCTGTCAGCAGCCATCCTATCTGCGCATCGGCCGTTCCGATACGCCGTGCGCCAATCAGTGTTGTGATTTTCTCTATTGAATAGTTCATATTTCTTTTAATACTGGATATTTCTCTTGAAGTTCTTTCAGACGAGACTTGGTCTGTTCCTGAAAGCGACGGTATTCGTCAGATTCAGGATCAAAGGGTTTGTGATTCAGAGCCTGTTTGATGGGGCGCCACTCTTCGAGAAAGGTCTTGGCCTCGTCGGAGAAGTAGATTTCTACCAGACGCTCCCAGATATAATCTACCGCCTGCTGGGAAGGGTGCAGCATATCCTCCTGATAGAAACGGTAGTCACGCAGTTCGTCATTGATAATCTCGTAGGCGGGGAAATAGGATATCCTAGGGTTCCTAGGGCTCCTAGGATTACTAGGATCGCCTAGGATTTTCCTAGGATTGCCTAGGACCTTCTCCACCGCAAGGAGGAGCGTCGCCTTGGAGAGTTGAGAGCAGTGATAACCATACTTACGGTATCGGATAGGACTCACAGTCAGGACAATATGTATCTCTGGATTCATCTGGCGGAGAATGTCGATGGCCTGCTGCAAATAACCGGCACATTCTTCTACCGAGAGTTCTTCCTCCGTGAAGAGTGACTGAGGGCGCTTCTGACAGTTGTCCACAATCTCTCCCGTCTCTTTCAGACGATAGACATGGTTTGTACCAAGTGTGAGGAAAGCGGTTTTTGCGGATTGCTGATTCGACGGAACAGCCGACGGAACGGAAGAATACAGGCGTGCGATGGTATGAAGAATAGAGGCGGGGTTATACATCACGCCGTAGGGATTCGCCATTGCCCGGAACTGCTCTTCCTGAAAGCGCCGTCCGATCTCCGCAGCGAAACACGACCCCACAAAGAGTATCTCTTCGAAAGGGCTGATCCTAAACCCCGGCTCCGGTATATCCACAATCGTCCTGAATTCCATTATTCACGCTTCACTTTTCAACTTCTACTTATCTGTAGTCCTGTTGTCGAGAGCGACATCTCCACAAAACGGGCATTCTGGTTCATCCGTTGTTCTGTCAATATCTGCTTAATCCTCGCAGCCGCCTCGGGATCCTTGGCTATCATATACAGGTAACCACCACCGCCTGCCCCCGGCAACTTATAACCGAGACACAAGTCATCGATGAGGTCAGTCAACGCGGCCACTGCTGGAGGATTAGTCCCACTGTCGAGCATCTGGTTCTGTTGCCAGGTCTTCCTGACGAGTCGTCCCATCTTCTGGAAATCATTCCGCTGGATGGCTTCATACATAGTCATCGTGTGTTCTTTCATTTCGCGCAACAGGTGCAATTCTTCGTGGTGATTGAGGAACATCCGTCGCACGATCTCAGCCAGGATCTGTTTGGCGGTACGGGTGATACCCGTATAATATAATAGGTGGCAGGCCTTGTATTCGGGTTGTGTCCAGATATCATTAGGAAGCCAACGCACCTGGGGACTCTGGTCAAAGCCGCGACCCGTCTGTAATAGTTTCACGCCACCGAGAACGCCGCCAAACTGATCCTGCCAGCCACCACCCGTAGTGAGCATCTGTTCCAGCATTAGGGTACGATGACCGATCTCGTTCTTGTCCCATCCTAAGCCACAGAAATCACTCAGTGCACCCAGAACAGTAGCCGCGAGGATACTCGACGTACCCAAACCACTCCCCGCAGGGATGGCAGAGAGCAGTGTAATCTCGATACCAGAGCCGAAGGCCTGCAATTGGGATGATAAGGAGTGTGCATCATTCCTCACTCCGAATTCCTCATCCCTCATTTTCCCAAAGCCCGCCAGTACAAGCGCCGCCTTAGGAATGGAGAACGGTGAGCCGACATGCATGAAATCCGTCAACTGCTCATTGGTCTCTACCACCTCCATTGCACCGAGGTCGATGCTCCGGAGCACGATGCGGTATTCTCCTGAGGGCTTGATATATGCCTGAAGCGGAGGCTGTCCATTGAGTTCGATGGCAAAGTTGATGACGTTACCACCCTCCATCAGGCAGTATGGCGGAGTGTCTGTCCAACCTCCAGCAATATCGATGCGCACAGGACTGCGCCCCCAGACGATCTGGTCGCTGCTGACACAGAGGGACGGCTCTTTTGTTTCAGTGTTGCCTGCCCCCAAAGAACCGTCTCTCTGTGTCAGACCCTGACGAAGGAGCGCGAATGCCTTGTCGCTCTCACCACGGAACATGGCGTTGTGGATACGCGTCATCAATGGTGCATCCTCAGGAAGTGCCTCCGGCAGTGGTATCTGGTATTTCTGGAATGTCTCGACGGCATCCGCCAGATCGAGTTGATAGAACACACTGTGCCGCCAGTTCTTCGCCATGGCACGCCAGTTCTGTTTCCTGAACGTCTGTCGCTGGCTAAACAACCGTCGCAGGTTGGCACGCTCTGCCACCTCGTTGCTGTTGAGGGGCTCATCGATACGATAGCGGCGCGTTTCAAAGTCTTTTTCGCCCACAGGCACCACGTCGATACACTCGCCTGGTTCCAGAGTAATCTCCCAGTCGTTTTCAGGCACGCCCGTCACCACATTGTCGTGCGTCAGATGCCACTTTGGACCGATAAAACTGTTCTCTATCCAGATGTTACTGTTCTCCTCAGTGAAGGGAATCTTCGTGATGGCATTCTGCACGAAGATGGAGGGATGGGGCTTGCGGTCCAGATGCATGATCTCTCGTTGGTCATTGACGAGGTTCTGGAGTCGCAGTGTCGAGGAGATGATCTCCTTTGACGTACCGAAATGATAAAATTCCCCACCGTTCAACGGCACGATAGCGACGTTCAATGCCCGCAATTCGGGATCGTCGAGAGTCGGTGTGGTGCCGAGGGCACAGCCGAACTCGGAATAGAGGTCGTATTCTTTTCCATTGCTGCGATGCATCAGCAGTGCAACAGCCTTATCACTTAAAAGCCAGACACCGATATCCGTCATGTAGAAATGGTCGCGCTGGAGGTCGGCGAGTGTCTGTACGGAAGGTTTCTGGAGCATCTGTTTCAGTACGGAGGGCGTGCGACGATCACTGACGAACACCCCGTGGTTCTTTGCCACAGAGGCATCCAACCACAGCCCGTAACAGACCACATCCGCCTCGGGAATCGACAGCAAAGGCTGGGTGGCACGGATGAGTACATCGCCGCTGACCACCATCGTATGGATGCTGTCGGGTGCCATCTGCATCATCTGCTCATATAGCGGCAACTGTACGCTGAGCAAATCCTGTGACAGACGCTGTCCCCTCTCCCACCGGAATACTGGCAGGGGCATCAAGACCTTTCCCGATACCGCATAACTGGGCAGACGCTTGCTCTGTCCACCGGCATGAATCAGGATGCGCTTCTCCTGCGAAAGCCACGCTTCGAAATCAGAACACGCTTCACTTTTCACTTCCCCCTTTTCATTTCTATATGCTTCCTGCAACAGCCACGCCGTGCCGCCACCACTACCCAGCCGATGCCCCACAGGGTCACAGGTACAGAAGTATTCCTCACGGGGGAGTCCCGTCACTTCATGGAACACGCCCACCAGATTCGGCGGCAACGACAACAGTTTCTTCATTGGATATTGAACATTATTTCTTGCGGCGGCGGTATTCCATGAAGATGGCGCCGAGCAGCACAAGGATCAGAATACCGTAGGCTGTATAGGCGACGGCTTCGGTAGTATCCACCGACTTCGGGAAGAAACTCAGCACCACCTCGTGCTTGCCGGGCTTCACATTCAGGGCACGGAGGATATAGTCCACACGTCCCAATTCGGCAGGCTCCCCGTCGACGGTGGCCGTCCACCCGGGATAATAAATCTCTGAGAACACGATAACACCACCTTTGCCGGAGTTCACGTCGTACTTCAACTGGTTCGGTTCGTAGGACGTAATGGTCACGATGCTGGCCGTATCCTGTTCGACAGCCTCACCGAGTTGCTCCTTGAACTTCGCATCGGCCACAGCCTCATGACGCAGGTTTATCTGACCCACGCCATCCATCTCCTCATTGGCATTCTGCACGTATCTGATCTTATCAACAAACCACGCATTGCCGTAGGTATAAGGATTCTGCAACGGCACAGTCTGTCCGCCTTGCAACGGGAAAATGATGTACTTCGTATTGAGCATATTGAGCACGGGGAAGATACTATCGCCATTCACCTGCGTCATATCACCGCTGGCGAGTGCGACAGCCTCCGAGAGTCCCTGCATCTCCGGTGAGATATACTGTTCGATCATCTCCTGATAGCGGCGCAGTTTGGCAGCATGATAGCCGCCAATACTCTTATGGTAATAGGAGGTCTCGTTCTCATTGAAGGTGTTCGACGCGAGGTTCAGCACACGGTAGTCAAGACTCTTATCGTGCAGGATCTGCTCGTCGGTCTGCGTCATCTGCTGCGGAGCGTCACGCTCACTCTTCGGCACGAACATCTCGTCATTGAGGTAACGTTTGTTGACATGCCACAGGTCGCCGAGACAGATCACCAGAAGAATCGCAATCGTATACGCCCTCTTCAACTTACCATAACAGAACGCCAGGAGGACGCCCGTACCCACTAGGATGATATAGAACGAACGCAAAGCATCGCTCGTAAACATCGCCTGACGCATCTCTGTCAGGTTGGCCATCACAGGCTGCAGATATTCGCCGGGAAGCCCCTGCAAGGCCTGCATTTCGCTTGTGGAGATATAACTGCCAAAGAACACCGTCGGCATCAGCGAGAAGAGCAGGGCGATGCCACCCGTCAACAGGAAACTGACAATCAGCGGCATCTTCAACTTCTCCCATTTCACTTCTCCACTTATCACTTCTTTCAGTGCCAGCATTGCCAACAGGGGGATGGTAAACTCGGCAATGACGAGTATCGATGCCACCGTCCGGAACTTCGCATACATCGGCACATAGTCGAGAAAGAAGTCCGTCAGTCCCATGAAGTTCTTACCCCACGACAACATAATCGACAGCACGGTGGCTGCCACCAGCGCCCACTTCACCGGTCCCTTCACGATAAACAGCCCCAAAACAAACAGGAACATCACGAAGGCTCCTACGTAAACGGGACCGCTGGTACCGGGCTGCTCGCCCCAGTACTGCCCTATCTGATCGTAGATGGCCAGGAAATTATTATCTGCCTTCTCCATCGCCGTCTCATTACGGCTCAAGGGCATCGAGGCACCACCCTTCGTATTCGGCACAAGTAATGTCCACGTCTCACCGATACCGTAACTCCACTGCGTAATATAGTCGCGTTCCAGACCACTGCTGGTCTGGTTGGCCGAGTTTTTCTTCACCAATTCACTCTTGCCTCGCATCGACTCCTGGCCATACTGCCACGTGTGATACAGGTTCGAGAGGTTCAGACACACGCCGATGACTGCCGCCGCCAGACAGACGCCAGTCGCCTTCGCAAAGCGCAACAGTTCCTTTTTCTGCAATGCCTCCACGAACCACGCGATAACCAAAAACAGTATGATAAAGAGGTAGTAATACGTCATCTGCACGTGGTTGGCGTTAATCTCAAAGGCCGTGAAGATGGCCGTCACGATAAAGCCCCACAGGTATTTCCCCCGGTAGGCCAGCACGATACCCGCAATCATTGGCGGCAAGTAAGCCAATGCCCACACCTTCCAGATATGTCCGGCGGCGATGATAATCAGGAAATAGGTACTAAACGCCCAGAGCACAGAACCCAGTGCTGCCAAATGCTGACGGAAGTCAAACGCCCTCAGCAGAATATAGAAGCCCAACAGATAGGCAAACACATACCACACATTCTCCGGCAGCCACAAATGGTAGGCATTGATGGCCAGCCCCAACTTGTCCGTCGACTTATACGACGGGGCTGTCTGATACGTCGGCATACCACTAAAGAGAGCGTTCGTCCAACGGCTCCGCTCTCCCGTCTTCTGCAAATATTCGATACCTTCCTGTCCGGCGCCCCTTCCAGCCGAGGCATCATGCCGATAGAGGATGCGTCCCTCAATGTCGGCGGGGAAGAAATAGGCGAAGGCCAAAACTACGAACAACAACACTGCCAGTACATCGGGCAGCCACTTCTTTAACATATCCATAACTTGCAAGTTTCTTATTCTGCGTGCAAAGATACGAAAAATCCCCGAACTGCCAAAACAATTCGGGGATTATTCTCATAGTGGGAGCAATGTCACTGTGCCATCGACTGGAGTAGTTGCTCGGTGTCAATCTGCAACTTCTCATCAACGATGCGGAACACCAGCGAAGCCTTCTTACCGTTGGTCGTGGTAGCCGTGATGGTGAACTCCCCGTCAGGGGCATCTTTTGTCACCGCCACGATACCAGAGTTATTGACAGTAGCACGCATCTCGTCGCTCGAAGTCCAGGTGATGCCGCGACTTGTGGTATTGTCGGGGAAGAACACAACGAACAGTTGCAGATATGTGCCGGTAGTGACAATGCCCATACCGGGATAGAGACCGTTGATGCCAAGAGCAATCTTTTCAGCCTCCACGATGAGGAAGGTCGGCGTATAGGCCGTGCGGTAACTGCTGCCGTCGGCCTCAATGTCGAGGGCGAAGGCATAGCCCTTCTGGGCAGCGAAACCCGTCGGTTTGACACTGAGACTCAGCAGTCCGTCAGCGGTAGTGGCATCGGTGATGGCCAGCGATGCCGTCGTGGCACGAGTCATCACCACTTCCTCGCCGACAAGACTCATAGCATCCTTATGCTCAACAAGATAAGTTCCCACAGCGGCGGGCTTCACCTGGTAGCACAGTGTCTGAGCCTGATCGTTCTTCACGCCGATCTGTCCGTCGAAATAGTCAGGCACATAGACGATGCTCTGCACGCGGTCGCGCACCTTCTTGAAACTATCGAAGACAGGCACTTCACAGGTCGTACCATCGGCAAGTGTGAGGGTCACGGCATCCGTCCCTACGGTTACACTCTTGAAGAAAGAATCTCCGTCTTCACCACGTTCGCCAGGTTCACCTTTTTCACCATTCTTGATGGTCACAGTCTCACCATTGTTGAAGGTCAGGACATATCCGTTCTCAATAGGCGTGATGCTGACCACATAGCCACCGTTCTCGATGGCGTTGATAATCACTTCCTGATTGTTGATGGTTGTCTCCTGGTTGTTGATAGTCTGCTCGAGTTTGTCGATGTTTTGCGTCAGTCTATTGATGTCGTCGTCATAATCCGAGCAGGCTGTGTTCACGATACCAGTACTTGTCACCATGAGTGACAGCACCAGTGTTTGAATCATGTTCTTTTTCATATCTTTATCTTTATTTATTGTTATTATTTGATGATGACTTTCACTCCATTCCGTATATAGAGTCCGTTCTTCGTGGGCTTGCCGTCCAGTTTCTGGCCGTCGATGGTGTACCATTTCTCGTCGACTGCGTCAGCGCCGTACCAGATGGTATTGATACCGGCCGACTCATTGTCCACGCTGATGCCCAGACTACGGGCCATGGATGGGTTGCTCTTGCGCAGCACGGCCTTACAAGGACTCACCGAGGTGTTATCGGTGGGCTGCAACTCATGGAACGTATTGCTATACAATATATAGTACTCTGTCGGGATGAAGTGTGTTGTGATAGTGGCAGGCACCAGTTCATTATCCTCGTAACTATGAGCATCCTCCGTGGGAGGTGTCATACCGGTAGGACGATCGGCACTCGGCCAGGCCCTCAGGTTGTAACCATCAAGATCGCCACCCATCATTACGCCATTGTTTGCCTTGACGATGATACGATCCTTACCTTCCACATTGGTGGTTGTCTCCTTGATGGCTCTGGCAGCAACGGCCGATAGACCGTCAGCCTGACAGACATAGGCAGTTAGAGACTCAGGCATCACGATGTCCACGCCGCTGGAGAAAGTCCAGTAGTGGGTCGTCGGTTTTACGGTGGTCATCACCTTGCCAGCCTCGTACTCGGCCTTCAGACCAATGCACAGCGCATAGTCATCAAGCAAGGGAAGCGACGTGTGTATCCAGGCGGTCGTGCTCTCCGTCTCGTTAAGCCGGAAGGCATGTGAGGACACGTTGATAATCTCCTCAGTTTCTGGCATATAAACATCGGTCACAGGCACACTGCCATCGGTCACGATGATGTCGTTACCCACACCGTAGATATTGCCCGTCGTACCGTCATAATCTTTCAGTGTGGCAGGGATATAGACACTCACGCTGACGGGATTTTCAGCAGTTGCGTCAGCAGGCTTGACGATGTCCACGTGGTCAATACGTAATGTACCATCGGGCATCAGGGTCAAATAGGCATCGTTGTCCACCAGTTCGTTCGTGTCGTTTCTCCGCACCTCGATACCGCTGTGCTTACGGTCAATGGTACCTACAGGCAGGATACTGGCGGTGGTAGTGGTCTGGTTACCGGCATCAGCCAACACATAATTGCCGACGCTCGTGCCACCAAGGGTCAGTCCGCTGATGATGACTGTCTTGTTATTGCCTACCTCGGCATCCTCGAAGGCACCCGTAGCCGCCACGGTCAGGTTGTCTCCCGCCACGAGACCCTCAAACACAGCATTACTCAGCACCAAGGTAGCGGCGGTCGTACCATCATAGTTCTTGTCATGGGCGGTGATACCGCTCACGGTCACCGCTCTCTTGTTGATCGTCAGATCGGCACCCGTGTAGTTGATGATGTAGTTGGCGGTGGCCGCCAGCGTACCCTGCGTGATGGCATAGGTTCCGACATCCTCGCCATCTTCACGTGATAGGTCGCCCGTCATGACATCCGTCCCCACAAGACCTGTGACGGTGTACGTCAGGACGGAGTCGGTCTCGCCGTATGTCTTGCTCACTGCATCGGCGGTGATGAAGAGTGACTTCATATTGATGACATAGCCAGCGGTGGTATTGCCGCTGAAAGAATAGTTGCTGCCGACCTTGCCGGAGATGACTACACTGTAACTGCCGGCATTCACGGACTCGGTAATGTCGGCATCACCCTGTCGGTACCCTACCGAATACTCTGACGAGGGAATCTCACTATTGTCGGACTTCATCACCAATTTTACCGTCGGCTTCTGGTCTTTGCCATTGTAGGTAAACTCAGCAGGAGTAACCACGATCTTGGCTGTGGCTGTCGGGTCGTCGTCACCGCCGATAACCAATATCTTACCACCGACGTTCAGAATACCAGACTTAAAGGTAATCGTATAGTTCGATGAGGTCAGGCCACCAGGGATAATATAATATGTGCCCTTGGGACTGGACGTCGTGTAGGCATCGCCAGTTCCGTCGGCCTTGCTATTGTAACTGAAAGTCAAGGTTCCGCCCAGCACCCCGGCAGTCTCACCGTTCACGAAGCCGCTGTAACTCACGCCGTCATTCGATGCCTCACCACCGTAGTCAATACTCTTATCCTTCGCTGTCACTGTCAGCAATGCCTTAGCGATGGTCAGCGTGGCACCTGTATAGTTGATTGTGTAGTTGGCCGATGCGGACAGCGTGCCCTGCGTGATGGCGTATGTGCCTGCGTCCTCGCCGGACTCGCGCGCCAGGTCGCCCGTCAGCGCGTCCGTACCCACAAGTCCCGCGGCGGTGTACGTCAGTGCCGGGTCGGCCTCGCCGTATGTCTTCTCCTTGCCGTCTGCAATGACGGTCACGGGCTTAGGCGTGATGGCGAATGTGACGGTCTTCGTCCCGGAGTACCCCCCGACGCCTGTCACGGTGATGGTGGCCGTACCCACATTCACGTTCCCGGTGTACGCAAGCGTGTAGTCGGTATTCTCGGTGAGCACTGAGGTGCCTTCCTTCACAGTCGGAACGGGCCTGATCTCACTGCCCGTATAGACGTAACTGTCGGCGATGCCGCTCACCTCGAACGTGCTGGCACCCTCTGGTATGATGCTGAACTGTGCCTCGGCATAGCCGCTGTAGTTGGAGTCATCGTTTGCTGTGACCCTCACGGTATAGTCGCCGACTGTCGTCTGCGTGTTGCCACTGACAGTGTATGCGGCGGCGGGCACGTCGAGCGTCCCGGCCTTCACGGCGGTGACGTTGACGGTCTGTGCCTTGCCGGTATATGTCAGCGTGGTGTTGTCGAGCGTCACGGCGGTGATGGCGGCCTTCGCGATGGTAAAATCTTTGGTGGCTGTATTGCCGAGATAGTGGCCTGCGGCGGCAATGGTAGCCCGCACGGTATAGTCGCCTGCCTCTGTGGGCACAGTAGCCTGATAAGTACCATCGGCTGCGCCCTTCACCTTATAGTCATAGGTAACGGTACCGTTTCCTGGATTTCCCGTCACACTGGGTGCGTTGGCGGCAGCGCCATAAGTCCATCCCGTGATATTCACCACAGGCGTGATGGCGGTGCAGGCCGTAAACGCAGCCTCCACATAGGCGCCGTAGCCATTCTCCACGTTAAAGGAGTAGGTTCCCTTACCTATAGCATCCACAGATACAGCGGTCACGGGGTAAGTCGTCCCGTCGAGATCTGGGGTCCTGGTACGTCCCTGCGCTCCCAAGGCCGTCCGCGTCACAGTGATGTCAGAGACCGTTATATAATAACCCGTAGCGGGTGTGACGGTCAGTGTGACGGTAGCCGCCCCTGCAGGAGGATTGGCATTGTCGGGTGTCACGGTGCCGTTGGATATCGTTCCAAACGCGATACGGTCAGTCTGTGCCCATGCGCCGCTACAGACGGCGACGATCAGGGTGATGATGCTTATTATTCTTTTCATAATCATTGTCCTCCTTTCTTATTTGATGACCACTTTGTGGCCGTCCTTGATATAGAGGCCCTTCTTCGCTGGTTTACCATTGAGTATGCGACCATTCAAATCATACCAGTTCTCTTCTGTCTCGACATCGTCGAACACGATGGTTCTGATGCCTGTGCCGTCACCGCCGATAATAGTCAGGCAGCGGGCACCGGCCGCATTGCCGAGAACGGTCTTGGGCAGATAGGCATGTCCCTTGCCCACGCTGCTCACGCCCGCCAGTTCAAACTGGTCGTTGTAGAGCACGTAGTCCTTGTATGTCTGGATGTCAGTGGCATCCGTAGCCGAACCTTGCAACAAACTCGTTGGCGGCGCAGCCGTACCGTCGTAGGCATAGCCACGATAACTATTCACCATCTTGTCAGCACGTTTCAGGATGATGCCCACGCCTTTGGCCACAAATGGTGCCACCTCCGTGTTCACGGTTGTTCCGCTCACGCCGCTCACCACATAAGCCTCCAGACCGGCTGGAATGGCCAGATCTTCCTCGGCCACGAAAGTCGCCCACTCGTTACCGTCGGCGAAGATGCCGTCGAGGGCACGGTAGATGACCAAGTTGGCACCTGTGAAGTTGATGGTATAGTTGTCGCTGGCCTTCAGCGTACCCTGACTGATGGCGTAACTGCCTACAGCCTCACCAGCGATGCGGCTCAGGGAACCGGTCAAAACGTCGGTCCCCTTGAGACCTGTCACACTATAGGTCAGTTCAGGATCATCAGTGCCGATGGCTTTCTCCAGGGCATTGACGTTAATGGTCAGTACTGCAGGAATGATGGTTTGGTAACCGTCGGTGACGCTGAATGTCACTTTGCTGAAGTTCGCACTGATGTTGGCAAACTGTCCCTCTGACAATCCCATATAGGTCGTACCCTTATAGGTCTGTGCTGCGCTGGCCGTACCGCTGAAGGTGAAGTCAGTCTGTTTGTAGAGATCGTTGCTGAATGTGACGTCATAGCCGGTGACACGATGCTCCGTACCGTCATAGACCGCCATGTCGTAATGCCCTTCGATCGTCACGGTGGCCGTGATAGGATTGATAGTCTGGTAACCGTCGGTGACGTTGAACGTCACAGTAGTGAAATCAGTATTGGTATTCGTGAACTGCGCTGCATCCAGTCCCATGTTCGTCGTACCGGCGTCGGTGCGGGCGGCCTCAGCCGTGCCGCTGAAGGTGAAGTCAGTCACCTTATAGAGCGGGTTGCTGATCTCCACGTCGTAGCCGCTGACGGTGTGCGCCGTGCCGTCGTAGTCAAGGGTATTACTGTGGCCGGTGATGGTCACCACCACGTCAGTCACCGCGGTAATGGTCTGGTAGCCGTCAATCACCGTGAAGGTCACGGGATCGAAGTTCGGGCTGTTGTTCGCAAACTGTTCTTTAGCCAGTCCCATC
>ONTZ01000049.1 GCA_900320905.1 uncultured Prevotella sp.
GAGTATCGCGACGATATGGTAAAGTATGCTCCCGACAAAGACAAGCCACATATCCGTGAGTGTTTCAACTCCGTACCAAAACAGTTGGCAAAGGAAAACAAAAAATTTCAGTACAGTAAGGTGAAGCCAGGAGGGCGCGGAGAAACTTATGCCGGGTCGCTACAATGGTTGGAAGATGCAGGTATTATCTGCCGCTGCTACAATACAGACATCACAGGACTTCCGATGGAGGGCAATGCCAAGGACAATGTTTTCAAAGTCTATATGTCCGATATTGGCTTGCTCGTAGAGATGCTTGGAGAGGGAACACGCGCAGACATTCTTCAAGGCAATCTTGGTGGTTTCAAAGGTGCTATATACGAGAATCTGATGGCCGACACACTTCACAAGAAAACGCAGAACCTTTACTATTTCCAAAAGGATTCAGGATTGGAATTAGATTTTCTTGTGCGAATGAACGGAGAGTGTGTTCCACTGGAAGTCAAGGCAAAGTCAAGCAAGGCTAAAAGTGCAAGAACTGTTTTGAATTTGAACCACCCAGAGAAGTATCATGTCAAACAGATTATAAAGTTCGGTGATTACAACATAGGCAGGGAAGGGCAGTTGTTAACTCTCCCCAGCTATATGCAGTTCCAGCTGAACTTGCAACCAGAAGAAATCGTGCTTGAACCGATGGACATTGATGAAATTAACCGTATGGCATCAGAGTTCCTGGGACAATAGTTTTTCGATAATCATCAAGGAAACTTACAAATTTGCAAATAATCTGCAAATTTGTAAGAATAAGTAAACGAAGTGACAAAAATGGCTAGAACTATTGAGGAAATCGGGTGCAGAATGTGCAGTACATGCTGTTGAGGAGTAAAAAGAACATTTGTGTGAGATACGTTAGGGCTTCGTCAAAAAAGGCGAAGCCCTAATACTTTCTTAAAATTGACATAAGAAAAAGTCGCTTATTATTAAATAGTGTTAAACAATGGCGTTTCGTCGATATTTTTCCCTGAAATATTTGGAGAATTACGGAATTTGTCGTATCTTTGCAATGTGTTTTTCATAGTATTAGATTTAAGGTTAACATTTCGGGACTCAGCGGAGTCCCTTTTTTTTGTTAATTATTTGGTTGTTTCATTTATTATTAGTACTTTTGTAGCATCATTCAAAGAAATAATCTTATGGTAAAAAGAATATTATAGGTAATCATACAATATTAAATATTAAACAAATAGAGAATTATGAAAAGAATGTTTTTAACGATGGCATTGGCCATCACCGCAAGTGTATTCAGTGCCCAGGCACAGGATGTAATCACAGACCCTGTTGCACAACAGGCTCAGCAGGAGGCCATCAAGGCTCAGAAAGCAGCAGAGAAGGAAGCAAAGAAGCAGCAGAAGGCTATTGAGAAGAGAGAAAAGGAAGCCAAGAAGAGAGAGAAGGAAATCAAAAAGCACAATGATGCAGTGAAGAAGGCAAACAATGCCCAGAAGGCTGCAGAACGTGCTGCCGAGAAGGCTCAGAAGGCTGCTGAAAAGGCTGCTGCTGCTCCTGGTGACCTGAAACTTCAGGTGAAAGCCCAGAAGGCTGCTGCTGCTGCCACGAAGGCTCAGATCAAAGCAGAGAAACTGGCTAAGAAAGCGAAGTAACTGAAATCCCTCGTCAACTGGCGAGGGATTTCTGATTATATGTATTGACGGAGGGCTGCAATCAGTTCTCCGTTTTCCGTTTTGGTACCAATGGTGATACGCAGGCAGTTCTGGCAGAGTTGTACACGATGGCGGTTGCGCACGATGATACCCTTGTCAACCAGATAGTTGTAAATTCTGGGTGCATCTGTCATCTGAGCCAGGAAGAAATTGGCCTCTGTAGGATAGACTTTCTCGCAGATAGGCAGGTCTTTGAAAGCCGCCATCATCCTGCTACGCTCTTCCAACAGAATCTTCACCCATTTATCTACTTCGAAGGGATCTTTCAACGCTTCGAGAGCCTGTTGTTGAGTGAGCAGATTCACGTTATAGGGATATTTCACTTTGTTAAAGAGACCTATAATATCTTTCGAGGCGAATGCCATGCCGAGGCGGATGGCAGCGCAGCCCCAGGCCTTCGACATCGTATTGAGTACAATGAGGTTGGGATGCTTTAATATCTCCTGACGGAAGGGCTTTTGAGAAGAGAAGTCGCTGTAGGCTTCATCTACGATTACAATGCCTTCGAACCGATTGATGACATTCGCTATTTCTTCTCGTACGATAGTGTTACCCGTTGGGTTGTTCGGTGAGCAAAGCCAGATGAGTTTTGTCTTCTCGTCAGTTGCGGCCAGGAGTCTTTCAGCAGTCATTTGGAAATGATCGTCTAGTAATACTGGTCGGTACTCAACGTCATTGATATCGGCGCATACTTTATACATCCCATAGGTAGGTTCGATGGCCACCACATTATCCATTTTGGGATTACAGAAACAACGATAGACCAAGTCGATGGGCTCGTCGCTGCCATTACCGAGGAAGATGTTTTCTGCTGGCACACCCTTCACCTTCGAAAGGACATCTTTCAAATCCAATTGCAGGGGATCGGGGTAGCGGTTGTAGGGCGTGTTATAGGGATTCTCGTTGGCATCGAGGAATACGCGTGCCTCCCTGCCGGCATACTCGTTGCGGGCACTGCTATACGGTGCCAGGTTCCATATATTCTTTCTCGTCAGTTCTTCTAAGGGCTTCATATCAATCTAGGGATTTGATTCTTACGCTCATTGCATTTTTGTGGGCATCGAGTTGTTCGGCTTCTGCCATCAGTTCTACAGCATGTCCAATGTTGCGAACACCTTCATCTGTCAGATGCTGGAAGGTAATCTTCCTGCAATAACTGTCGAGGTTAACACCACTATAAGTTGTGGCATAGCCGTGGGTCGGCAGAGTGTGGTTTGTGCCACTGGCATAGTCGCCGGCACTCTCACAGGCATATTTCCCGAGGAAAACGCTACCGGCATTGATCACCATTGATGCCACATATTCATAATCCTCAGTCTGAATCACCAGATGCTCAGGAGCATAGGTGTTCGACAGGTCGATGGCTTCGTGGATGTCGCTGACGAGTACGAATACGCTATTGGCCAGAGCCTTCTGTGCTATCTCTTTGCGGGGCAGCAGATCGAGTTGGCGACTCACTTCCTTCTGCACATCGTCGATAACCTTATGGGAGGTCGTAATCAGGAATACCTGCGAGTCAACACCGTGCTCAGCCTGTGAGAGCAGGTCGGCAGCCACAAACTCTGCATTGGCTGTCTCGTCGGCAATGACACACACCTCTGAAGGACCGGCAGGCATATCGATAGCCACATCGTGCAGACTTACCTGTTGTTTGGCTGCCATCACATACTGGTTGCCTGGGCCGAAAATCTTATATACCTTGGGAATACTTTCGGTTCCATAAGCCATCGCACCAATGGCCTGAACACCGCCGGCCTTGAATATCTTGCTCACACCAGCAATCTTGGCAGCCATTAAGATGGCGGGGTTCACCTTGCCCTCACGGTTGGGAGGCGTACAGAGCACAATCTCCTTACAACCGGCAATCTTGGCGGGAGTGGCTAGCATCAGCACGGTAGAGAAGAGTGGGGCAGTGCCGCCCGGGATATAGAGTCCGACCTTTTCGATAGCGACACTCTTCTGCCAGCAGACCACACCAGGCTGGGTTTCCACCTTTTTTGTGTGGAAACGCTGAGACTTATGGAAGGTCTTGATATTAGAGTGAGCCAGTTGGATGGCCTCCTTCAGTTCTTCGCTGACCAATGCCTCAGCCTCTTTGATCTCGGCCTTTGTCACTTCCAGTGAGGGCAGGTCCACATGGTCGAATTTCAGTTCATAACCCTTTACGGCCTCGTCGCCTCGTTGCTTGACATCTGCCAGTACCGAGGCCACCGTCTGATTCAGTTGCGAAACATCCAGATGCGGACGTTCCACGATTTTACTCCATTCTGGTCTCTCCGGATACCTTATTATATTCATCTGTGAAATCTGTAAAATCTGTGGCTATATAATCATCTTTTCTATCGGAGTCACAAGGATACCCTGGGCCCCCATCTCTTTCAGTTTGCCGATGATCTCCCAGAACTGCTTCTGGTCGAGCACCGTGTGTACGGAGCACCATTCATCGTCGGCCAGGGGAATGATGGTGGGACTCTTCAGACCCGGCAAGACATCGATAATTTCCTGCAGACGGGCCTTCGGCGCATTCATGCGAACATATTTCTTATCTTCTGCATCCTTTACGGCCTTAAAACGGAACAGCATCTGTTCCAAAATCTCTCGTTTCTTTTGGGTGAGTTGTTTGTTGCCGATGAGCAGAGCCTCGCTTTGCATCACCACTTCCACCTCCCGGAGATTATTGCTCACGAGGGTAGAGCCGCTGCTGACAATATCGAAGATGGCGTCAGCCAGTCCGATGCCCGGGCTGATCTCCACACTACCAGTGATTACATGTATCTCGGACTGGATACCGTTTTTGTCAAGGAACTGCCGCAGGATATTGGGATAGGAGGTGGCAATCTTCTTGCCGTCAAACCACTTCACGCCCTGATAGTCTATCTCCTTGGGAATGGCTAATGACAGACGGCACTTGCTGAAACCGAGGCGGGAGACGATCTCTGCGTCTTCGCCACGCTCCACAAATTCGTTCTCGCCTACCACGCCGATGTCGGCCACACCTGAGGCCACACTCTGTGGAATATCATCGTCACGGAGATAAAGCACTTCCAAGGGGAAGTTGCCAGATTGCACTAAAAGGGTACGCTTCGAGGCGCTCACCTTGATGTCTGCCTCTGCCAGCAGGTTCATCGTATCTTCAAAAAGTCGTCCTTTTGACTGTACTGCGATTCTTAACATACTAACGTTAAAGTCTAATAATCTCTTAAAATTCGCTGCAAAATTACTCAAAATTGTGCGATTGTGCAAGAAAATGAGTACTTTTGCAACGAAAACAGCCACAGATTTCACAGATTGGCACAGATTTTAAATAAATATGCGGTATTTTTGGCGGTTTTTCTGCTGGTATCCTGTGCGGAGAAGAAGCAGGAACGTATTGTCACACCTTGGGGTGAAGTGCTCGACTCTGTGGAGACATCCGAAGACTTTGACCTGCATGAGATACAGCATAGTGGACAGATGATCCTAGCCACCGTCAGTGGCCCGCAGACCTACTATGATTATCACGGCAAACAACTTGGTACGCAGTATCTCTTGGTGCAGCGACTGGCTGACAGGTTGGGCGTGGGTATCCGAGTAGAGGTCTGTCGCGACTCCATCGAGTTGGCAGCCAAATTTGATGAAGGACAGGTGGATATCGTTGCTTGGCCTACACCTGGAAATCTGGAGGTAAGCCCGGGGAAACCCCTGTTGGCAGCGGAACTGGCAGGGTGGTATAAGCCTGAGATGATAGCAGAAGTGAAGCAAGAAGAGACGACACTGTTGACCACTCAGCGTGTGAAGCGTCATGTGTTTTCTCCGATGCTTGACAAGAAGGGTGGTGTCATCTCCCACTACGACAAACTCTTCATGCAGTACTCGCAGCCCATCCGTTGGGACTGGCGCCTGATGGCTGCCCAGTGCTATCAGGAATCGACGTTCGACCCGAAGGCTGTTTCTTTTGCAGGGGCCAAGGGGCTGATGCAGATCATGCCTGGCACGGCTGATTTGCTGGGACTGCCTCGCGACAAGATGTACGACCCAGAACAGAACATCGCCGCTGCTGCGAAATATCTCGGACAACTTGAAGGTAAACTGTCTGATATCCACGATCGTGTGGAACGTACCAACTTCATCTTAGCCTCGTATAATGGTGGTATCCACCATATCCGCGACGCAATGGCACTGGCTCAGCGCGACGGCAAAAATCCCCACCGTTGGCGCGACGTGTCGGAGTATGTACTGAAACTTGCTACGCCTAAATATTATAATGACCCTATCGTGAAGCATGGATACATGCGTGGTTCCGAGACCGTCGATTATGTGGCTAAGATTCGTCAGCGCCATCAGGGCTATATGGGGGTCAAGACACCCCATCTCGGCTTTCATCCCTCCCAGCCCCGTAAGGCCGACAAACGCAAGAATAAGTACGATATTTGATTATAGCAATCCTTTTGTCGAAGGCAGTTCGTAATGGTAGATGTCTCTTCGGACGGCCATCTTCAGACTACGTGCCAGTGCCTTGAAGATACCCTCAATCTTGTGGTGTTCGTTCTGGCCTTCTGCTTTGATGTTGAGGTTCATCTTAGCAGAATCGGAGAGCGACTTGAAGAAATGTAGGAACATCTCTGTGGGCATCTCACCAATCTTCTCACGATAGAACTCTGCATCCCAAACCAGCCAGGGACGGCCACCAAAGTCTAAAGCGACGCTGCAGAGACAGTCGTCCATAGGCAGGCAATAGCCATAGCGCTCTATGCCCCGTTTGTCGCCAAGAGCCTTAAGAATGCACTCGCCGAGAGCGATGGCTGTATCCTCGATGGTGTGGTGCTCGTCCACCTCAAGGTCGCCTTTTGTATGGATGGTGAGGTCCATCATACCATGCTTGCCGATTTGTTCCAGCATGTGGTCAAAGAAACCGAGACCTGTAGAGATGTCACAGCGACCAGTGCCGTCGAGGTTTACCTTAATATATATGTCTGTCTCCTTGGTCTTACGGCTGACTTCTGCCACACGCTCACCAGCAAAAAGCAGTTCGCATATCTTGTCCCACGACATTCCTTCATCGCTAAGTATCAGTGATTTGCAACCGATGTTTTGAGCAAAGGCACGGTCTGTTTCGCGGTCTCCGATGACATAGGAGTTGGCGATGTCGTAGTCGAGGTTGTTGATGTATTTCTCCACCAGTCCTGTGTTCGGTTTGCGGGTAGGGGCATTATCCTCCGGGAAATGTGGGTCGATGAGGATCTCGTCGAATGTGACGCCTTCGCCCTCTAGCGTTTGGAGGATGAAGTTATGGACGGGCCAGAACGTGTCTTCCGGGAACGACTCTGTGCCGAGACCGTCCTGGTTGCTCACCATCACGAACTCGAAGTCGAGGTGTTGACGGATAAAGCCGAGGTTACGGAAGACTCCTTTCGTGAACTTCAGTTTCTCGAAGGCATCAATCTGTTCATCGGCAGGCTCTTCGACGAGCGTACCATCACGGTCTATGAAGAGGATACGTTTCATGCTGTTCTCTGTTTTTTCTCCAATTGTTCTTTATATGTCTGCTTAGCGGGTTGGTAGGAGAGAATGGTGGTGGCTGCCTGGATGGCTCCTGAAAGAAACAATACCAGCAGTGTCATCACCAGCATATATGACGGTAATCCTAATGGATCGCCAAGAATCTCTCCGATATGTGCCTGTGCATTTGCCAGCGACAGGATAATGGCTGGCAGGATGGTTACAATGGTGGTGAGTAGGGCAATACCCGTGCATTCCGTCAGGCGCTGAGCCAGTTTGCGGTTAAGGGAATGACGCCTGAAATGTAGCCAGAGTAGGGTGCCGAAATAGATGACGGGAATGAGTAGCAGGGGTAAGAAAGCCACGAGCAACGGCAGCAGGGGCACCATCGGGAAACGGTAGATGACCAGCGTGGTAATACCACTATAACACAGGGCATATAGCAGGAACCAGTACCATCTGCGGCGCAGCAATAATTTCAGATTTTCCATAAAACTTGTTATTATTTCGAATAATATGTGCAAAGGTACTGACTTTTTTCGTAACTTTGCACCATTCTTAGTAGAAATTAAAACATTTTATGAAGATATTAAAGTGGGGATTCATCGGATGTGGTGAGGTGACCGAGAAGAAAAGCGGCCCTGCTTTTAGCGAGGTTGAGGGTTCCAGTGTGGTGGCTGTGATGAGCCGCACGGAGAATCATGCCCGCCGTTATGCCGTAGAGCACGGCATCAGCAAATGGTACACCGATGCCCAGGAACTGATAGATGATCCAGACGTGAATGCCGTGTATGTGGCCACACCACCGTCGAGTCATGCCACGTATGCCATCATGGCCATGAAGGCGGGAAAGCCCGTGTATGTGGAGAAGCCTCTGGCCTCGAATTATGAGGACTGTGCCCGTGTCAACCGTATCTCCGAACAGACGGGTGTGCCTTGTTTCGTGGCATACTATCGTCGTTATCTGCCCTATTTCCAGAAGGTAAAGGACATTGTGCAGAGTGGACAGATTGGGAAGATTCTGAATGTGCAGATTCGCTACACAGAACCGTTGCGAACCGCTGATGCCGAGGCGATTGAAAATGGCGAACCTCTGCCTTGGAGACTCCAACCCGAGATTGCCGGAGGTGGATATTTCTATGATATGGCTCCCCATCAACTTGATCTTTTGCAGGATATGTTCGGCGTGATTCTTGAGGCCCGTGGCATCTGTGCCAATCGTGGCGGATTCTATGATGCCGAAGATTCCGTGAGTGCCAGTTTCTGTTTCGAGAACGGACTGCCGGGTAGTGGCTCGTGGTGCTATGTGGCCCATGAAAGTGCCCGTGAAGACTGCATTGAGATTATCGGTACTGAGGGTCTGGTCAGTTTTTCGATCTTTGACTATACGCCTATCCGCCTTCAGACGAGTAAGGGTGATGAGAATATATCCGTGCCTAATCCGCCGTATGTGCAGTATCCGCTCATCAAAAACGTGATTGAGCACTTGCAGGGCATCGCCCTATGTACTTGTACCAGTGTGTCGGCAACACCCGTGAACTGGGCGATGGATCGTATTTTAGGTAAAATCTGAATCAGATGAGGTGGTTGTCGGTTGTTAGTTGCTGGATACTTGGTCTTGTCTGTTGGGGTAGCCCGATGCAAGACTCTATCTCTGTGGATACCATCAGCAAACCGCGCGACATCAGTAAGATCCGTCAGACCATCCGTGGTTTCGATGAGACGGAGGACTATTGGATAGAGCCCCAGCACTATGAGTTTCAGGTGATGGGTCAGATTACTCGTTCCTACGAAAGTTTTATGCTCCGCAGTGGCGAGAATAGTATCACGCTCTCACCTGACAGCAAGACCAAGGTTGGTCCCTATTTCGGGTGGCGGTGGATCTTTCTCGGTTATACCTTCGACATCAAGAACATTGGCTTTTCAAAGGGTGGATTGAAGAAAGAGTTCGACCTCAGCATCTATTCCTCGCAGGTGGGTGTCGACCTCTATTATCGTCGTACGGGCAGTGACTACAAGATACGTGATGTGGAGTTTGGCAATGACAGCCGGGTAGCCCTTTTAGAGGGAATGCCGTTTGACGGGGCAACGGTCGGTATGACAGGCGTCAATGCCTATTACATCTTCAATCACAAATGTTTCTCCTATCCGGCAGCCTTTGCCCAGAGTACATGCCAGAAGGTGAGTTGTGGCTCGTGGATGGCGGGAGCAGGCTATACGAAGAATACCATCGAATTCGATTATGCCAAGTTGCAGGAATCCCTCTCGTCACGGATGGGTTACGAGGTGAAGATAGACAGCGGTATGATGTTTGAGAGCATCAAGTACCACGACATCATGCTTTCGGGCGGATATGCCTACAATTGGGTATTTGCCAAGAACTTCCTTTTCTGTGCAAGTTTCCAGTTGGGTCTCGCCTATAAGACCAGTTACGGGGATGTGGCGGACGATCAGAAGCGAGGCTTCAGCTTTGACTTTAAGAACGTCAACCTCGACGGCATCGGCCGTTTCGGCTTGGTGTATAACAATACGCGATGGTTCGCTGGTATGAGTGCCATCTTCCGCACCAACCGCTATCGCACCTCGCGCTTCAGGGCCAACAACATATTCGGTTCGCTGACTGCGTATGTAGGCTATAATTTCGTACTTAAAAAGAAATACAGGAAACAAAAGGGATGAAAAGACTTTTTTATACGATAGTAGTTGCTCTTGCGATGATCTGCCCATTGCAGTCGTGTGCCAATGGGGGAGGGGCGAAGTCTGAGGTTCCTGCTCCAGAGCCTGAAGAGATTGCTGAATCGGCCGACCTCGCAGAGTCAGTCAAGAAGACAGACCATCAGATTCGGATTGAGGGCCTGCTCAAAGATGCCAGGCGACAGAAAGCATCGACCAACTTTCCGCTTTTCTTTTCCCGTCAGTTATTGGATGTGCCTTATGTAGCCCATACTCTCGAAGTCAATGATGAAGAGCAGTTGGTAATCAATGTTAGCGAACTCGACTGTACCACCTTGGTAGAGACCGTCACTGCCCTCACTCTCTGTGTCTATCGCAAGGAGTTTACCTTTAAGGCCTACCAAGACAACCTCCGAAATATGCGCTATTACAATGGTGTCATAGATCGCTATCCGTCGCGGATTCATTATTTCACTGAGTGGATTCTTGAAAACGCCAAGGCAGGTATCGTCACCGAAATTCAACAGCCCAATCCGCCGTTCACCCAGATACAAACCGTCAAAGTCAATTATATGAGCCAGCATCCTCGGAGTTACAAGGCTTTAAAGGCTCATCCTGAGTATGTGGGTGAAATTGCTCAGATGGAACAGCGCCTGACAGGCCAGAAGTTCCGTTTCATTCCCAAGTCGGAAGTCAAGGACACGCCAGCCATGCGTGAGGCCGTACACGATGGTGATATCATTGCCATCACCTGCAACAAGCCTGGTCTCGACATTGCCCACCTCGGCTTTGCCGTGTGGCGTGAAGACGGACTCCATTTGTTGAATGCCTCTCAATTGCACAAGAAGGTGGTGGAAGAGCCGATGACGCTCTACCAGTATCTTCAGAAGCATCCCTCTCACACAGGAATCAGAATCATCCGAATCAACCATTAAATAGTAAATAGTAAATTGTCAAATTGTAAATAGTATTATGGAATTACCCGATTTTATGAACTATGGCGAGAAGTACTCGAAGAGAGAATTTGCTGAGAAAATCTCACGCATCGCCAAGCGTGCTGGTGCCAAATTGGTATATGCTGCCCTCATCCTCTATTATACGTTGCAGAGTGACAAGGTGAGCAAGAAGGACAAGGCTGTCATCATTGGCGCCTTGGGCTATATGATCAGTCCGTTGGATGTTATTCCCGATGCCATCCCCATTGCCGGCCTCACCGACGATCTCGCTGTGTTGCTCTATGTGCTGAAGAAAGTGTGGACGGGCATCGACCCCGAAATTGTTGAGCAGGCCAAGAAGAAACTCTCGAAATGGTTCGACGAAGACGAGATAGCCGAAATCGGCGACCTCATCGATAGTGCTGAATAAAAAAGAAGTTACTTGACACTGAATTTCTCCGCGAACTGTTCGTTTCCAGCACTGACGTATAGGATATACTGGCCGTGACGCAGGGTGCTGTAACTGAGGGTGATGGCTGAGCCGTCAGTCTGCTCAGCACGGCGATAGACATAGCCTTGGCTGTTGGCCAGCATAGTCGTCACTTTGACGGGCTTTTCCGATGAATAACTGACGGTCACAGTCTCGTTGCTCTCGTTCTGGCTCACATGGTAGTTGAAGCCGCCATGCCCCCCATTCCTGCCCCAGCCATCATCAGCCAGACTGCTGCCATCTCCATTTCCTTCTTCTGATGCGAGCCTTGCCCTCACCGCCTTGTTCTCTTCGTCCAGCACCAATTGTTCCTGCACCTCGGGCGGATAGTAGTACATCTCTTCCGTCAGCCTCTTGCCGCAGTAGGTTACCGTCTTGGCTTCCAGTACTGGATACCGGTAGCCCTCCGCATACCAGCGATAGATGTTCTCATGCACTTTTGCCGTGTCAGGTGCCAGATGCTTTATGATGCTGTCAGTGGTAAATGCCGGTATCTTGCACTCCATTGTGTCAATTGGTGCCAGGACGGTACCGACATACCTTTCCGTATGCAGACGAGTCACGTTCCTTAGCGTGTCGCCGCCAGGCAACACCATCTTCCCTGTGGCATCCGCCTTGGTCTTGTAGGTACCGAAGCGTCGCATGAACAGTTTCTCGCAGTAGGAACCCGTGCCGTTGAAGTAGCCGCAGACACTGTCACCCCGTTGCATGGGGAACCGCAGCCACGTCTCTGGGATATCGTAACTGACGAGTTCCTGCACGTTCTCCGAACCGATGATGGTCACTGCGTTCCTGTCCTGACGGTAGTAAGTACGGTTGCTCCGCTCCACCGCCATCAGTGTATCCGTTTCTATTGTGTACTCGACCTTGCAAGTCGCTTTGGAGAATTCCGCATCCTCCAGGCTCCACACGCCGTTCTTACTATTCAGGTCAAAGTCTTTCAAAGTGACCTGCTTTTTCTCCAACATGTCGTTTCCGCGATAGCGGTTGTTCGACTGGCTGATCTGTTGTCCGCTAATGCTCAGGCAGACAGCAAATAATATGATTGTTGATAATATCATTTTCATTGTTACTGTTCTTTTTACGTTTTGTATTAATCGTATATCAGGCAGGAGGGCTAGATAATGTACAAAGGAGTCCAATGTGTCGGAGGAAACGATTGCATTTCTGCCCCTTATTCTTGATCTATTAATCTGTCGGGAAATAAGACCTTTAGTTCCTTTTCTGTATAATGTCCTATTGTGTAATTAGAATCTGTATCGCTTAATTTGAGATACTCAACTTTCTTCTTTCTCATATTAATAACAATTGTTCCATAATTTCTTCCTCCATTCCCTTCATATATAAATATCCTTTGACTTGGCACAATTGTACATAAACATTCGGGGTCTGGAATTGTTGGAAAATGTGTATATAAATTCACATGAACATATAGCGAATCTTTTTTTATATAGCCTAGATATTGACGGAAGTATTTTCTTAATCGAAATGGCTGCTCATTTGTATTGCCATCTATATCGTAAGAATAGTTGATAAAATAATTGTTGAGGATATCTTTTGCCAATGAAAACTCCTGATCAGAAAGAGCATAGAACCTCATGCTTTCTTTAAGGACGGGTATATTATTAGGATATATATATATTGTGTCCTTATTACACAAAAAGTCCAGCCCATCTTCAGTATAGTCGGTTGCCCATACAATTTGGATATCCTTAGATGTTTTATGTCCTTCTCCGCATGACAGAAGAAGGCACATACATATAAAAATTCTGCCAGAATGTTTAATTAAATTAGAAACCATATTCAAATCCTTTAGTTCCAACTTGACTATTTGAAGGGTAAGTTATTGGATTACCGCTCTTATCCAAGAGATGCTTTCCATTCATAAAGACCTCCCATTGTCCTTCAATCTCTTCACCAGTTTCTTCATTAACAGTGGTTGCAATTCTCTCATCTCCATCAGTAGATGTATGCACATTTTCTGTAGGGGCTATAATGATAACGTCTTGAAATTCCTTAGATCCTGACATTTCTAGGGCCAGTTCAGAAGTTGCACATGAATGAAGAATAAGAATCGGCTGTTCAGAATTTGTTGTTGACCAATCCCGATCATATTTTTTTAATATTTTATCCAACTCACTTGCGCTTTTTACAATCTTACTCTCACGTGACCTTGAATGATAATACCCACCACCCCTAATTCTTGGTGAATAATAATCTATTTCAACTTCAATACCTATGGCTTTACCTCTTACAGACTCTTTATGACCATGAGCCCATATTTGTACAAATCTATTTCCATATCGATTTTCATACCTTTTCTGAGATGACGCATTGTTATATCTTCCAATTCCTTTTATCCAGTTATGTTTTTTCTTTCCATCGGGATCAATATAATAAATTGGATTATTTGCACAATACGCATACGGACTGATGTCGTAGTATTTCTCTGCCATCGGGTCGATGGTGGTGAATCGCATTCCGTCCATGAAACGGGCACCGTAGTCATACCAGTCGAGGCCATGGACCCTGTCAAGTTCCTTGCCGTTGTACTTATATTTCTGCGTACTGGCGTTGGTGCTCTCACCGAAAAGTCCCCCGAAGGGATAGTAGTGGTTCACCTGCTCCACTGAGCCGGAGGCATTGCACACCACCCGGTTGCTGCCCAAGTGATCCTTCAGGTAGTAGTGGTATATTGGCGTCGAGCCGTTCAAGGTGATGTAACCGCCGTCAATGAGGATATTGGATATTGAACCGTAGGTATAGAAATAGTTGGCAGAGTTGTAGAACGTGACACCACTTGTCAAGTTGCCGTAACTCGTGCTAAGCCTTTCGCCCGCCGCATTGTACGCATAATCTGCTGTATTTCCGTTTCCGAATCTCATACTCTGCGGCAAATTTAGTAAATTATATTGGATTGAAGAAATGTTTTTGTTCAAATCTTTAGTTTGGTTGCCATTTTTGTCATAGGTGTACTCATCCGACTGGCTGGCACCGTCCTTGAAGTTGAAATAACCATAGTAGGTTGGATCGCTGGCGGCATCCTCAATCATGGAAGGTGATAGTAGCCGCGCTCACAGCATTTCTGACGGCCATCACAACAACGAGTTGCGTAGGGCATTACCCCATATTTTAACAAAAGGACCCTGGAAAGTAATTTTCCAGGGTCCTTTCTTTTTTGCTCTGAGGTGCCTGGCGGATTCGAACCGCCGTGGACGGTTTTGCAGACCGTAGACTAAGCCACTCATCCAAGGCACCGTTTAAGCGAATGAAGAGCGATGCTCGCATCTGCTCTTCTGAGCGAAAGGTGTGTCGACCGAAGGTCAAGGCACCATTTCCTTAAATGCGGGTGCAAAGGTAGTCAAAATATCTGATACCGCCAAATATTTTCTTTACTTTTTGCGACAGCAGTCGGCTTTTTTGTGATTTTCGTGACAATTGTGTCCTTTCAGTGGGCATCCCTCGCAGCCGCAACAGGGGTCGGCATCGTGGCTGAAGGACTTGTAGACATGCCATACCGCATAGCCGACGGCCAAGATGAGAATGATGAAGACAATCGTGGTCTGCATGAGGGACGAGGGGGTTACAGACGAGTCAGTTTCCTAAGCAGCACCTTGTTGATGACCTGTATCCTGCGCCCGCTTTTTTCGATGTCCTCGCGTACATTATTAATATTATTAAAGAAATCGCTGAAGGCATTCAATAGGAAGTTGGGCTGACTGGCATCTTCGATGACCTCAGGGTTGGTTAGTATCTTGATGCCTTCGTGCTCAATGTGAACATCAATGTCGGCATCAGTCATGATGGGGTCGCCGTCGAAGTGAATGGCTCCAGGCTCCTTTCGGTGTATGTGTATGCTTTTGGTGCGGAAAGTCTTGATTTTCGAGTTGTTGCCGAGAGTCTTCATAAAGAGGTCGGCAGCAATCTGTGGTGCGTCGAGCACATCGAAGGGTTCCATGATGATCACGTCCATCTCGCCGTCCTTCATGGTGGCTCCCGGGGCGATATAGGCATTGTTGCCGTATTGCGAGGCATTGGCACAAGCAATGAGGAAGGCTTTGTAGCGCATCTTGCCCGACTCGTCCTCTACCACGTAGGTCTCAGGCTTGTATTTCAGTCCTTCCTTCAGCACATTCTCCACATAGGTGATAGGACCGCGCTTGCCTGCCTCGGCGAATTTCAGTGAGATAAACGCGTCGAAGCCCATGCCGCAGGTGCAGAAGAAAGGTAGGTTGTTGATGACCCCGTAGTCGAAGTCCTCAATCTTGCAGGCATTGATAATCTCTATGGCTTTCTTGGCATCCATCGGCAGACAGAGATGGCGTGCCAGACCGTTGCCAGAGCCACAGGGGACGATGGCGAGGGCGCAGTCGGTGTGTGTCAGCGAACGTGCCACTTCGTTCACGGTACCATCACCGCCTACCGCTGCCACAATGTCGCAGCCCTTTTCGGCACATTTGAGGGCCATCTCAGCCGCATGACCTGCATATTCTGTGAAGAGCAGTTCATAACTAAACTGATCCATGTCGAGCGCATTCTCAATGATGTTAGGAATCTCATCCTTCGAGTGGGTGCCCGAAATGGGATTTATGATGAATGTTATGTTCTTCTTTTTCTTCATTTGCGATGCAAAAATACGAAATAAGTGGGAAAAATGATATGATTATTCAAGAAAAATACTAAAAAACGACATTTATTAAGTTTTTCTTGCACGTTTTGCGAAAAATTGTGTAACTTTGCAGCCTGAAAAATAAAAAGAAGAAACTTACCTATATCGGAATGGGACAGTTACAAGAAAGATACAAGCACTATCGTGAGCCGCAGAAGTTCATGGAGGCTGATGTTTACCCGTATTTCCGCGCCATTGAGGGAAAGCAGGGGACGGAAGTCGAGATGGGCGGTCACAAGGTGCTGATGTTCGGCTCGAATGCCTATACAGGTCTTACGGGCGACCAGCGTATTATCGATGCTGCCAAGGCCGCACTCGACAAATACGGCTCTGGTTGTGCCGGCAGCCGCTTCCTCAACGGAACACTTGACCTGCATGTTCAACTCGAAAAGGAGATTGCTGAGTATATCGGCAAGGATGATTGCCTCTGCTTCTCCACAGGTTTTTCAGTGAACCAGGGCGTAATTCCTGCATTGCTGAGCAAGGACGATTATGTGATTTGCGACGATCGTGACCACGCTTCGATTGTGGACGGTCGTCGTCTTGCATTTGCCAAACAACTGCACTACAAACACAACGACATGCAGGATCTTGAGCGTGTACTCCAGAAACTGCCTCAGGAGGCTATCAAGTTGATTGTGGTCGATGGCGTGTTTTCTATGGAGGGCGACCTTGCCAAACTGCCTGAGATTGTGGAGTTGAAGCACAAGTACAACTGCTCCATCATGGTTGATGAGGCTCATGGTATTGGTGTGTTCGGTAGACAGGGTAGGGGAGTTTGCGACCATTTCGGACTCACCGACGAGATAGACCTCATCATGGGCACCTTCTCGAAGTCACTGGCCTCCATCGGTGGTTTCATCGCTTCCGATTCAGACACCATTAACTGGCTCCGTCACACCTGTCGCACCTATATCTTCTCGGCTTCTAATACGCCCGCAGCCACTGCCGCCGCTATGACAGCCCTGCACATCATTCAGCAAGAGCCACAGCGTATTCAGGCCCTTTGGGATGTCACCAACTATGCCCTGAAGCGTTTCCGTGAA
This sequence comes from uncultured Prevotella sp., assembly GCA_900320905.1. Lineage (GTDB taxonomy): Bacteria > Bacteroidota > Bacteroidia > Bacteroidales > Bacteroidaceae > Prevotella. Next base: position 16,992 of record ONTZ01000049.1, read on the forward strand.
GAGGGCTTCGAGATTGGCGACACTGAGAGCCCCATCATTCCGCTTTATGTGCGCGATGTCGATAAGACGTTTCTGGTGACTGCTCTTGCTTTCAAGGCAGGGGTGTTTATCAATCCAGTGATTCCTCCCGCATGTGGCCCGCAGGACACCCTCGTGCGCTATGCCTTGATGGCTACACACACTAAAGAGCAGGTTGACCGTTCGGTAGTAGCCCTGAAGAAAATCTTCGTAGAGCAAGGAATTATAAAATAGTTGTGGAAAAATTTGCAAGGGTCAAAGAAAATGTGTACCTTTGCACCCGCTTAGAGAAAATCGAGGTGTAGCGCAGTTGGTAGCGTTCCTGGTTTGGGACCAGGCTGTCGCAGGTTCGAGTCCTGTCACCTCGACCACCCTAAAAAATTTGCCGCTGACTTTCAATAAGTTAGCGGTTTTTTGTGCTTGCGTCCCGTTGTTATTTTATCCAGGAAACCCATCTTTGAGAATCCAGTTCCAAAGTGGCATTACTTCGATGGTGCCAGAATCTGTTTTAATACTGTTTTGCTAATCATTTCTTCAAACTGCCATTTTGAAATTCTGATGCAAAGTTATAAATAATAATTTGAAAAACAGCGGATTTTTTCAAAAAATCACGTTTTTGGTGGGTAAAAAGCATGACCAATGTCCGTCCTTCCCATCTGGCACCTGTTGGCTCTTGCATTCTCGCGGCTGGTGACAATACCACGCTGTTCCTTGGCACAGACAACAAACTCCTGTAACAAAGGGACGGTTCTTTTGTGATATCCGCGATGTCACAAAAGAACCTCTTTATTTTGCAAAAATAAAGTTAAATCTCCCGGGGGTGTATCGACTTTTGGTACATCTTTTTTGTATTTTTGCAGCGACATGAACAAAACGGATGCAATATGAAACTGATCAAAGGAGAATTCAAGGAGCAACTGGAATTGCAGTTCGCGCAGGCAGTCAAGGCGGGCTTCCCGTCACCGGCAGAGGACTATATGGGTGAGAGCCTCGACTTTAACCGCGACCTGATCCGCAATCCGGAGGCAACCTTTTACGCACTGGTGGAAGGCGACTCGATGATGGATGTCGGCATCTGCAAAGGCGACATTGCCGTCATCGACAGGAGCATCGAACCGCAGCACGGCGATGTGGTGGTAGGCGCTATCGACAGGGAGTTTACGGTGAAGTTCCTCGACCTGACACACAAGGCCGAAGGATGGATAGAACTGCGTGCCGCCAACAAGAAATTCAGTCCCTTCCGCATCGACGAGACTACGGACTTCCGTCTGTGGGGCGTGGTGATCTACACCATCAAGAAATGGAAATAAGGGATGTACGGGATTGTTGACTGCGATAACTGCTACGTGTCGTGCGAGCGGGTGTTCCGTCCTGACTTGGAGGGAAAGCCCGTGGTAGTGCTGTCGAACTTATTCGGAATTCTGAATAAGTTGCTTTATTCCTAAATCTTGATTATTCCGAATATTCTTTGTAAGTTATTGATTTACTGTTGTTTCTTTAGAATATTCGGAATAATGATTTTGCAAGAAGCAGA
>ONTZ01000068.1 GCA_900320905.1 uncultured Prevotella sp.
TCATATCTGCCAAATAGAATATAAAGGTAATGGTCACGGACATGATACCGTTTCATCAACTCTGACATGCTCGCTCCTAACTCATGCAAGCGGATGATTCTTTTCTTTTCTTCTAAACTGTGATGTGTATACATAATGAACCCCAGAAGTATTCTGTCCAACTTCTGGGGTTCACTTCATTCTGAACCGCCCTCTTATATTATTCTAAAATAGGGTTCGCGTGATACGGACATTCAACACAGGAAAGACCTTCACTCCCTTGATTAATCTTACATAATCCCCAACTTTCCATTTGACACCCTCAACATCTTTAGCAAGGTCTGTACCATCATGAGTCAGAATACTTGGTGTACCTCCCCAGAACATCGCCCCACAATCAAAGGATATCTTATATCTGTCGTCACCTTTAATAAGGCGGCCACCATATCCAAAGCCCAAATAGGGCTTGAAAGTATTCACCCTGACCTCAGCCTTTACCATACTGTTCTCATCTGGCTCCACAATATACGGAGAGCCGTCAGAAACATGATTACCTATCCAAACACCCATACGACCATATTCCGAGAACTTCTCATACAGCATATCTTGTTGTTCCGGATCATCAGGCACGCTAAAAGGTACTCCGTTATAGTTGATTGTCACAAAAGGTTCCTTGTTGATAGCCTTGTCATACATATTATTATAAATACCGACTGCCACCAGTGAAGGCATATCTTCCGTCGTATTATAAGCCTTTCCTATCTTAGAGTTCCCCCAATAGAAGCCAGCCGTAAAATGCCAATGCTTATTATTCTTGAAAGGGAACACATCCACCAGCAAATTGAAATTGTAATAAGTAGGAACACCTATCATATCAACACTATTATCCACCTGATAGCCTGTCATATCCTTTAAAAGGCCTGAAAGGGTCTGAAACTTCGATTTCGATTTTGAAGCATCATCTCCCACCTGCACTTCGAAATTCATCTTATAATGAATATGAGGCATAAAAGAGAAGCCAGCACGCAACTGGGCGTACTCTCCCATAGGCGATGCAAGATCAAAGCCCAAACCAGTTGAGCCCACAGTCAAAGACGCATCAAGATGCTTGAAAAAGCCATTTTCTTGACTTTCAGAAGTCTGCGCACTTGACATAAGTCCAGAACAAATTACAACTAACAATAAAATAATCTTTTTCATCTGTCCTATATTTATATGTTGATACTATCTTATTTCATCCTCCATGCTCCGTGGTACTCAACCATCGGAACGGCTACCTGCTCATTAGTGGAGTCACCATAACAGAAGACCAGAAACACATTCATACATTCTAGCAAAGTATCAGCCTTCGCACTAACGATACGGATATCATGAATACCATGATGCGTTCTTTCCTGCTGAGCAACAAACTGCTTATACCCAATAATCAGTTGTTCGCGATACGACTTCGGAAAACTGTCTGCACCGGCCTTGCCTGCCAGGAAATGCTCATATTCACCACCTATCAGGTGTTCGTAATAGCCCTTGGCTGCAAGTGAAGCCATTTCCTCTGCGGTTGGACCAGAACAGGCACAAAGAAGCAGAAGCACTACAGCCGATGACAAGAGATGTCTCATGCTATTTTTGACGGATAAAGACATTGATGGGTGTACCCGTCAGTGTCCAGTTTTCACGAATCTTATTCTCCAAGAAGCGCTTGTATGGTTCTTTCACATACTGCGGCAGGTTAGCATAGAACACGAACGTGGGTATCTGCGTGTCTGGCACCTGCGACACATATTTAATCTTAATATATTTGCCCTTGATGGATGGAGGCGGGAAAGCCTCAATCAGGGGCAGCATTACTTCATTCAACTTCGTAGTCCCAATACGGGCCTTACGATTCAGATAGACCTGTTTGGCCGTCTCCAAGACTTTGAAGATACGCTGTTTCGTCAGCGCCGAAGCAAAGATGATGGGAAAATCCACGAATGGAGCCATACGGTTGCGGATAGCATTCGTAAAGGTGTCAATGACAATCTGCGACTTATCCTCTACCAAATCCCACTTGTTGACAACAACCACCAGGCTCTTGTTGTTCTTCTGGATCAACTGGAAGATATTCATATCCTGCGCCTCAATGCCACGGGTGGCGTCAATCATCAGGATACACACATCCGAATTCTCAATGGCACGGATAGAGCGCATCACGCTATAAAACTCCAAATCCTCCGTCACCTTGTTCTTGCGACGGATACCTGCTGTATCCACCAAGTAGAAGTCGAAGCCGAACTTGTCATAGCGGGTATAGATAGAATCACGGGTTGTACCGGCTATCTCAGTCACGATGTTACGTTCTTCACCAATAAAGGCATTGATGAGACTCGACTTGCCGGCATTCGGACGTCCTACGACTGCAAAGCGGGGGATGCCGTCTTCTAAGTTGTCACCACCCTTCTCAGGCAGGACATCCAGAACCTTGTCAAGCAGGTCGCCCGTACCACTTCCCGTAGCAGCACTGATGCAGTATGGATCACCCAATCCGAGTTGATAGAACTCATACTGATCATAGAGATTCTTATTGTCGTCTGCCTTATTGGCCACAAGAATAACAGGCAACTTAGCACGACGGAGAATCTGAGCCACATCCATGTCCCAGTCTGTCACACCGTTCTTGATGTCACAAAGGAAGAGCACCAGATCAGCCTCTTCTGTGGCGATAATCACCTGCTTACGGATTTCTTCTTCAAAGATATCATCCGAGTTAACTACCCAGCCACCTGTATCGACGACGGAGAACTCCCGCCCATTCCATTCACATTTACCATATTGACGGTCACGTGTGGTTCCTGCCTCGTCACTGACGATGGCCTGACGGCTCTTCGTCAAACGGTTGAAAAGGGTGGACTTTCCCACATTCGGTCGTCCTACGATCGCTACTAAATTTGCCATATACTTTCTATTTATCTCTAGGCAATTCTAGGTTGCCATAGGTTGCCCTAGACTATCCTAGTTATTCTGGATTGTACCCAAAAATATTCAATTCTCTCACTGAGGAGCGCCAGTCTTTATCCACCTTCACAAACACCTCTAAGAAAATAGGCTTACCAAAAAATCTCTCCAGTGACTTCCGAGCCTCGGTACTAACTTTCTTCAATGCCACGCCCTGGTGCCCGATGATAATGCCTTTCTGAGAGTCACGCTCCACATAGATAATCGCATTGATGTGGATATGCTTCTCATCCTCCTTAAAACGCTCCACGACAACTTCTACACTATAGGGAATCTCCTTATCGTAATAGAGCAGTATTTTCTCACGTATAATCTCCGAGACGAAGAAACGGGCAGGCTTATCCGTCAACTGATCCTTGTCGAAATAGGCAGGACTCTCCGGAAGGAGTTCCTGAATACGCTTTAACAGCATATCCACGCCGAACTTATTCTTGGCAGAGATGGGGAGAATTTCGGCCTTGGGTAAGAGAGCGTGCCAACAATCGACTATTTCACCAAGGGCCTGCTGACTGGACTTTGTGGAATCTCCAGACTTCCCAAGATCACCGGATTTTCCGGATAACTCATCGATTTTATTGATGAGCAGTATGATGGGTACATCCAGTTTCTGTACCTTCGTGAGAAAATCCATGTTCTTCTCTGGATTCTCCACGACATCCGTGACGTACAGCAACACATCAGCATCCTGCAAAGCCGACTCCGAGAAAGCCAGCATCGACTCTTGCAACTTATAATTCGGCTTCAGCACACCCGGTGTGTCTGAAAAGACAATCTGCATCTCAGGTGTGTTGACAATACCCATAATGCGATGACGGGTAGTCTGAGCCTTAAAGGTTGCAATTGAAATACGCTCACCAACCAACTGGTTCATGAGCGTACTTTTACCGACGTTGGGATTTCCAACGATATTAACGAATCCAGCCTTATGCATATTTACTTCCGTCGTAAGCCCACTTATAATACGATGCCCCATGAACGAAACCCGCTCCAAAAGCAGTAAAAATCATGTTATCACCCTTTTTGAACTTGATCTCATTATCCCATAGCGCAAGGGGGATGGTAGCGGCACTGGTATTACCATAATGCTCGATATTCACAATCACCTGCTCCATCGGAACTTCTAAGCGCTTGGCTACAGCCTCTATGATACGCATATTAGCCTGATGGGGAACAATCCACTGGATATTATCCTTGTTCAGTCCGTTACGATCGGCTATCAAGGCACAGTCATCGCTCATATTCGTCACGGCATATCGAAACACCGTACGTCCTTCCTGATAAAGGTAGTGCAAACGATGGTCGACCGTAAAATGCGACGGAGGACAGACAGAGCCGCCTGCTTTCAGATGCAAGAACGGGAGTCCCTTGCCATCGGCACGGAAATAGGAGTCCATCACACCAATATTCTCTTCTTCCGTTCCCTCTACCAAAACAGCAGCCGCCCCATCTCCGAAAAGTGGACAGGTCTGACGATCCTTGTAGTCGGTCACCGATGACATCTTGTCTGCCCCGATAACGATGATCTTCTTGTACCGGCCGCACTGAATCATAGATGCTGCCACATCGAGCGAATAGAGAAAACCACAACAGGCTCCCCAGAAATCAAATGCAAAAGCATTCTTCAGTCCGAGTTTACCAAGCACAATACTGGCTGTTGAGGGGAACTTATAATCTGCGGTTGAAGTGGTGACAATGAGTGCATCGATGGTGTCCGGATCTACCCCAGTCTTCTGAATCAACTGTTTGGCAGCCTTACGAGCCATATAAGAAGTGCCGAGTCCTTCTTCTGTCAGGATACGGCGCTCCTTAATACCCACACGTGTCATAATCCACTCATCGCTGGTGTCTACCATTCTCGACAGTTCCTCATTGGTGAGGACATAGTCGGGCACATAGCCGCCAACACCCGTGATTATCGCACTGATCTTACTGCTCATTATTCAGCAACTTCTTCATCTTTCTTGATAGCAACCTTACCGCGATAGTAACCGCAAGTGGGGCATACTGTGTGATATACATAGTAAGCGCCGCAGTTGGGGCATACTGCCAGTGTAGGTGCTACGGCCTTGTCGTGAGTACGACGCTTGGCCTGACGAGTACTTGATTGTCTTCTTTTAGGATGTGCCATAATTCTTAATTATTTAATGTTTAATCTTTAATTTGTATTTCTGCAAGTTTGCTCCATCGGGGGTCTATAGGCTGACTGGACTCCTCATCGCTGCTTCGGTCAGTTGAGAGTTCTTCCAGAACTTTGTTCATCGCAGGGTTGCACTTGCCAGGTGCATGCACATGCTTGATGGGTATGGCCAGCATAATAAACTCATAGATAAGCCACGACGTGTCGAGTATTCCTTCGTCCTCAGGCACGGTGATGACATCATCTTCCTCGGAGTAGGCCGAACCTAATTTCACTACCAGACGATTATCGGTCGATATCGACTGATCCATGTCGTCCAGACAGCGGTCACAGGTGACAGCCACTGTGCCTTCAGTATGAAACTGGAGTTCAAAAAAACCGGTTGCCTTGCGTATAGACACCGACACATGCAATGTCCCCTGTCTCAATTCCGAACCGTCGAGAGCATCGAAGAAATGATTATCCAAGTCGAATTCCGAGACTGTCACCTCATCTGTCAGACGCTTCAAATCTATCTTAAACTGCTCTAAACTACACATTTACTCACTCACATTTGGAGTGCAAAGTTACAAACTTTTTCTCACATACAAAACACTTATTTGCTTTTTTTATGTTTTTCATATCAAATCACTATCTGCCAAGCCCTATTCTCGCACATTTTCTCTTCAACTGTGCAACTATTTCTGAATTTCTATCCTGAAAGTGGTACCGACACCCACCTCCGATTCCTTGACAAATATTTTTCCTTTGTGGTATTCCTCAACAATCCGTTTGGCCAATGACAAGCCTAAGCCCCATCCACGCTTCTTCGTGGTAAAGCCTGGTGTGAATACGTTCTTGATATCCTTCTTCCGGATACCCTTACCATTGTCGCTTACTTCAACAACTACACGATGGTCTTCATCAATCAATGACAGGTCTATTCTTCCCCTACCCTCCATTGCATCCACGGCATTCTTACAAAGATTCTCTATCACCCACTCAAACAATTGGGCATTCATCTTCACAATCACTTCTTCCTCTGGCAAGTGACTCAAGATGTCCACCTTCTTCGAGGTCCGGCGATTCATGTAATCTACCACATGCACCAACACTTGGTTCATCGATGCATCGACAGGTTCTGGCAAAGAACCAATCTTGGAAAAACGCTCGGCAACAAGTTCCAACCGCTTTACATCCTTATCCATCTCCGGTATCAATTCATCATCTGGATAATTTTCCTTCAAAATTTCCACCCATGCCATCAGACTGGATATCGGCGTACCCAACTGATGGGCCGTTTCTTTCGACAGGCCAACCCACACCTTGTTCTGCTCAGCCCGCTTCGAGGCTAACAGAGCAAAGATGGCCACCACGACAAAAATCATCACAATACCCAACTGCCAATAAGGATATTGTGCCAATCGCCTCAAGAGTATCGATTCATCATAGCATACCAACGTATAAGGCTGTGACTCCTTAGGCACCTCTTCAGAATCAGCAACCACAGAATCATTCTCAGCCAGATATATCTTGATATAGTCACCTCTGTCATACATTCGCTTTCCATATCGGGAAACGTATGTTCCTGAATCTACATCAGTCTCGGCATTTATCTCAATATTCCGGTAATCAGAAACCACTCCATCAGAATCCATCACAATCACAGGAATGGTATTATTGCTCTGTATCACATTCAACACCAATGACAAGTCCGTCGTCTCATCTGCATTGTTCAACGCATTCAAAGCCTCCGCCCAGATCTCCATCTTATTACGTTCTTCACGCTGCAAATCTTTAACTAACAGATGTGACACTAACAGCGAGGCCACCGCAATCACGATTGCCACTATTACAAGAATAATCTTAACTTGTCGAATTCTGTCTGTCCACTGCATATTGCCGACAAAGATATGAACTTTTTCGCAAATAACGAAGGATTTGGGCAAAAAACACGAAAAAGCCCCGGAGATTTCTCTCCAGGGCTTTCCTTTCCTGAAAAAGGGGCGGCCTCCTACTCTCCCGCATTGCATTGCAGTACCATCGGCGCAGGCG
>ONTZ01000028.1 GCA_900320905.1 uncultured Prevotella sp.
AAGGGGACAGGTCATTGATTTTTTTCTCCAAAAAGTTTGTGAATTCCCATAATAAGTTGTATCTTTGCAGCGTTTTTGTATAATCTTTAAATTTAGTATTATGCCAAGAAAGCCAAGAGAATCAAGCGGAACAGGCATCTATCATGTGATGCTGCGCGGTATTAACCGTCAGGACATTTTTGATGATACCGAAGACTACTGGACTTTCATCAAAATGATGTCAGCGGTTCCTTGTTACATCTACGCCTATTGCCTGATGCCCAATCATGTCCATCTGTTGATTGCCGAAAAGAGTTTGAAGGTGGGTGAGGTAGTGAAATCCATCGCTTCATGCTATGTGCCGTATTACAACAAGAAATATGGCCGTATAGGTCATCTCCTTCAGGATCGTTTCAAGAGCGAGCCGTGTAATGACTCTGGCTATTTCCTGACACTTTTTCGCTATATCCATCAGAATCCCGTAAAGGCAGGATTGGTAAAGACAGCAAAAGATTATATGTATAGCAGTTGGGGTAACGATTATCTGGACCAGGCATTACAACGGGCATGCCATATTGAGCCTGCCATCAAGAGATACGGTATTGATGAACTGACAGCCTGGGTTGACATGCCTTTGCCTGAGACGGTTGGGTGTATCGACATGGGCGATCAAAAGGTTATAGCCGATGAGACCGTTCGTGAGGTGCTTCTGAGTAAATGCGGGGCAAGGACTATTCCAGAATTCCAACTCCACACTAAGGATAGACAGAAAGATATAGTCCGTGACGTGATGCGTGAACTTGGAGCAGGTCCACGTCAGATGGTTCGTGTCTGCGGATTGACCTATGCTGTTGTATATAAACGGAAGTCGCTCTAACTCCCGATTCCCTTCCCCTTGATCGAGAAGATCAATGACCTGTCCCCTTGATCGCCTGTCCCCTTGATCGCCACGCGCCTCATTACGCCTGCTTTGCAAGAGAATATCCGCAAGTTGTTTCGCGACAACGGATGGACGGAGGAGGTGATGTTTGATGACTATGCAGAGGATTACGATTGGTAATCAATGAAGAAAGTGAAGAGTCGCCTCTTCACTTTCTTCATTTCACGGCCTGCCGAATATCATCCAGCAGATCTTCGCCTGCTTCGAGTCCGATGCTTAACCGTACTGTCGTATCAAGGACGGACATCTCTGCACATTGTTCGGCGGTGAAGAGGCCGAAAATAGTGGAAGCAGGATGGATGGCCAGCGACTTGCGGTCGAAGAGATTCGTGGCACGACGGATAATCTGCAGTTTGTCGATGAACGCCCATGCGGCTTCCTTCGATTCGAGGTCGATGGTGAAGACGGCACCTGGCAATGGGCCGAACTGCTTACGAGAGAGTTCATAGAAAGGATTATCCTCAAGGCCGGTATAGTTGACACGTTTGATCTCCGGCAACTGCTGGCACTGTTTTGCGAGCCACAGCGTGGTCTCTGCCTGACGACGGAATCGAATGTCGAGCGTATCGAGGCCGAGCGTCTCCATATAGGCCACCTGAGGTGTCATCAGTCCACCGAGATTAGTTATCAATTCTGTCTTCACACGAGCGGTGAAGGCCAGTTTCTTACCAACCTTCTTGGTTCGGGCCTGTAGGGCCGAGGAGGGTGACTGGCTCCAGTCAAACTGTCCGTAGTCGATAAGCAGTCCGCCCAATCCTGTACCGCCGCCGGAGATATACTTTGTACTCGACACCACTTCAATATCCACACCGAAATCGACGGCATGGAAGGCAGAGAACGGCACGATGGTCGTATCGGCAATCAGGGGCACACCTGCCTGATGGGCAATGTCAGCCAACTTTTGGATATCGGCCACAAACAACTGCGGATTGGTGATGATCTCGAAGAACAAGGCACAGGTCTTGTCATCAATCTGCGCCTCCACCTCCTCTGGTTTCGTGAAATCGACAAAGCGCGGCTCCACGCCGAATGTGCCCAAGGTGTCGCGAATCAGCGAGACGCTATTTCCAAACAGATGTTTCGAGGCCACTATGTTGAGTCCTGCTGCGCTGACAGCCGTCAGGGCATAGTGGATGGCCGTCATGCCCGTGTTGAGAGCCGTCACACTGGCGGCACCCGTCAACTGCCTGACACGTTCCTCCAGATAGGTGGTCGTGGGATTGGCGATGCGGGCATACGACGGGGCCATGGAACGACCGCAAAATGCGTCGCCCATGGCCTTGGCAGACTCAAACTCAAACGCCGCCGTATAGTAGACGGGCATCGACAATGACCCGTATATATCAGGCTTCTGATACTTCGTCGTCAGTATTTTCGTTTCGTACTGCATTATTGTCCGATTATCTTTTTTACTGCAATCACAAGTTTGTCCACATCCTCGCGGGTATTGTAGAGGGCGAAGGTGGGGCGGACACTCATCTCGTAGCCCAGTGCGCGGAGGGCGGGCTGGGCGCAGTGGTGACCAGCACGCACTGCGATGCCCTCCTTATCTAATAACGTACCTGTTTCGGGGACGGGGATGCCATCGAGCACGAATGACACGACTGACACACGGTTCTTGGGATTGCCGATGAGCGTCAAACCAGAAATCTGTCCGAGTTGTTCTCGTGCATATTCCGTCAACTGATGCTCGTGATGCTCGATGTTGCGGATGCCGAGACGGCTCACGTAGTCGAGTGCTGCTCCCAGTCCGATGGCGTCGGCCACATTGGGTGTACCAGCCTCGAAACGGGCAGGCGGTACATTATATTCTGTACGCTCGATGGTCACGTCCTTAATCATGTTACCGCCACCCTGCCAGGGCTGCATCTTATCCAAGAGTTCCTTCCGACCATACACCACACCGATACCGTTGGGCCCATAGATCTTATGACCGCTGAATACGAAGAAGTCTGCACCAAGGGCCTGCACATCTACAGGTGTGTGGGCTATCGACTGTGCACCGTCAATCAGCACGGGAATCTGGTGTGCGTGGGCGATGTCAATGATGCGCTGCACGTCGTTGATGGTACCGAACGTGTTGTTCACATGACCCACACTCACAAAACGGGTTCGAGGTGTGATGAGTCGTTCAAGTTCAGAGAGGATGAGGTCGCCGTTCTGGTCTGTGGGGATGGCTCGCAATGTAGCGCCTTTCTCCTGAGCAACACGCTGCCAGGGTACGATGTTCGCATGGTGGTCGAGTTCAGAGACGATGACCTCGTCGCCAGGTGTCAGGAACTGCCGTCCGTAGGTCTGCGCCACGAGGTTGATGCCCTCGGTGGTTCCGCGTACGAAGATAATCTCCTCGCTGGTGGCAGCATTGATGAAACGCTGCACCTTCTCGCGGGCCTCTTCGTAGGCATCCGTTGCACGGGCTGCCAACGTGTGCGCCCCACGGTGGATGTTCGAGTTGTACGTACGGTAGTAGTCCGATATCTTATCAATCACCTGATTCGGCTTCTGTGTCGTCGCACCATTGTCCAACCACACGAGGTCGTGGCCGTTCACCTTTTGGTTGAGCACAGGAAAGTCCTTCTTGATTTGCTCCGAGTTCAGCGTGTCGGCCTCTTCATAGTGGAGGTCGCGCAGTTTCCGCGTCTCAGGGATGCCGATGCCGAAGCCGTCGTCTTTTGGCAACGATGAGGTTTGGGCGTCAGTATCTCCAAGATAAGGAAGGTCGCCATAGCCGCTGCCTCCAGCCAGAAGTTGCATGAAGCCGGCTTCCAACCCCGAAAGGTTGAGGCTTTCGTCTGGCAGTACCGCCTTCCGCTCCGCCTGCAGTTCCTCAGGGCAGTACTTCTGTGCCACCTCCCTGAGCAATGCAAACCCAGGATCCTCCAGTCCGTAGCCGTTAATACTATTTGTATCTATAGGAGTAATCATAATTACTAATTTCTAATTACTTCTCGACCTTGTTTCTGTGCTGATAGTCATGGTAATAGCCCACCTCTACGTTCTCGAGCACGGCGATGGCATCGTCGGTGAGGGCTGCCAGCGAGAAGTACTTCGTGAGCAGATACGAGGCCACGCCAAACTTGTCGAGTCCCATCAATCGGGCAGAGAGCGACGGGGCTATCTCGCCAGGGATACCGCTCTGATGCAGGCCGACAACACCCTGGTTCTTTTCACCGACACGTACGAGGATTATCTTGGTTGTGCCAACACCGCGACCTGTCAAGTACTGGCCTTCTACCTCCACCTTGTCTGAAGGAATCAGAGGCACACCGCGCCACAGGATAACCTTCGTGCCAAAGAGGTCGGTGGTTACAGGAGGCACACCGCGCCAGGTACATTCGCGCTCAAAGGCCGCGATGGCTCGTGGGTTTGCGATGAAGAAGGCAGGTTCCTTCCAGACCAGCGACAACAACTCATCGAGGTCGTCAGGTGTGGGCGCTCCATAACGGGTGGTGATGCGGTAGGCGGGGTTGGCCGCAGCCAGCAAACCGAATTGCTTGTTGTTGATGAGTTCCCACTCCTGACGCTCTTTGATGCTCTCGATAGAGAGGCGCAACTGCTCCTCCAACTGGTTGTAGGGATTATTATAAAGGTCTGAGACGCGAGTATGCACACGCACCACCGTCTGCAGCGTATTCAGCGAATACTCCGTCGGATTCTCTTCGTAATCGATGTAGGTCTCGGGGATGATGTTGTCCTCCTCGTGACCGCTCACCAGGTCAATATGCTTCTCACCATTATCATTGACAGACGCCTTGAGGCGGAGTTGTTTGTCAACAGCCTTCTCAAACGTCTCACGGAAATCGGGCACCTCCTTGATAAATTTGATCAGTTCCTTCAGTTTCAGTCCGAGGAACACCGTCGGGGTGATGGCGCGCACGCTGACCGTCGATTCCTGCTCATCCAGCAAATCGGCCTCACCAAAATATTCGCCATCGCCCAAAAGAGCGATCCGCAGGTCTTCACCGTGAGGGCCTTTGCTGACAACCTCTGCCTGACCGCTGGCCACAATAAAGAAGCGTTGTTTGTCCTTACCCTCCTCTACGAAGAGTTGATCGACATCTACCTCTTTGGTTTCGAACGAACTCACCAGACGGTGCAGTATCTCGTCGTCGAACTCAGAGAAGAGTGGAATAGCCTTCAGGTTCTTTGCCGTGAACGATGGTACGCCATTCACATACTGAATGGGCAGGCGGTCGTTCTTACGAAGTTCTACTTTTGTGCGGTTCACACGGAAGGTACCGCCGCTGACCTGCACCCAGGGCAGGAGTTTCAACAATAGTCTCGGGGTGATGGAGCCCATCTGTGGGGCGGTCTTGGTAGTCGTTGCCAGTCTTCTGGCGGTAGCAGTGGTCACACTGCGCTGTAAATTAGAATCTGCCATAATGTTTTTGATTTTTGATGTTTGAGATTGATATTTATATTTTTTTACTTCTTTATTGTTACTCGATGTGTGGTTCCTTCCACGTGTTCCACGCTGATGACGTTATAGCCCTGCTCACGGGCATTACGAGGCACGTTATCGAGCGGTTCGCCTTCAGCGAGCAGCACTTCGAGGATGTCGCCCGGCTGTAGTTTCGACAGTTCAATCTTTGTCTTGACGAAAGTCATCGGGCAGTGCTCCTTCGTGATGTCTAATACCTTTGTTGCCATATCCTTACCAATTTAAATAAATAATGTCTGTCCACCTTCGGAGAGATTCAGGAACGAAGCCACGCCGAGTACATCCTTCACCTCTGGGATAAAGTCCTCTTTCTTGAGACCGAGTACGTGCATCGCCATCTCACAGGCATAGAGGTTGATGCCGAGGGCCTTGGCTGCCTCAACGAGTTCCTCGAGGGTTGCCACATTGTTCTTACGCATCAGATAACGGAAGATCTTCGGACCAGCACCGAGGAAGTTGAAACGACTGGTAGGAGTGACTTTCAGTCCACCCATCATAAAGCCGAAGATCTTCGTCAGCCAGTTACCGCCAGTAAACGAGCGTCCCTGTTTCTGTTTGATGGCGTCGAGGCCCCAGAAGGTGAAGAAGATGTTCACCTCATACCCCACTGCAGCCGCGCCCGTACCTAATGTAAATACTGCTGTCAGTTTGTCAAAATCGCCACTGAAGGCGATGATGCTTAGTTTCTTGTTTTCTGCCATAATTTTATGCGTTTGAGTCTGGGTGACAAAGTCAGTGCAAACCGAGCGCAGAGAACTTGCTCTATGCCGAGGTGCAGCCTGACTTCGCAGTGTGATTGAATCACGCTGCAAAGGTACGGCGGTTTTGGCATTCCCACAATCACCTATTCGTGGCATTTTGCATACCCATGATATGGTATGCGATTTACCATCCCTGTGGGATTGTGGTATCAGGGAAATCGCCGTACCTTTGCATCCGAATTCAAACTCAAACAATTATGGCAAAGATTTATGTAAATGGAGACGCGCAGGAAGTAAGCCTACCGCTCAATGTAAGTGAACTGATTAAGCAGAACGATGTACAACAGCCCGAGATGGTCAGCGTGCAGGTGAACGAGGAGTTCGCCGACCCCAACGACTGGGATGGTATTCAACTGAAGGAAGGCGACAAGGTCGATTTCCTCTATTTCATGGGAGGAGGAACTGTAAAGTGAAAAATGAGGAGTGAAAAGTTAAAAGATATGATCGACTTTACTGAAGAACAGATACAGCGCTATTCGCGGCACATCCTGTTGCAGGATGTCGGCGTGGAAGGACAAGAGAAGATAATGAACGCACGTGTGCTCGTGGTAGGTGCTGGCGGACTGGGGGCTCCGGTATCGCTCTACCTCGCTGCGGCGGGCATAGGTACCATTGGTATCGTGGATGCCGATGTGGTGGACCTAAGTAATCTGCAGCGCCAGGTGATTCATTTCACGAAGGACATAGGTGTGCCAAAGGTGAAGAGTGCCGAAGAGAAGATCAAGGCCATCAACCCTGATGTGAAGGTGGATACCTACTATGAGTTCCTTGACTCATCAAATGCGCTCGATATCATCAAGGAGTACGACTTTATCGTCGACGGTACAGACAATTTCCCCGTAAAATTTCTTATCAACGATGCCTGTGTGATGGCTGGCAAGCCTTTCTCACATGGTGGTATCCTGCGTTTCAACGGGCAGACGTTTACCCATCTGCCTAACACGGCCTGCTACCGTTGTATGTTCAAAGAACCGCCTCCCGCAGGAGCCGTTCCCACCTGTTCGCAGGCAGGGGTATTAGGTGCCATCGCCGGTATGCTCGGCACTATTCAGGCTGCTGAGACGTTGAAGTACTTTACGGGCATCGGCGAGTTATTAACAAATCGTCTGCTCACTTTCGACGCCAAAACTATGCAGTTCCGTACGGTGCCCGTGAAGCATCGCGACTCATGCGCCATCTGTGGTAGCAACCCCACTATCGATCATTTGATAGACTACGAACAGGCCGCGTGCGACCTGAAGAACCACTGATTCTTTTCAACCACGAATTTCACTAAATAAACGAATTATATTGAATGTACATTCCACAGAATATCATTGATGAATTGATTAGCCAGGCCCGGCAGGACGCACCCAACGAGACATGCGGTTACCTGCTGGGCACCAGCGGCCCTGACGGCGATGTCGTGACAGAGCACTACTGGATGGAGAACATCGACCACTCCCCAGAGCATTTCTCCTTCGCGCCCAAGGATCAGTTTGCTGCACTGAGATACGCTCGAAGCAAGGGTCTGAAGATTCTCGCCAACTGGCATAGCCATCCTGCCTCGCCCTCGCGCCCTTCGCAGGAAGACCTGCGCTTGGCCAACGATCCCACCATCCGCTATGCCATCCTCTCGCTCCATGAGGGCGTTCATCTGAACTCCTTCAAGATCCTGAATGGCGAAGTCGTGGACAAAGAAGTACATCTATAATCAGGAGATGTTATGGACACAAAAACTATAGAAATACTCGAACGTAATGTCCGTCAACTGTCGCGCCAGACGGAACAGGAAACACGTATGATGCCACAGACGGAAGCATCACTGCCCTCTGTGGAACAGGTGAAGAAAATCATCAATCTGGTGAAAAGCATCATCTTTCCTGACTACTTCAATAAGCGGCAATGCCATGAGACCATCCGCTCTTACAACATTGGCGTTCACATGGAAGAGCTGCTTCAAACACTGGCAAGACAGATATCCTACGGCCTTCAGTTTGGCGAGAAAAGCGAGGCCATCACGACGAGACAGCAGGTACAGGATAAGGCCAGAGACTTGGCATTGCAACTGATTGATGCACTGCCTGAAATCAAACGGTTGCTCTATACTGACGTGCAGGCCATGTTCGACAACGACCCTGCTGCCATCAACTATGGCGAGATTATCTTCAGCTATCCTGTGACGAAAGCCATGATCCACTATCGTATCGCTCATAAGCTACACGAACTGCAGGTGCCTGTCATTCCACGCATCATCACCGAGTTGGCACACTCAGAAACGGGCATCGACATCCATCCCGGTGCGCAGATTGGCGAATACTTTGCCATTGATCATGGTACAGGCGTGGTTATCGGTGAGACCTGTATCATCGGCAGTCACGTGACGCTCTATCAGGGTGTGACGCTGGGTTCCAAGAGTTTCAAGAAAGACGCTGACGGAAACATGCTCAACATACCCCGTCATCCCATCATCGAGGACAATGTCACCATCTATAGCAATGCCAGCATCCTGGGCCGTATCACCATCGGTCATGACTCCGTTATCGGCGGTAACATCTGGGTGACCCACGATGTTGCCCCCAACTCCCGCGTCCAGCAGTCGAAGGCCGTGGAAAGGCATTTTGAAGGAGGTCTGGGGATTTAATCATTTTTATTCATTTCATAGTGCAGAGTTTGCCGGAAAAGCAGTACCTTTGTACCCGATAAAAACAGATTAGGTTTATGAAAGCAATCAGTACAACAAAGGCTCCGGCTGCCATCGGTCCATATAGTCAGGGCATCAAAGTAGGGGATCTTGTATATACCTCTGGCCAGATTCCCATTGACCCAGTTACAGGAAACTTCGTTGAAGGAGGCATTAAGGAGCAGACGCGCCAGTCGTTGACCAACGTTCAGGCTATTCTCAAAGAAGCCGGGCTGACGATGGGCAATGTCGTAAAGACAACGGTATTCATGGCCGATATGAACGATTTCGCAGATATGAATGCTGTCTATGCCGACTTCTTCACAGAACCATATCCCGCCCGTTCTGCTGTTGCCGTCAAGACATTGCCGAAAGGGGCATTAGTTGAGATTGAAGTCGTAGCAGAAATAGTTTAGATTAGTATTTGTGGGCAACAGACCATTTTGGGATTTCATTTATATGCCCCAAATCTGGGGGAAATTATTCCGACCTCGGAAAAACGTGCCTCAGATTCAGGGCAAATAATTCCGACCCCAGAAAATCTTGCCCTGGATTTAGGGCAGACTTTTGCAGATCAGAAGCAATATGTGTTATAATTCTGACTGGTGTCTCCACTTCTGGAGCGTGATGATACAAAACTAACTCATCCAATCGGAAAACAAAAATGAATTGCCCGGAAACCCTGACTTGTCATGCCGTTCCGACTCATGTGTAGCATCCATGGTCGATAAGGATTTGTCGTGATTTAGTTAAACATGTTTAAGCGTTTGACAAAGAAACTGCAAGATAAAGAAAAAGTACCTACCTTTGCAGCCAAATGATGAGCAAGAGATTCTTCGGCTGGATGATAGCCGCACTGCTGACTACTTCGGGGGCTTACGGACAGGTCACCGAAAGCACGGATAGTGTCTGGCGGGCAGAGCAGTTGCAGGAGGTAAGTGTGTCGGCTCATGGGACTCATGCTAAGACGAAGGGCCTCGGCAATACCGACTTCATCGGTAGCGTGGAATTGTTGCGGGCGGCATGCTGTAACCTCGGTGAGAGTTTTACCACCAATCCCTCTGTGGATGTGAACTATGCCGATGCAGCGACAGGTGCTCAGCAAATCAAACTATTGGGACTAAGCGGAACCTACGTGCAGATGCTCACCGAAAATATTCCCAACTATCGTGGTGCGGCGGCTCCCTATTCATTAGGCTATATCCCTGGGCCGTGGATGCAGAGCATTCAGGTGTCGAAGGGTGCCTCGTCAGTGAAGAACGGTTACGAAAGCATCACGGGGCAGATTAATGTGGAGTTTAAGAAACCGCAGGCCACACCCTTTGCCGACGCGAATCTCTATTATAACACAAAGGGCAAGTTGGAGGCGAACCTTGGTGCGAACCTGCATCTGTCGGACCGTTGGAGCACGGCATTGTTGGGACACTACGAGATACTCGACAAAGTACACGACGAGAACGACGACGGCTTTGCTGATATGCCCAAGGTGCGACAGGGTTCGCTGATGAACCGTTGGGCGTGGGTCAGTGATAACTATATCTTCCAAGCAGCGATAAAAGGATTGAAGGAACATCGTGAGGGTGGGCAAATCGGGCATCATGACGAGGACTGCGCCTTCCACGATAACCCTTACCTTATCGACATTACCAACGAACGCTACGAGGCTTTCGCGAAGAATGCCTATATCTTCGACCAAGAACACGGCTCGAACATAGCGCTGATTCTCTCTGGTTCACTACATCATGAGAATGCGCTCTACGGCAAGAAACAATATAACACAGACCAACGCAACGGGTATGCCTCGCTGTTGTTCGAGACAGATTTTAATGAACACCACAATCTATCCACTGGCGTAAGTCTAAACCACGACAAGTTTGACTTCGACGAAACCACATCTGGTGTCTATGCCCAATACACATTTAAGGTCGATGAACAGTTTACGCTGATGGGTGGTCTGCGTTGGAACCATAGTAATATCTACGGCGGCTTTGTCACCCCTCGTATGCACTTGAAGTATTCTCCCAACGATATAGTGACCCTGCGCGGTTCTATCGGCAAGGGCTATCGCACCAACCATGTGATGGCGGAGTACAACTATCTGTTGGCCAGCGGTCGCGTGATGCTCATCGACAAAGATCTCGACCAAGAGGAAGCGTGGAACTACGGACTGAGTGCTGCCCTCAGCATCCCCATCGGTGAGCGGACGTTGAACCTCAATGCAGAGTATTATTACACCACGTTCCTGCACCAGATGCTCGTCGATATGGACAGTAACCCTCACGCCGTCCACTTTACCAACCTCGTGGGTGACAGTTACTCGCATACTTGGCAGGTGGAAGCAACCAGCGAACTCTTCGACGGGTTTACACTTTCTGCCACCTACCGCCGTACGAATGTCAAGTCAACCTACGGCGGTGTACTTCGCGAAAAGCCCCTGACCAACAAGTATAAAGGTCTTATCACTGCCCAGTATAAGCCGGGCTTGGGCAAATGGCAGTTTGATGCGACGTTGCAATTGAACGGTGGCGGGCGTATGCCAGATCCATATATTACTGGCGACGGCACCCCTTCGTGGGACAGCCGCTATAAGGGCTTTGAGCAACTGAACGCTCAAGTCACCCGTTTCTTCCGCCATTGGAGCATCTATGCCGGTGGCGAGAACATCACAGGTCGCAAGCAAAAGAACCCCATCATTGCTGCTGACGATCCTTGGAGCATGAACTTCGATGCCACGATGGTCTGGGGACCCGTCCACGGCGCCATCTATTATATAGGAATCAGATTAAATTGGGAAAAGATATGAGAACAAAAGCATTATTCATCGTATTGGCATTCGTAAGCGTTTGCTTTGCAAAAGACATTAAGACCGTCGTACTGACCACAACCCCACAGATGCACTGCGCCAACTGTGAGAAGAAGATCAAGGAAAACATCCGCTTCGAGAAGGGTATCAAGAGCATCAAAACCAACCTCAACGACAAAACCGTCATCATCGAGTATGATGCTGACAAGACCACCGTTCCCTCCATTATCGAGGGCTTTAAGAAAATCAAGTACGAGGCTAAAGAAGTGAAACCAACCAAAAAAGATAAGAAATGAGTAAAAAGACAGTATTAGTAACTGGTGCCAATAAGGGCATCGGCTTCGGAATTGCAAAACATCTCGGCCTGAGTGGCTGGCAAGTAATCATCGGTGCACGTGATGAGCAGCGTGCCACAAAAGCTATCAATGAGTTGAAAACTGAGGGCATCGATGTGCTCGGATGGGTAAACATCGAATTGAAAGACCTCGATGGTATTGAAAAGGCTGCCAAGAAGATCAACGAGAAATATCCAGAGTTGACACTGCTCGTGAACAATGCTGGTATTCCTGGCGATATGAGTGTGGACAGCGAACATACAGAAATCAGCGTGATTAAGGAGACCCTCGATGTGAATTTTGTCGGCACCTTCGCATTGACCAAGGCATTGATTCCTCTAATTGCCAAAAACGCAGGCCGTATCGCCAACGTCACCGTACCCTCAGAAATCAGTCCTTACTGGCATCCGTTAGCCTACGTTGCCAGCAAAGCCGCCCAAAATGCCATGATGGGTGTGATGGCGATTGAATTCCAGCAGAGCAACACCCCTGTGGAAATCTTCTCCGTCCATCCAGGACCCACCACCACCGACCTGAACGGCAATATGGCTCTCCCAGGTTTCCACGACATCGAAACCGTAGGTCAGAAGTTTGCCGAACTCATCAACGACGGGCAAAACCATCAAGGTGAGTTTATCGAACTATATCCGATAGTCAAAGAAGACTAAAAAAAATGGAAGCGGGTTGCGCTTCTAGTCTTTTATTCTTTCAATGAATAGGTGATTGCTCGGCCTGGATCCGGGAAAGGCCATTTAGAAATTTCATTTATATGCCCCAAATTCAGGCAAACCATTTCAGAATCTCATTTATATGCCCCAGATCTGGGGGAACATTATGCACACCGTACATAAACGTGCCCCAGATTTCAGGCTGATTTTTGCACCCCGGAAGCGATATATTTGAGATTTCCAGACATGTCATGCCGTTTCAAGAATGCCATGTTCCAGATTTCAGGCATTGAAATACTATTGCTGCAAAGTCTCTTATTGGTCTGCGAGGGATTTACAAATATCCTGTATGACAAGACCAGCGAGGGTGAAGCCGAAGATAGCGGTGATGTGGGAAAGGGTGCCGTTGATTTGTGCTTTCAGGGAACACCATTCATGGTTCAGGAGATTTGGGTCACCTGGACCATTTTTTGCTTTGGGGCACATACACTGCTCTGTACCACAGGTAGCATTATGGCCTTTGTTCTCCAATAATTCATCACTATAAACACACTGGAACTTGCGCTTGGGGAACTCTCCACGCGACTTAAACTTCTTACGGAGTGCACGAGCCAACGGGTCACCTTGCACCTTCCAGAACTCCGTTACATTGATGCGAGTAGGGTCGAGTTTCAGGGCGGCACCCATGGAGGAGAAGAGTTTGGAGGTGGAGAGTTGCGTTGCCATCAGGATAAGCAGGGCTTTGTCCTTCAACGAATCTATGGCATCAATGATGTAATCGTATGTATCGAGGCTGAAACTCTCTGCCGTATCCTCATTGAATATCTGTTGCAAGGCTATGATTTCCGCAGAGGGATTGATGGCGAGCAAACGCTCTTTCAGTGCATCCACCTTTACCTGCCCTACGGTCATGGTTGTCGCCATCAGTTGGCGGTTGATGTTGGTGATGCACACACGATCAGAGTCCACAATCGTCAACTGTCGGATGCCGCTGCGTACTAGACTCTCGGCGCACCACGATCCTACGCCGCCCACGCCAAAGATAATCACCCGCTTCTGGGCAATCTGTTCCATCGCCTCCTCGCCCAAAAGCAATTCTGAGCGTCTGAATATTGCATCTTGTATTGCCATTTTCTGTCTATTTAACGCTGCAAAGGTACTGTTTTTCTTCTAAAAATTCACGTAAAAAGCCCTAAAATTGCCTAAATACCATACTCATGGTATGTGGAATGACATATCGAGGGGATTGTGGGAGTGCGGAAATCGCCGTACCTTTGCAGCGTGATTCAATCACACTGCGAGTTCAGGCGGCGCCTCAGCAATTCGAATAAATTCGATTGCATTCGGCTTGCACTGACCTTGCACCGAAAGTGAAGTAATATTTAGGTTATTAATAAATAAAAAAGAGAGTTATGATGCGAATGTGTAATATGCGAATGCATGGTTGTTGTAGCCAGATGATGATGGCCATGACGATGAAAGGGAGTGTATATATAATAATAGGTAAAGAACAAATAAAACAAAAAGATTATGAAAAGAATAGCATTTACAATAGCATTGATTTTAAGCCTCGGGCTGAACAACGCCTGGGGAGAGGGTAATGGTACTAACAGCGGTGTTCGCTATGTGAAGGCACCGCGATTTGTCCGTCCATTGGTAGAGAAATGGATATCTGAATATGCAAAAACACAACCTGGCGTAGAGTTTCAGATTGCCAAAGGACAGAAAGGTCAGGATGACATAGACCTGAGTGTAGTACTTGAAAACAAGGAAAGTGATCGCAACACGAAAGACTTTAGCCATACCATTGTTTATTTCGGAGAGACAGCCGTGCTGCCTATCACAGCCCGTAGTTCTGAGGCAGCACGCCTGCTCGAAGGAAAACATCTGAATGCGAAAAAACTCAAGCAACTCTTCTTCCTCAATGATGATTTCGACGAGGATGTGAAGAAGATCAAGGCTTTCGAGAACATCATTATCTATAGCGGCAGCAATGCCACATCGGTAGCGACATCGTTTGCCCACAATTTCGGCGAGGAGGCTGCCAACTTCCGGGGCAAGCGCATCTCTGGCGACGACCTCTTCCTGAACACAGCCCTGCAGAAGGATCCGCTCGGTGTATCGTTCAATGCTCTGTCGAACATCTTCGATTTGGAGAACCGTCATCTGAAGAGTGACCTCTCGCTGGTAGGCATCGACGTGAAGCACGACTTGGCCCAGCGTTTCAGTGACGATGGAACACTCGACGAAGTGCTTGAAGCACTGGAGAATGGTAAGGTCTCTGAAGTGGCTGTGGAGAAAATAGGCCTTGACTTTAACATCGCTGATGAGGCTGTCGGACATTTCTTAGAGTGGATCCTGGCTAATGGCACGAAGTTTAACCACACATACGGCTTGCTGAATCTGGATCAGAAAGTAGCAGAGGCAGAGGCCAGCAAAATCAAGAACACACTGACTGCCCAGAAATAAACTAACACACATTTAGACTTATGGTAAAAAGATTGTTAATTGCAACATTCGTTGCAGTCAGCCCCTTGTTGGCTGTTGCACAAGGCCTGATTACAGGTCATATCACCGATGCTCGGACAGGTGAGCCACTGATAGGCGCATCGGTTATCGTGAAAAGTGAAAAGGGTCAAGGCGTCGTCACCGACGTTGACGGCAACTTCTCCCTCCAGACGAAAGTGGAGGCTCCGCTGACCCTCCGTGTGGAATACGTAGGCTACCGTCCCCTCGACGTGGATGTGTACGACTTCGAGGAACCCGTAGAGATCTCTCTGATAGATAACGCCAGTAAGTTGGACGAAGTAGTCGTGGTGGGTTACGGTGCCCAGAAACGTTTGGAACTGACAAGTAGTATCTCGAGTGTCGGCGACGAACTGCTGAAACAGCAGAACACCTCTGTGGAGAGTGCCTTGCAAGGAGCCGTAGCAGGACTGAATGTCACTACTACCAGTGGCCAACCAGGTGCCGCCAGTATCATCCGCATCCGTGGCGGTAACTCTATCACCGGTGGTAATGAACCCCTTTATGTCATCGACGGCTTTATCGTCTATAATGATGTGGCGTCCACCAAGACGGGGGCTCGGGGTACTGATGCTTCACTCGATCCGCTGGCATTCCTGAATCCCTCGGATATCGAGAGCATCGAGGTGTTGAAGGATGTATCGGCTACTGCTATTTACGGTACCCGAGGTGCCAACGGTGTGATCATCATCACCACCAAGAAAGGCTCGCACGGCAAGAATAATATCAATTACAGTGCCTCGTTCGGCTGGAGCAAGATCGCCAAGAAACTGGATTTCCTCGATGCGTGGCAGTGGGCCGATATCTGGAACGAACTGTATGAGAATGGTGAGGTGGGCTATCGCCTGGATGAGCCCAAAGCGACCTACGACTGGCAGGATGCTGCGCTGCGGACCGCTTTCAGTCAGGAACACCAACTCTCTGCCGTGGGTGGCGACGAGGTGTCGCGCTACAGCATCAGCGGCAGTTATAAAAGTCAGGAGGGTATCCTGTTGGGTACGAGTCTGAAGCGCTATGCAGGCCGTGTCAACTACGAGCGGAATGTGTTCAAGAACCTGCTTGTCGGCGTGAATGCCAGTGGGGCGCTGAGCACCATGAAAGGACAGTCGGACCGCAGTTCGATGTTTGCCGCCAACTCGTGGATGGGAGCCATCTCGCACACACCTTATACGCCAATCTACAATGAAGATGGCAGTTTCAACTACGAACCCAATCCTACGAGTGTCGATATCTATAATGGTAAGGTGGGCAACCCCATCAGCGACCTGGTGAACTACCAGACGAGTACCGAGAACAGTCGTATCATCGCCACAGGATTTGCGGAGTGGACCATCCTGCCCGTCCTGAAACTGAAGGCCAGTCTGGGTGCCGACCTGTCGAATACGCGCCAGAGTTACTATGCACCGTCATACACCTCTGATGGCTTGGCCAATAGCGGTTATGCGGCAGTGGGTCAGAATAAGACCCATGTGTGGCAGACCGAATATACAGCCACTTATACCAAGACCTTCAAGGGTGGACATTCGGTGACGGCTCTCGTGGGATATACTGCCCAGCGTACCGATCGCAGTCGCATTGCCACCTCAGCCTACGGATTCAGCAATGATGATACGGGCTATGACAACTTAGGGGCTGCCAGTACTACCAATCCATCGTCGAGTGGTCATTATATCTCGACGTTGCAGTCATGGCTGGGTCGCGTGAACTATTCTTTCAATTCACGCTACAATGTGTCGCTCACCCTGCGTGCCGACGGCAGCAGCCGCTTTGCCAAGAATCACCGCTGGGGCTGGTTCCCCTCGTTGGGCTTGTCGTGGAATATAGACCGCGAGAAGTGGCTCCATCTGGGTAAGAATGTAGATTTCATCCAACTGCGTGCTTCTGTGGGTGTGGTGGGTAATCAGGAGATTGGCGACTATCAGTTTGCTGCCAATGTGGAACCTCGTACCGTGATTGTCAACAACCAGCGTGCCACGGGTTATATCATCACCAACAAGTCGAATCCCGACCTGAAGTGGGAAACCACCACCTCTTATAATATTGGTCTCAGCACAGGCTTCTTCCAGAACCGACTGACAGTGACGCTGGATGGTTATTACAAGAAGACCAGCGACCTGCTGCTCAACGTGCCTGTGGAACAGGTGACTGGTTTCGACACCGTGCTGCGTAATGTGGGGTCTGTGACCAATAAGGGCGTAGAACTGGAAGTTGGCGGTGTGCTGATAGACAACAAGAAATGGAAGTGGAATGTCAATGCCAATATTGCTCATAACAAGAACGAGGTAACCAGTCTGGGCAATGCCGAATACTTCATTCCCAGTCATGGCTATACCAATCCACTTATTGTGAAGGTAGGCGAACCCCTCGGTTCTTTCTATGGCTATCGCTTCAAGGGTATCATCCAGGCTGATGAGGACCTGAGTCAACTGCCTACCCAGACCATTCAGACCGTAGAGCCGGGTAATCCGAAGTTTGAGGATATCAATGGTGATCATGTCATCAACGAGCAGGATCGCGTGGTGCTGGGCAATATCCAGCCTAAATTCACCTATGGTTTCAATACGAAGGTGGCTTATAAGAACTGGGACCTCTTTGTCAGTGCCAGCGGAAGTTATGGTAACAAGATATTCAATGAACTGGCTTGTCGTCTGGACCGTGGTAACGGTTATTACTATAACCCGTTGGCTGAGGTGGCTAACCGTTGGACACCCACCAATCCCAGCAACACCATTCAGAAAGCCAGCAACGCCACCAGTATCTATACGGATGACCGCTTTGTGGAGGATGCCAGTTATCTGAAGATCCGTAATATCCAGTTGGGTTACACTCTCTCTGTACCCAGCATTACCAAAGATACGAAGTTGCGCCTCTATGTGGCTCTGCAGAACTTCTTCACGTTCACCAGTTACAATGGCTATGATCCAGAGGCCAACCGCAGCGGCAGCAGCGAGACCAGTGCTCTTTATCAAGGTATCGACAACGGTACCTATCCCACGGCGAAGACAGTACTTGTAGGACTTAACGTGACTTTGTAATTTAGAATTTAGAATTAAGAGTTTAGAATTAAGAATTTAGAGTTATGAAGACAAAGATATTTAATAAAAGAACAGCACGAGGCCGATTGGTACTCACCATCGTCTTTTACTTACTCATTCTCTCCTTCCCTCCTTCCCTCCTTTCAAGTTGTGCCGACTTGGAACAGACATCACTCAGTTCCATAGACCGCGATAATTTCTATAAGAGCAGACAGGACATCGAGACCGCCATCAATGGAATCTATCAGGAATTCACTGTAGATGGATTCTATGGCATGTACAACAACCAGAGTGTCTATATCAACGACTTGCAGACGGACTATGTGAAGGCTGGTGCACAGACCAACTCGGCTCATATCCGTGAGTTGTCGAACTTCGCCATCCAACCCACCAACCTCTTTGTGGGTTATGCCTGGGAGGAGCATTATACCGCCATCAACCGCGCCAACGTGGTGATTGACAAAGTGGCAGACGCCTCATGGCTCGACGAACAGACCAAGCAGAACTACATCAACGAGGCTCGTTTCCTGCGCGCTCTGATGTACTTCAACCTGGTGCGTTACTTTGGCGGTGTGCCCATCGTGCTGCACGATGGTGAGGGTGAGGGCGCTCCACGCAACACGATCGACGAGGTGTATGAACAGATAGTCAGTGACTTCACGGCTGCCGAGAGTCTGCCTGCAGACTATTCCAACCGCGACAGTAAACCGTCAAGTCTCTCTGCCTCGGCACTGCTTTCGAAAGTCTATCTGGTCTGGGCTCAGACGCTGACAGAGAAAGGACATGCCAACCAGCGCGAGTACTATCAGAAGGCTATCAACTATGCACAGAAGGTGATTGACTCAGGCAAATACCGTTTGATAGACAAATTCATCGACAACTGGTCGGTTGACAAGAAGAACGGTCCGGAACATATCTTCACTATAGAGCACGACCGCACAATTAATGGCAACGTGTCAGGTCACTGCACCTTCGCCACCAACTGGAGCGATGCAGAACCCGTATTACTGGCTACCAGTGACAAATACTACGAGCAGACCGACCCGCGCGATCAGCGTCGCGATGGTTCATGGGCCAAGAAACTCTACGACCCCAACACAGGCAAGGACTTCGTGTTCACCATTCCCCGTTTCCGTAAGTATATCGACTCGCTGAACTATGCCAACCCAGCCTCCAGTGGCAATGCGGCAGGACAATCCACCAACACCGTCATTATCCGCTATGCTGAGATACTGTTGATCAAGGCAGAGGCAGAGAACGAGTTGAACGGTCCTACTCAGGCAGCCTACGATGCCATCAACCAGGTGCGCTGCCGTGCCTACTGGAGTCCGTATCTGAATATCCAGAATACGCCATCCGACGGTTCTGACCTCGAACTGAGCGGACTCTCTCAGGAGGAGTTCCGGGAACGGCTCCGTGAAGAGCGCCGCCTGGAGTTCGTGCTTGAAGGACAGCGGTGGTTCGACCTTATCCGTTGGCATATCCTCGTAAAATATGTAAAAGCCAACACACCGACAGATGCTGAGACACTTGGCACCAAGACCACCAAGGCGCAGAACGTATCTAAGCGCAACTATCTGCTGCCCCTACCACAGGATCAGATAATCCTTAATCCCAATTTGGAACAGAACTGGGGATATAGCGGGGAGACGGGTGACGGCCCCTACGGAGCAGAATACGAATAGAAAGAAAAAAGAAATAATAACGAAATAACAAAATAGCATTATGAAAAAGTCAATTGCAAATGTTTTTGTTGTGGCACTCGTTGCTGCCACCAGTTTCCAGACAGTCGCTGCCCAGCAGCAAGTTGCTAATAACCGACGTGAACGTATCCTGCAGGTACTCGATCAGAGTCGTCCCAATGCATACGTGCCCGCAGCCTTCTTCCTCCATTTCGAGAATAAACTAGGACGTAAGGCCGTTGATGACCATAGAGCCTTCTACAAGGCCACCAATATGGACTTCGTAAAGGTGTTCTACGAGATTGCCGTTCCTAAAGTAGAGATTAACAGTGGTAAGGACTGGGAGAAGGTGCCTGTGTATGGCGAGGATTTCTTCGCTCCGCAGGTGGCTGTTATCGCCGATCTGGCCCGCGAGTTTGGTGGTGAGGCTTTTGTGCTGCCCACTGTCTATTCCCCCTTGGCATTGGCGCATCAGACACTGGGTCGGGGAAAGGACTTCAAGAAACTGATTGAAGAAGATCCTAAAGCCTTTGGTAAGGCTATCAAGAACCTCGCGCTCTCTATTGAGAACTATCTGCGCTCTGCACGTAAGGCAGGTGCTGATGGCTTCTATGTGTCCAGTCAGGGTGGTGACGGTAACTCTCTGCCTGAAAAGATCTGGAAGGAACAGGTGCGTGAGTGGGACAAATATGTGTCTCAGGTAGCCAATGAGATTGGCGAAATCAATATCCTCCATATCTGCGACTACGGTACACCCTATAAGAACGCTGAGGCACTCTATGCCTATGCCGACTATCCCGCCAGCATCATCAATGTACCGCTGAAGTTCTCCGACGGTTCTACTCTTAATCTGAAAGAGGCTCAGCAGCGTTTCGGTCGTCCTATCTTTGGTGGTCTGGAGCGTCTGGGTGTGATTGCCAATGGCAGCATCGAGGAGGCAAAGGCTGAGGTTGACAAGGTGCTGGAGAACGCTTCACCCAACTTCATCTTGGGTGCCGACTGCACCGTTCCCGGCACTACCGACTGGGAGAAACTGCGCGCCGTCATTGATTACGCACATTCTTGGCGTCAGACGCATAAAAAATAAATAATTTGTGTAACTTTGCAGCGATGAAGAAGACGCTATTGTGGATTGGTGCACTTGTAGTAGGTGCTGTGATAGGATTGTTGGGCCTTAGTTGGCTCAACGAGGTGATGAACTTTGTGGCGACGGCTTACACACGGTTGTTCCAGTTGTTGGCAGTTCCAACCATCGTGCTGGCGGTGATTACGACCTTTGCCACTTTCGGCTCAAAAGGCTCCGGTAAGATCTTTGGCCGCACACTGACCTATACCCTACTTACTACCTTTGCCGCTGCTGTTGTGGGTGCTGTGCTGTACGTAGTCGTTGCCCCAGAAAATCTGGATGCGAATTATGAATCTGCAATTACAGAGTCGGGAATTGCAAATCCCCTCCAACAATCTGCAGGAGATTTTTCCTACACTGATCACCTTCTCAGCATCATTCCCAACAATATCGTAAAGCCCTTCCTCGAGGGAAACGTACTCTCACTGCTTCTGCTTGCCTTTGCAATCGGCATCGGACTGTCGAAACTGCCAGAATCTGAGAATAAGGCTGTTGTAGTGAGGGGACTCCTTGGATTGCAGGAACTACTATTCCTACTTATCCGTTGGCTGATCTGGACTTTGCCTTTAGGCATCATAGCCTTCTCGGCCCAATTGTCAGCGCAGGTGTCGGCAGGAGTCGTAGCCGACAGTATCGGTAAGTATGTCCTGGTGGTTCTGGGAGGCAATGTGATTCAGTTCTTCATTGTGCTACCGTTGTTCCTCTTGGCGCGAGGCCTTAACCCAGTGCATGTGTTGGGTCGCATGATGCCTGCCGTGCTGATGGCACTCTTCACTAAAAGCAGTGCTGCCACCTTGCCTGTTACAATGGGTACGGCAGAGAACCGCTTGGGTGTCAAAAAGAATGTGGCCCGTTTTGTGCTCCCCATTTGTACCACTATTAATATGAATGGTTGTGCTGCCTTCATTCTGGTAACGTCGTTGTTTGTGATGCAGAACGGTGGCACTGCACTCACCGGCGGCACCATCTTTCTTTGGATTCTAATTAGCGTCATTTCTGCCGTCGGCAATGCAGGTGTACCGATGGGCTGCTATTTCCTCACACTCTCACTGATGTCAGGCATAGGTGCGCCCGTCGCCATCCTGGGCATCATCCTACCCATCTATACCATTATAGATATGGTGGAAACGGCAGAAAACGTATGGTCGGACTCGTGTGTAGCATCCATGGTCGATAAGGATCTGTCGTAATTTAATTATTTTTATTGAACTCTTTCGATTATTATTCACAAAAAAAGAGTACCTTTGCCGCGCAAAAGAAAACAATATGAATAAGTACTTTATTATTATCGGTGTATGCTGTTGCTGCATGGCTTCATGTATCAAGGACGAGGCCCTGAATAAGGAGTGCGACATTGAAAGTGCGTGGATAGAAGGCACGGAGTACGAAAACTACTTCTATCAGACAACGGAAATGCGGAAAGAAAAAATTAGTTCGGCAGAGACGGACATTGTCTTCTCTGTGCGTTCGCTGCTCTCGCTGTCAACACAGATTCCCTTGAACTTCAAGATTACCGACGGTGCCACCATCGAACCTGCAAGCGGCTCGATGCAGGACTTCACGAAAGGCTCAGTCGCCTACACCGTCACTTCTCAGGACGGTGAATGGAAACGCACGTATAACGTCACTTTTCAGGAGTCACCGCTGCCTGCCGAGAAGTACAACTTCGAACATGTGGAGACACAGACAGAGAAAACCATGCTCGGCGGTACCAACGAGTTACACGTCTTCTATGAGCAGACGGGCAATGAACCTAACTACTGCTGGGCCACGAGCAATTCCGGTTCGGCACTCATCAAGAACGGTTCCAAGCCAGAGGAATTCCCCGTCTATTCCACACCCGACGGCAAGGTGGGACGGGGCGTCTGCCTGAACACCCAGTCGGCAGGTCCCATGGGTGAATGGATGAAGAAGCCTATCGCTGCCGGAAGTTTGTTCTTAGGGAAATTTCTGGTCGATTTCGTGATGACCGATCCCTTGAGTGCCACACGATTCGGCGTGCCCAACAGCAAGGAGCCTGTACGCATCACCGGCTGGTACAAGTATAAGCCCGGTGAGAAGTTCACCGACATGGAGATGAAAGAATATCCCGACCGCAAGGACGAGGCCAGCATCTATGCCGTATTCTATCGCAACACGGATGACAAGGGAGAAAGTTACGTCCTGGACGGTCATGCTGTGGAAGACCTCGACAAGTTGCTGGACAATCCGCAGGTGTACAAGGTGGCACGTGTGGCTTCGCTGCCGGAAACCGACACGTGGACGCAGTGGGAGATGTTCTTCATAGGCCGTGATGCCCCCGACGACATCATTGCAGCCCAGGGTTTCAATCTGGCACTGGTGTTCTCTTCGAGCAAGCGGGGAGCCCAGTTCGAGGGCGCCGTCGGCAGCACGCTCTATATTGACGAGGTAGAGGTGTCATATGAAAAATAATCAAAGAGGACAGGATATGAAAAAGAACATCGCATACATCATACTGATTGCAGCATCATGGTTTGTCGGCTGCCCTGCAGAGGCTGGCTCACTCGACAGTTTACAACTAAAGGCCCGTGCGGGATACAGCATCGGCGGTACAACACCCATCCCATTGCCCGAGACCATCCGCAGCATAGATAGTTACAGTCTGACACCATCGTTCATGGTGGGACTCGACGCCATGTTGCCGCTCACTCAGCAGTGGGGCATTATGACTGGCCTGCGTTTAGAGAACAAAGGCATGAAAGCAACTGTCACCACCAAGGCTTACTTTATGGAGGTGGTGAAGGGAGACCAGAAGATGTCGGGTCTTTTCACGGGCCGCGTTGAGCAGGAGGTCAAGCAGTGGATGCTGACTGTGCCTGTGCAGGCAACATTTACGCTGAGCCATCGGGTGATGTTGAAGGGCGGCCCCTACGTGTCGTTCCTCCTAAGCAAGGGGTTCAGCGGCATCGCCTCCGACGGTTATCTGCGAAAGGACAGTCCGACGGGTCCCAAGATTCTGATGGGCAACCGTGAAGGCGAATGGGCCACCTACGACTTCGACAACGACATGCGCGGCGTGCAGTTCGGCGTTGGTATTGGTGTCGACTGGCGGGTATACAAGTGCTTGGGTGTGTCAGCCGACCTGAACTGGGGACTGACAGGTATCTTCCCCAGCGACTTCAAGACCGTAGAGCAGACGCTTTATCCCGTCTATGGCACGATAGGCGTGTTCTACAGACTGAAGTAGAGTCCTTATATCCTTTTTTGGTGTTTTATTCTGTTTGGGGGGCTGTTTGAAGCCCACTTTGGAATATACTGCTTTTGATATTATACATTTTAGGAGTATCTTCTGAATTTCGAAAGAAATTTGGTTAATAATTCCAAACTCCGTACCTTTGCACCCAGAAATCAATTAATAAACAAATTAAAAGAAAGGATAAGATTATGAGTACAAAGAATTACAAGTTTGAGACATTGCAACTCCATGTAGGCCAAGAACAGGCTGACCCCGCAACCGACGCCCGCGCCGTGCCTATCTACCAGACCACATCGTATGTGTTCCACAACTCACAGCACGCCGCCGACCGCTTCGGTCTCCGTGACGCAGGTAATATCTACGGTCGTCTGACCAATTCTACACAAGGTGTGTTTGAGGATCGTGTTGCTGCCCTTGAGGGTGGTGTGGCTGGTCTGGCTGTGGCCTCTGGTGCCGCTGCCATCACCTATGCACTGCAAAATATCGCACAGGCCGGTGATCATATCGTGGCTGCCGACAATCTCTATGGCGGTTCCTACAACCTGATTACCCACACGCTGGCTACGCAGGGTATCAGCAACACCATTATTAATGTAAACGACCTTGAAGCCCTCGAAGCCGCTATACAGCCCAACACAAAAGTAGTATATGCCGAAACCTTCGGCAACCCCAATTCCGATGTGCTCGACCTTGAAGGTGTGGCTGCCGTCGCCCACAAGCACGGCATCCCCTTCATCGTCGACAACACCTTCGGCACACCGTATCTCATCCGTCCACTGGAGCATGGGGCAGATATCGTGGTACATTCCGCTACGAAGTTCTTAGGGGGGCACGGTTCAAGTCTTGGTGGCGTCATCGTAGATGGTGGTAAGTTCGACTGGAAACAGAACGACAAGTTCCCCACCCTCGCCAAGCCCGATCCCTCGTATCATGGCATCGTGTTTGCCGATGCCGTAGGCGCAGCCGCTTTCGTCACCCGTATCCGTGCCGTCATCCTGCGTGACACCGGTGCAGCCATCTCGCCCTTCAATGCCTTCATCCTCTTACAAGGTGTCGAAACGCTGAGTCTGCGTGTGGAGCGTCATGTGGAGAATGCCTTGAAAGTGGTTGACTTCCTCGCCAAGCATCCGAAGGTGGCAAAGGTGAACCATCCTGCTCTCGAAAGTCACCACGACCACAAACTCTACCAGAAGTACTTCCCCAATGGTGGTGCCTCAATCTTTACCTTCGAGATTAAGGGCGGTCAGGAAGAGGCATGGAAGTTCATCGATGCCCTGCAGATCTTCTCGCTCCTCGCCAACGTGGCCGACGTGAAGAGTCTGGTGATCCATCCCTACACCACCACGCACTCACAACTCTCACCCGAGGAACTGGCCGAGCAGCACATCACACCGTCGACCGTCCGCCTCAGCATCGGCACGGAACACATCGACGACATCATCGACGACCTTGCACAGGCCCTCGACAAGATTTAAACTTGCAGATTCGCAAAAAAGGGTAAAACCGTTCACGGGGCTGGGGGTAAACACACCTCCAGCCCATTTTACATGATATTATTTGCATATCTCAATTATTCTATCTACCTTTGTGGCAAAATTCAAAGAAGATAGGACAATGAAGTACAACGTATGTTATCTGTTAGGCCTTGTGATGGCTCTGTCGTTTACACAGTCTGTGGCGCAGCCCACCGTAAGATTCGATGCCACAAAGACACATCAGCGCATCACGGGTTTCGGCGGCTTTGTCTGTTCGCCCCAATTCCAGTATAACCATATGTCGACGGCCGACATCAAGAAAGTGTGGGGCAAGGAAAGCACCGTTGGCTGCAACATCATGCGCCTCTACATCCCCATCGGCAAAAGTGCCTGGAGCCAGTCGCTTGCCACCGCCAAGACCGCCAAGCAGATGGGGCTCATCATCTTCGCCTCGCCATGGGGACAGCCCGCCGAGTGGAAGACCAACAATTCAAGCAACGCCAAGACAAGTGACGGCAAGGAAGGACACATAAAACGCGAGAACTGGCCCGACTATGCCCAGTATCTGGAAGACTATGTGCAATACTTGCGCACAAACGGCGTGGAACTCGATGCCATCTCGATACAGAACGAGCCCGACTGGGCAGCCACTTATGCTGGTTGTCTGTGGACGGCCAGTGAAATGGCTGAGTTTGTGAAGACCTACGGCCCGACCATCAGTTGTAAGGTGATGGCACCAGAGACCCTCTCCGTGAACGACAATTATGTGAATGCCCTGAACAAAACTGACGTATTGCCAGGCTTTGACATCTATGGTGGACACCAGTACGGCGGCATCCAGTCAGCCTACAAGAACTTAGCCAAGAAAAACAAGGAAATCTGGATGACAGAGTACCTCATCAACTGGAACGAGGCTGAGAACAACACCCGTAACTTCGATTTCTCAAAAGATTTCTTCAATTTCTTCCGTGCCATCAATGTCTGTATGGTAGGCGACTTCAATGCCTGGATCCACTACGCTGCCAAGCGCTACTACGGTATGCTGGGCGACGGCCAGCGCGGCGCAGGTAGCAATGGCACAGTGACGAAACGCGGCTATATCATGGCTCACTTTGCAAAGTACGTCACGGGCATGACACGTATCGACATTAACTTCGGCACCTCACCACTCGAAGGCTCAGCCTATCTCTCTGAGACCGGCGACACCGTGGTGGCTGTGGTGGCCAATGCCAGCAATGAGGAAACGAGCGTGACGCTGGACCTGCCTTTCTACACCCAACGTGGACAGGTCTGCTGCACGACAAAGACCAATAATATGAAGGCCACAGACCTGATTCCTAATGGTGAGACCTGTCGGCCTGTAGCCACAATCCCGGCACAGAGCGTCAGCACCGTTATGTTCATCAAGAGCCGGGACCGCCAGCCCTCGAACATGAAAGGCAGTGCTACCCGTTTTGATCGCCTCGACGACATGGCGGCCACAAAGTCAGCCTTTGGCACGGGGTATAAACTCAGCGGCAAGAGCAAGACCTTCGATGCATCAAACCCACTGATATCCAACCGCACCAACCTGAACAGCGGTTATGTGCAACTGGACAACCGCTACAGTCAACTGGTCATGCAGATCAAGAAAGTCACTTCTTCTGGCAATCTTACAGCAGGTGCCACGACACTCACCTATGTCAACACCAACGGGGAGATATCCTCACACGATTACGGACGGACAGACCTGAGCCGTGCCGAGAACTTCAACCTGGTGTTCGACCTCTCTCCGCAGACGCTAAAAAACGGTTGCCTGGGACTCCTCTCACTGACCTGCGACAACACCTATTCCCACCTGACCATTACCTTCGGCGATGTCTACCTCTCTACAGGCACTAATGCCCTCTATACCGCCAAATTGAGCGGCGACTATGTGGCCGATGACAGTTATATACAGGAATATATCAACGATGCGGCCTGCACAAGCCTCGACCTGTCGGCCTGTTCGGGATGTCCGTCGACCTTCCCGTGGCTCCAAGGCACCAACCGTGTGGTTTGGTTGCCGGAAACCAGTTCTGCCGGAGGGGCAAACCTCATCCATACCGACCTGTGTCACCAACTAGAACTCTTTGTCGATGGCGGTGCCTTCCGCCCGGCCCGTTCCTTCCAAGCCGAAAAGATTTCCTTCACCACCACGGTGGAAGGCTACCAGTTACTCATATTACCCTTCAACGCCGTCATCCCCGACGGTGCAAAGGCCTATGTCATCGGCGATGACCTCAGTCTGGAACAGATGCGCTCCGTCCCGGCCCATACACCAGTACTCATCGAAGCCCAAGGCAAGACTGTGTTCACTGGTCAGGGTGAGGTAGACTATGTCTACACCCCCTTGACAGATACGTTCCGAGGGACTTATACACCGATTGTCCTCTATGCCGGCGACTACGTGCTGGCACAACAGGACGGCCAGTGGGGGTTCTGCCGCATCGCCACACCGACGACACTCGGTCCATTCCACGTCTATGCGACACTCTCCTCGCAAGCAGCCTTTATCCCACTGCCCCTCTCATCAGGTATCAAGACCATCGCTACAGAAAAGGATGTATCTGATACGATCTTTGACTTACAAGGCCGTCAGATGACCGTGAAGGCCTTGAAGCCTGGACTCTATATCAAGAATGGTAAGAAATTCATCATAAAATAACAAATATAGTAATGAAACAGTACACGCTTTCACTCCTTCTCCTCCTTCTGGGAGGATTGTTGCCGATAAAGGCAGATAACATCACCGTCAACGGAACCAGTCGCTCATACAATGTCATCGTACCTAAGAACTTAGGCGAGAACCGTCCGTTACTCATCTTCTGTCACGGCTACAACCAGGACGCCGGATGGATGCAGAACAACGAGTTCAAGAATGACAACGTAAGTATGGAGGCCGTATGCGATACCGCCAAGTTCATCTGCGTCTTCCCCAACGGCATCGACAGGGCATGGGATACTGGAGGCAACCGTGACATCAACTTCATCAAGGCCATTATTGACAAGATGGCCTCGCAGCATCAGATTGACCGCAACCGCGTCTATCTGGGCGGATTCTCCATGGGCGGTATGCTGACCTACAATGCCATCAACAAGATGTCAGACATCATCGCTGCGTTTGTGTCTTGTAGCGGTCCTGCTGTTGTAACGCCGAAAGCCGGCTTACGGCCGATACCGCTGTTGCACATTCAGGGAACGGCAGACAACTGGAGCGGTGTGCAGCCCGCACTCAACCCATGGATCAACCACAACGGCTGTTCAACTACAGATAAGGTCATCAACAACTACAACGGCTTCAGCGGTGCCAAGTTGCACATCTGGGGGCCTGGTAACGACGGTGTCGAAGTGCGACTCATAGAACTCAAGGACAAAGGCCACTGGATCTGCAAGGAAACCCAAGTGTATACCGGTAAGGAAATCTGGAACTTCTGCAAGAATTATTCGTTGAACAAGACCACGCCGAATGTGAAGATCACCTCTCCAGCCACCGGGGGTAAATACATCTGTTTTGCCCCTAAGGACGAAGTGGCATTTCCCGATATCAACATCACCGCTACGGCCGACGACCCGAACGGAACTATAGAGAAAGTAGAGTTCTACGATGGAACGACACTAATCGCCACCTGTACGACTAAGCCCTACAAGGCCACGCTGACGACGACCAAGACCGGTAAGCACACGCTGAAAGCCATAGCCACCGACAACGACGGCGAGACAAGCACCGCCAGTGTCGAGGTAACTTTTCAGGCTCCCACATCATCGCTCACTCTCTCGTCGGACTTCAAGGAAGCCAATGCCCTGCCTGCCGGGTGGACAACCTACGACAGCAGCGAACGTCGCACCGGCTACAGTAGCGGATACAGTTCGGGCTGCCGTGTACTGCAATTCACAGGGTCTTCCAAAGGGTTTAACTACGGCCTCTACTTCCGTAACATCAGTGGAAGCACCCGCCAGGGTTGGGCCAAGTACGGTCTCAGCGATGCCGGCACCACACTCTCGTTGGCTCCTGGTCACTACACGCTGAAATACAAGATCTGCAACTGGAACATGTCCAGTTTCGGTCCTGTGGAACTGCGCATCGAGAAGCGCACGGGCAGCACGAGCATCGCCAGCGAAACCTACACACCAGACATTAACATCGGCAATGTGGCTTCCAACAACTTCGCCTCTCCGCAACAGCAGTCGTTCGAGTTTGATATTGCCGAGCAGGGAGACTATGTGATTGCGCTCTATTCGGCTCCCACGGGGTGGAGCGACTGCATTGTCGGCCAACTGATCCTGACCGTCAACAGTTATGTACCCACGGGCATCCACTCCACACACAACAAAATCCACGACAACAAAATCTATGACCTGCAAGGTCACGAAATCAAACGCCCAACAAAAACCGGCATTTACATCCAGAACGGCCAGAAAGTCCTGATTAAATGACAAGAATGACCTTGGTAACAATCAGAAATATGAAAAGATTTATTGCTATATTGACATCAGTATTGGCTATACAGGCACAGGCACAAGTCCACGACTGGGAGAATCCCGCTGTGCTGGGCATCAACAAGTTGCCGTATCACGCCACGCTACAACTGCCTTCAAAGGAAAAGGAGTGTAAGGAAATCGTGAGCCTCGACGGACAGTGGCTCTTTCATTGGAGCCGGAATCCAGAGGAAAGGCCTATTGATTTTTACAAAGAGGACTATAATGTCAGCCAGTGGGGTAAAATCAATGTGCCTGGCAACTGGCAGACGCAAGGTTACGGCACACCTATTTATATTAATATCAACTATCCGTTTATAAAGGACCGTCCCAGGGTGACCGCCGAGCCACCAAAGGATTGGACGGCCTACGAGAACCGCAACCCCGTGGGGTCGTATGTCACCTTCTTCGATGTCACCAAAGAGATGCTTAGCCAAAACCTGATCCTCCACTTCGGCGGTGTCCATTCTGCCTTCTATGTCTGGGTGAATGGTCAGAAGGTAGGCTACAGTCAGAACTCGATGTCGCCAGCAGAGTTTGATGTGACGAAGTACCTGCGGGCAGGTCAGAACAAACTTGCCGTGGAAGTTTACCGCTGGAGCGACGGCTCGTATCTCGAAGATCAGGACATGTGGCGACTCTCGGGCATCTTCCGCAGCGTGCAGTTGTGGGTAAGGCCGCTGGTACATATAGCCGACTATCATGTGACGGCAGAGCCGAACAGCGACTACTCGAAGGCCACCGTCCGTGCCAAAATTCAAGTTTGCAACACAGGCAATAAAGCAGCAAAGAAGTTGAAAGCCATCATGAATATCAGGGAGAATTACAGAGGAACAATCCCCATGATTCTCTCGGGCGACACAACGAGCATTGAACTGACTTGTACAATTGATAAACCTAAACTTTGGTCGGCTGAGAAACCGAACCTTTATCCCTTCAGCGTGGAGTTACAAGATGCGAAGGGCAATACTATTGAACATTTCGACTACCACTTCGGCGTGAAGAAGGTCGAGGTCGTCGGTGAGGTGTTTAAGATTAACGGCAAGAACGTGAAACTGCGCGGCGTGAACCGCCACGACCACCATCCGAAGACCGGACGCTACGTGGATGATGCCACCTATGAGGAGGACATCCGTCTGATGAAGCAGGCCAACATCAATTTCCTGCGTACCTCGCATTACCCAGACCGCGAATACCTTTACGAACTCTGTGACAAGTGGGGTGTCTACGTGATGGACGAGGCCAACCACGAGACACACGGCTACGGCTATGCCAATAAAGTAATGGGCGAGGATCTCACTTTCCAAAAAGCCCATGTGGACCGTGCAGAGTCGCTGGTGAAACGTGACTTCAACCATCCGAGCATCATCCTCTGGAGTCTCGGCAACGAGGGCGGCGTAGGACCGAACATCGAGGCGATGTATAACAAGGTAAAAGAACTAGACACCACTCGCCCACCCTTCTACGATAGCGACCGCCGCTACTCTGCTATCTGGGATGATAGTTATCTCTATCCCGACGACCTGCGGAAGAACGCCCAGCAAGTCACTGACAAGCCTTTCATGATGCGTGAGTATGCCCATGCTATGGGTAACTCCTGCGGCAATTTACAGGAATACTGGGATGTCATCTATGCCGACAGCAGCATCTGCGGTGCCGCCATCTGGGACTGGGTAGATCAGGGATTAGAAAAAGACGGCTATTATGCCTATGGCGGTGATTTCGGCGACAAGCCCAATGATGGGCCGTTCTGCATCAATGGCCTCATTGGTCCTGACCGCAAGCCTCATCCCCACTACTACGAGGTGCAGTATGTCTATCAGCCGTTGCAGTTTGTCCGTGATGCTGACGGCACCATCCGCCTTATCAATCGCGACTGCTTCACCGACCCCAGCGAATATGAGATTATCCGCGATACAATAGAGTATGACGATGA
The DNA here is from genome assembly GCA_900320905.1 of uncultured Prevotella sp. GTDB lineage: Bacteria > Bacteroidota > Bacteroidia > Bacteroidales > Bacteroidaceae > Prevotella. The sequence continues at coordinate 32,084 of ONTZ01000028.1, forward strand.
GACCGTGCTGAATGTCTATGCCCGTCTGCGTCACGATACGCCCTGGGCCCCAAAAGGCTTTGTGGTGGCACGTGAACAGTTCGTTCTCCAACCGTCACAGTTCTTCCTGGCTTTTGCCGGTAGGGATACCGTAGCAGAAGAAACCGACGAAGGGTTTGTTGCTCCCACGAACAACGGATCCATCACCATCTCAAAGACCGGAGCCCTTACCTCATGGATCGTCAACGGCAAGGAGATGCTCCAGGGGTCTCTCGAACCCTATTTCTGGAAACCTGAGAACGACAACCAGAATGCGGCCCATTTCGCCAGGCGCACCGCCGTCTGGAAGGATGCCGCCGACAAGCGTACTGTCAAGTCTATCCGCGTAGAAGGCCGTCAGGTGATTGCAGAGATGTCGTTGCCCGTCGGTGCTGACCTTAAATTAACGTACGACTTAAAGGCAGATGGTCGCATCATGGTGAATATGGACTATCAACCCACAGCAACCAATATCGCGACGATACCGAAGTTCGGTATGCGGATGCGACTGCCCGCTGACTATACACAAATCAAGTATTATGGCCGAGGACCGTGGGAGAACTACCCCGACCGTAAGTGTTCAGCCTTCCTCGGCATCTACGAGATGCCTCTCAGCGACTATCAGACGGAGTATATCCATCCGCAGGACAACGGCAACCGCTGCGATGTCCGTTGGTTCGAGATTGGTAATCTCCGCATCGACGGTTGGCAACCCCTCTGTATCCGTGCCTGGGATTACGGTGAGGAGGACTTGGAGGGTGCCCGTCATCCGCAGGACATCCCACGCGGTCGCTTCGTCAACCTGAACATCGACTTGGATATCCATGGCGTGGGCGGTGCCGACACTTGGGGCAAGCGTACGCTCCCCCAATACACTATCGACGGCAACCAGCCCCACCACTACAGTTTCACACTCTCAAATAAACAATGAATAATATAGATAAATTATGTGGTCAAGTTTACTATCTGTTATCCTGGTCATCAACGAACTGATGGCTTCGAACGCAGGCGAGGTAATAAGCCCTGCCATCAACTTCGACAGTTGGATAGAACTGTATAACCCTGGCGACGAGGCCATGGACATAAGCAATATGTATCTGAGCAATGATGCCCAGAACCTGACGCTCTGGCAAATACCAAGTTCTATGGCAAAAGTTCCCGCCAAGGGTTTCAAGGTGATATGGCTTGGCTCCAACGACATCAGAAGCGACCAAGCGCCTTTCAAACTCAACTGCGACGGTGGTACGATTTATCTGAGTGACTACGATGGAAAACTCATCACCAGCGTGACTTACCCGGAAGCCCTGAGCCGCACCGCCTGGGCCCGCAAGACCGACGGCGGTGAGGAATGGGGATGGACGGCTCAGGCCACACCCGGCAAAACTAATGCGACCGCTACCTTTGCTGACAAACGATTGCCGGTACCTGTGGTGGATCAGGGCAGCCAGTTGTTCAGCAATTCCATCAAAATAAAAGTCCAGATTCCTGAGGGTGCCACCCTGCGCTACACCACCAACGGCAGTATGCCCACTGCGAAGAGCAGTTCGTCTACCACCGGACAGTTTGCCATCAGCAATACTACCAATTTCGTGTTCCGACTCTTCCAGAACGGCTACCTGCCCAGCCAGCCTGTGACCCGCAGTTACATCAAGACCGACACCAAATACACCATCCCCATCGTGAGCATCGTGGGCGATGAAACTTATTTCAGTGACCCCAAGATCGGCATCGACTGCGACGGCGACGGTACCAATGGTAAGACCGGAAATGGACAAGACCAGAAGCGCAACTATAACATGGACTGGGATCGCCCGGTGAATTTCAGTTACATCAGTCCGACAGGAGGTATGCTGTTCAACCAGGATGTGAACGTGAGCATCTCCGGCGGTTGGACGCGCGCTGCCTCTCCTCGTTCGATGAAACTCAAATCGAACAAGGTGTTCGACGGACTGAACCACCTCGACCATCCCTTCTTCCCCCAAAAGCCCTACATCCGCAGCAAGGTATTGTTGGTACGCAATGGCGGCAATGATGCCTGGAACTATCACGCCCGCTTCACCGACCCCGCCCTGACTACCATCATCCAGCGCTCTGGTCTCGATGTTGACGTGCAGAGCACCGTGCAGGTGGCTGAATATATCAACGGCAAGTTCCGTGGCGTGCTGAACCTGCGCGAGCCCAATAATGACAAGTTCGCCTACGCTAACTGGGGCTATGACGACGAGGAAATTGACGCTTTCGAGAATAAGACATTCAAGAATGGCGACGACGAGGCCTACCATCACCTCTGCGACATCAGTAAGAACATCAACAGCACTGGTGTCTACGACGAGGTGAAGACACTGCTCGACATCGACGAATTTATCAACTATATGGCTGTGGAACTCTACCTCGGCAACGACGACTGGCCGGAAAATAATGTCAAGGCCTACCGCAGCCATAACGACGGGCGTTTCCGCTTCGTCTGCTTCGACCTGGACTATGCCTTCAATCCCTGGGGGCGCAATGTCTCGTCGCTCAATACCTACAGCCAGAACAACAATGATAAGGTAGAGATGGTAGTGCTCTTCCTGAACCTGCTCAAGCACAAAGAATTCCGCAGACAGTTCATCGACACCTTCTGTATAGTTGCCGGCAGCGTCTTTGAGCGCGAACGCGCCATTAGCATTGTCGACGAACTGGCAGCCTCCATGCGACCCATGTCGGAGTTGGACGGCTACACGCCTGACAGAGCCGCCAATAACATCAAGAACAAACTACAGGGATGGATAGGCAACAAGATGGGGCAGTTGCAGCAGTATCAGCCGATGATGCTCTCCAATGCGAAAAGACAGAATGTCGTATTGACGGCTGATACAGAGGGAGCCAACCTCTATATCAACGGACTGAACGTGCCCTACGCCTCTTTTAACGGACAACTATTCGCCCCTGTGACCCTGGAGACCGAGGCACCTGTAGGCTACACTTTCACAGGATGGAAGAAAGGTTCCAGTGCCTCCGTGCAACTGATTAAGAACAACGATACCTGGAAATACTACGACCAGGGCGCAGCCCCTGCCAACTGGACCTCCGGCAGTTTCAATGACAGCGGTTGGTCGTCAGGTCCTGCCCCCTTAGGCTACAAGATGACAGGCGTGAAGACCACTGTCAGTTACGGCGACAACCCTGACCAGAAGCATCCCACTACCTACTTCCGCAAAACCATCAGTCTCAAGTCCACTCCCACACGCAGCGATGTATTCTTGCTGAACTACCAGGTTGACGATGGTTTCGTAGTCTATGTCAACGGTAAGGAAGCCGGACGCTTCAATATGCCCAGTGGTCAGATCAGTTTCAATAGTTTCTCCTCCAGTTACGCAGATGACACCCCTCTGACGGGTACCCTTGAACTTTCGTCATCGCTGTTCAAGAGCGGCAGCAACGTCATCGCCGTCGAGATACACAACAACAAATACGCTTCCAGCGACCAGTACTGGGCTGCGGAACTCTTCACCTCAGTCAGTTCGAGTCCCGAGGAATTCTTTTCCTCAGAGACTGTGATAGACCTACCCGCCGACAATGCCCTGTCGCTGGTGGCCTGTTTCACCCCGCTATCCGACGAGGAGAAAGCCGTACAGGGTCTCACGCCTGTACGCATCAATGAAGTGAGTGCCGCCAATAGCATCTTTGTCAACGACTACTGGAAGCATAACGATTGGGTGGAACTCTACAACACCACCGACAGTCCTGTCAACGTGGAAGGGATGTACCTGAGCGACAACTTGGAGAAGCCCAAGAAATATCAGATCAGCAAAGGTGAGACGCAGGCGGAGACCATCATCCCCGCACACGGCTATCTCGTCGTCTGGTGCGACAAACTCGATCCCCTATCACAACTACACGCTGACTTCAAGTTGGATGCAGACGGTGGTGATGTGATACTGACCGCCACCGATGAGTCATGGTGTGACCAGATTACCTATACCCGGCATCAGGGCAATGAAAGCGTAGGCCGCTATCCGGATGGGGACGCCGATGTCTTTGCCATGAACATCCCCACTATCGCCAAGCCGAATATCCTGTCGAGTTACCTGACTGTCGTAGAACAGCCGCAGAGCGCAGGCATCCACGACATTATGGCTGATGCCACAGAGCAAATCAGTATCCGCTATGCCGAGAGCAGTCTCATCATAAGCAGCACGTCGGCAGAGAGCCTACAAGTCAGGATTGCCAACCTTGCCGGACAAGGCGTGATATCCCAGCCGGTCGAGTTAACCGGCGGCTATGCTGAAGTGCCAGTAGATCAACTGTCCGCAGGCATCTTCATCGCCACCGTCACCGACCATCAGGGCAACAAGGCAACCTGCAAGTTTATCAAGCGCTAAACCCTATAAACCAATAACCCCGCCTTATTGCGCAATAAGGCAGGGTTATTGTCGAATAAGGGCAGGTTATCTGACAATAACCTTTCTTCCTTCTTTGGTGATATACAAGCCTGGGCTCACTTTGCCATTCATGCGACGACCCAAGAGGTCATAAAGGATGGTATCCTGAGTGCCTACATCCTCCCAAACGGAGGAATGGATGCCCGTTTCAATAAGCGTGCGATGACGTAGGGCGGAACGCACGGCATACCAGGCAGGCTTCTTACCGATACCAGAAGTGTAAAGCAGCGGATTGGAAGACTCACGCCAACTGTTATTATCCTTCAAGCCCCAGATTACCATATTAGGACAATTGTTGTTGTTCAGTACGATATCCGTGATGATGCGGTAGTCACGGGCCTGTGCCTCTTTATTCTGGGTTGAAGTGGAAGGGATGCCCATATCCAGTTCGGTAATGATGCATTTCAGGCCTGCCTCGGCGAAGCGACGGATGGTATTATCCAACTTCACACTGTCCAAATCCCCGATGGAGAAATGGCACTGCAAGCCCACGCCGTCGATGGGGATGCCCTTCTTCTTCAAGCGCATGGCGAGATTATAGAAGGCTGCAGTCTTAGCCTTGTTGCTGAACTCCACGCCATAGTCATTGAGATAGAGCACGGCATCGGGGTCAGCACGATGGGCCCAGACGAACGCGGAGTCGATGAACTCCTCGCCGACAGCCTGTGTCCACATACTGTTCTTCCGCAGGGTATAGCCTTCCGTATCGGAACGGACAATCGACTGGTCATCGTCAAGACACTCGTTTACCACATCCCACTCGGCCACCTTGCCCTTATAGTGCTTCACTACCTTCTCGATGTGGTTCTTTAGGATATCCAGCGCCTCCTCGCGGGTCCAGTTCTTGTCGTTCTTCTTACCGTCACTGCTCACCCAAGTGGGCAACTGCGAATGCCAGGCCAGACAATGGCCACGCAGTCGCATGTCATGATTCTGTGCAAACCGGACGAGATCGTCGGCACTGCCATAACTGAAACTGTTGCGCGACGGCTCCAAGGCATCCCACTTCATTTCATTCTCTGCCACCAGCATATTGAACTGAACCCCAACCTCCTTCGTCTCGCCGAGGCTGGCATTGTTCAGGTCGTTCTTCCACATGGAGATGGCCGTTCCAATATATTTACCGTTTTGGATAGCATAGTCCCGCAGTGGTGTCTTATCGGTCTTGTCATCAATACCGTCGTCATAGAGGGCACCAATGGTGCTCTCCGGAATCTCCGGATTATCTGGGATTTTCGGATGAGCCATCTTCTCATACGACACCAAGCGCAGCACGAAGGCCAAACCGCCGTTCTCCTCACGCTCCACAAGTTCCCAAGTATAATGCTCAGCCCTGATATCGAAATGCCAGTCGCCTTTGAGGGATGACTTGCGTTTGGCTGTCAGTACCTTGAACTCATCGCCAATCTTGATATCGGCTTCCTCATCCAGCACCACCTGAATGACGGGCATCTGATCGCTTTCATCAAAATCCTGGGTGATATGAAAGTACTTCACATCCCCATCAACGGACAACTGGTCATACTGTGCCCCACCAATCCGGAAGCGCAGTGTAGAGGCCGGATGGACTATAAGGTGAGCCTCCTTATCCGCCACATAGTTCTTCAATGTCAGTAAGCCTGACTCATCAGCACCCGGCTGGATAGTGCCGTAATTGTTCACCGTACCGCCGATACTGCCCAAGCCGCCGAGAAAGCCCTTCTCAAAGATATGGACTACAGCATCATTAGCATTAGGCTTGGCACCGATGGCACCGGACAACTTTTTAGCCTCTGCCTCAGCACGGTCGTTCATCACCAATACCTTGCCATCCAAGATGCGAAGCCCTCCACTCAGGTAGTTCTCGTTACCCGTGATGGTGTAGGTTCCTGTTCCTTCTTTGAGGATGCTCAATAACGTATTATTGTCATAGCCTGTCGGGGCGATAATGCCCGCTAACGTCGCATCGGTATTCAGACCACCCAAGAGATAATAGACAGAACGACCCTTCTTCATATAGCCCTGTAGCATGGATCCAGCCTCTGTCTGCAATTCACCGATACGGTAACCAGAGCCAGCCGTGTTCGATTCACCGCAAATGGTGGCACCCTCATGCAGGATCACGCGGTTGTTGGCCATCGACGGGTTCACCTTACCAGCCTCATAGTCCTCATAGACGCTCTCAGGTGAAGAAGTCTTACCACCGAAGGCAAGAACCACCCCATAGAAACCCGCCGAGGCAGAATTTTCAGGGAAAGGATAGATATGGATGTTGCCTGTATAGTTCGCCCAGTTGGGCCACGTCTTTCCACCCGTTGTTCCTAAATAGCAGCGTTCACCGCCTGCATAGAGGTTCAATGTGCCACTGCCTTTGATGGTTGAACTGAAATAAGCATAGCGCGCCATCTTTACGTTGACGACATCTGATTCCGTCAACGAGATGGTCTTGCTGTACGAAATATAGTTCATGTCGGTATTGTCGCCACTGATATCAATTGTATTTTCCTCAGCGGCAGCCGACAAACCCATCAGGCATAATGCCAATAATACTATTCTTCTCATCCTTCTATGATCTTTTGGGAAAAAAGGTCCGGACTTTTTCAAGCCCGGACCCAATTATCATTGTAAGTGTCTAAACCTTACTTTACTTCATCACCTTCTTGCCGTTCTTGACAATGATGCCCTTGTAGTTCTTGCCAACCTTCTGGCCAGCCAGATTAAAAGCAGGCTCATTGTTGTCGTTAGCATTGAGGCTCTCGATACCGTCACCACCAATGGTGATGGCAACTTCGAAGTCCTCATTACCCTTTACGGATGTTCCCTTGTCAGAGAAAGTAACACCAGAAATCTTAGCATTACCACTAGCGGCACCTTCTGCGGCTACCAGCGTGAGAGTAATCAGATCAGCACCACTTTTCAGAGGACCGCATGTGTTGTCTATACGAGTAATCAGCACAATCTGACCTGCATCACCATCCTTAATCTTCCACTCATAGTCATCCTCGATTTCACTACCAATCTCAGCAGCAAATTTCTTGCCATTCTTCTTGATTGAAATACCCTCAGGAAGAGAGATGGTAAACTGAGCGGCGGTCAGGTCTTGCGCAGACTCATATTTTACAACGAACTCTGATCCTTCCTCATCACCGGCTACAATCGAAATTGGTTCTGCACTTAACTTCTGAGCCATTGCATTGCCTGCAAACATTACCATTGCGACAAGCATCAAATTCTTAATCGTTTTCATAATT
>ONTZ01000069.1 GCA_900320905.1 uncultured Prevotella sp.
ATGGTAACAGCAACCTGAATGTTTGTTCCTCAAATGATTAAATATGTTAAATCTCAGTTATGAAAAGTGGAATACAAAAAATAATTAGTAATTTTGTATGTTCCGTTTAAATGGTTATCCCTTCCATGAATATTCATAGAGCGATCATTGCTATTGTTCAAAAAGAATCATGATGTGTAAGAAAAGTTTCGCATTTGGATTTTTCCGACTTGGATTACTGTTAGTATTCCTTATTCAAGTGATGTGTCTTTCTGCCAAGAAGATTCAAGTGCACGGACTACCACACATCAACCAGCTCCCGACACACATTATTAATACCGTTTTCCAAGACAGCCAAGGATACATTTGGTATGGCACACAGGACGGACTGTGCCGTGACGACGGTTACAGTGTGCAAACCTTTAGGAACGACTTCCTGAACGTGGGGATGGCGCTGAAGAGCAACAACATCACCAGCCTGGCTGAGGACAGTGTGGCTAACCGCATATGGATAGGCACTAACAGAGGTTTATACATACTGGACAAGCAGACCTATCGCATAATGGCCTTCAATAATGAAGATATGAAAGAGAGATATGTGGACAACATACTCATGGCTTCTGACGGAACGGCCTGGGTTAGCAGTACGCGCATACTCTTCAGGGTCGAGAGAAATGGAAAACTGACTCGCTACCCGTTAGAGTGTATTCCGGGTGCCGGCAAAGAGTTCGTACTATATGAAGACCTACAAGGGCAACTTCTGCTCTCACTATCTGGCAAAGGTCTCTACCGATGGAATAAGAGAACGGGCAAGTTCAGCCTATTCTATCCCTACGCCGACCGTATCAGCGGTATCGTACAAGATAAGAAACACGGATACTACTGGTTGGCTTCATGGGAGCATTCCATCATACGTTTGGATCCGACAAACAAAGATAAAAGCCAACGCTACGTAGGACAGAAACTTCCCACTACTGTTAGCGGCCTGACTGCGAGAACAGCCATGAGCATCGTGCAGGACGACACCTTCAACTACCTTTGGATCACTTCATGGAGCGACCTGTTCGTATTCCGCATTTCTGCAGACGGCACGTTGGAGCAAATAGACACTTCGGCCTTTTTACCCCAACGTAATAAAGCCCTATGCGACATCATCAAGGACCGGAAGGGCAATCTGTGGGTAACAGCGAGAGACGACAATAACTTCTTCATCACTTTCGGTGATGAAAATGTGCAATCTTACACCATCGGAACTTTAGAGGAACGCATCAAGTGGAAACCCACCATTGAGCGCCTATGCAAGGACGACAAAAACGTGTTCTGGATGTTCCAAAGGCGCATAGGTCTTTGCCTGTATGATGCCGTAAAAGAGCAGATACGAATCTTCACGGATTTCGAGAAGGTGAAGGAAGAACCTTTCCTCGTTATTTCCACTTTATTAAAGTCACCCAACAAGGACGAAGTGTGGGTGGCAGGCGAATACACTACAAAGGTGGTAGGGCTTACACAGCACAACATGGAGATGTCGATTTGCGAAGAGATAGAACTCTCCTCGGTTTCTGGCAACCCTGGATACGTCTTCTACCTGTTTGAAGACCGGGGCAGACATCTATGGATTGCAACAAACATAGGACTCTATCGCTATGACACAACCAGCAAGAAGTTGACGATTGCCAATGCCAGCTGCGGCAATGTCACTCATATGCTGCAACTGGCCGACGGCAGTATCTGGGGTATACAAGATAATGGCGGGCTGTTGCAAATAGGTGCTGACGGCAACATAACCCGCCACGGGCAGCGCACCGATTTTGTCTCCCTCACAGCCACTTCCGACGGCATTCTCTGGATGGCCACCGACAAGGGCGAAATTCTGTCGTATGACGCGAAGGCCGACCGTTTCCGTGACTTTAGCGAAACATGCGGTTTGAAAGGCAACAAGATCAACGACGTAGTAGCAGGCCACTACGACCACATCTGGATTCTGACCAGTCAGGAACTAAAGGAATTCAATCCCCGCAGCGGAGCCTTCCGCACGTTCAACGCTAGCACCGAGAACATCCATTTTGCCTTATTCCTGCCCCATTCTTACTATCAGGATGCCGAAGGTACGCTATTTATAGGAGGCATCCCAGGATTCGTGTCGCTAAAACCTACACAAGACATGGAGAATCTGTTGCATCACGTCGTCCCCTTGATTACCGACGTGAAGGTGATGGGCACCAGTCTTTTCTTCAATTCCGACCGCAAGGGTGAGTCTCTACAGAAGGTGACCATTCGGCCTGACGAGCAAAACCTCGAGATTCATTTCTCGTCGCTGAACTACGAGAACACCTCTCAGATACGCTATGCATACCGTCTCTCCGGTGTCGACCAAGACTGGGTATACCTCCCGGCAGGTGTCAATACAGCCTTCTACAATAAATTGGAGAAAGGCACCTATCGCTTCGAAGTGAAGACCACTGACGAAAACGGCCTGTGGAGCGATCAGGTAGCCACGCTAACCATTCGCCGACAGCCCGCTCCCTACGAAACCTGGTGGGCATATACCTTATACTTATTATTGCTATTGGGTGCCGCCTACTATCTCTATCAGATGGTACATAACCGCATTCGCCTGCGCCACGAACTAGATATGCGCCAACTGGAACAGGCCAAAAGTGAAGAATTGAACCACGCCAAGTTGCAGTTCTTCACCAACATCACTCACGAACTACTCACTCCACTTACCATCATCTCGGCTTCTGTAGAGAATCTCAAGCAGCAGGCCCCCACCCACAAGGACACCTACAAGGTAATGACCAACAACATCAACCGCCTGATACGTCTGTTGCAGCAGATATTGGAATTCCGCAAGGCTGAGACGGGCAACCTGCAGTTGAAGGTTTCGCGCGGTGACCTTGCGTTGTTCCTCCAGCGTTGCGTCGACAATTTCCTTCCACTCACGAAGCAAAAAGGCATGACTTTCAGCTTCGACAGCGCCCAACAACCCATGATGGCCTATTTCGATCCCGACAAATTAGATAAGATCATCTACAACCTACTGTCGAATGCTGCCAAGTATAGTGTGCCTGACGAGAACGTAAACGTCACTTTGGCATCCCATCCCGAACGCGAAGGATTCGTTCTGCTCACGGTAAAAGACAATGGCCCTGGCATCTCACACGAAATTCAAAAAGACTTGTTCAAGCGTTTCTATGAAGGAAGCCACCGCCAGTTCAATACCATTGGCACGGGCATTGGCCTCTCGTTGGTTCATGACCTGGTGCAGTTGCACCACGGAACCATCACCGTAGAGAGTGAACTGGGCCATGGTGCCACATTCATCATCAGCCTGCCGATAGAGGAACGCTTCTATAAGGCAGATGAAATCGACACCTGTTCTTCGCCCACAATACCCCAAAGTCTGACGAATGCTGAGCCATTGGTCGAGGATGTAGAGGAACCAACTGAGCAACCGCAGTCCCCTAAACAGAAATACAACGTGCTATTGGTGGAGGACAACGAGGAACTACTTTTACTGATGGAGAAGATTCTATCGTCGGAGTACAATGTCTACCTGGCCCACAACGGACAGGAAGGCTTGGCTTGCTTACGCCAGAACGAAATCCATTTGGTAGTTACCGATGTCATGATGCCCGTGATGGATGGTATCGACCTATGCCGAAGCATTAAGGGCGACTTCGAGACCAGCCATATTCCCGTCGTGCTGCTTACGGCCAAGAAGCAGGAAGAAGACCGTGTAGAGGCTTACGAGGCTGGTGCAGACGGTTTCATTGGCAAACCCTTCAGCCTGAGTGTGCTGCATGCCCGCATTGGAAACCTGTTGGCCACACGCGAGCGAATGGTGAAGAACTTTAAGAAGCAACTCGTCTTTGAGGGACAGGAAATGAACTACACCAGCCTCGACGAAGACTTCTTGAAGCGAGCCATCGACTGCGTGCACCGCCATCTGGACGACCCCGACTTCAACCAACAGCAGTTCATCAGTGAACTGAATACCACCCGTTCCACCTCCTTCCGCAAGCTGAAAGCCCTGACGGGACTCAGTTTTCCCGCTTTCGTGAGCAATATCCGTATGAAGGCTGCCTGTCAAATCATGGACGAAAAGCGCGGTGTGAAGATTTCGGAAGTGGCTTATGCTGTGGGCTACAACGACCCCCGCTACTTTACAGCAACTTTCAAGAAAGAGATTGGTATGTCGCCCATGGAATACATGGAGAAGTTCTCTGTAAAATAGAATTTGTTTATTTCTTTCCTTTCATAGTTTCAGTCCTTCCATCGCATTGCTTTTGCCCTTCCAGAGCACTGCTTTTTACCCTCGATAGCATTGCTTTTCACCCTCGATAGCATTGCTTTTCATCCTTGATAGCACTGCTTTTCACTACCTATGCGATAGCTGGGGAGCAACCATATCACCTTCAAAACACAAAGAGGAAACTGGTATTCGCAGTTTTCTATCCACCCTTAATGTAGAATAATTGGTCAAAATACGTAGAAAAATCACTCATGGCTGATTTTTCTACATCTTTGAACGTTTGCAACGGGCGTTACATTCATTATATATATACATTTGCAGTGTTCTATTAAACTTCGGCAAGTATCATATAAAAAACATATAAACATGAAACACGTCAAGGCAATATTATTCTTTACCCTGTTCATTAGTATAAGTTTGACCAGTTGCCAATCTCAATTGGCTGAAACAGGAATCAATTACTACATTGATTCGGAGCATGGCAATGACTCAAATGACGGCACATCGCCTCAGTCGGCATGGAAAAGCCTGGAAAAAGCCAATAGCCTCCGTCTTCAAGCAGGCGACAATCTGCTTTTCCGTCGAGGTAGCCATTTTACTGGACAACTCAACGTCAGCGCCCAAGGAACATCTGCCAATCGCATCGTAGTAGGAGCATACGGCTCTGGATCCAAGCCATGTTTCTCGGCACCCGACAATTCGCTCTACACCATCTGCATTGCCAATTCTAGTTTCCTAACCCTTCAGGACTTGGATGTGGTAAATACGGGATCCAGTCGCATGCCCAACCGCACTGGCGTGAAGGTTGTCAGCGAAGACTATGGATGGTCGCGAGGCATTACCCTCCATGCACTCGATATTCACGACGTGAATGGCAGTCTCTTGAAAAAAGCGGGCGGCGGCTCAGGCATATTGATAGAGAGCCTCTGGAAGACGGACAGCCTTGTTTCCTTGTTTGACAGCCTTACCATTGAAGATTGTACCATTCGCCGATGTGAGCGTAATGCCATCATCTGGAATGCGCCATGGAGTCGCAGCGACTGGCACCTGAGTACTCATACCATCGTGCGCCGTAATCTCATCGAGGAAGTGCCTGGCGATGGAATTGTGCCTATCGGCTGTGACAGTGCCCTTGTCGAATACAACCTCATGCGCCGTTGCAGCCGTCTGCTTCCACTAGGCGAGGCTGCCGCTGGCATCTGGCCTTGGAGTTGTGACAACACAACCATTCAGTTCAATGAAGTCTCCGACCACAAAGCGCCTTGGGATGGCCAGGGGTTCGACTCCGATTTTAATTGCACCAACACTCTCATACAATACAATTATAGTCACGACAACGAAGGAGGATTTATCCTGATTTGCAACCCAGGAAACAGCAATCCCGCCGACAACATCGGCAACTTGGGAAGCATTGTACGCTATAATGTGAGTATAGATGATGCCGTCCGACAGCAGAAGACACACACGGATGAATATTTTTCTCCGACCATTCACATTGGCGGTCCCTGCAAGAATACGCTTATCGAGCACAATATTTTGCACATTGGAAGAAAACCCGGTTCGCAAGTCGATCGTACCACCATTGCTTCCCTCTCATGGGAAGGCTATGCTGACAGTACTACTATCAGGGAAAACCTGTTCTTTGCACCTGAACCATCGGCTTTCAATCTTACCAAGTCAACGAACAACCTGTTTGAGAAGAATTACTATCTGGGAACATTCCAAAATATGCCTGTTGACAGCCACTCACATGATTATTCTGCATACTATGAATCGATTATGAACTCTCAAAATGGTTCTTCTGAATCTCTGTCTTTCCTTTTTGAAGACGTGACAGTGGGTGATGGAGCAGCTGTAATGAAGGCCGTGAGAAAGGATGCCATCACGGAGTTTTTCAAAAAAACAACTTCCAACCAATAATGAACAATATTCAAAAAACTATAGTAAACATTCCGCTTTTCCAAACGAGTTTTGTTAGTAGTAGTTAGGTTAGCTGGGCGCCCAAGGGGCTATTCCTATAGCCCCAAGGGCTTTGTCCAAAATGATTCTTAAAGCAAATTGACAATAATACACAAAAGTATGAGACTCTTAATAGTTGCCGTTCCTTTGCACTGGATTTGCCGGCCCAACCACACGATTGGGAAAATCCGCAAGTGGTAGGCATCAACAAACTGCCTTACCATGCCACGTTGCAGCTGCCTTCGCTCGAGAAGCAATGCCAGGAAATTGTGTCGCTCGACGGTCAGTGGCGCTTCCACTGGTCGCCATGCCCAGAGCGGCGGCCTAAGGAGTTTTGGCGTACCGACTACGACGTCAGCCAATGGGACTTCATTACCGTTCCAGGCAATTGGCAGATGCAAAATTATGGCCTGCCTATCTACACTAATTCTACGTACCCCTTTCAGAAGAACGCACCTAGTGTGACGAGCGAGCCTCCGTTCGAGTGGTATGCTTATGGCCATCGCAACCCTGTGGGATCGTACGTCACCTTCGTCACTGTTTCTCGCGAGATGCTTGATAAGAATCTCATCCTGCACTTCGGCGGTGTGAAGTCGGCCATGTACGTCTGGGTTAATGGGCAGCGGGTGGGCTATAGCCAGAATCCCACTTCGCCTGCAGAGTTCAACGTGACACGTTTCATGCACGAAGGCGAAAACCGCCTGGCCGTGGAGGTCTACCGCTGGTGCGACGGCTCTTATCTTGAGGACATCGATATGTGGCGACTGAGCGGCATCTTCCGCAGTGTGCAGTTATGGGTACGGCCGAAAAACCACATCAGCGACTATTGCCTAACCACAGAACTGAGTCCCGACTACAGCCAGGCCGTGGTGACAGCCGACATAGAAATTTGTAACACCGCCCATAAGGCTGCCAAAGATATTACCGTGGCATTCCTGCTCGACGGAAAGGAGGCCGTGGGCAAGCTGAAACAATTGGCTTCCGGCGATACCACCCATGTGCAGCTCAACTGTCAATTGCAGTCGCCACGCCTCTGGTCGTCCGAGAAACCTAACCTCTACCCCATTGCCATTGAGTTGCGCGACCGTAAAGGCAACGTCGTAGAGCACTTCGACAACCATCTCGGTGTGAAGAAGGTAGAAATTGTGGGCGAGGTGTTCAAAATAAACGGTAAGAACGTGAAACTCAGGGGTGTCAATCGCCACGAACACCATCCGCGCACAGGACGCTATGTCGATGATGCAACTCACGAACTCGACATCCGGCTGATGAAACAGTGCAACATCAACTTCCTGCGTACATCAGTTTATCCCAACACACCGCTACTCTACGAACTCTGCGACCGCTATGGTCTCTATGTCATGGACGAAGCTTTCAACGAAAGCCATGGCTACGGCATCGGAAACACTCTGTTGGGTGACGACCTGGCATGGCAAAAGGCTCACGTGGACAGGGCTGCCTCGCTGGTGCTGCGCGACCGCAACCATCCAAGCATCATCCTCTGGAGCCTGGGCAACGAGGCTTGCAGCGGGCACAATGCCAAAGCTATGTACGACACCATTCGTTCACTTGATACCACACGACCACCCTTTTACGACAGCGACCGCCGCTATTCAGCCATCTACGACGACAGCTATCTTTACCCCGAAGAGATGCGAAGCGTGGCACGGAATGTCAGCGACCGCCCGTTCATGATGCGCGAATACGCCCACAGCATGGGCAACTCTACTGGCAATTTGCAGGAATATTGGGACATCATTTATGCCGACTCAAGCATCTGTGGCGCTGCCATCTGGGACTGGGTGGATCAAGGCATAGCCAAACCCATTGACGGTTCGCAGCTGCGATACTCGAGGTCGCTATCGCTACAGTCCGACGAATTCTGGGCTTATGGCGGTGACTTCGGTGACGCACCCAACGATGGGCATTTTCTCATCAATGGAATCGTGGCTCCCGACCGCACGCCTCATCCACAATACTATGAAGTGCAGCATGTCTATCAGCCTCTGCAGTTTGTTGCGACTGAGGCGCCACATGCGCCCCGTTCCCTTGATGCTATACACGTCATCAATCGCGACCTCTTCACCTCACTGGGCGAATACGATTACACTTACACACTACTCATCAATGGAGAAGTTGCCAAAGAAGGTTCGCTACAACTCAAGGACGACAGCCTGCTATTGCCATCGTGCCCAGTATATGAAGGCGAGGTAGCTGTTAACGTCTACGCACGTCTGCGCCAAGCCACACTCTGGGCAGAAGCAGGCTACGCCGTCGCTCATGAACAGTTCATTCTGCACGACTATGATTATGACAAAGTATCACGCACCACAGATTATTCTGGTTCTGCCGAGAGCACGAAGGCCTCAGTCCGTCGCACCACTAACGGCATTGTCGTCAATGGTGCCCATGGGGCTGCTGTCATCGACCACACTGGTGCACTCGTCAGTTGGATGAAGGAAGGAAACGAGTTGCTCAAAGCACCCCTTGTGCCTTCTTTCTGGAAACCGGAAAATGACAACCAAGCCGCAGCCAATTTTGCACAGCGTACAGCAGTTTGGAAAGAAGCGACTGCAAAGCGACAAGTAGGTGACATCTGCGTAGAACCGTCAGATTCAGGCGTGGTAGTAACCTGTCCTATGAAGTTCCCTATCGGTGTTGACTACACCTTAACGTACCATTTCACACCCGAAGGACACATTCAAGTCTACGCCGACTACCAGCCTACGCAACCTGTCGACAGTCTGCCACTGATGCCTTGCTTCGGAATGCAAATGCGCCTGCCATCAGAGTTCACGCAGATTGACTTCTACGGTCGCGGTCCTTGGGAGAATTACCCCGACCGCAAGCATGGTGCCATGCTCGGGCGCTATCAGATGTCGCTCAGCAACTTCGAGACAGAATACATCCATCCACAGGACAACGCCAATCGTTGCGACATACGTTGGCTCAGCCTGTCGTCGACCTCGACAACCATCCGCATTGACGGCAAACAGCCTCTCTGTATAAGCGTCTGGGACTATGGCGACGAGGATCTTGGACCGCTTCACCCCTATGAAGTGCCTCGTGGCAATCTTGTCTGCGTGAACATCAATCTGAACATCCATGGCGTGGGAGGGACTGACACATGGGGCAAGCGTACACTGCCGCAATATACCATTGATGGCAACGTGCCCCATCACTTCGGTTTCACCCTCACGGCTACACCCAAATAAAGAGCGATAAAAACTCAATGTCAATCTTTGTCTGTCGAAACGACAATCTGTGAAAATAAATGATAATAACGCTCATTATTGATTAAACAACTATAGTAAATGAAAAAAACATTCTTGTTCTTGCTCTTCGGAGCTGCATTGACAGTTTCGGCACAGACCGACGTCACAGCCCATTACCTGAAGAACTATGGTTTCGACAGCGGTTTTCATCATGCTGCCGGTGAAACCACCGAAGTGAAACAGGAAATCAAGACCATCACGGGATGGACGGCAGGCTTTACTGTCGATTACACCATCGCTGGTATCTACGAATATGGCTTTGCCGGCACCTTCAACGGTGGTGAAGTACCCGCCCAAGGCTATCAGGGCAGCAAAGGAGGTGCGTTGGCACTCTCTACGGGATGGGGTGTGGAAATGACCTACAGTCAGACCGTCACCCTGCCCGCCGGTGCCTACACCATTACGGCACCCACCTACAACGGCAAGAGTGCCACCAAAGGACACTCGCTGTTGGCATGGATCCCACAAAGCGGCGAGACCATCGTCTCTACGCTCAGCAGCTATCCATCAAAGACGTGGACGCCAGACCAAATTTCCTTCACGCTGACCGAAGAAACGAAAGGCAAGATCCAGATTGGCTACAAATCGGCCGAGAACACAGGGTCAGGCAGCTCTGCCAACCTTCTGATTGACTACGTTCAGATACTGGTCAAGAGCATGGACGAGAGCAAGGCAGAACTCGGCAAGACGCTCGAAACAGCCAATGCTCTCTATGCCGATGGCAGCGGACGGGGTGCTGCCGATCTTAAAGCAGCCATCGATCGTGCTCAGACAGCCTATAGCGATAGTGCTACACCGCTGTCCGAAGTGCTGGCTGCCGACAAGGATCTAAAAGAGGCCATTGAAGTATACAGATGGTTGAATGCCTCAGCGAGTGCACCCTTCGACTGCACCGACCGCTACATCAACAACCCATCGTTCGAAGTTGATGGAACGGCGGGATGGACTGTCCAAGGCATGAGTCTGCAAAGCAACAGCTATTTCACAAAGAAAGACGGAACCTACTATATGGAAGCATGGGTCAGTCGCGGAAGCAAAATCCCAGACGTTTCCATTTCACAAGTACTGAAAGGTCTGCCGAAAGGCAACTATCGCCTATTGGCAAACGCCCTGCATATCCAACAATCCGGTCAAGGTAGTGTCGTCAACACAGGTTCTTCGCAAAAGGGAGCCTACCTCTATGCCAGTCATTCGAGGATGCTCATCACCAACATTGATACTTATGATGTCACTTTCTCCGTCGTAGACGAGAATGATGAGGTGGAAATCGGCGTGATGGCACAGAGCCCCACTGGCAATTATCTCTGTGTGGACAACTTCAAGCTACAATACATTGGAGAAATTGGTTCGTCAGACATAGCCAAGGAACTGCAGGCCCTTGTGATTCAGGCTGAGGCTTATGCTTCAAAAGGAATGCAACAAGTTGCTGCCGATGGTCTAAATCAAGCCATCGAGACTGCTAAGAATGCACTGCAGGGAATAGGCAAGGACGACGACGGCAACACTATCTACAACGAGAATGCGCTGAACGAAGCTTACAGCGCACTGGTAGCCGCTATGGCTGTTGCAGAAGAATCGATGGCACGCTACACGGCACTCCAAGAGCGAATCACCTACGCCACCAAAGTGCTGACATGGTGGAAGGACATGCCACATAAAGCAACCGCTTGGAACCAACTCAATGAGGCCGTAGCTACCGCCAAGACACAGGTCAAGGACTACACCTTAAGCAACGATGAACTCAAAGCTGCCACCACCACCTTGAACAACCGCATCAAAGCAGTAGACAAGAAAATCTACTGCAGCGGTAGTGCTTGTGGCAGCGATGCCAAGTTGCAGGACGACGACAACCAGTGGTCATACCAACGCTCCATGCAGTCGAAACACTGGGTACTATTTTGGGAGAAAGGATACGGTGCTGCGGCACCCGAACCCGTGGCTGGCATTCTCGAAACGGCCGACAAGATCTTCGAGATGTATGCCGACAAACTCGGTTTCATTACCATCAACCAAGGCAAGTCCAAGAGCGACACCTACAAAATGATCATCCGTCTGTTCGCCACAACTGAATGGAAAGCCGAAGGCAGTGGCATCGACAACCAAATTGGCATGCTCTCCCTCTCCCGATGGGCCTACACCTCGCGTGGTGGACAGACCGTGGCCCACGAAATCGGACACTGCTTCCAATACCAAGTACACTGTGACAATAACGATTGGAACGGTTGGATGTACAATTGGCATGAATCTACGGTAAACCCCTTTTGGGAAATGTGTGCACAATGGATGGCCTATTGCTATTACCCCAATAAGTTACTCAACGACAACGAATGGCTTTGGAACTCTCTCAACGGCATGCATCGCCATCCTCTGGCAGGCTATCTACGCTACGAAAACTTCTTCATTCAAGACTGGTTCGTACATAAGCATGGATGGGACGCCGTTGGCCGACTTTGGAACGATTGCCGAGATCCCGAAGATCCCTTCGAGACTTATATGCGAACACGCATGACTGGAACTGCCAGCCAAAAGGTCAGCCAACTCGGCGACGAGTTGTGGGAATGGGGAGCACGAATGACCACTTTCGACCTCGATCCAATTCGCTCTGTCGCAGCAGGCAAAGCCAGTTGGCGCAGACAGACAGCGCTCACCAAGGATGCAGATGACTACTGGTGGCCCGAGAAAAAGGATTGCATCGAAAACTATGGCAATAATGCCATCCGCATCAACGCTCCCTCCAAAGCTACAACCCTCTATGTCGAGTTCGAGGGCAAGGCTGGGGCTGACGGCTACACAGCCAAGAACACTACGCGTGCTGGATGGCGCATCGGCTTCGTAGCCTTCAAGAACGATGGTTCACGCGTCTACGGCGACCTCACACGCGCCACCTACAACGACGCCAACCACACCATTGCTTTCGATTGCCCTGCCAATTGCAGCCACGTCTGGTTCGTCGTCAGTGGAGCACCCACCACCTACTGGACCCACAATTTCACAGGCTGGATAGACAATGTCGAGGAGCAGTGGCCGTACCGTGTGAAGTTCTACAAGACCAATGTCTATGGCGAGGCTAACAACAACGACCTGCCAACAGGCATCGATGATATGGCAATTGAAGAAAAGGACAAGGGAGAAATTCATATCTATGATCTTAACGGCCGCATGGTACGTCGAAGTACGACCTCACTCGAGGGTCTGTCCCATGGCATCTACATTGTAGGCGGCAAGAAAGT
>ONTZ01000031.1 GCA_900320905.1 uncultured Prevotella sp.
ACGAGCGTATGCAAATCGGCAAGGCCGCCCTGGCCACAGCCCGCGAAGAGGCCGACCAGGCTTACCGCGCCCTCATCCTGTCGCTGAATGCCTCGGCGGTGATGGACGACGATGCCCACCGTTTCGATGCACTCATCTCACAGGTGAACGAACTCATCAAGTACTATCGCCTCTACGTCGTACCCAAGGGCGGTAAGAAAGACGAGGAGGGTGGCTCATCGACAGGCAATAATAACGGCGGCGATAACCCTACGCCGAATCCGCAGCCGAACCCCGGTGGTGATAACCCTGGCGGCGATGACTCCGGTGGCAACACCCCCGGCGGCAACCCCGGTGGTGATAACCCTGGCGGCGATGACGACGAGCCCGACCAGTAATCCGACAGAAAAAACAGCCGAGGGCGTGATGCTCTCGGCCGTTTTTCTGTGACTATTATCAACTTATCTATAATCCTTATCAATTTTTATCTGTTTCCAGGAATTCTTCGATATCTTTGGCTGAGGGATGCCACCACCACCCGTCAGACGGATTGAGATAGTGGCAAGTGGTGTTCATAAACTCCAATCAGGTCGCTGCCTACAACCAACATCGGTACATCCAAGTCACCATGAGAGGGACACTCATCCTTATGGAACACTGTGAAATGGTTATACAGCACCATGTTCCATAATCCATTCGCCTACCAACTGACTGGCCAGCGTTTTGTCATCTACGGGGTTATCGTCTACGCTGCACGATGTCAGCATTGTCATGGCGCTGCAAATCAGGATGGCGGCAAGCATCCATAAATTCTTTCTCATAGTTACAAACGGAAACCGAAATAGAGGCGGGCAAGCCATTTGCTGTTGCGGATGGAGAGGTCGTCGTCACTGCCAATCTTGCTGTAGTTGTAGACAACAGAGAGGCCTGTGAACTTTTTACTGCCAATCTGCCTGACGACAGCGACGCGTGAGGTGATTATCAACTCGGGAAAATGGTAATGGAAGGGGATTTTGGTACCGTTGAAAGTAATCGACGAATTACTGTAGACAATGAGTGTCGGCAGGGCTGAGATGTGGAGCAGCCAGCCACGTCCAGGCACGTAGTTGTAGCCATAGCCGGCTCCGATGCCAATATTGGTGACCTTGAAATCCAACGTTTCTTCGTCTTCTTTCGCCTTTCCGTGCTGGCCTTGTCCTGAGACGGCAAGCATGAAACTGCCTGCCGAGCGGCGCTGGAGATAACTGTAGGTCATGGCGGCGGGATAAGAGAAACGTCGGTTGTTGAACACGTAATAGGCACTCGCGTTCAGCGTCCGCAGATTATACATGCCATCCGAGGTGGTAAACTCCTCCTTCACACCATCCACCTCGTATGTTCCTTTGAAGTTGCTGGCATCCTGATAGGAAATATCAAAACCGAAACGCCGACCATACGAACGGAAGCCTATCTCGTAATCGTGATACTTGCCCAACAGTTTGGCAGGATTGAGCGACAGGTTGAGCGACAGGCCCAGGTAACTCACGCCAACGCTGAGTGTGGATTTCCTTTCGGCTTCAAGATGGGAAACGAAATGTCCGTCACTTCCCTTACCTTCTGTCTGTATATCTGATCCAGTCACATTATACCGACCCGTCAGTGTCCACTTGGTATGCGGACGGGTGACGTAGTTGGAGTCGATGTTGGCTCGCCAGTATCTCAACGTCAGGACACTGTCGACAAAACGGTTGATTTTATAAGTCTTCTGTGCCACAACAGGAATGGTCATGGCGCAGAGGAATACTGTTACGGTAAAAAGACGTGTAGGACTGTTCATGATACTTTATATTGAATACTTGCGATTCGAAGGATAGAGGCAGCGGCATCGGTAACCCGAAAAGGATGAGCAATACGACGGCCGACGAGCCAGAGAATGGTGCCGGTGGCATCAGTGACGACGAGTTGACGGCGCTTCTCAAGAAGATTCAGTCGCTGGTCGGTAAGGAAGTCGCTGACAAGTTTCTGTCCCTGCATGCCAAAGGGCTGGAAACGGTCGCCCTGCTGCACGGGACGGACGGTCAGAGGAAACTGGATGCACGTGGCATCGAGGGTGGCAACATCAGGAGTCTTAGAGATGGTGAGGTCGCCGGTGAGCGAAACATCGAAACAGGTGTTTTCATCGAGGCGATAGCGGCCTGGCTCGGGAATAACCAGCGGTTTCATCGGCTCTCGGATGGGTTCCACGACAAGGCTGTCTCTGTCGATGACAAGAGTGTGTGTCTGAGAGAAGAACACCCTACCCGACTCTCTGTCAAGACTGGCCAGAATCTGTTCGATTTGGGTGCGGTTGAAGCCCAAGGGCATGAGGCATTCGTGGAGGAGACAGAGCGGCGAGGGGGAGGTTATTAATGAGGAATGAGAAATGAGGAATGAGGAATTGTTATTACCTGACGAACTATTCTTTTCGCGGGAAATTCCTGCATTGTAAACTTTCTCAGCCTCTGACAGGTAATAGGCACTACGGGCGATATTCTCGTGGGTGCCAGGCTGGATCTGTTCCATCAGTGGCAGCAGTTGGAGACGGATCTTATTGCGGAGCACATCGGGCTCAAGATTGGTGGAGTCGGTGACATACGACTGTCCCTGTTGGCACAGATAATCCTCAATTTCATCGCGACTGACTCCCAACAATGGGCGCACGACGAAACCGTTCTTAGAATGGATGCCAGTGAGTCCGTGGATGCCAGCCCCGCGCATCAGGTTCATCAGGAGTGTCTCCACGGCATCGTCGCGGTGATGCGCCACGCAAACCGTTTCCGCCCCGATATCCTGTCGCAGTTGCTCGAAATAATGGTAACGCAGTGCTCTTGCCGCCATCTCAATACTTACTTGATGGATGGCTGCATATTCCTTTGTGTCAAAATGGGTTAGATGGAGTATTACATCTTGTTCTGAGCAGAGGCTTTTCACGAATGTCTCATCACGGTCGGACTCCTCACCACGCAGATGGAAATTGCAGTGAACGGCCTCCACATGATAGCCCAGTTGCTTCAAAACGAGCAATAAGGCCACACTGTCGGCACCGCCACTCACGGCCACAAGATGAAGTCCTTCGGGTGTCAGCAGTCCTTGCTTTGCGATGAAATCAGCAACTTTATTCCACATACAGCACAAGTCCTTTCAGATATTCGCCTTCGGGATGATAGATGTTGATGGGATGGTCGGCAGGCTGGTGCAACTGGTGCAGGATGCGTACCTTGCGCCCTGCCTGGGCAGCAGCCGTGAAGACGGCATTACGGAAATGATCCTTCGTGACCACCTGAGAGCAACTGAATGTGAAAAGGATGCCACCTGGCTGAATCATCTGCATCGCCTTCATATTCAGACGGGTATAACCCTTGAGGGCGTTGTGCAAGGCACCGCGGTGCTTGGCAAAGGCTGGCGGGTCAAGGATGATTAAATCATATTGGCCATTTTTCTCAAGGAACTTGAAAGCATCGTCGCAGAAGGCTTTGTGGCGGGAGTCGCCAGGGAAATTGAGTTGCACGTTACGGTTGGTGAGTTCGATGGCCTTGGCACTGCTGTCGACGGAATGTACCAACTCCGCCCCACCCCGCATGGCATAGAAGGAGAATCCGCCCGTGTAGCAGAACATATTCAGTACCCGTTTGCCTTTTGCGTACTTTTCCAGAAGCGCACGGTTCTCACGCTGGTCGACGAAGAAGCCTGTCTTCTGGCCGTGCAGCCAGTCGACGTAGAATATCAAACCGTTCTCTACCGCCGTATTCTCCTGCGAACCGCCATAGAGGAAGCCATTCTCCATGTGGTCCATGAAGGGCAGTGTGGTCTCGCTCTTATAATAGATATTCTCGATACGGGCACCCATCACCCTGGCCAGTTGCTCGGCAATCTGCACACGACTCAGGTGCATGCCGATACTGTGAGCCTGCATGACGGCAGTCTTGCCATAGACATCTATGATGAGCCCTGGCAACAGGTCGCCCTCGCCATGCACAAGGCGGTAGGTATTGTTCTGCGGGTTGTCGGCGATACCGATGGCGATACGCATCCTGAGGGCAGACTCCAGACGGGAATACCAGAATGCGTCGTCGATATCAACCTCACGAAAGGAGAGCACACGGACGGCGATGGAACCCTGCTGGTAGTGACCTACGGCGATAAAATCGCCACTGGAGGTGACAACCCTGACCACATCGCCCTCGGCAATCCCCTCGTCAACCTGTTGGATGGCTCCTGAGAATACCCATGGATGGAAGCGCAGGAGACTATCCTCCTTGCCTCTTTTGAGTTGCAAGTTCTTCATATATCCTAAAATCTTCTTCAATCTCGAGTTCCATCTCCAAAGTGTGCAGTTCATAGTCGCCGGTCTCTTCCAGACGCAGTAACTCCTCATAGAGTTGGATACAGGCCCAGGCATCGATAGCAGCATACTGTTTCTGCTTTTCTGTCAACACGTCGCGCTCCCAGTTAGAGAGACGTTCAGTCTTGCTGATACGCTTGTTGAAGAGGTTGGCATACAGTTTCTGCAAACTCAGGTCCAGAATACCGATCTCCTTCATGTGATCCTGAATGTCGATGAAATAACCCGGTCTGAAGTCGCGGAGCCGCTTGAGCGCCGTGATGTCGTCATGCCAAGAGAGTCCCACTTTAGGGACGGTCTGATCTTCCAGAAACCGGAGGAGGGCCGGCGTGATGCCCGTATAGTTCAGACGGAACAGGAAACAGTTGTGATGGGTGGCCACCTGCAGAAGCGAGCACTTGAACTGCTGCTTCTTGGTAAACGACGGTCTAGTCTCAGTGTCAACACCGAGAATAGGCATGGACAGCAGATAGTCGACTGCTTTCTCCGTCTGCTGGGGCGTCACGATGACAATGATATTCTTGTCGTAGGTGACTTTCGGAAGTTCCGCCATCCAGTCCTTCGCGAATCGGTTATAGATGATCTTTTTCATTATCAAGGTGCAAAATTACAAAAAAATCGGTAAAAGATGATGAAATGTGGGATTTTTCAGTTACTTTTGCACGAAAATTCTGAATTATTATTTGATTATGGCTAAAAAGAAGAAAGAAAAGCGATCAAATCAAGCCTCCGGACTTGCTGATGCACTGGGGGTGAAAAATATATTATCAAACGAGATTCTGTGGATATTCGTCGGCTTCATCATCATTGCCCTTGCCGTCTATATGCTGATAGCCTTCATCTCGTATCTCTCGACAGGTGCGGCAGACCAGACGATGATAGAGTCGGCTCGTGAAGGGGAACTGATGAATCCCCAAGTGGTGTTTGCCAACACCTGTGGTAAACTGGGAGCCTATCTCTCCAACTTTTTCATAAAGTGCTGTTTCGGACTGTCTTCGTTCCTGATACCGCTGTTCCTGATCCTGCTTGGCGTACACCTGATCAAAGCCTACCGCGTGAACCTGCTGAAATGGTTTATGTCGATGATGATCATCATGGTCTGGGCTTCTGTAACTTTCGCTAAGTTCCTCTCACCCCTGTTTGTGAATGCCTGCTACAACCCCGGAGGCGACCATGGCATCTATATCTGTCAATGGATTGAGAATCTGGTGGGTGCACCCGGTCTGACCATCCTGCTGGCCCTCACGGCACTGGCCTTCCTCACCTGGATCAGTGCGGAGACAGTGTATATCTTGCGCAGGATCCTGAATCCCTCGAAACTGTTTGAGAGGGTTCCCTTTAAGATTACGAACAACAATCCCGAAGAGAAGGTGGAATCTTACGAGAGTCAGATACAGACGGAGGCTGACCCTGAAGTATTCGACGACCCTGCCACGCAAGTAGTAGAGTTCACAGAGAACGGTCCCAAGGTGCATGATAAAGGCTTCGAGGATACTGGACTATCCGAAGGAAGCGTAGCATCCGGGAAATCTGGTACTTCTGGCTTATCAGGAGATGCCGGTAAAGACATCGACCTGCAGGTGGAAGTGGCCAAGGGCGACGAAGAGACGGCCGATTCTAAGACAGTAGTGGACTTGGAGGACATGGAGCCCTACGACCCCAAGCGCGACCTGGAAAACTATAAGTACCCTACCCTCGACCTGTTGAAGAAATACGATAACGACGGTAAGCCGTATATCGACATGGCAGAGCAGAATGCCAACAAGAACCGTATCGTAGACGTGTTGCGTACCTTCGGTGTGGAGATCTCAAGTATCAAGGCCACGGTAGGTCCTACGATTACACTCTATGAGATAACCCTCGCACCAGGTGTACGTATCACAAAGATCCGTTCCTTGGAAGATGATATCGCCCTGAGCCTCTCTGCCCTTGGCATCCGTATCATCGCCCCAATGCCCGGTAAGGGTACTGTAGGCATTGAGGTTCCGAATGCCAAGCCTTCGATCGTGTCGATGGAATCGATCCTGAATTCGAAGAAGTTTCAGGAGAGTCAGATGGAATTGCCCTGTGCCGTCGGTAAGACCATCACCAACGAGGTGTTTATGTTCGACCTGGCCAAGGCGCCTCACCTGCTTGTGGCAGGTGCCACCGGTCAGGGTAAGTCAGTTGGACTGAATGCCATCGTTACCTCTTTATTATATAAGAAACATCCGGCAGAGTTGAAGATTGTGCTCGTGGATCCGAAGAAGGTGGAGTTCTCCATCTATAATCCGCTCATCAACCATTTCTTGGCAAAGGTGCCTGATGAGGATGCGGATCCCATCATCACCGATGTCACGAAGGTGGTGCGCACGCTGAACTCGCTCTGTAAACTGATGGACACCCGCTACGACCTGTTGAAGGAGGTGGGGGCGAGAAACATCAAGGAGTACAACAAGAAATTCATAGAACGGAAAATACCACCGCGTGGCGGTCATGGCTATATGCCGTATATCGTGGTGATTATCGATGAGTTCGGCGACCTGATCATGACGGCTGGCAAGGAGATAGAACTGCCTATCGCCCGTATCGCCCAGTTGGCACGTGCCGTGGGTATCCACATGGTCATCGCCACCCAGCGTCCTACCACGACGATTATCACGGGTAATATTAAGGCGAACTTCCCAGCACGTATCGCCTTCAAGGTATCGGCAGGTATCGACTCCAAGACTATCCTCGACAGGACGGGTGCCCAGCAGTTGATAGGACGAGGCGACATGCTCTTCCTGAACGGTGCAGAGCCCGTACGCGTACAGTGCGCCTTTGTTGACACGCCTGAGGTGGAGCGCATCAACACCTTTATCGCCGACCAGCAGAGTTACGGGATGCCGTTTGAGTTGCCGGAACCAGACATGCCTGAGACAGACATGGGCGATGGCGGCGGCAAGGATGTGGACATGCAGCATCTGGATCCGCTCTTCGAGGATGCAGCCCGTCTGATTGTCCGTGAACAGAGTGGCTCGACATCCCTCATACAACGTAAGTTCGCCATCGGCTACAACCGTGCTGGCAGACTGATGGATCAGTTGGAGAAGGCCGGTGTGGTGGGTGCCGCCATGGGATCGAAGCCCCGTGAGGTGATGATCCAGGACGAGAATAGTTTGAACAACTTATTGAATAATCTGAAATGAAGATGATTGCATTTATGAACAAGGTACGGTGGATGGTAAAGATAATCTTACCTTTTTACCTTCTTACCTTTTTATCTTTATCTGTTTGTGCAGAGAGTGCCAAGAGCATTCTCGACAAGGCTGCTGCCACCGTGAGTAACCCCAATGGCGTACAGGCCAACTTCGAGATGCGCAGCAAACAGTTCGGTAACACCACCGGCAGCATATCCATCAAAGGCAAGAAATTCCACGCCTCTACACCACAGGCCATCATCTGGTTTGACGGCAAGACACAGTGGACCTATATGAAGCAGAACGACGAGGTGAATGTAAGCAATCCCACAGAAGAGGAATTGCAGGCTATCAACCCTTACAACTTCATCAACATCTATAAGAAAGGCTTCAAACTCTCGTCGAAGAAGGTGAACAACTCTTACGAGGTACACCTGAAGGCTACCGATAAGAAACGGAAGATTCAAGAGATGTATATCATCGTGGATCAGAACAGTTATCGTCCCACACATGTCAAGATGCAACAGAACGGTAAGTGGAGTGTGTTGCTCATCAGCGGACTGAAAGCCACAAACCTCAGCGACGGACTGTTCCAGTTTAATGCGAAAGACTTCCCCCAAGCAGAAATCATAGACCTCAGATAAGACATTATGAACAAGTTACAACTCTTCAAGTTGCTGCGCAAGAATATCAAACTCAGTGAGAAGCGCAGTCCTGTCTTCGAACAGAACAAATGGGCCAAGGTACTGATCTATTTCCTGGCGGCCATGTTTATCATCTACCTGATTATGTATGGTGCCATCATCGGCTATGCTGCCGACGGCGAGCCGGGAACGATGATTGCCGCAATGCTCATCATCCTGCCCATCGATTTCCTATTGCGTTTCATCTTCCAGAGCACCCCTGCCATGATGGCAAAGCCGTATATCCTGATGCCCATCTCACGCTACTCAGTCATCGAGTGCTTCCTGGTGTCATCGCATTTCAGCGGCTATAACTTCCTGTGGCTGGGAATGTTTATCCCCTACTCCATCATCCTGTTCTTCTCAGGCGGTTTCTGGGCCACCATCTACGTGCTGATAATCTCGCTGTTGCTCATTATCCTGAATAGTCAGATCTATCTGTTCTTCCGTACACTCGTCAACAGAAGTCCGCTTTGGTTCATAGCCGCCGTAGCCTTCTATGCACTGCCCTTTACCCCGTTGCTGTTCATCAAACCTGTCAACAAGGGTATTGAGAAAATAGGCGATGCCTTACAGACCGCCGGCACTGCCTGGTGGATGTTGCCACTCGTACTGGTGCTGATAGTGGGCGTGTTCTTCGTGAACCGTCATTTCCAGTTCAAGTATGTCTATGAGGAGATATCGAAGAAGACGGAAAAGGCATTGAAGAAGGTTTCACAGTTTACGTTCTTCAACCGCTTTGGACTAGTGGGCGAATACTTAAAGATTGAACTGAAGTCGAATATCCGTAACCGGACTATGAAATCGCGCTGCATCCTCAGTCTTGTGATGGTGGTCTTCTTCTCTGCACTGATCGCCTATACCAGCATCTACGACAATCCTATCATGAAGAATTTCTGGTTGCTCTACTGCTTCGCCCTGTACAGCATGACATCGCTCATCAAGATTATGGGACAGGAAGGCAACTACATCGACTTGCTGATGACGCAGCGCGAAAACATTCTCGCCCTGTTGAAAGCGAAATTCTGGTTCTACTGCTGTATACTGGTGGTACCCTTCATCATCCTCTTACCAGCCGTCTTTACAGGCAAGTTCACCCTGCTGATGCTCTTTGCCTATATGTTCCTCGTGGGAGGGTGTATGCACTTCATCATCTTCCAGTTAGCCGTCTACAACAAACAGACACTGCCGTTGCAGTTGAAGGTGACGGGCAAGGGCAACTATGAGAACGGCATACAGATCGGTATCGAGTTTGGCATTATGTTTGCACCGGCTATCATCCTAGGCCTAGGCTACCTGACAGTCGGTCTGACGGCCACCTATATCTTTATGTGTGTCCTGGGACTGGGTTTCATCGTGACCAGCAATATCTGGCTCCGCAACATCTACAACCGCATGATGAAACGGCGCTACGAGAACATAGAAGGCTTCCACTCCACACGTGTCTGAGGGTAAAAACGAACGTTTCTCCGTCTTTTTCCACTGAAATTATACTTTTTTCGAAAGAAAACTCGAAAAATATTTGGTGGAATGGAGAAAAGTGAGTACCTTTGCACCCGCTAAAGAAAAAGGATGCACCCGTAGCTCAGTTGGTAGAGCACCTGACTCTTAATCAGGGTGTCCAGGGTTCGAGCCCCTGCGGGTGTACGAAAAGGAGGCAAGCGGACCTCCTTTAATTTTGAAAGATTGACGACGCACCCGTAGCTCAGTTGGTAGAGCACCTGACTCTTAATCAGGGTGTCCAGGGTTCGAGCCCCTGCGGGTGTACTTAGTTAGTTTGTTTCATATAGTTTTAAAGTTTAAGGTTGCCGATATGGCTCAGTTGGTAGAGCAACGCATTCGTAATGCGTAGGTCCCCGGTTCGAGTCCGGGTATCGGCTCCGAAGGTGAAAGGATTGGAATTCAGGATTCGCGGAATTAGCACATCGGTAGTGCACGGGCTTCCCAAGCCTGGGAGGCGGGTTCGATTCCCGTATTCCGCTCAACACACAAAAGGCTTGCCAAAGGGCAGGCTTTTTTGTTTATCTCACTGTCATGTGGAAGCAGCCCTGCTTCACTTCATACTTGACATATACCCTGCCCTGCTCACGCATATCACGGAGTACCTCTGAGAGAACCCATTTCAAGGTATCGTTACGTACCGCCCGACGGGCAGGACCATCTGGGTCTTCTACCGTCTCGTAGCGGTTATAGCAGATGTCGAAGGTGGTGCCATACAAGTGGCATGAGTTCTCTGTAGCGTTCCCGTTACGTCGGCGAAGTTTCGCCACATCTTCCTGGGAGCGCAGCACGCTGGTCACAATGATACGGTGCAGGGGCAGTCCCTTCACATACAGACTGTCAAAGAACGCCTGACCGATATCCTGCAGGAGGACAGCAGCATGAGGCACGAGATACGGGATGCTGGAATAGAGTTTGTCGACGTGATAATAGGGATTGGAGTCGATATATACCAGTTCACGCTTTCGTGACTCTGCATCCTCACGGTTGCGCACTGGACTCACACCCCATCGCTGGGCAGCAACCAGTTGTACGGCATTGGTATCAGGAAAACAGGTCTGATAGTTAGGCACGGAACGTATCTTATGAGGCATACCAGCGTATGAGATAGTACTCTCCTCGTCGTTAAAAACCTTCAGCGAGTGAGCACCTTCGGCTATCGACGGGAAGACCCAGCGGATACAAGCCAGTATCAGCACCACCACCAGAAACCCTGTCTGATATGTCTTTTTGGTCAGTTTAAACGGTATTTTCTTCATTTGGGGTGCAAAGTTACAAAATAATTCATAATTCATAATGCATAATTCACAATTAATTTGTAACTTTGCACGCAAAATAATTAATTATTGAGAGATTGATTGAGAAGCATATCGTTTTAGAGGATATAGACCCCGTCATGTTCTACGGTGTCGGCAACGGACATTTGCAGATGCTTCGTTCGCTCTACCCGAAACTGAGGGTGATGGCACGAGACAATGTGATAAAGGTCTTAGGCGACGAGGAACAGATGACGGCCTTCGAGGACAGCGTGGAGAAGATGAGGACACACATCCTCCGTTTCAACTCCATCGGCGAAGAGGATATCCTCGACATCGTGAAAGGGCGGCGTACCAATGACTTCGTACCTGCCGATGTGGTGTGCTACTCGATGTCAGGCCGTCCCATCAAGGCACGCTCGGAAAACCAGCACCGTCTGATTGAAGCCTACGAGCAGAACGACATGGTGTTTGCCGTTGGACCTGCTGGAACGGGTAAGACTTACCTGAGTATCGCTCTGGCGGTGAAGGCGCTAAAGGAGAAGACCGCCAAGAAGATTATCCTCTCGCGACCAGCCGTTGAAGCCGGCGAGAAACTCGGATTTCTGCCTGGCGACATGAAGGACAAGATAGACCCCTATCTCCAGCCACTCTACGATGCCCTGGAGGATATGTTGCCGCAGGTGAAGTTGCAGGACATGATGGAGAAGCACATCATCCAGATTGCGCCACTTGCCTTCATGCGAGGAAGGACGCTGAGTGATGCCGTCGTCATCCTTGACGAGGCACAGAACACCACACCGGCGCAGATCCGGATGTTTCTCACCCGTATGGGTTGGAACACGAAGATGATCATCACAGGAGACATGACACAAGTAGACCTTCCGCATTCGCAGAAGAGCGGACTTATCGAAGCACTAAAGATATTAAATAATGTGGAAGGCATCGGCATCGTCACCCTCGACCGCCGTGACATCGTCCGCCACAAACTCGTGACACGTATCGTCAACGCTTACGAACAATTCGATAAAGATAATAATAGCAATGAAAGCATTAACAAAGACTGATTTCCACTTCGATGGACAGAAAAGCGTTTATCACGGAAAAGTCCGTGACGTGTATAACATCAACGACGACCTGATGGTAATGGTGGCCACAGACCGTATCTCGGCATTCGACGTGGTACTGCCAAAGGGCATCCCTTTCAAAGGACAGGTACTCAACCAGATTGCCGCCAAGTTCCTCGACGCCACTACCGATATCTGTCCTAACTGGAAACTCGCCACACCTGACCCGATGGTGACCGTAGGTCTGAAATGCGAGGGATTCCGCGTGGAGATGATCATCCGCGCAATCCTGACTGGCTCTGCCTGGCGTGAGTACAAGAATGGATGCCGCGAACTCTGCGGCGTGAAACTGCCTGATGGCATGCGTGAGAACCAGCGCTTCCCTGAGCCCATTATCACGCCTACGACAAAAGCCGACGAGGGACACGACATGAACATCTCAAAAGAGGAGATCATTGCCCAGGGACTTGTGTCAAAGGAAGACTACGAGATTATGGAGAACTACACCCGCCGTATCTTCAAGCGTGGACAGGAAATCGCCGCTAAGCGTGGACTCATCCTCGTTGACACGAAATATGAGTTCGGCAAACGCGACGGAAAGGTGTATCTCATCGACGAGATACATACTCCCGACTCTTCACGTTATTTCTATGCCGACGGCTATGAGGAGAAGTTCGCCAACGGTGAGCCTCAGCGCCAACTCTCAAAAGAATTTGTGCGCCAATGGCTCATCGAACATGACTTTATGAACGAGCCCGGACAGGTGATGCCTGAGATTACCGACGAATATGCTGAGAGCGTCTCAGAGCGCTACATCGAACTCTATGAACATATCGTTGGCGAGAAGTTCGAGCGCGAGACTAGCGACAGCGATATAGCAGCCCGCATCGAGCACAACGTCGTCGCCTGGCTAAAATCTAGGAAATCCTAGGATAGCCTAGGATAGCCTAGTAATGCCTAGAATAGCCTAGCAAAACTAAATAAAGATGTATCAGCAGGAGAGGATAAAACCCTATCACACCGGTGAAAAGGCCGCTCAGGTGGAGCAGATGTTCAACAACATCGCCCCCACCTACGACAAACTGAACCACCGTCTCTCCTGGGATATCGATAAAGGCTGGCGGAAGAAGGCCATCCGACAATTGGAGCCCCACAAGCCCCAAACGCTCCTTGACATAGCAACAGGTACAGGCGACTTTGCCATCCTTGCTGCCGAGATGCTGAAACCCCTACATTTAGTGGGAGCAGACATCAGCGAGGGTATGATGGAAATCGGACGACAAAAGGTACAGGCTAAAGGACTACAAGACGTCATTTCTTTCAAGAAGGAAGATTGTCTGGCACTCTCTTATGCCGACGACACCTTCGATGCCGTAACAGCCGCCTTTGGCATCCGCAACTTTGCCGACCTCGACCTAGGACTTCGTGAGATGTGTCGGGTGCTGAAACCTGGAGGACACCTGAGCATCGTGGAACTGACCTCACCCGTCAGCACACCAATGAAACAACTATTCCACGTCTATGCGCACACCGTCCTGCCCGTCTATGGGCGACTTATCAGCAAAGACACCAGTGCTTATACGTACCTGACAAAAACCATCGAAGCCTTCCCGCAGGGAGAGCAGATGACAGACATTCTGAAAAAAGCCGGATTCCGCGAGGCTGTCTTCCAGCGCCTCACCTTCGGCATCTGTACAATGTATTTTGCAACTAAATAAATAGCGACAATATGGATAAATACGGACTGATAGGCTACCCACTCGGCCATTCTTTCTCCATCAGTTACTTCAACCAAAGATTTACCGATGAGGGAATTAATGCCAAGTATGTGAATTTTGAGATTCCGACCATCGACGAACTGCCGGAAGTCATTGCCAAGAACCCTGAACTCCGTGGACTCAATGTCACCATCCCCTATAAGGAGAAAGTTATCGAGTTCCTCGACAGCATCAGTCCTGAAGCCAGAGCCATCGGTGCCGTGAATGTCATCCGTGTCACACACGAAGGTAACAAAACCATCCTGAAAGGTTTCAACAGCGATGTTATCGGCTTCACCCAGAGCATCGAGCCCATGCTCGACAAGAAATGGCACAAGAAAGCCCTGATACTCGGCACGGGCGGTGCCTCGAAGGCTATCAACTTCGGACTTAAGTCATTAGGACTGGAAACGGTGTTCGTCAGTCGATACGAACGTCCCAAGACTATCCAATATAAGACAATCACACCAGATGTCATCCAGGAATATAACGTTATCGTCAACTGCACGCCGTTGGGTATGTATCCAAAAACAGAAGAGTGTCCAGAACTGCCTTATGAGGCTATGGACAGTCATACCATCCTCTACGACCTTATCTACAACCCCGACCAGACGCTCTTTATGCGTAAGGGACTGGAACGTGGTGCCAACGTGAAGAACGGTCTTGAAATGCTCCTTCTCCAAGCCTTTGCCAGTTGGGAGTTTTGGAACGGTAAGGAGAGGTGAAAAGTAAAAATGAATATGGACAACAGATATATGATGCGAGGCGTGAGTGCGGCCAAGGAGGACGTACACGCTGCAATTAAGAACATTGACAAGGGCATCTTTCCACAGGCTTTCTGTAAGATTATCCCTGATATCCTGGGAGGCGACCCTGAGTATTGTAATATCATGCATGCCGACGGTGCTGGCACAAAGTCGGCACTTGCTTACATGTACTGGAAAGAAACAGGCGATCTCTCCGTCTGGAAAGGGATCTCACAGGATGCTATCGTGATGAATACCGACGACCTGCTCTGTGTAGGTGCCGTAGATAATATCCTTGTCTCCAGCACCATCGGGCGAAACAAGATGCTCATCCCTGGTGAGGTGATCTCTGCCATCATTAATGGTACTGACGAGTTGTTGGCTGAACTGCGCGAGATGGGTATCGGCATCTGGCCCACAGGTGGCGAGACAGCCGATGTAGGCGACCTCGTTCGTACGATTATTGTAGACTCCACCGTTACCTGTCGCATGAAGCGCTCTGATGTGATCGACAATGCGAACATCCGCCCAGGCGATGTCATCGTGGGTCTTTCGTCGACCGGTCAGGCCACCTACGAGAAACGTTACAACGGCGGTATGGGCTCCAACGGCCTTACCTCAGCCCGTCACGATGTATTCGCCAAGTACCTTGCCGAGACCTACCCTGAGAGTTACGACCATGCAGTACCCGACGACCTCGTCTATAGTGGCAAATATCAGTTGACGGATGCTGTAGAGGGTTCTCCTGTGGATGCAGGACAGTTGGTGTTGTCGCCTACAAGAACCTATGCCCCCGTCATCAAGAAACTGCTGGACGAACTGCGCCCCGATATCCACGGTATGGTTCATTGCACAGGCGGTGCCCAGACAAAGGTTCTCCACTTCGTCAGCGACAACTGCCGCGTGATTAAGGATAATATGTTCCCTGTTCCCCCACTCTTCAAGGCCATCCACGAGTGCTCAGGCACCGACTGGCGAGAGATGTACCAGGTGTTCAATATGGGGCACCGCATGGAGATCTATGTGCCAGCCATAGTTGCCGAGAAGGTCATTGCCATCTCAAAGAGTTTCAACATCGACGCTCAGGTGGTGGGTCGCATAGAGGAAGGCAAGAAGAGTCTGACAATCCGATCGGAGTACGGAGTTTTTAACTATTAAAAAGTGATCGATATTCATAATACAATAAATGGACAACAACAGCATACTTCAAAAACTTGACGGTCTGGAGGCCCGTTTCGAGGAGGTATCGACCCTGATTACCGACCCCGATGTGATAGCCGACCAGAACCGTTTCGTGAAACTGACCAAGGAATACAAGGATCTAGGCGACATCATGGACGCCCGTAAGCGTTACATTGCCTGTCTCAACGGCATCAAGGAGGCTAAAGATATCCTTTCTAACGAGGATGATCCCGAGATGAAAGAGATGGCTCGCGAGGAACTGGCTGTCAACGAAGCCTTGCAGCCCAAGTTGGAGGAAGAAATCAAGATTGCCCTTATTCCCAAGGATCCGGAAGACGCGAAGAACGTACAAATGGAAATACGTGCCGGAACAGGCGGCGATGAAGCCTGCTTGTTTGCTGGCGACCTGTTTAAGATGTACAAGAGTTACTGCGACTCGAAGGGGTGGCAACTCTCCATCACCAGCGTATCAGAAGGTGCCGTAGGTGGATACAAGGAAATCGACTTCGCCGTCTCGGGTGCCGATGTTTATGGCACACTAAAATACGAGTCGGGCGTGCATCGTGTACAACGAGTTCCTGCCACAGAGACACAGGGGCGTATGCACACCTCTGCCGCTACCGTTGCCGTATTGCCGGAGGCCGATAAGTTTGAGGTGCATGTCAATGAGGGCGAAATCAAATGGGACACTTTCCGATCCAGCGGTGCTGGTGGACAGAACGTGAACAAGGTGGAATCGGGTGTGCGTCTGCGCTATATGTGGAAGAACCCCAATACGGGCGAGACCGAGGAAATCCTCATCGAGTGTACTGAGACGCGCGACCAGCCCAAAAACAAGGAACGTGCCCTCTCTCGCCTCTATACCTTTATATATGATAAGGAGCACCAAAAATACATGGACGACATCGCCTCGCGCCGTAAGAGTCTCGTATCGACTGGCGACCGTTCAGCCAAAATCCGCACCTACAACTTCCCTCAGGGTCGAGTGACAGATCACCGAATCGGTTTTACCACTCATGACCTGCAAGGATTCCTCGGTGGCGATATCCAAGCAATGATTGATGCGCTGACCGTTGCAGAAAATGCCGAAAGAATGAAAGAAACTGAATTATAAACTATAGGTTATGACAAGACAAGAACTTATAAACCTGATTTTCAAAAAGCAGAGTTTCCTCTGCGTCGGTCTCGATACGGACATCAACAAGATTCCCCAATGTATCATCGACGAAGCAAAGAGTCACGATGGCGACGACTATATCTTCCGTGCCCTTTGTGAGTTCAATGCACTCATCATCGATGCTACAGCCCCCTATTGTGTTGCTTACAAACCCAATCTGGCTTTTTACGAGGCCTATGGTGTCGATGGCATACTGGCCTTTGAGGCCACCATCGATTACTTGAAAGAAGAATACCCCAACCATTTTATCATTGCTGATGCTAAGCGCGGTGATATCGGAAATACGTCGAAAATGTACGCTAAGACCTTCTTCGAGCAGTACGATGTAGATGCCCTCACCGTCGCTCCATATATGGGCGAAGACTCCGTCACACCCTTCCTCGGCTATGAAGGCAAATGGGTCATCCTCCTTGCTCTTACAAGCAACAAGGGCTCGCAGGACTTCCAGATGACACCCCTTCATACGCCCCTCATCGGCAGATGGGGACCAGGCGTTTTCGAGGGTGAGCGTCTCTTCGAACGTGTACTGAAAACCTCGCAGCAATGGGGAACGGAAGAAAATATGATGTACGTTGTGGGTGCTACTCAAGGCAAGATGTTTGAGGATATTCGTAGCATCGCGCCTCACCATTTCCTCCTTGTTCCAGGCGTCGGTGCCCAAGGAGGCTCATTAGAAGAGGTATGTAAATATGGCATGAACAAAGATTGCGGTCTTCTCGTCAATTCCTCTCGCGGTATTATTTATGCCTCTTCTGGTGAAGACTTCGTCGATGTTGCCGCCCAAAAGGCGCAGGAACTTCAGAAACAAATGGCTGAAGAACTGAAAAGGATTGCATGAACAACCCTAAGATTATCAACGACCCGGTATTCGGGTTTATTAAGATACCTCGCGGATTGCTCTACGGCATTGTAGAGCATCCGTTGTTTCAACGACTAAACCGTATCAACCAGTTGGGACTGGCCTCAGTAGTTTATCCTGGTGCCAGACACACCCGGTTCCAGCACTCGTTAGGTGCCTTCCACCTGATGACGGAGGCTGTGCGCTCACTACAGGAGAAAGGCAACTTCATCTTTGATTCTGAGTCAGAGGCCGTGGAGGCTGCCATCTTGATGCACGACATCGGACACGGACCTTTCTCGCATGTCTTGGAAGACACGCTGATACATGGTATATCGCACGAGGATATTTCTCTACTGATGATGGAGGAAATCAACAAGACTTTCAACGGAGAACTAAATCTCGCCATCAGCATATTCAAAGGCGACTACCCAAAGAACTTCTTGCACCAATTGATTTCGAGTCAGTTGGATATGGATCGTTTGGACTATTTACGGCGCGACTCGTTCTATACAGGCGTAACGGAAGGAAATATCGGCAGTGCACGTATCATCAAGATGCTCAACGTGGTAGACGATTCTCTTGTAGTTGAGCATAAAGGTATTTATTCGCTCGAGAATTATCTCACCACCCGACGGCTGATGTACTGGCAGGTATATCTGCACCGTACCTGTGTGGCCTACGAAAAGGTGCTGGTGAATATGCTCACCCGTGCCAAGAATCTGATACAGATGGGGCAGAAAGTGTTCGCCTCGCCTGCCCTATACTACTTCCTGATTAATGACGTGGATGAGGAATGGTTTGCAACGCACTCGGAGACATTGATGTATTACGGAGAACTGGACGACTCTGATATATGGAGTGCCATGAAAGCATGGAAGCACCATAACGACAAGATTCTATCGACACTGGCCACAGATATGCTCGACCGCAGAATCTTCAAGGTAGAGGTGCATGAGGAACCTATCTCTGAGACAAGAATACAGGAACTACAGGAGATGATTGCCCGGAAACTGCATATTCCCATTGGTGATGCCCACTACTTGATGAGTGTGAATACCATCTCAAAGGACATGTACAATGTGGAGGACGACAGCATCACAATACTTTACAAAGATGGAACGATTCGCGATATTTCAGAGGCTTCAGAATTGCTAAATGTTCAATTACTTTCTAAAAAAATAAGAAAATATTACCTCTGTTATCAGCGTTTTGAATAATTTTTGCTATCTTTGCGGCATAAATTGTAAAGGATATGGAATTTACCGCTAAACAAATAGCTGAGATGATTGGTGGTCGTGTGGAAGGCAACGAACAGGCTACCGTGAATTCATTTGCAAAAATCGAAGAGGGAAAGCAGGGAGCCATCTCGTTTCTCTCGAATCCCAAATACACCCATTATCTTTATGACACACAGTCGAGCGTAGTACTCATCAACGAAGATGTAGAATTGGAGAAACCTGTTGCTACCACATTAATTCGCGTGAAGAACGCCTACGAGAGTGTAGCCAGACTGTTGCAGATATACGAGTCGATGAAACCCCGTAAGACAGGAATAGACCCTCATGCCTACATTTCCGATAAAGCCACTGTCGGCAAGGATGTTTATATTGGTGCATTTGTTGTGATCGGTGATGGGGTCCTGATCGGTGACGGTACCCAGATCTATCCCCATACGGTGATTGGTGATGGTGTGACGATTGGTGATAAATGTACGCTCTTTCCGAACGTGACCATCTATCAGGGCTGCAAATTGGGAAATAATGTAACAATCCATGCGGGCAGCGTAATCGGTGCTGACGGCTTTGGCTTCGCACCCAACACCGAGGGCTATGACAAGATTCCGCAGATAGGAATCGTGGTCATTGAGGACAATGTGGAAATCGGTGCCAACACCTGTATCGACCGTTCAACGATGGGACAGACCGTCATCCATAAGGGCGTGAAGTTGGACAACCTGATTCAGGTAGCTCACAACTGTGAGATTGGCGAGAACACGGTCATGTCGGCTCAAGTAGGTATGGCTGGCAGCACAAAGATTGGCAGTTGGTGTATGGTGGGCGGACAGGCAGGTTTTTCTGGCCATATCCATGTGGCAGATAAGACCTTCGTGGGAGCCCAATGCGGCGTGATTGGAAACACAAAGGGCGACGGAGAGCAGTTGATTGGTTCACCTGCCGTTAGCCCGAAAATGTACTTCAAGGCTCGCGCACTCGATGCCAAGTTGCCTGATATGTATCGGCAGATAGCCCAATTGCAGCGCGAAATTGATGAACTTAAAAAGAATAATAACATATGAAGCAGAAAACACTGAAAGGCAGTTTCTCATTGTTTGGCAAGGGACTGCATACAGGTCTGAATTTGACAGTGACATTCAACCCCGCCCCAGAAAATCACGGGTATAAAATCCAGCGTATCGACTTGGAGGGAGAACCCATCATCGACGCGATTGCAGAGAATGTGGTAGATACCCAGCGCGGTACCGTGCTCGGCAAGGGAGAAGCAAGGGTGTCAACCGTGGAGCATGGACTGGCAGCACTTTATGCCTTAGGAATCGACAACTGCCTGATGCAGGTGAACGGTCCAGAATTCCCCATTTTGGACGGATCGGCCATCCAATATGTTGACAAAATTAATGAGGTAGGTATCGAGGAGCAGAATGCACCCAAAGACTGGTACATAATCCGTAAGAAGTTAGAAGTAAAAGACGAGAAAACAGGTTCAAGCATAACAATTCTGCCCGACGATGAGTTCTCGCTCACTGTCATGTGCTCGTTTGAATCGAAGTTTATAAA
This sequence comes from uncultured Prevotella sp., assembly GCA_900320905.1. GTDB lineage: Bacteria > Bacteroidota > Bacteroidia > Bacteroidales > Bacteroidaceae > Prevotella. The sequence continues at coordinate 20,502 of ONTZ01000031.1, forward strand.
CTCACAATTTGCCACCGTCAACAAGGTGGAGGATTTCCCAACCGAAATAGCCCCTGCTCGTACCTTTGTTTTTGTACGTGACATTGAGCCTTTATTGCAAGCGAACCTCATTAAGGGAGGCGACCTGGACAATGCTATAGTCATCTATGAGCGCCAGACCACACAGGAGCGTCTCGATATGTTGGCTGATATGCTACACGTGGAGCACCGTGATGCCAACGACTTGGGGTATATCCAGCACAAACCACTGGTTTGGGAGAACGAGTGTACGCGTCATAAGTTGCTTGATATCGTCGGCGACATGGCTCTCATAGGCAAGCCTATCAAGGGTCGTATCATCGCTACCCGTCCGGGACATAGCATCAACAACAAGTTTGCCCGTCTGATGCGGAAGGAAATCCGCAAACACGAGATACAGGCCCCTTTTTATGATCCCAACGAAGAGCCTGTAATGGATGTGAACCGCATCCGTGAACTCCTGCCACACCGCTACCCCATGCAGTTGGTGGACAAGGTGATTTCTCTTGGTGCCACCACTATTGTCGGTATTAAGAACATCACCGCTAACGAACCTTTTTTCCAGGGACATTTCCCACAGGAACCCGTGATGCCGGGTGTCTTACAGATTGAAGCCATGGCTCAGTGTGGTGGACTTTTAGTACTGAACACCCTCGAAGAACCCGAACGCTGGAGTACGTATTTCATGAAAATTGACGATGTGAAGTTCCGTCAAAAAGTGGTGCCTGGCGATACGCTTATTTTCAAAGTTGACCTACTCGCACCCGTTCGTCACGGTATCTCATCGATGAAGGGTTATATCTTCGTAGGTGACTCGGTTGTAGCAGAGGCTTCATTTACTGCTCAAATTGTTAAGAACAAATAACTTATGGCTAATCAGATACATCCCATGGCCGTTGTAGACCCTGAGGCAATCCTGGGCGACGGCAATGTCATTGGTCCCTTCTGCGTCATTGACAAGAACGTAATCATTGGCAATAACAATCAATTTCTGAACAATGTAACCATTCATTATGGTGCCCGCATCGGCAACAACAACGAATTCTTCCCAGGAGCCTCAATCTCTACGAAGCCCCAAGATTTGAAGTTCCAAGGTGAGGATACCACCTGTGAGATTGGCGACAACAACTCCATCCGCGAGAATGTTACCATTTCACGTGGTACAGCCTCAAAGGGTAAGACTGTCGTAGGTAATGGTAATCTATTGATGGAAAATATGCACGTGGCACACGACTGTGTAATTGGAAATGGCTGCATCATCGGCAACTCCACAAAATTCGCAGGTGAGGTTGTTGTCGATGATTTCGCTATCATTTCCGCCACCTGTCTTTTCCACCAGTTCTGTCATGTGGGCAGTTACATCATGTTCCAAGGCGGCACACGTACCAGCCAAGATATTCCCCCTTACGTCATTGCAGGAAAAGAGCCTGTGCGTTATGCCGGTGTGAACCTCGTAGGCCTGCGTCGTCGCGGTTTCTCCCGTGAGGCCATTGAGGCCATCCACGAGGCCTATCGTATCATCTATTCTCAGGGTGTGTTGAAGGACGGTGTGGCAATGGCTCGTGAGCAATTCCCCGATTCGAAAGAAGTGGAATATATCTGTTCTTTCATCGAAAACTCAAAACGCGGAGTCATCAGGTAATTGGACAAAACGCTCATCGTTATCACAGGCCCCACAGCCGTCGGCAAGACGCGTCTCTGTATCGACATAGCCAAACATTTCGGCATCCCCATCATCAATGCCGATTCCCGGCAGATTTACAAGGAACTGAAAATTGGCACGGCCAGTCCTACTGATGAAGAGAGACGTGAAGTAAAGCATTTTTTCGTCGGAACACTGAGTTTGGAGGATTATTATAATGCATCGCTCTATGAGCAACAGGTGATGGCACTACTCGAAACATTGTTTAAGACACACGACTATGCATTGATGTCAGGGGGGAGTATGATGTATATTGATGCGGTATGCAACGGTATCGATGACATCCCGACTGTTGATGATGAAACTCGCAAAACAATGAAACGACGATTGGAGGAAGATGGTTTGGAGTGTCTCTGTGAGGAATTGCGACAACTCGATCCTGAGTATTACGAAATCGTTGACAGGAAGAACCCCAAACGGGTGGTACACGCCCTTGAAATCTGTACAATGACGGGCAAGACCTATACCTCATTCCGCAAACGGGAGCAGAAACAACGGCCCTTCCGAATCATCAAAATAGGACTGAACCGCGAGCGTCAGGAACTTTATGAAAGGATCAATGTCCGCGTGGACGAGATGATGGAGAATGGTTTGGGGGAAGAAGCGAAGGGACTGTATGGGCTAAAACATTTAAACGCCTTGAACACAGTTGGATATAAGGAATTGTTTGAGTATTTCGATGGGCGATTGGCATTGGATGAAGCTATAGAACGCATCAAGGGAAACACCCGGCGGTATGCCCGGAAGCAACTGACATGGTACAAGAAAGACGAACAAATGAAATGGTTTCATCCGAATCAGAAAGAGAATATCATTAACTACATATTATCTTTATAATTATGAAAGGGTTATTTGGTAAAGTCATCGGTTGGATAAAGGGCATATGGCCTTGGTATAAGAACCTGTACAAAGGACGTCCCTGGTATGTCAAGATATTAGTAGGTTTGGTTTCATTGGTGTCAGCGTTCTTTCTCTATCTAGGTGCTGTAGATACAAATTTCCTATGGCTCTTCGGTAAGTCGCCCTCTATGTCGACTATCAAAAATAAACGCCCGGCAGAGGCATCAATAATATATAGTGCTGACAATGTTCAGATAGGCAAGTATTTCAGTGAGAACCGAACCCCCGTAACTTACGAAGAGGTGAATCCTGTGTTTTGGAAGGCGCTGATTGACACGGAAGATGAACGTTTCTATAGTCATCACGGCATCGACTTTACCGCCTTTGCTGCTGTGGCCAAGGAGTACATCCTGCACCGAGATGCACGGGGAGCCTCCACCATCACACAGCAGTTGGCCAAGAATCTCTTCCGTACACGAAGCGAATATTCCACAGGACTGTTAGGTAATATCCCCGGCATCAAGATGCTCATTATGAAGAGCAAGGAGTGGATTACGGCTTATAAACTGGAGTTCTTCTTTACCAAGGAAGAGATTCTGACGCAATATGCAAACACCGTAGACTTTGGCTCCAATGCCTTTGGCATCAAGACGGCCTGTAAGACCTATTTCAACTGCAAGCCTCAGGATTTGACCGCAGAGAATGCCGCCATTCTCGTGGGCATGCTCAAGGCCACCACTTATTATAATCCACTTATCAACCCCGAAAACTCGTTGAAGCGCCGAAACATCGTACTCGACCTTATGCAGCAGCATGGCGACATCACTGCTGAAGTCTGCGACTCACTAAAAAAACTTGACATCAGGCTCGATTACAGTGTGGAGTCGGCCTATGATGGTGATGCCAACTATTTCCGCGAGGCAGTGGCTGATTATCTGAAAGATTGGTGCGAGGAATACTTCGATAACCGCAACGCTCTCTATACAGAGGGTCTGAAAATCTATACGACTATCGACACCCGGATGCAAAGGTATGCCGAGGATGCTGCCCTGAAACAGATGAAACAGGTGCAACAGACCTTCAATCAGCACTGGGGTAGCACTAACCCTTGGCAGGACGAACGCCATATTGAAATCAAGAATTTCATTGAGGACATTGCCAAGCGTCAGCCAGTCTATAAATACCTCTCTAAGAAATACAATGGTAATGAAGATTCCATCAACTTTTACCTGAACAAGCCTCATACTGTAAAAGTATTCGACTACGACAAGGGACAGGTAGAAAAAGAACTGTCAACTATGGACTCCATTCGTTATATGGTGCGCTTCATGCACTGTGGTTTCGTGGCAATGGAGCCCCAGACAGGCCACGTGAAGGCATGGGTAGGCGATATTGATTTTCGTTCGTGGAAATATGACAAAGTGACTGCGATGCGTCAGCCTGGTTCTACTTTCAAACTCTTCGTCTATACAGAAGCGATGAACCAAGGTGTTACTCCATGTGATACTCGCAAAGACGAATACTTCTCAATGAAAGTGATGGATCATGGTAAGGAGGTGACATGGACTCCCACGAATGCCGACGGACACTTCTCCGGTGCATATATCACCCTAAAACAGGCCTTTGCCATGAGTATCAATTCTGTCGCCGTTCGTCTTGGACAAGAGTGCGGCATTGATAATATTGTGAAGACGGCTCACGCAATGGGCATCAAATCTGAACTGAATGCCACACCCTCACTGACGCTGGGTGCAAGCGACGTTAATCTGTTGGAATTAGTTAACTCCTATTGTACTCCAGTTAATAATGGTAAGCAGATAGGTCCCATCTTGGTGGCAAAGATTGAAGACCGCGACGGCAAGGTTATCTACGAGGCTCCGACGGAAGCACGTCAGGTCATTCCCACTCGTTCTGCTTTCCTTGTCCAGCAGTTGCTCAAGGGCGGCATGAGCGGCACAAGTTCCCGTCTAATGGGTTTTGTTGGATACGACAAGGCTGCAGATACAGACTTCGGTGGGAAGACTGGCACTTCCAACAACCACTCTGATGCCTGGTTTGTCGGCACCACGCCAAAACTTGTCGTAGGTGCATGGGTAGGTGGCGAATACCGGAGTATCCATTTCCGAACAGGCATGCTTGGACAAGGTAACCGTACGGCATTGCCTATCTGTGGATATTTCCTTGGCTCTGTGCTCAACGATCCCACCTTCAAACAGTATCGTACACGCTTTGCTGTTCCACATGATGTAGATCTACAAAGCAATCTCTACGATTGTGGCGGTTACTATCAGGCACCTGCTGACTCCGATTCTATCAGTACCGACTCGCTTGATTTCGAAGGTATTGATGAATATATAGAACTGGACGAAGAGGGAAATCCTATACAAAAGTCCATTGAGCCAACTGAGAATCCAGAGAAAAATCCAGAGCCGATAGAGGTACCTGATAACGAAGCAACCAAGGACGAAGATTGACAAAATAGGATTTCATCGATAAAATTTCCAATTTCGTCGAGAAAAACAACCGATTGCACGAATATTATGTTAAAATTTTATAAATTTGCACGTTGTGCGGGCGCACAGATTATGGAGATGGAAAATAGTTAGAAAAATGTTTGGCTGTTCCGAAAAAACTCCATACCTTTGCAAACGTTATCCTGAAAACAATCTTTTTACCTTAGGAAGCTAATACCTATTGAAGATAAGGAGCGATTGCTTGCGAAAGTCGTCGCTTTATTTTTGTCTACATGTGAAAAAGTTAAACTTTCCTAAAAGAAATCACAATGTTTATTTTTCAATGTTCAATGTTCAATAAAATTAGTACCTTTGCACCCCGATTAGAGTCCGTGGGGGCTGAGTGAAGTGTGTACGAACGTACACCGCCTCGCGGAAAAACCCTTTAATACAATATAAATAATGTACGCAATTGTAGACATTCAGGGTCAGCAGTTTAAAGTGGAACAGGGACAGAAACTCTTCGTTCACCACATCAAAGATGCCGAAGAAGGCAAGACTGTTGAATTTGACAAGGTACTGCTCGTAGATGCTGACGGTGCAGTGACGGTAGGTGCTCCGACCGTAGAGGGAGCAAAAGTAGTATGTGAAGTTGTGAACCCGCTCGTAAAGGGCGACAAGGTGATTGTTTTCAAGATGAAGCGCCGCAAGGACTCTCGTAAGCGTAACGGTCATCGTGAGCAGTTCACACAAGTTGAAGTTAAATCAGTAATCGCTTAAAGTTAGGAGGACTTAGAAATGGCTCATAAAAAAGGTGTAGGTAGTTCTAAGAACGGTCGCGAGAGCGCTGCTCAACGACTGGGCATTAAGATTTTCGGCGGTCAGCAGTGTGTGGCTGGTAACATCATCGTTCGCCAGCGCGGTACAAAGCACAATCCTGGTAACAACGTAGCCATCGGTAAGGATGACACCTTGTTTGCCCTCGTTGACGGAACAGTACAGTTCCACAAAGGCGCACGTAACAAGAGTGTTGTTTCGGTGATTCCCAACGCTGAGGCCTAATTATTTTCAAACAAGAAAAAACTTATTCCAAACAAACAACAGAGTCCCACTCTCCTATGGAGAGCGGGATTTCTGTTTTTTTATGGTATTTTATTTTGTAGTATCAGCAAAAATAACTAACTTTGCAAACTAGAATTGAATTCAACTTATAAATACGTATTTAATATGTTAACACTCAAACTCATCAGTGAGCAAACTGAACGTGTGGTCAAGGGCTTGGAGAAGAAGCATTTCCCGAATGCAAAAGAAGCCATTGACCAGGTACTGGCCGTTGACAAAAAACGTCGCGAGGCCCAACAAGAACTAGATAAATGTCTGAATGAGCAGAAACAACTTTCTGGTCAGATTGGCCGTCTGATGAAAGATGGTCAGAAAGATCTGGCTGAACAAGTGAAGCAACAGGTGGCCGAACTCAAAGAGAAGTCAAAGCAACTCGATGAGACGATGGCCAAAGCGCAGGAAGAGATGACAACTCTGCTCTGTCAGATACCCAATATCCCATACGATGAGGTACCTGAGGGTAAGGCCGCTGAGGACAACCATGTGGTGAAATCAAATCTGAAGGAATGTACCGATAGCGACACCGTCGGCAACTGGGACGTGAACCCCTCATTGGGTATTGCCAATCCCCTGCCCCACTGGGAACTCGCCAAGAAGTACAACCTCATCGACTTCGACCTCGGCGTGAAGATCACAGGTGCAGGCTTCCCCGTCTACATCGGCAAGGGAGCCCAGTTGCAGAGAGCCCTCATCAATTTCTTCCTGGCCGAAGCCAATAAGGCCGGTTATACGGAGATCATGCCGCCGACAGTGGTGAATGCCGCCTCTGGCTATGGTACAGGTCAGCTGCCTGACAAGGAGGGACAGATGTATCACTGCGAGATCGATGATTTCTATCTGATTCCGACAGCTGAGGTGCCTGTCACGAATATCTATCGTGACGTGATCCTCGACGAGAAGGATCTGCCGATCAAGAACTGCGCCTATACAGAGTGCTTCCGTCGTGAGGCTGGCTCGTATGGTAAGGACGTGCGTGGATTGAACCGTCTGCATGAGTTCTCGAAGATTGAGATTGTCCGCATCGACAAACCAGAGCACTCGAAGGAAAGCCATAAGGAGATGCTGGCGCATGTAGAGGGATTGCTGAAAAAGCTGGAACTGCCGTATCGTATTCTGTTGCTTTGCGGTGGTGATCAGAGCTTCACTTCAGCCATCTGCTACGACTTCGAGGTCTATTCTGAGGCTCAGGGCCGCTGGCTCGAGGTGTCGTCTGTATCCAATTTCGATACCTATCAGGCCAATCGTCTGAAGTGCCGTTATCGTCCTGAAGGCAGCAAGAAGCCTGAGCTCTGTCACACACTCAACGGCTCTGCCCTCGCTCTGCCTCGCATCGTGGCTGCCCTGCTGGAGAACAACCAGACTGAGAATGGCATCAAGATTCCCGCTGCCCTCGTTCCATACATGGGTTGCGATATCATCGACTAATCAACCAAACTAAACAAATATGAATAAAATAGTAAGAAAAGAGCAGTTCTCTGAAAAGGTCTTCCTTTTCGAGATTGAGGCTCCGCTGATTGCCAAGAGCCGCAAGGCTGGTAACTTCGTGATTGTGCGCGTAGGCAAGAAAGGTGAGCGCATGCCGCTGACCATTGCTGGCGCCGACATCGAGAAAGGTACGATTACACTGGTGGTTCAGATGGTGGGACTTTCATCGAAGAAACTCTGCGCCCTCAACGAAGGCGACTATGTGACAGATGTGGTAGGTCCTCTGGGCAATCCCACGAAGATTGAGAAATACGGTACGGTCGTCTGTGCTGGTGGCGGACTCGGTGTGGCACCGATGCTGCCCATCATCCAGGCACTGAAGGCTGCCGGCAACAGAGTGCTCTCCGTGATGGCTGGTCGTTCGAAGGATCTGATTATCCTCGAAGACAAGGTTCGCGAGAGCTCTGACGAGGTGATCATCATGACCGATGATGGCTCGTATGGTGAGAAAGGCGTAGTGACCGTCGGTATGGAGAAATTCTTCGAGCAGGAGCACGTTGACAAGGTATTTGCCATCGGCCCTCCCATCATGATGAAGTTCTCTAACCTCACTGCTCAGAAGCACAATATCCCCTGCGAAGTATCGCTCAACACCATTATGGTGGATGGTACGGGTATGTGTGGTGCCTGCCGTCTGACGATAGGTGGCAAGACCAAGTTCGTCTGCATCGATGGTCCAGAGTTCGATGGTGCTTTAGTCGACTGGGATGAGATGTTCAAGCGCATGGGTACCTTCAAGCGTGAGGAGCAGGAAGAACTGGCTCACTATGAGGAGCACCTCGACTCGATTGAAGATGGAAAATTGAATATTGAAAAAACAACCACAGATGTCGTGATGGACAGCGATCCTACCAATGATACGATTGATGTACTCACCGACCGCGATGCTGAGTGGCGTAAGGAGCTCCGTGCTTCGATGAAACCCAAGGAGCGCACGCAGATAGAGCGTGTCATCATGCCTGAGCTCGACCCCGTTTATCGTGCCACAACCCGTACTGAGGAAGTCAACATCGGTCTGACTAAGGAGATGGCAATGACCGAGGCCAAGCGTTGTCTGGACTGCGCTAAGCCCAGTTGTGTAGAGGGCTGTCCTGTGAACATCAACATCCCGTCGTTCATCAAGAATATCGAGCGTGGACAGTTCCTGGCTGCTGCCAAGGTGCTGAAGAACACCTCTGCCCTACCCGCTGTCTGCGGCCGTGTATGTCCGCAGGAGAAGCAGTGCGAGAGCAAGTGTATTCACCTGAAGATGAACGAACCCGCTGTGGCCATCGGTTATCTGGAACGTTTCGCAGCAGACTTCGAGCGTGAGAGTGGAAATATCTCCCTGCCTGAGATTGCACCTGCTAACGGCATCAAGATTGCCGTTGTCGGATCAGGCCCTGCCGGATTGTCATTCGCAGGCGATATGGTAAAGAAGGGCTATGATGTTTATGTCTTCGAGGCTCTGCACGAGATTGGTGGTGTGCTGAAATATGGTATCCCCGAGTTCCGTTTGCCTAACATGATTGTGGATGTGGAGATTGAGAACCTCGCTAAGATGGGTGTTCACTTCCAGACTGACGTCATCGTAGGCAAGACCATCAGCGTAGAGCAACTAGAGGCACAGGGCTTCAAGGGAATCTTTGTAGGCTCTGGTGCAGGTCTGCCCAACTTCATGAATATCCCCGGAGAGAACAGTATCAACATCATGTCATCGAATGAGTACCTGACTCGTGTGAATCTGATGGATGCAGCCAATCCCAAGACTGACACCCCGTTGAATCCAGCAAAGAGCGTTCTCGTTGTAGGTGGCGGTAACACGGCTATGGACTCTTGTCGTACGGCTAAGCGCTTAGGTGCTGAGGTAACACTCGTCTATCGTCGCTCAGAGGTGGAGATGCCTGCCCGTCTAGAAGAGGTGAAGCATGCCAAGGAGGAAGGTATTAACTTCCTGACACTGCATAATCCTATTGAGTACATTGCTGATGAGCAGGGCGCCGTAAAGCAGGCCGTTCTGCAAGTGATGGAACTGGGAGAGCCTGATGCTTCTGGTCGTCGTTCGCCTGTTCCCGTAGAGGGTAAGACGGTGACACTTGATGTTGACCAGGTGATTGTGGCTGTTGGTGTATCTCCCAACCCACTGGTACCGAAGTCTATCCAAGGTCTTGAACTGGGTCGTAAGAACACTATTGCCGTCAACGACGATATGCAGTCATCACGTGCTGAGATCTTCGCCGGTGGTGATATCGTGCGTGGTGGTGCAACGGTAATCCTCGCCATGGGTGATGGGCGTCGTGCTGCTCTGAACATGGATAAGCATCTACGTGGACAAGCCTAAATCAGATATTGTAAGCCGTCGCCTTGAACGCCGTTTGAAAGAACTGTTCGTCAAGGCGATGGCTACTTATCATCTGATAGAGGATGATGACCGTATCCTCGTGGGGCTGTCTGGAGGAAAAGACTCCCTCTGTCTGCTGGAACTAATGGCTTCTCGCGCCAAGATTGAACACCCACGATTTAGTGTAGAGGCCCTACACGTAAGAATGGAGAATATCCACTACGAGACGGACACCAGTTATCTGCAACAGTTCTGCGATGACTTGGGTATCAGGCTTCATGTGAGAACGACGCGATTTGAGGTCGAAAAAAGCCTGGACTTAGGCGATCATCCTAACAATGCCCGTCTTAGAAAGCAGAAACAGCCTTGTTTTCTCTGTTCCTGGATGCGCCGCAAAGAGATGTTCAACCTCGCACAGGAACTTGGTTGCAACAAGATAGCCCTCGGGCACCATCAGGATGACCTTATCCATACGGCACTAATGAATCTCATTTTCCAAGGACGATTTGACTCAATGCCTGCCCGTCTGAAGATGCGTAAGATGCCACTCACCATCATCCGTCCATTATGTTTGATGCACGAGGCCGATATCAAAGCCTTCGCAAAGATGAGAAACTATCATAAACAGACCAAGAGCTGTCCCTATGAAAAAGACTCGCACCGCACGGATATCAAACGGATCTATGACGAAATGGAACTGATGAACCCTGAGGCTCGATTCAGCATTTGGAGAGCCTTGAATACTGCCAACAAACTGATTGAAGAATAAAAGCATAACTCAATGAAAGTAAAAAATATAGCCACTATTGCTCTTGCTCTGCTTATACCAATCTTTGTGTCGGCACAGAAGCAGCAGAAGAAGAAAACTGTCATCAAAAAACCGCCAGTAGTAGTGGTGGAGGAACCCCAAGAAGACCCTCGTATCGTAGAGATGCGAGAGGCCACGCAACAGATAGTTTTCATCGACTCTGTCGTTGTTGCCAAAAGTGATTTTCTCTCCTCCATCCGACTCAATCCAGAGTCAGGCAGACTCACTACCTACGACCAGTTCTTCCGCAGTCAGGAGCATCCCGATGGCTATGTCTTCGTCAACGAGATGGGTAACAAGTGCTATTTCTCCGATGAAGACGACAATGGAAGGATGAAACTCTACACCTGTGACAAACTTGGCAAGGAGTGGAGTGAACAGGCACCAGTCAAGGGAATCAGCGAAGGTATCACGGAAGCCAACTACCCCTTTATGATGACCGACGGCACTACCTTCTATTTCGCCGCCAAGGGACAGGAAAGCATTGGTGGCTACGACATCTTTGTGACCCGCTATGACTCCGAGGACGGACAGTTCTTGAAGCCGGAGAACATCGGTATGCCATTCAACTCTGAGGCCAACGACTATATGTATGCCATCGATGAAATCAGTAACATCGGCTATTTCGCCACGGATCGTCGTCAACCGGAAGGAAAAGTGTGTATCTACATCTTCATACCCCCTACCTCTCGTCATACCTATGGTCTTGACACCTATTCAGAAGAACAACTCCGTGACCTTTCAGAAATCCGTCGTATTGCTAGCACTTGGGGCAGTGACAAGGAGCGCAAGCAGGCTCTCGAACGTTTGAAGAGTATCGGCACCAAGACTGTCACCCAACAACCGAAGTCTGAAATGGAGATGATCATTAACGACCAGGTCACATATACCTCTGTCAATCAGTTCCGCAGTCAGGAAAGTCTGCCCTTGTTCCAACGATTAACTGAAACAAAGAGGAAATTGTCAGAGACACAGAAAACCTTGGAGAAGTCGAGGGCTTACTATGCAAAGGCGAACAAGGAAGACAAGAATGTACTGCGTACGGAGATATTAGACGGCGAAGACGAAATCCTGCGCCTGACCTATCAGGTCAGCGACCTCGAAAAACGCATCCGCAATGCAGAAAACAAAATACTAAACCCATAAAATAAAAAGCCTTATGAATAAAAAACATTTCCCGGAATCAGAACTGATTATCAATGCCGACGGTTCTTGTTTCCACCTTCATCTGAAACCAGAGCAGTTAGCCGACAAGATCATCCTCGTGGGTGATCCTGACCGTGTTGACACCGTCGCTGCGCATTTTGACTCAAAGGAGTGCGAGGTGTCGAACCGTGAGTTCCACACCATCACCGGTAAGTATAAGGGCAAGCGTATCACTTGCCAGAGTCACGGTATCGGCTGTGACAACATCGACATCGTCGTCAACGAACTCGACACCCTCGCCAATATCGACTACAAAACGCGCGAGGAATTTCCTGAGCATCGCACACTAACGATGGTTCGCATCGGCACCTGTGGTGGACTTCAACCCAATACCCCGACAGGTTGTTTCGTTGCATCAGTTAAGAGCATCGGCTTCGATGGTCTTCTGAATTACTATGCCGGACGCAACAATGTTTGTGACCTGAAGCTCGAAGAAGCCTTCAAAAAGCACATGGCCTGGGATCCCATCAAGGGTGCTCCCTATGTGTCAATAGCAGATGCCGACCTCATCAACCAAGTGGCACAAGACGATATGGTTCGCGGCTACACCATTTCCTGCGGTGGCTTCTATGGTCCTCAGGGTCGTGTGCTCCGTGCAGACATCGCCGACCCCAAGCAGAACGAGAAGATTGAGGCTTTCGAATACGACGGTATGAAAATCTGCAACTTCGAGATGGAATCCTCTGCCCTCGCTGGTATGGCTTCATTGCTGGGCCATCGTGCCATGACATGCTGTATGGTCATCGCCAACCGTTACGCTCAGAAGATGAACACCGAATATAAGAACTCTATCGATACTCTCATCGAGAAAGTATTAGAGAGAATATGATCGACACGCTTTGGGTATTTTGTATAATATTCGCACTACTGCAAGTCATTGTAGTAGTGCTTCTCTTAACAGGACGAGGCGAAAACTTTCTTGTTATGGAGAAAAAGCGGGATCAATACCATCTTGAAAGAGTACGCATCCTCACGATTATACTATCCATCTCCGCAATTATATTTTGCATCGTCTTCCCTCTGATGATGACGATTGGCAACCGAGAGGGGGGGTTAATGGTTGCAGGAGTTATTCTCGCCGTAGTTGTGATTGTAGCTATCCTGATAAATACATGGGCCAAGAAGAAATATGAATACTAACACTATCTGTGCTTTAGCAACTGCTCCTGGTGGCGCACTCGGTATCATCCGCATTTCAGGCCCTCAGGCGCTTGAGATTCTTTCACATATCTTCACCAGGAATCTCACTCAGGCTCAGCCCAATACCATCCACTACGGACATATCAAAGATGGTTCAGAGATTATCGACGAAGTATTAGTGAGCATCTTCCGTGCTCCCCACTCCTATACAGGCGAAGACTCTGCAGAGATCTCATGTCATGGTTCACGCTATATATTAAATAAGGTGTTAGAACTTCTGATTCAGAACGGCTGTCGTATGGCCCAGCCAGGTGAGTATACCCAGCGGGCTTTCCTCAATGGCAAGATGGATCTCTCGCAGGCTGAAGCCGTAGCCGACCTCATTGCATCCGGCAACAAAGCCACACATCAGATTGCCATGTCTCAACTTCGTGGTAACTTCTCATCCGAACTTTCCCACCTGCGTGAACAACTGCTGAAACTCACCTCACTTTTGGAACTCGAGCTCGATTTCTCCGACCATGAAGACCTCGAATTTGCCGACCGAAGCGAACTGACGAATATTGCAAAAACAATCAACAAACGTATCACATATCTCGCCCACTCTTTCGAGACCGGACAGGCTCTTAAAAACGGCATTCCCGTTGCCATAGTCGGCAAAACAAATGTGGGTAAGTCAACGCTCCTTAACAAATTGCTTCGTGATGATCGGGCAATTGTCTCTTCAGTACACGGAACTACCAGAGATACGGTAGAGGATATAATAGACATTCAGGGCGTCACTTTCAGATTCATCGATACAGCAGGTATCCGTCAGACCACCGACGAGGTTGAGCAGATAGGCATCAGCCGCACCTATGCAGCCATCGATAAAGCCCGCATCGTGCTATGGCTCATCGATGCCGAACCCATTGCCGAAGAAATTAAAGATATGCTTGAGCGCAGCAAAGGCAAATCATTGATAATCATACAAAATAAAATCGATATACAATCACCTGTAGATTCTTCCATTTTCAGTTTAGTATCGCAACTTGTCCCATCCAATAACCCTCAACCTTCAATTTTACAAATTTCTGCCAAGCAAGGTACTAACATTGACAGACTGGAAAAGACCATCTTCAAATCAGCCAACATCCCTGAACTCTCCGAACAAGATATCATCGTTACATCAGCCAGGCAATACCACTCTTTGCTCAGTGCCCAAGAAAATCTCTCACGAGTGCTGTCCTCCCTGGAATCCGGCCTAAGCGGAGATTTGGTCTCAGAAGACTTGAGGCTCGTTTTAGACGACCTTGCAAACATTACCGGCCAAAATCGTATTTTAGCCGACGAAGTATTAAGAAATATCTTTACACACTTTTGCGTGGGCAAATAATTAAGAAATGTGAGTATTGTTCCCCAAATTATGTCGCACACTCAAAATTAGCGAGATTCTGTTGCCGTGAATGCACTGACAAAAGGCAGATATGAAGAAGTTCACAGGGAGAAAAAGCCAAGAAGGGCAGACTACCACGATGAAACAAAAGGGTGGCTTCGGTCATGACAATTATAGAAAGCATGCCCCGTTTTTTGGAAGAAAAAGCACAATTTTTGCCCAAACTTTTGGTTTTGGGTAGTATTTTGGATAATTTTACGTGTTTTTTGCCCAGACTTTTGGATATTATTTGTATCTTTGCCCCGTCAAGGCATCAAAACAGAGAAGGATATGGCATATTATAAGAGACATATTGACAAACTGCTCATTGAATGGAAAGATTCTCCACGTCGTAAACCACTTCTGATTCGCGGAGCACGACAGGTGGGTAAGTCCACTGCGGTCAGGGAACTTGGAAAACAGTTCCGGTATTTCGTGGAGATCAATCTTGAAAAGCAGCCAGACCTGCTACAGATGTTTCCTGAGAACATCGACGTGAAGAAAACGTGCGAGAAGCTGAGCGGTACACTGGGGATTCCCATCGTACCAGGCGAGACACTACTGTTCATAGATGAGATACAGATATCGAAAGAGGCCATCATGTCGCTTAGATACTTCAAGGAGGACTACCCTGAACTGCACGTCATAGCAGCAGGTTCATTGTTAGAGTTTGCGCTCGAAGAACTGCCGTCTTTCGGCGTAGGGAGAATACGGTCACTCTATATGTATCCGTTCTCGTTCGACGAATTCCTGATGGCGCAAGGTCTTGACCTGACAGTCAACTATAAGAAGAAAGCCACCAGCGAGGAACCACTGCCTACAAAGGCGCATAAAGACCTGACAGATCAAGTGCGAACATTCTACCTGGTTGGCGGCTTGCCGGCTGCCGTGACAGAATGGATTGAGACTCACAGCTACATCGAGGTATCACATGTTCACACAGACATCATACAGACATATGAGGATGACTTTAATAAGTATAAGAAGCGTGTGTCCCCTGTCCTACTCCGTCAGGTACTCCGCTCGGTGGCTCTTCAGGTTGGCAATAAGTTTGTCTATGCAGAAGCTGCAAGGGATGTACACTCTTCAGTTGTAAGAGAGGCGCTGCACCTGCTGACACTGGCAGGGCTGATAACACCTGTAAAGCACACCGACGGCACAGGCGTACCTCTCGGAGCAGAGGAGAACAACAGTTATGTGAAGTATCTGTTCTTCGACATGGGCGTGATGCTGACCATGCTTGACATTCCTGCTGCAGATATCCTGACTGCGTCTGACGTGGATTTGGTAAACAAGGGTGGCACTTCAGAGATGTTCGCAGGACTGGAAATGAAGAAGTATCGCGACTGCTTCCAGAAGCCAGAGATGTACTATTGGCAGAACACGGAAAAGGGCCGCAATGCAGAGGTGGACTACCTTAGGGCACAAGGCGGTAAAGTGCTTCCCGTAGAAGTGAAGGCCAACACACAGGGGAGCATGCAGAGTCTCTGGATCTTCATGAGAAAGCGTCAGTTGCACGAAGCCATCAGAACATCACTGGAAAACTTCGGCCAGTTTGACCACTACGACCCAAAGGACAATTTCGAGCAGCGGCATGTGGACATTGTTCCTCTATATGCACTGAGTAATCTTGAATTGTAACAAATTAATCCGGCAAAGGTATAACAGGCTGATGAAGCCTTTTTTCGTAGCACTAAATACCTACTTCATGTTAATCTGCTTTTGTTGGCCGTCACAGGTGGGCAATGCTCAAAACACCGCGTTTTAGGTATTGTGCACTCTATTTATTTACCGTACCTTTGCACCCGATTAATTTGTATCAACTATAAAGGGAAATTGAGCCATGGGACTATTAAAAACATTTTTCACCAACTGTGCCTGTCCGCAAGGACGGATGGGACGCGCGATGCTGAAGTTTATGAATCTCTGTCATGCACCGCTGACGAACTGGGGACTGAAA
>ONTZ01000088.1 GCA_900320905.1 uncultured Prevotella sp.
TTCGTTCAGCATCTGGCTTGTATTGGATGCCTACCATTTTTGTAGTTGCGACTTTTGTCAGAAAGAAGGACTCCACATCTGCAAAGCGTACTTCCCAGTTACGAATGCCACTATTTACTTCGACACCTTCATCTGTGATTATATAATAGGGCGTACGCGTTAAAAACTCTCTCAATACGAGATAAGTCATGAACAAGCCACCACCTCCAAAAAAGATAATACCAATCCAATCAAACCACGCCCTTTCGCCACGAAAGAGCATAAACACTCCCATTGCAGCAAAGGCGAAACAGACAATTATCAGGAGAATCATTTTCCAGACGGAGTGATAAACTTCAATTGTTTTCATTGTTTTTTATCTATTTCGGATCACGGGGATGGTTCTCCTGATCCATGTTTTAATCGTTTCTTACTGCAAAGTTATCATTTTTTTCCCAACTGACGAAATAAGATTCTATTTTTGTTTACTTGAAATCAGTTTATATTTAAACAAATAGAATAGTGCGGCTATGGTAGAGCCAATGAGGGCTAATGCCATGTCTTTTTGTGCATCCCACATATCTCCTTGTTGGCCATTATAGGAGTCGGCTGTTGCTGGACTCATGACTACGGTAATCAGCCACTCAAACATTTCGTATATCATACTGCCAGTCTGTATCACTAACCATGCTATCAATATTGCTATCAAGGGCTTCTGACGCAATCGCTCTTTACAAAGATATACCAGGAAGGGGAATAAAAGCACACCAAACGAGAAATGTACAAAGCGGTCGTAATGATTACGAGGGTCTTGAAAGAAATCAGCGCCTACAAGTCCCAACGAGACACTCCATTCCTTATAGGGTACATTAGAGTAAACATAGCGTGCGCCAATAATATGAAGCAACGTGAACAGGGCTATCCCGATAAAAGCCGACATTGGCATCCGGCTCTTCCTCAAGTCGGCTACCATTGGTATCAGCAGTAAAATCGTTCCGATATGTTGCAGATATTGGTCGCGAGGGAATATCGGATGAATGCACGTCAATATCCCTATTAGTATAACAATGAAGAAGAGTATGGTCTTAGTCGTTTTCATACCAATTACGTTCATCTCTTGTTGGCTGCATAATGGGATTTAATAGGCTTCGCCCCAATGGTCGCAGAGGCGGCGGGCTTCGTCGTCGGTGAGATGGACGACAGCCCCGTGTTTGGGAGATGTGAAGTTATCTGTTTTCATAATGGACTCCTTCTGGCCTTTCTTTTTGGCGTTGAACTGGCCAAGTGGTGTGAAGGTCTTGAAATCGGTAGTCTCAACGAAACCGAAATTGTGTGTCTTCTGCCCGTAGCAGTCGTACATCAATATCCATTTTTCTTCACCGATGCGCTTCCATACGTTTGGCGCCTCGCAGGCCGTGGGCTCAGGATCGACAAATGCTTCCTGATAGGTCCACGGGCCGGTGATGTTGTCGCTATAGGCCTGCTTGATGCCGGGCGTCTCCTCGTGACTGACGTAGGAGAGATAATAGCGGTTGCCCACCTTGACGATGTCGCCGTCGATGGCCGAGACGCCTTCTTTGGGATGCTCGAAGAGTATCTTCGGAGTGGTAGTCAGCGAGTCGTAGCGTTCGTTCACATAGGCATAGTAGAGCTTGTTCTGCCCGTTCTGGTGGCGCATGGTGAAATATATCATTATTTGGTTGGTTTTATCGTCGAAGGTCGTCTCGGGAGCCCACGCACAGCCAATCTCGGGGTCAATCTTGTCCATACGGAGTAGGGCGTGATCCCAATGGATAAGGTCACGACTCTTCATCAGCACGAGGTTCTTGTTGTTGCCCCATCCGTAGGTCTTCCCGTCGCGTTCCCATTCGGTATTGCGTTTTCCTTCTTTCTGAGCAAAGATATGAAGGTCTGTCATAGCGAGGTAGAAGGTACCATCAGGACCGCGAAAGATGTGTGGGTCGCGTACACCGCGCTGTTCGGCAATGTTGTCACCCAACAGAACAGGCTTGTCCTTGTTTAATGCGTGAAAAGTATAACCATCTTTTGAAATAGCCATGTGGATGGAGTGGGTGTTGTCCTTATGGTAAACCATTAGATAACAACCCACCCCCTGGCCTCCCGAAGAGAGGGGGCTTAGAATACCGATGAGGGCTGATAGGGCGAAAAACAGTTTTTTCATAACATGATTACTTTAAAGGAATAGGGCTTCATCATGATGGAGACATTGCCGCGGGCCTGTCCTTTCTGCGTCTTCACTTGCGTTTCACCAGGCTCTCCGCAGAGTTCTTCGTATTCATACTCGTCGGGGAGCGTGAGACCGTTGAGACTAATTTCTGCGGGAACGGGGAGGGCATTGACCAGTTTCAGATACTGGCGGCCAGTCTTTTCGTCCTTCACAAGTGAGGAAACAAGGCGATGACTGAGTGTAGAGTTTAGAGTGTAGAGTTTAGAGTTATGATTACTTTCTGCCGTATCCGGGCTTGCCGGGTTATCATAACTCACCGTTCTAAACTCGCCGTTCTCCACTTTAATCAAAGAGGGGATGTAACGGTTGCCGCTATAGGTGCCGAAAAGGCGCTGCGTCTCGTAACTGGGAGTGAGCGTGATGCCCTTGTTGTTGAAATAGATCAGGTCGGGATTCCAGTTCTGATGCTGTTCGTTACAGAGCAACGGGGCATAACTGGTCATGGCCACCACGTCGCCATTGCGCTCGATATTGCAGAGATAGATAGCCTCAGCGAGGGCACATTCCACATCGCTGCGGCGTTTTCCGCTGTTGGCGCTGTATTCGCCGAGATAGACCTTGGCACCGTTACGGTCGTAATGGTCGTAATAATCTTGATGATGGAGGAACCAGCCCGTACTCTCATAATAATGCTCATCCACAAGTTGGGCGAGTTCGGGATGCTTCTTCACGAAGTCCCAGCCTTCCATGTAATCGCTCGAAGGCTTGTGGAAAGGACCTGCCGTTCCGCAGATGGTAATTTCCGGATAGCGTTCGTGAATGGCGCGTGTAATCATTTCGTAGCGTTCTTCGAAGGTCGTGCTGATAAGGTCCTCGTTGCCAATACCTATATATTTAAGGTGGAAAGGTTCGGGATGACCCGCTTCAGCACGCTTCTTTGCCCACTCGTTGGTGGCAGCATCGCCATTGGCCCATTCGATGAGATGCAGGATTTCGTCGATATAGGGTTGCATCTCGTCCATGGGAATACCGCCTTGTTGTCCTCCCATTCCACGACTGTCGGCCTGTGAATTCTGACAGGGAACGCCGGCAGCAAGCACCGGAAGCGGTTCGGCTCCCATATCCTCACACCACTGGAAATATTCATAGAAGCCCAAACCGCGCGTCTGGTGATAGTTCCAGATATTAAAATCTGGCATACGATCCTGCCAAGGGCCGATGGTCTCGTTCCAATGATAGATGTTGTCGATACCTTGGCCGTGACTCATGCAACCGCCAGGGAAGCGTACGAACTTCGGATGCAGGGCAGCTATAATTTCGGCGATATCGCGACGCAGACCATGACCTTTGTAGGTGTCTTGTGGGAAGAGACTTACCATATCAATGGCAATGGTGCCCCGTTTCACACCTTCTATCTGCAGACGGGCACTATCGCAGTCGGCAGTAGCTGTGAAATTGACCATATAGCGCGTCCACTCCTTGGAATCGGATTTGATGACGGCAATACGGTTGCTGATAACAGCAGCCTCATTGTCGGCAGTTACGAGAGAGACGCGTAGCTGTTTCTTCTTGCAGTCCACATTACGGACATAGCAAGAGAAATCGTACTTCTCCCCTTTCTTCAGACAGATACCGTCCCATCCATTGTTCCACACCTTTCCGTCAGTAAGGCGGATATGGTGAGGATTATTTTTGCTGAGTGGCTGTTCGGTAGAGACTTTCAGATCACCGTCCCAAGCGGTGGTGGCATTCCATTGTACTCCCCTTCGGTTATAGTCCTTTGCCGTGTATTCAAAATCACGGTTCTGGATGAGTTCCGCATAGAGACCGCCATCAGCAGCATAGGAGATGTCTTCGAAGAAGATACCGATGAGTTTGTCGCTGATGGCTTTCTGTTGTGTGAGATCCACGTTGAGCATAGCCTTCAATGTCTGAGGCAGATGGGGTAGGAGGTTTTCCTTATCCTGATGCATGCGCTCACTACTTTGCTGTGCATCTACCTTCAGCATGGCGTGATGTTGGCAGACGTTCTGCAGTTCCTCTTCGCTGAGGCTGACGATTTGTCCAGTCACTTGTTTGCCATTGATTGTGACCGTCTCACGCTTGCCGGAGAGTTCTTTATAAAGATTCTGCAACTGAGAGGAAACACATGCTACATCCTTTTCGAAATGACGGAAATCAGCAGATACTTTTGACTGCCGGAGTTGGCCTTTGCCATTCTGATAGACCACATAGTCATTTCCTCCCTCAGTAATGATAACCGGTCGCAGACAAGTTTGAGCAGACATGACAGGATAGTCTTGAGGACGCCATGTGATGAGGTCGCGACTATAGGCAGCGGCAAAAGTAGGGGCTGTCTCATTGACCTGCCAGACTGCACGCCAAGTTCCGTCAGTCATTTGAGTAATGAAAGGCGAGAACATCCGTTTCTCCGAGTAATGAAAGGCGAGAACATCCGTTTCTCCAGTCCCCAGGCGCCGTAGTCGCTGGAGAGCATCTGCCCGATTTCCTGCCATTGCTGGCTTTCGTCCTGATATGCGATGTGGAGTCCGTCATTCGGTTCCTGATTGTAGAAGAATACCGAGATAACAGCTAAGAAAAGGTTGAGCATATGATTTTAGTTGAATGTATGAGTGTAAATTTGTTGTCTCTATGATAGCCGATAGCACCCGTCGCTCTGTCCACTCGTGGAGAGTGGACAGAGCAGAGTGATGAGTGCAATTAACTAGAATACCAACATCTTCGTTATTTCACGACATATTTCCTGCCGTTACGGATGTAGATACCCGACTTCAGCGGACCGCTCAACTTCCTTCCCTGCAGGTCGTAGATGCTACCGTCGGATACAGTTGACCGT
>ONTZ01000011.1 GCA_900320905.1 uncultured Prevotella sp.
GTCTGTCTTCTTTCTACCCAAGCACCAATATACATTATATAATATAAAGGCGCTCGCTTCTTGTACTACTTCTGTCTATGTAAATCTTTCAAAGAACTCTCTCTTCATGCCTCCGCACTTCATTTTTGCGCGAAAGCGGGTGCAAAGGTACTGCTTTTTTCCGAACCAACAAAACTTTTCACGGAAAATTTTCGCATATTTTGTATTTTACACACTTATCTTGATTATTGTCAAGACCCAAAACAGCCTATACCTTATTATATATAAGAGAATCCCAAATTGAGGACATTTTTCGCAATCTGATTAATATTGAAGACCAATCATGCGATTGATATATTTAAGTTTATCTTTCTGTTGTTTTACCAGATTGTCTTTATTCCTAACCTGGAATCATCAACCAAGAAGCAAAGAGAACCATTCCAAACTCGTATTTTTATGCCTCAGATTCAGGGCATATCTATGCACGGGGGGTAGAAACATGCCTCAGATTCAGGGCAGACTTTCCCGAGGGCGGAATATCTTGCCCCAGATTCAGGGCAGACTTTCCCGAGGTCGGAATATCTTGCCCCAGATCCAGGGCAGACTTTCCCGAGGGCGGAATATCTTGCCCCAGATTCAGGGCAGACTTTCCCGAGGTCGGAATATCTTGTCCCAGATTCAGGGCAGACTTTCGCGAGGTCGGAATATCTTGCCTCAGATTCAGGGCAGACTTTCCTGAGGTCGGAATATCTTGCCCCAGTTTTTGGGCTGATTTTACCCCGATGGGGGATGACATATAGACGAATGAATGCAATTAAACTTATGTATTTGCCGGTGACCCTAAACAAGGCTTTCATAGTTAATTTCTGATAAAAAGGATGATGTTGGCGGAAAAATGTGTAATTTCGCAGCGGATAAAAAGTAATCAGACACAAACAAATAAAATAATGAATATGAAAAGATTTAAGATTGGAGTAGTTGTCGCCGTTTGTCTGGTGGCAACAAGTTGTGGTAACATGAACCAGGTGCTCAGCGCTATGTCAAACGGAGGCGTGGTAAACGCCATTACCAGTGTCATCGGACTCGATAAAGTGTCGGCAGCCAATCTGATTGGCTCTTGGAAATATAGCGGACCTGGCTGTGCTTTTACCAGTGAAAACCTATTGGCTAAGGCTGGTGGTGAGGTGGCAGCAAGACAAATTGAGGAAAAAGTCCTACCCTACTATCAGCAGGTAGGCATTTCTTCCAGCAATACCTATATCACATTCAACCAAGACGGCACATTCTCTTCAAAGATAGCAGGAACAAACTTCAGTGGCACCTACACCTTCGACGAGAAATCCCAGCAAATCAAACTGAAAGGCTTGCTTCTGTCTATCAACTGCTATACCAAGAGGGAAATGAATGGTATCTCCATTCTCTTTGAGGGCAAGAAATTGCTGAATGTCCTTCAGACGATGGCCGCCTTGAGCGGTAGGGCTGATCTTCAGACCATCGGAGAACTGAGCAAACAATATGACGGTGTGCGCGTCGGCTTCGACATGAAAAAGTAACAAATAAGGTATTCATACAAGAAATTCTGCAAAAATATGCAGAAACATTTGGTCGGTTGCAAAATAATAAGTAATTTTGCAGCCAACTTTGTATAAATATACCAACATGAAAGTAAAGAACAGCCGATTAGAGGCACTCCGGCTCATCATCTCGAGCCAGCAATTAGGTAGCCAAGACGAACTGTTGGCAGCCCTTCAGAAAGAAGGTTTCAAACTGACACAAGCCACGCTGAGTCGCGACCTGAAGCAGTTGAAGGTGGCCAAGGCAGCCTCGATGAGTGGCAACTATGTCTATGTGCTGCCTAATGAGACGATGTATAAGCGGGTGAGTACCCCAAACAGCATCCGCGAGATGCTGAAGGTGCCAGGTTTTGTCAGCATCAATTTTTCAGGCAACATGGGTGTCATCAAGACACGCCCAGGCTATGCCAGTTCCATTGCCTGGAACATTGACAACAGCGACATCCCGGAGATTATAGGTACCATTGCTGGCGACGACACCATATTCGTCGTCATCAAGGAGGGCGTCAGGCATCAGGATGTATCAGAGGCTCTCAGCGAAGTCGTGCCAAGCATGAGATAAGCCACAGATTACACAGATTTTACACAGAATTAATTGAGAACAGATAATTCAATGGAACAGGAAATAGAAATTGAAGTCCTTGTGGCAGGACCAGAGCATGAGAAATACGTCGACACCATCTTACAGACGATTGCCGAGGCTGCCAAGGTACGTGGTACAGGTATTGCCAAACGAACACACGAATACCTGACTAAAAAAATGCAGGAGGCGAAAGCCGTCATTGCCCTTACTAAAGACGGGCAGTTTGCCGGATTCAGTTATATCGAGACTTGGGAGAACCAACAATATGTAACTACTTCTGGTCTGATTGTCCACCCCGACTTCCGCGGACACCATGTCGCTAAGCGTATCAAAGACATGACCTTCTCACTGGCCCGCACCCGTTGGCCCCACGCCAAAATATTCTCCCTGACGAGTGGCGCCGCCGTAATGGCAATGAACACAGCCTTAGGCTATCAGCCAGTGACCTTTGCCGACCTGACGGAAGACGAGGCTTTCTGGAAAGGTTGCGAAGGCTGTTGCAACGTAGACGTACTGCATCGTACAGGCCGGAAATATTGTATCTGTACGGCGATGCTGTACGACCCGACGGAACATTTGCCCGCCAAAATTCCAGATGAAGTGATAGAACGTATCCGCCAAATTGACGGAAAGGAGGAGTAATATATAATAAGGTATAGTATAATAAAAAGAAAAAAGAAATATGGCAAACAAGAAAGTTGTAGTAGCCTTTTCTGGTGGGCTTGACACCAGTTACACTGTGATGAAACTGACTCAGGACGGCTGGGATGTGTATGCAGCCTGTGCCAATACAGGCGGTTTCAGCGAAGACCAGTTGAAAAAGAATGAGGATAATGCCTATAAACTCGGTGCCGTGCAATATGTAACACTCGATGTAACTCAGGAGTACTATGCCAAGTCACTAAAATATATGATCTTCGGCAACGTGCTGCGAAACAACTGCTACCCCATCAGTGTCAGCAGTGAGCGTATTTTCCAGGCCATCGCTATCGCACGCTATGCCAAAGAAATCAATGCAGACGCCATCGCCCACGGAAGTACAGGAGCAGGCAATGACCAGATACGATTCGACATGACCTTCCTCGTCATGGCCCCTGGTGTGGAGATCATTACCCTGACTCGCGACCAGAAACTGACCCGCAAAGAGGAGGTAGACTATCTGAACGAACACGGCTTCTTCGCAGACTTCACGAAACTGAAATACTCCTATAATGTAGGTATCTGGGGCACCAGTATCTGCGGCGGAGAACTGCTTGATCCGACACAAGGCCTGCCTGAGGACGCCTATCTGAAGCACGTTACAGCCAAGGAGCAGGAATCACTATTGAAGATTCAGTTTGAGAAAGGCGAGATTGTAGGTGTCAATGGTGTGCACTTTGACGACCGAATCAAGGCCATCCAGAAGATTGAGGAGATCGGCGCTTCCTACGCCATTGGACGTGATGCCAACGTTGGCGATACCATCATCGGTATCAAGGGCCGTGTGGGCTTTGAGGCAGCAGCCCCCAAACTCATCATTGAGGCCCATCGCTTGTTGGAGAAGTCGACCCTGAGCAAGTGGCAGCAATACTGGAAAGACCAAGTAGCCAATTGGTACGGCATGTTCCTGCACGAGAGTCAATACCTAGAGCCTGTGATGCCAGATATTGAGGCCATGCTGACCTCCTCGCAGCGCAATGTGACAGGTACAGCCATCCTGAAACTCCGTCCTTATGGGTTCGAGACGGTAGGCATCGATTCTGTCAATGACCTGACAAAGAGTAAACTCGGCGAGTACGGCGAGACACAGACCGGATGGACTGCCGACGAGGCCAAGGGCTTCATCAAAGTATCGAGCACCCCATTGCGTGTCTACTATGGTATCCATAAAGATGAGAAAAGATAAGCCATAAACTACATTGAAGATCAAGATGATAAAAGTAGGAATATTAGGAGCAGCAGGCTATACGGGCGGTGAACTCATCCGTCTGCTGCTGAACCACCCCGAGGCTGAGATTGTCTTTGCCAACTCAGAGAGTAATGCCGGCAATCTGGTTTCAGACGTACACGAAGGCCTCATCGGTGAGACAGACCTGCGCTTTACCGATGAGATGCCTTTTGACAAAGTGGATGTGATATTCTTCTGCTTCGGTCACGGCAAGAGCGAAGCATTCTTGAAGGAGCACGCCATCCCTTCAAACGTAAAAATCATCGACCTGGCACAAGATTTCCGCATCAAAGGTAGCCATGATTACGTGTATGGCCTGCCGGAAATCAATAAGGAAGAGATTGCAAAGGCGCAACATTTGGCCAATCCTGGCTGTTTTGCCACTTGTATTCAGGTTGCACTACTGCCTGCTGCTCATCTGAATCTGCTGAAGGAAGACGTGTCTGTCAATGCCATCACAGGCTCGACGGGAGCAGGCCAAAAGCCTGGTGCCACCACTCATTTCTCATGGCGCAACAACAACCTGAGCATCTACAAGCCATTCCAACACCAGCATATCGCAGAAATTCGGCAGAGTCTGAAACAGGTGCAGGGATATCTCGATGCAGATATCGACTTCATCCCCTATCGTGGTGACTTTGCCAGAGGAATCTTCTGTACGGCAGTCATCAAGACCAAGGCTCCCGTTGAAGACATCATCGAGGCCTACAAGGACTTTTACAAAGATGCTGCCTTCACACATTACAGTGACAAGCCGCTCGACTTGAAACAGGTGGTCAACACTAACAAGGCTTTGGTACATGTGGAAAAATACGGCGACAAATTGCTTGTCACCTCCTGCATTGACAATCTGCTAAAAGGCGCTGTTGGTCAGGCTGTGCAGAACATGAATATTATGTTTGGCATCAGCGAGGACACAGGACTGAGACTAAAGGCTTCTGCTTTTTAGTCAGTACGCCTACCACCATCACAAATATAGCCTCGGTTCAAATGAACTGAGGCTATATTTTGCGGGTTAGTATTACACTTATTTCGGTTATTTTTAATAAAAAAGATATTTTTTGATGTTACATAAACTTTGCAAGATGTATCTATTATAAAATTTGTTATAAATCATCATTTCTTATTAGAAAATATTAAGTAAATTTGCATCCGCAACGAATCGAAATGCCATAACGCAACAAACAATAACCAACAAAAATAAAGTAACAAAAATTTATGGAACAGAGACAAATCGCAAAACAATGGCGTCAGTGGCTCATTGCCGCCTGCGGACTGCTGATGGGAACCTCAGTTTTTCAAGGTTGTAAGGATGACTTTGTGCTTACCGGACAACCTGAATGGCTGGGAAACTCCATTTATGAGCGTCTGGAGGAAGATGGCAATTACACCACCATGCTAAGGTTGATTGACGACTTGGGACAACACGAGGTTCTCAGCCATACAGGCTCAAAGACCCTGTTTGTTGCCAACGACTCAGCGTTCAAGGAATGGTTTACAAAAAACCCGTGGGGCGTAAACCGTTACGAACAACTATCCTTGTCGCAGAAGAAACTTCTGCTCAACAACTCAATGATTAACAACGCCTATCTGATCGAGTTGATGTCGAATGGCAGGCCTCAAGGTGAAGACAATGCTCCTGAAGAGGGCCGTACCATGCGCCGAGAGACGGCAACGAGCATCTACGACTCTGTACAGATTCTGAAGCCCAGCCAGATGCCAAACACTGAGGTTTGGGCCAAGTTCAAGGACAGAGGTAAGAGCATCCCTATCTTGAAAGATGCCACAACCGCTCCGATGATTCATTTCCTGCCCGTTTTCATGAAAATCAACAAGATGACGACTTCAGACCTTGACCTCTTGACGAACCATCAGGCCAACGACATCAACGAAGCATGGGTAAATGGAAAGAAAGTTGTGGAGCGTGATATCACCTGCAAAAACGGTTATATCCAAAAAGTGGACGGTGTTTTCGAATCGGCCCCCAACATGGCAGAGATTATCCGCCAACATCCCAATATGTCCCGCTGGTCACAGTTACTCGACCGGTTCAGTGCCCCTTATTTCAATGCAGCCGGCACCAGGGAATACAACCGACTCTATAACACTCAGGACTCCGTCTACACACTCCGATATTACAGCAACCTGTCTTCTGGTGGCTCGAATGTTTCCACACCTGAAGGCAAAGCAGTAAATGCCATGCTGAGATTCGACCCGGGATGGAATCAATACATCAACAACACGACGGGTAACTCACTGAGTTATGATGCTGGTGCCATGTTTGTCCCGACAAACGAAGCCATAGAGAAGTGGTGGAACAATGAAGGCAAGGATCTTAAGGAAGAATATGGTGTCATTGACAGCATCCCCGTAACCACAATGGCAAAACTCATCAACGTCAATATGCTGCCCGTATTCACAGAAGCCATCCCTTCGAAATTCGACAGAATATTGAATGATGCCAAGGAAGAGATGGGTGTTAAGATAACTGATGTAGACTCATGTTTTATGGGCTGTAACGGCGTGGTCTATATGACGAACCGCGTCTTCACCCCGGCAGAGTTTGCTTCCGTGGCATATCCGGCCTTGTCCCATCCATCCACGATGAATGTGATTTACTGGGCCATCTCAGCAGCCTCTTTCGCATCTTCCAGTTCTCAGGCTGCTAAGTTGAATTATCTGCCCTACCTGCTTTCCATGCAGTCGAGGTATAGTCTGATTCTGCCTTCGAACAATGCCATGCTTCAGTATCTCGATTTTGCCAGTTATAACACAGAGAACATTTCAGCACCGACTGTGCTTGAATTCTACTACGATGAAAAGAAAAGTTACGACCAGAAAGTTCAGGCCCGCCGCTATAATTGCACGATTGATGAAGACGGCAACATCACCTTGGGTGAAATTGTTCAAGACAATGTGGCCATCGGAGTTGTCGTCGATTGTCTGTATCGTCTGATGGATCAATTGATTATTGTAGGCGACATCGAGGACGGTCATGAGTACTATAAGTCAAAGGGTGGTACCCTCCTCCGAGTCACCAAGGCTCCCGACGGTCGTCTTGCTCTTGCCGGCGGCTGGCAGACAGATCATAACAAGAAACTATTGCCTATCGATAACGAGAATGTTTACACGAAGACCAATGGTAAATCTTATGTATTGAATGAACAGGCACCAATGGCAACTGAAAAGTCCGTCTATATGACCTTACAGGAAAGACCAGAATTCTCTGAATTCTTGAACCTTTTGGAGAATTCCGACCTGTTAAAGGCAAAATCAGGAGCCAGGAATGCCGGTCTTAGCAAACTCGGCAACATGAACATGTCGCTGTTTGACAACTACAATTACACTGTCTATGTGCCTACCAACGAATCCATCAAGAAACTCATTGATGACGGTTTGCTGCCCACATGGGATGACTATGATGCCTATAATGACTCTACTTATGAGGGCAGTGAAGAGGAAGCCAAGGAAGCCCAAAAAATTATCAAGGACATTATTGTCAATTTCATCCGCTACCACATACAGGACCACTCCATTGCTATCAACATGGGGCCTGAAGATGGTAAGTATGAAAACTCCTATGAGACGATGAGACGCAATCTTGAAACGAGCCGTTTCTATCCCGTCACGACCAATCACGAAGGTGGACAGATGTGGGTTGAAGACATGCTTGGCAACAAGCGTAATGTCGTAAAGACTGACGGACTGTACAATCTTATTTGCCGCGAGTATTGGTATTCCGGCACAGGTAATGCCGCCATTACCTACCAAGCATCTGATGCTGTAATCCACCAGATAGATGGTGTACTTTTGGCCGAAGAGATGACACCTTGGAAGAGCAAAATTAATCAAGCGAGGAGAAAGTAATTAGAAATTAAATAACAGAAATAGAAATTATGATTACTTTTAAAAAATATATAATGTTATTGGCACTGATGGTAGTCACTGCTATCAGCGCTCAGGCACAAGATATAACGTCCGTTCATGGTAACGTGAGCGACGAGATGGGACCCTTGATGGGTGCTACCGTCTGTGAGATTGACGGTAACGGCCGTATCATCGAGTCGGCTGTCACCGACCTGAACGGTAACTTTACGATGAAGGTCAGGAACCCGAAGGACAAAATCCGGTTCAGTTATGTAGGTATGAAGACTGTCACCCAGCCGATCAACAAGACAAACTACAAGATCGTAATGACCGATAACACCACTATCGCCCCTGTGACTATCCAGTCGAAGAGACGCGTCACGGGTAACGGTCTTCCCATACCGCAACGAGAGGTGGCCAATGCTACCCAAAATTTCTCGATGAAGGAAGTGGAAGGTTTGTCCTTCACGACTATTGACGAAGCCATGCAGGGACGTATCGCCGGACTTGATATCATCGGCAACTCAGGTGACCTCGGTTCTGGTTCTACCATGCGTCTGCGTGGTGCTTCATCACTCTCTACACTGACTGATTCCAACCCGCTCATCGTCGTTGATGGTAATGTAAGAC
This sequence comes from uncultured Prevotella sp., assembly GCA_900320905.1. Lineage (GTDB taxonomy): Bacteria > Bacteroidota > Bacteroidia > Bacteroidales > Bacteroidaceae > Prevotella. Next base: position 8,561 of record ONTZ01000011.1, read on the forward strand.
AAGTCAGCCTTCAGAACTTTGATATTGCCAATGCCAACAATGAAAAGTTTGCAGAGTTGTTGAACATCAACCCGGAAGACATTTCTGACATCCGCGTGTTGAAAGACGCTGCCGCCACGGCTATCTACGGTTCACAAGGCGGTAATGGTGTTATCGAGTTGACCACCAAACGTGGTGCACGCGGTAAACCCAGGCTCCAATACTCATTGAAACTGACAGGTACTTACCAGCCAAATGGATATGCCCTCCTGAATGGTGACGACTACACGATGCTCCTGAAGGAGTCGTACTTCAACCCAGAGCAAAGCGATGCCGCAGCGAACATTCCAGAACTAAACTACGACCCATCGTTCTCAGAATATGAGCAGTACAACAACAACACCGACTGGCGCGACGCTGTCACCCAGTGGGGTCTCCGCCAGAACCATTATGTTACAGTAAGCGGTGGTGGTGAAAAAGCCCTCTTCCGTATCGGTGCCGGTTATGACCATGAAACAGGTACGATGATTGAGCAGAAACTGCAGCGTTTTTCTACCCGTGTGGCTCTCGACTATAATGTCAGTGAGCGCATCCGTGTCAGCACCAACTTCGCCATGACCTATACCAAGAACGACCGTAACACTGACGGACTGCTGGATATCGCCATGAAGAAGATGCCGAACATGAGTATCTACGAACAAAATCCATTGACGGGCGAGAACACTTCTTCTTATTATACAATGCTGCAAAGCGGTAGTTCGGTTTTCAACAATGACCAGAAGACTTACGTTAACCCTGTTGCCAGTGCTCACTTGGCAAAGAACCAACAGAGTACTTACGACATGCAGCCCGAGTTGATTATTCAGTACCAACTGCTGGGCATGGACGACGACCACTGGCAGTTGAACTGGCGCGGTCAGGTCTACTTGAATATCAACAACGGCTATTCGAACAGATATTATCCACAGGAACTGAAGTCTGTTTCTTGGGATCAGGGCGTTAACACAACGTCCGACAATTCCTCAAAGAGTGTATCATTCAATACTAAGCAAACCCTGACCTTGATTCCTGCTTTCAAAAACAAGGATCACTCCTTCATGATGCTGGGACGCTTTGAATTGAATAGTGGTACTTCCACCAGCCAGTCAGAGGATAAGAAAGGTGTTCCCACAGGTATCACCACGACACAGGGCGGTGGTCTGATTACCAACCTGAGTTCTAACTTCAGCCAGCACCGCTCCATGTATTTCACAGCCTCAGCCCACTACGCCTACAAAGGACGTTATATCATCGATGGCTCCCTACGTGCCGACGGTACCACAAAGTTCGGCCCAGACAGCCGTTGGGGTTATTTCCCGTCACTCTCTTTGAAATGGATCATCAGTGATGAGCCTTGGATGGAGCCTACCCGCAAATGGCTATCTATGTTCGCCATCCGCCCCAGTTGGGGCCGTTCGGGTCAGCAGCCTGGTCAGGACTACCTCTACACTTCAAAGTATGGTTCTACTGACAGATACATCGACATGCAGGCTATGAAGCCAAACAACATCCGTCTAACTGACATGAAATGGCAAATCACCGAAAGTTGGAATGGCGGTATTGACTTAGGTTTCTTCAATGACCGTCTGACTGTGACCATCGAGGGTTATTCACAGACGACAACAGACATGTTGCTGCCCAACTACCGTATTCCTTCGAACACGGGATACGAGAATGTGGCCTATAAAAATCAAGGTAAGATGCGCAACACTGGTTGGGAATTCCACATTAGTTCCAATCGTGTTATTACAATTGGTAAAAAGTTCTGGGTAGACGTAAACGCTAACTTTGGTAACAACCGTAACGAGTTGCTGGAGTTGGACGATCTGACTCTGGATAACTACAACACCGTCTATGGATTCTCGAATGATGAGACTCTGCAGCGTGTACAGTTACGCAACCCGTTAGGAGCCATCTACGGTTTCCGTTACAAAGGTGTCTATCAGTACAATTACTCTACCTTTAAACGTATGACACCTGAAGAGCGCGCCCAGTTCCTTGCCGAGGGCAAGACAGCTCCTGTAGCCATAGATGACAAGGGGAAAATTATCGTTGACCCGCGCACGGGCGACCCAGTCCGCATGATGTTCAACTACACAAACGATGCCACGGGCCGAAACTACCGCTTCAACGGTGGTGACGCCATTTACGAAGACATCAACCATGACGGTCAAATCAATGCACTCGACATCGTTTATCTCGGCTCTTCACTGCCGAAGTTGACTGGTGGTTTTGGTTTCTCCGTCACCTACGGCGATTGGCGTCTGAGCACCCAGTTCACTTACCGTTTCGGAAATAAAATTATCAACAGAGCCCGTCTGCACGCTGAGGCCATGACTGGTAACGACAACCAGAGTCAGGCCGTGAACTACCGTTGGCGTAAGGAAGGCGACATCACGTCGATTCCACGTGCCATGTACGGCAGCAACTCGAACTATAACACACTTATCAGCGACCGCTTTGTGGAAGACGGCTCTTATCTGCGTATGGGTTATGCACAATTGAACTACAACATCCGTAGGAAATACGCACAGGCACTAGGCGTCAACCGCATTAGTCTGTATTTGAGTGCCAACAACCCGTTTGTCCTCACGAAATACTCTGGTGTTGACCCGGACATCTCAAGCGGCGGTAACGCTCCCGCTATCGACAGCGCCCAGACACCGCGTTCACGTTCATACACATTAGGTATCACTGTTGAGTTCTAAAAAGATACGAATATGAAAAGAATACATTATTATATAGTATGCGCCTTCTGCGCAATCTGTGGTCTCTCTTCCTGCACAGATTTCCTGGAGATCAAACCTCAAAATGAGATTATCTTGGAGCAATTCTGGAATGAGAAGGCCGATGTGGATGCCATCATTGCAGGCTGTTACTCTGGTTTGCAGTCGGAAGCCGTTATTAAGCGTATGATGGTTTGGGGCGAATTCCGTAGCGACAATATTGGCCCAGGCAGTAACATCTCTTCCGACGGAAACCTTGAAAAGGTCCTGAAAGAGAACATTGATGCCAAGAACTCCTACACCAATTGGGGAGGTTTTTATACAGTCATCAACCGTTGTAACACTGTCATCAAGTATGCTCCTGGCGTGGCTGCCGACGACCCCGCCTATACGGAGAGTGAGTTACAGGCCAATATTGCAGAGATGGTGGCACTCCGTAGTCTCTGCTACTTCTATCTGATCCGTGCCTTCCGTGACGTTCCTTTCTCAAGAGAGGCCTATATTGATGACAGTCAGAAAATGGATCTGCCCGCCACCAAGTTCGACGATGTATTAGATTCTTTGATTTTCGACTTGGAAGGTGTACAAAACATGGCCATCAAACGCTACCCAGTCACAAAGGAACTCTACCAGACTGGACGTATTACCCAGGATGCTATCCATGCTTTGCTTTGTGAACTCTACCTCTGGAAAAAGGACTATAATAATTGTATCCGCTATGCCGATATGGTCATTGAGTCAAAGAAGGCTATTGCCGAGGAGAACCGCCAGAAGCGCTCCAGTTCCTACTCAAATGAAGATATGCAAGAGCGTTTCAATGGATTCCCATTGGTTACGAATACTACTTCAAACAGTTATTTTGGCGATGCCTATACAACCCTCTTTGGCAGAGATAGAGGCAATGTAGATGAAGTCAACCAAGAAATCATCTTCCAATTGGTCTTCGACGACAATCCTAGCGACAACGGTATGCCAGCCAATGGAGCAGTCAATTCTTTCTATGGAAACTCCAACGCCACTATCGGTTTGGTGGCTCCCTCTGACTACATCTTCAGTGATATCGACAAGACTTCGGGACGTAAGGTCTTTGCAGACCGCAACAAGAAACGTGACTCTCGCATGTACTTCAACTGTGATGTGGACGACAAGTCCATCAATAAATATACAACAAGTACAATTGACATCAATGTCTCTGGTTCCACTCCTGAAATATCTTATGGTTCACTTTACACACAGAACCAGAATGGATCCAACTGGATTATTTATCGCCTCACGGACATCATGCTTCTGAAGGCAGAAGCCTTAACACAGTTGGTTCGAGAAGGCAATGAACAGGAAACCAGCGAGTATAACAAGTCTATATTAGACAGAGCCTTCACGCTCGTCAATGCTGTAAACAAACGGGCCGTCTGTCAAAACCAACTTGTAGATACTCTTCGTAGGAATGAATACAATTCCAAGGGTGACATGGAGACATTAGTCCTTCAGGAGCGTCAGCGTGAACTGATGTTCGAAGGCAAACGGTGGTTCGACCTTGTCCGCCTCTCTCAGCGTACTGGTAACACTTCAACATTGACTGAAGCCGCACTTGCTAAAGCAACGATTGGTCAAGGACTAATTAGTAATCATTTGGCTAAGATGGATGCCATCTATTGGCCATACAATCTCGACGAGATGAAGGTCAACTTGAATCTGGTACAGAATCCTGCCTTTGGCAGTGGCGAGAACGACAGTTACGAAAAGACGACCAAGAAGTGATAAGTGAAAAATGAAAAGTGAAGAAGTTATGAGACATAATAATATATTCAAAGGAATTTTGGGAGGGCTGCTTTTAGCCATGCTGACTCCCCTCAATACGCTGATGTTGACCAGTTGCTCAGATGAGCCTGACAGCGAGTTTTTCTATACCTTCACGGGTGAGATGATGAGCGACTATCTGAAGACTCGACCAGATTACAGTGAATTTGCAGAGATTGTGGAAAGAGCCGGCCTGATGAGCCTTCTTGCCACCTACGGCCACTATACCTGTTTCGCTCCCTCCAACGATGCCATTGATAAATTTCTGAAGAGCCGCGGTCTCAGCAGTGTGTCACAATTGAGCGATGCTGACTGCGATACCATTGCCCGTACGCATCTGGTATCTTATATGTACACCACATACGACATGATTGGACACAAACTGCCGACGGTGAACATGATGAACCGCTATTTGGGAACAGAGCCTGGTTTTGACAAAGACAGTAATGCCGTCATTGTTCTTGAAGGACTTGCACATATCGAATTCAACTTGAAGGATGACTCGGTGGAGAATGGTATCATGCAACCTATCGACATGGTCATTGAGAAGTCGAATAGTTACATTGCGGATATCTTGCGTGACAATCCTAAGATCAGCATCTTCTATAAAGCCTTAGTGGCAACAGGTGTCGTCAATGATGTGATGCAGGTTGAGGATGATGACTATAATCCTAAGGATTACGAACCATATTATATAACTTCCGGCGATGCAGAATCAAGCAAAAGAAGGTATGATGCGCCTGATACAAAGAAATTTGGGTACACGTTCTTTATTGAGCCTGACTCGATATTAGAGGCAAAATACGGGATAAACGATATCAGGGGGCTCTATGACAAGGCCTGCGAAATTTATGACGAAGTCTATCCGCAAGACATCAGCGCACCCGGCCATAGTTTCGAAAACCTCACGGACAGCGTCAATCCATTGCGCCGCTTCATCCAGTATCATATTCTGAACAAGATTGCAGCCAGTACGGATGACCTGACACCACAGGAAATCAGCAACAAGACAAACTTTATCGGTGCAATCGGTATTGACGAGACCCTTGTCAATCCGTGTGACTGGCATTATACCCTTCTACCTCACAGAATGATCAAGGTAGATAAGATCACTATTGAAAAATATCTGGGCGGATGCAAGAAAGGTGATCGTTATATTAACCGACGCTATGATGAAAAATATCCTTTCCTGGGGCAGCGCATTGATCCTATAGATAATGATGGATATAAGCACGATGGACTCAATGGTCATTACTTCTATGTTGACGACATCGTTGCTTTCAACAAGGACGTCCAAGAAAAGATACACAACCAGCGTATCCGCATGGACTTCAATACCGTCTTCCCCGAATTTATCACAAATGGACTGCGTATCTTAGGAGACCCCTTCCAACAAAGTAGCACAGAAGACAAATACGGCCGTAACTGGTATTTCCCTGATGGTTATCTTGATGGAGTGAGATTTTCCAACTGCTATCTGACATGGAGAAGACCTATTAGTTGGGCCGATATCTACATGTGGGATGAGTTCAACCTCACAGGAAACTACGACTTCACCTTCCGCCTACCGCCTGTACCGTTCAACGGTGAATGGCAGGTACGTCTGGGTTTCACGCAGCAGAATAGCCGAGGCATTGCCCAAATCTATATTGACAACATACCACAAGGCATTCCTTTGGATATGACGAAGAAACTGGACGACGAATACTACATCGGTGATGATTTTATCGACAACCTTAATACTTACGATGGTTTGAGTGCAGAAGATAAGGCCGAATATTACAAGAGCCTTAAGAACCTCGGTGTCTATCCTCATCCGCGCTCTTTATTCTGCGACAACGGTGGTAGTGGTAACAGAGCCTACAATATCACTTACAACATCGGTATACGTAAAGTCATCAGCCAGTCTTATCTTGATTGTGACCAAGACCATTACATGAGATTCAGGGTGGCATCCGATGGGTCACAAGGTAACAACAACGAGTTCGCACTCGACTTCATAGAACTGGTACCGAAGAGTGTCTATGGTACTGACGATGGTGAAGATATGGAAGACGACCTCTAAGAATTGAGATTTAAGATTTAAGAATTAAGAATTATGATTACTTCTAATATATATAATAAGGTGTTAGGATTAGCATTGGCTGTCCTCACCTTTGCGGCCTGTTCCGACACCTGGAACGACCACTTCGAAAATAAAGGTAAAGACATGAAAGACTATACAATCTGGGAAGGAATCTCGCAGAACAGCAACCTGAGTAACTTTGCCAAGGTGATTCAGGCGTGTGGTTTTGACAAATCACTATCCAGTAGTCAGGTGTTCACCGTCTTCGCCCCCACCAACGAGCATTTCTCTGCCCAGGATGCTGATGAACTGATTGCAGCCTACAACGCGGAGAAGGGCAAAGTTAACGAAGAAGACAATACTGTCATCAAGGAGTTCGTACATAACCACATCGCCATGTATAATCACTCCATCTATGAGGCCAGTAACGACACTCTCATGATGATGAACGGTAAGAGGGTCAGACTGTCAACCAGTTCGTTTGGAAACAGCCCTATCCTGACTAAGAACGAACTCTATAGCAATGGCGTTCTCTTCACGATTGACGGGAAAGCAGAATTCGCCACCAATATTTTCGAGTATCTGCGTAAGGATGCCGACCTTGATAGTGTCAGCAGTTTCTTCTACAATAGTCACTTATACCACCATGAGTTTATCCCCGGACGAAGCATCCCCGGAGGAATCATCGATGGAAAGACATATTATCTTGACTCTGTATTTATACAGCGAAACGACCTGTTCGATGTCTTATGGGCAGATTTAAACGAGGAGGATAGCACCTATTGGATGGTTGTTCCAACAAATACAGAATGGAAAAAACTGCTTGACGAATACCAGCCTTATTTCAATTACGACAATCAGGTGAAGTTCCGCGATTCTATGGCCTATACTTCTCCACGCCTGGCCATTATGAATGGAACCATCTTTAGCCGCACACTCAATACAGATGCACACCTGACTGACTCAGCCCTTTCTACAAATGCTGCAGAGACATATGTCAGCCGCCGATCTAGTTGGGGCAATAACAACCTGCACTACTATCAATATGGAGGTGTCTCTGCCACGAATACACAGAAACCATTCGGACCTGAAGGAATCTTCACTGGTACTGAAAATATTCAGTGCACCAATGGTCAGGTAATGAAGACAGACAACTGGCGGATTAACAAACTGAATTCTTTCTATCAGTGGATCATTGTCGAGGCTGAGGACCGAGGAAGTATCAAGGAGGTAAGCAAATATACTGATTCGAAAACAAACGAAGAAGTGGGAACAGTGACACCGATTACCCGTCGTGTTCTCAATAACAACCACTTCTATGGTAAGGTGTGGGGTGATGCGTTTGTGGAGTTTGAGGAAGCAACCAATGAAGGTCAAATACAGCATGCTGTAACCTTCAATATTGAGGATGTGCTTTCCAATATCGGTTATGACATCTATCTAGTCACTGCTCCTGCACTCGCCAATGATAGTAATGCTACCGATGCACAACGTCTTCCAACCCAACTGAACTGTGAACTGAGTTACCATAATCAGGAAGGTGAGCCACAAAAACAACGCCTCATAGAAAAATATGCGACCAATCCTGATGAGGTCGATTATATATTACTTGCAGAAGACTTTAAGTTCCCGTGCAGTTCATGGGGACTCACAGAGACTGAGCCACAAGTAACGCTGACCGTTTCAACCAATGTAGCCAGAAAAGGAAAAACATGGACTAAGACACTAAGGATTGACTGTGTTATGCTTGTGCCTCATGGTATCGCTATTGTTGATGAAGAACGGTTTACCATAGAACCTCACGGTGACGGCGACACCTACTACTGGTTGAAGAAATAATGTTATAGTATGAATATAAGAACTGTAAGGATATGAAAAAATACATTATATTAGGACTTACACTGCTGATGGCCTTTCCCTTAAGCATCGCAGCCCAGGACGAGGACACAGATACCGAGGACTTCATCGAGACCCTTGCCCGAAAGTTGAAGCCCAAGCATAAGCAGTATCCCACAAGAACCATTCGCGGACGTATCTTGAACGCGACCACAGGCCAGCCTGTCGCAGGTACGATTGTCAGTGCCGACGATGTGGAAGGCTATAGTACGCTCACCGAGGAAAACGGTTTCTACAAGTTGGACATTCCTACGTTTACCACATCAGTCTATATCAATATGCCTGACTTCAATCCCGTACGTCTGGGACTGTTGGACCAGGAGGAACAGCACGAGGTGAAACTCTATCCTGTGACCTTCGCAGCTGAATATGACAAACAGATCAATGTGCGTAGCGATTATAGCACCAAGGATTTTGCTTACACGAACTCCGTCAATATCAAGGACGAGGTGCAGAAGCACCTGGGTGCCCAAGTTTACAGCGTAACCCGTAATGGTACGCCGGGTATCGGTAATGTGATGTTCGTACAAGGGCTGAACTCTCTGAATGTTAATGCCCAGCCATTGGTGGTGGTCGACGACGTCATCATTGATCAGCAGTATGGCCGCACCATGCTCCATGAGGGATTCTTCAACGACATCCTTTCGACCCTCAACCCGTCGGATATTGAGAAGGTGACTGTCATGCGCAACGGAACAGCCCTCTATGGTGCCAAGGGTGCTAATGGAGTCATCCTCATCCAGACCAGGCGCAACAAGTCGATGGCTACCCGAATCACAGCCAACGTCTCAGCGGGAGTTGTCTTTCAACCGAAGTACCTCTCTATTATGGATGCTGGACAATACCGTAGTTATGCCTCGGAATTGCTGAAGACCACAAACACTCGTAACCGTACGTTCAAGTTCCTCAATGAGGACCCCAACTACTATTATTACACTCAGTACCACCAGAACACAGACTGGAAGGACTATGTGTACCATACTGCCATGACACAGAACTATGGTATCAATGTCGAAGGTGGCGATGCTGTGGCCAACTATAGTCTTTCGGTCGGCTATGTCAATCAGCAGAGCACCCTGAGGTACAACGATATGGATCGTCTGAATATACGTTTCAACACGGACATCTCACTTAACGAACGCTTCAGTATCCGCTTTGATGCCTCTTTTGGTAATATCACCCGTGACATCCGTAACGATGGTGCTCCTGCCAGTTACGATGAAGGTACGCCGACGGCTCCGGGATTCCTGGCATATGCCAAGAGTCCGTTCCTCAGTCCCTACAGTTACGGCCGTGGAGAATTGTCAAAGACGCACTTCGACATTGATGAGGAGTCATACCTCTCCGAGGCACTGGCCAACTACAAGAATTACAACTGGCAGTTGGGTAACCCGGCAGCCATCAATGAATACAGTGAGGCAGAAAACAAGAACCGCTTGGAGAATTCCATGCTTAACCTGACTGTAACGCCATCCTATAGACTGAGTCGTAATCTGCTGCTCTCTGAGCATTTCAGTTACAATCTGGTCAACACCAACGAGATCTTCTACATTCCTGTCAGCGGAACGCCGAACTATTATGTTGGCAGTATCGGTGCCTATCGCGAGAACGAGGTCCGTTCTTTGGCCTCCAAGCAGAATTCTTTGATGAGCGACACACGCCTCGACTGGAGCAACCGCTACAATGCTCATTTCATCCACCTCTTCGGTGGTGCACGTATCAACTGGGAGTCTTATTCGATGACCTCTCTGTTAGGATATAACACTGGTAACGATAAACAGCCATTCATGAAGTCGAGCCTTACAAACACCAACGACTTTGGTACTAGCGACAACTGGAATTCCTTAGCCTGGTACGCACAGGGAGAATACAATTATAAAAACCGCTATTACCTGCAAGCCAATGTGACGGTAGAAGGCTCTTCACGTTTCGGACGTGACGGTGGCAATTTCCGCTTGTTCGACGCAGCCTGGGGTATCTTCCCCAGTGTGCAAGCATCATGGGTCATCAGCAACGAGTCATGGATGGCTAAGATTAAAGCTATCAACTACCTGCGTCTGACTGCTGGTTTCGATGTAAGCGGTAACGACGATATCGACTACTATGCCGCCCGTAGTTTCTTCAGTGCAGCACAGTTCCTAAACACCATCTCAGGTCTAACCTTTGCGGGTATCGGTAACTCTGAAATTCAGTGGGAGACCACACGCCGCTTCAATGTCGGCATAGAGACGAATCTCTTCAACAATCGTCTGAGTCTCAGCGCAAACTACTTCCGTTCCAATACAGACAACCTGCTCACCCGCCAGTCGCTTGGATTCCTCAGCGGTCTGAGCGAGAACTGGACGAACGACGGTAAGTTGAAGAACCAGGGTTTCGATGTGACGGCAGCCGTCAAGGTACTCGCCCTCAAGAACCTGCAATGGGAAGTAGGAGGTAGTGTCGGTCACTATAAGAACGAAATTACCCAACTGCCTGAAGGACAGAACTATGTTGACAATGATGTCTACGGTGCTACAATTCGTACCCAAGTGGGTCAGGTTGCCAACCAATTCTACGGCTACAAGTCGCTCGGCGTTTTCTCTACGACCACAGAAGCAGAGGCCGCTGGTCTCTATATCCTTGGAGAAAACGGTATCGACCGCACCTATTTCAAGGCTGGTGACATCCATTTTGCAGACCTGAACGGTGACCACCAGATTACCGAGGCTGACCGTACATTCATCGGTGACCCGAACCCCGACATCTACGGAAACATCTTCACGGCCGTTACTTACAAGCACTTGAAACTCGACTTCCGTTTCAATTACTCCTTGGGCAATGATGTCTATAACTATCAGCGTTCGCAACTGGAAGGTGGAAATCGCTTTATGAACCAGACAACGGCCCTGATTCGCCGTTGGCAGGTGGAAGGTCAGCAGACCGACATTCCACAGATTACATTCCAAGATCCTATGGGCAACTCCCGCTTTAGCAACCGTTGGATTGAAGACGGTAGTTACCTGCGTTTGAAGAGTGTCACTCTGAGTTACGACCTGCCGCTCCAAAACGAGTACTTGCAGGGTCTGCAGTTCTGGGTTCAGGCTAACAACGTATTCACATTGACGAAGTATCTTGGCAGTGATCCTGAATTCACAATGACCTCCAGCGTCATCGGTCAGGGTATTGATGTCGGTCAACTCAGCCAGAGCCGTTCTATCGTGGCAGGCATTAAGATTAAACTGTAATTAAGAATTAAGAATTAAGAATTATGATTACTAAGATATATAAACTCATTTTCGCGACCTGCGCCATCTGCGGCATGGCCTCTTGCTCCGATTTCTTCGATCAGCAGTCAGAGCATGTCGTCTTTACCGAGAACAATAAATTGGATAACGCTACAGACACTATTTACAGTGTCATTGGTATCCTCAACAAACTGCAGTCCATTGCCGACCGCACCATCCTTCTCGGAGAGGTACGCGGTGACCTCGTTGATATTACAAATGCAGCCAACAGCGACCTACGCGACATGGCACTTTTCAATATTGGGGACGATAACCGCTACAACCAGCCGCGTGACTACTATGCCATCATTAACAACTGTAATTTCTTTATTGCAAACGTTGATACGGCCATGAAGAACAACCGCAATGAGTATGTCTTCATGAGAGAGTATGCTGCCGTCAAGGCCATCCGCGCCTGGACCTATCTACAACTTGTGCTCAATTATGGCAATGTTCCATTTATTACAGAACCGATTCTCAACAAAATCGATGCAGAAAAGGACTACCAAAAGCGTGACCTTCAATATGTGTGCGACTATTTCATTCAGGATCTTGTACCCCTGGCTGACCGATGGGGCAACGAATACCCCGAATACGGAACAATCCGCAGCAATGCATCACGCCTGTTCTACTTCCCTATCAACATCGTGCTTGGCGACCTGAACCTGTGGTTAGCAAGTAAGACAAAGGATCCTGCCACCTACCGTGAGGCTGCCATGCGCTACTACAAGTACATTAACGAGCGAAATGGTAACAACTCTGCCTACCCCAATGGTATAAACCTTTATACTTGGAGGCCAGGGTCTGGTGACTGGAACAGACCGGAAACCAGTTACACTTCAGGAAGCCTAGGCACAGAGACAACGGGAACCAACGCGGAGATTATCACCATGATTGCTGGCGACTCTATCCCTGCTGAAGGACATTACAGTGAACTGCGCAATCTGTTCAACTCCCAGCAGGACAATGACTACCGCGCCAGCATCGTGCCTTCTACTTATATGTTCAATCTGTCAGGCAGTCAGGTTCATTGTTGCGTGGGAACAAATGGAACCACATTCTATTATGCACCCACAGAACTGCCCAATTACATGTCGGGTGACTTACGACTATATCAATATTACAGTAATGGTTACACGACCGACCGTCTGTCAGGCGAACGCATCGAGACCTCATACAATGATAAGTATGAGTCCCAGAACGTCCATATTTACCGTCGCCAGATGATTTATCTGCGACTTGCCGAAGCCCTCAATGGTGCAGGATTCCCACGTGCCGCATTCCAAATGTTGTCACAAGGAATTAATAACGATGTCCTCAAACAGACTGTCATTCCTTATTGTTCACAAAGCGACTCCACATGGATTACCAGCCTCAACTTCCCAAGAGAGCGATACGGAATCTTCACCGTTGAAGAACTTGCATCTAATCGCACTGAGGAGGGACACAATACGATTGGCATCCATTCGCATGGTTCTGGCTGGACACCGATGAACGAATTCTATCAGTTACCTGATGACTCGCTCCTGACCGAAGAGCAGAAGAAACCTATTCAAACAGCCTTTGTCGATAGTTTGCTGCTCAATGAGTGCGGTTTGGAATTGGCCTTCGAAGGAACCCGTTTCTACGACATCATGCGCTTTGCTTTCCGCCAGCCCAATCCTGGAGACTTTCTGGCCCGTCAGATTTATGGCCGCCGCGGAAAGGAGAATATCGGAATCATGCGCAGTGAGATCAAGAAAGACCTCAGTGACGAACGCAACTGGTACCTCCAGTGGAACGGACAAATCGGTATGTAATCATTATGCTTCTGACCATGCTGCCGCTGTTGCCAGCGGCAGCACAGGCGGATAAGAAGACGCTCTGCCCCGAAATAAAGATCGAGGTAGAGCGTCTTCCAGACCTCACTATCCCCCGTGCTGGACACGAACTGTTCTACATTAATGGTGAGTTCGTGGTGGCAGGAGGTCATACCGACGGTTTTGTGCCTACGCCTACGGCCGAATATTACAAAGACGGCAAATGGCATCAGATGCCGATGGTGTATAATCATGACTTCGGATTCTCCGTGGTACTGAAATCCGGCAAGGTATTACTCGGTGGAGGCTGCGAACAGCCCCTCGGCATTGGACAGACCTTTCTGGCAGAACTATATGATCCCGTCAACCATACCTTCAATGGTTTTGGCTGTATGGAACAGAAACGCACTGGTGCAGCCGGCTTAGAATTAGACAGCGGGAAGGTGGTCATCAGTGGCAATTGGTATCACAACGACGGCGTAGAGGTCTATAATGGGCAAAAGCACTTCACATATATCAAAGATGCGACGATAGGGCGCACCCACCCCTATATTCTCCGTACAGCCAAGGATGATGCCATCATTTTCGGTACGGAAGGCATAAAGGGTGATACCATCCAATGGACTGCCGACCGTCTAAAAGGCGACACACTTCACATTCCCTTCTTTGACAAATGGCATCCTGTGAATGTCAGCCACCACCGTAATGCAGAGAGTTTTATCGGTGACGAAGAAAAAGGTCTCTATGCATATCTGATTCCCGTCACAGACAGTATTGGTCAGGTAGCCGTCGCAAAAGTAGAGAACGGCGAATTCTCACTCCTGCCAACTATTTGCCCTGTTCCCATGCAAAGCCAATGGGAATCCATCATTTATAGTATGCCCGTCATTGTCGATCAGAAAGCAGGACGAGGCTATATGATAGGTATCAGCGGCGACTTCCGCTCTGATCCCGAAAAAACCAATCGCTACTATGTTCTCTGCATCGACTATGCTCAGGCTAAAGATGGGCAACCTGCACCGCTGACACTCTACTATACAGACCCAATGCTGACCATATGCGACACTCCCCCTGTAGTGGATGACAATGGAAATCTGCTGATTGCGGGCGGCTTGCTACACCATAGCAACTTCACGCCCTCTGCAGAAGTCTTGCTGTTGCACGTCGGGCAGCAACCCGCAAAGGTTGCTGGAGGCACCAGTCCCTGGATGATACTATTATTAGTCTTGGCAATTGTAGCCATTACACTGGCTACATGGCTATGGTGCAGGAAGAAACATACGCAAGAGACAGTCATAACAGAAGAAAAAGATCCTGCCCCAACAGAAAAAAAGGCAGACCCGTCAGACGAAGCCAATTTAGAACTGATGCGCCGTATGAGGGAACTGATGGAAACCAGAAAACTTTTCCAGAACAGCAACCTCAAACTGAATGATTTTGCAACAGCACTGAATACCAATCGCAACTATATCTCTAAATGTATAAGTAACGTAAAACCTAACTATACATTTGCTCAGTTCGTCAACGAGTATCGTTTGGAATACGCAAAGCAACTTATCCTCAACAACCCCGAGAAAAAAATCAATGAGATATTCTTAGAATCTGGTTTCTCCAACGAGCAAACATTCTATCGAACATTCAAAATTAGCACGGGCAAGACACCCAAAGAGTGGAAAGAAGCCAATTGTCCTAATGCCGTATAGTTTCAATGGCAGAAAATTTAGTCCTGATTCCAATTCTTTTTTCCGTTTCAAAAACACAATTTTATATTTTGATTGTACAAGCCCAATTCATGGCTAATGATTGCTGTACCTAAGAAAAACATACTATGTTTTGGGAAGAATCAACTAACATCTTATCAATTGTTAGTCGATTTTGTTAAATTGTTAGTCCACATATCTGTTTTTTCCTTATCTTTGCAACATAAACAACAATTATCAAAATAATAAAACTTTATGAAGAAATTACTATTATCCGTGGTTGCTATGCTGTTTGCAGCCACAAGTTATGCACAGAACACAGTAGTGGCCTCTTTGAACCATGAAGGAGAATCCACGATGTTCTATGGTGTTGGGGCCCTGCAACAGGCAGTTGCTGAGGCTGTCAGCGGTGACATCATCAGCCTCTCCAGCGGCACTTTCAATGCGTCCAATATTACTAAAGCCATTACCTTACGAGGAGTGGGTATTGACAACGACAATCCTACCTATATAGAAGGAGGATTCACCATCACAGTGACAGAAGAAGGTTCAAACCGTTTAACAATGGAGGGTATCAGATGTAAAGGCGAAGTAAAATTGGGAGGATCGTTTTCCTGTCCACAATTTGTGAAGTGCCAGTTTTGGAGAATTAACGGTATCGCTAATACTGACGCCGTTAAGGATGTCATGGTTGTCAACTGTAAAGTAACAGAATTCTTCCGTCAGGGAGGAAGCACGACAGTATCTCTTGTGAACAGTTATATTGCTGAACCTGGTGTTTACGAGAACGCTCACTTTATGGCTACCAATTGCATCATTTCAAAATATTGTCCAAGTGATCAGATGCATAATTCTATATGGAAGAACTGCATCTTCTGGACGACGAATTCATATTCTTATAAACTACCGAATAGTAGTAAGGCCATAAACTGTATAGGTATACCCAATTATTATAATATGTTTGAGAATTTGACCGACAGTCCGAACAACATAACTATGGCTGCTCTCACTGACGTATTCACAGATTTCGATTGGGAAGGTTCTTGGTCAGACGACTGGACTTTTACACTGACCGAAGCAGGCAAAGCCGTGAAAGGCACCGACGGAAAAGAGGTAGGCCTCTATGGCGGTCCGATGCCGTTCAACCAAACCCTTTCTTATCCTCTCATTTCGAAAATGGAGGTTGACGAGCAGACGGATGACAATGGAAAACTGAAAGTTGAGATTGGAGTGAAATAACTTTTTCAAACATAAAATTATAAAAGGAAGATTTATGAAGAAATTAATATTATCCGTGGTTACCATGATGGTTGCGGCCACGAGTTTTAGTCAGGAAACTGTTGTGGCTTCTCTGAGCCATGAGGGAGAAACCACGATGTTTTATGGTCTGACGGCCTTAGTGAAAGCAGCAGAGAAGGCTCAGAGCGGCGATGTGATCAACCTCTCCAGAGGTATTTTCAATGCTACGACGATCAAAGTAGGTATCACGTTGCGTGGTGCCGGTATCGATAGTGACGATCCTACTTATCTTAATGGAAATCTACATATCGAAATTCCCTCAGACGATGCAAACCGATTCACTATGGAGGGTATTATCTGTAATAACGAAATGAGCATGCGTGGAACCTTTTCATCACCCCAAATTGTTAAGTGCAAATTGAGTGAAGGCTTTACCACAAGAACTACAACTGATAACATTGACATCTTAGTAGTCAATAGCAGGGTCATAGGCCATTTCAATGTAGGAGGCATCTGTAGAATCTCCTTGATAAACAGTTACGTGGATGGAGTCAGTCACTATGATAATGCTCATTTTATGGGTCTGAATTGCATTCTTTTTAAAAACCGCATAGATCAACTGCACAACTCTGTCTGGAAAAATTGTATCTTCGCTACGTCAAACCATTCAGACTATAGACTGCCAACTGATTGCGAATGTACGAACTGCATAGCCGTTGATTACTACTATGACATTTTCAGTCAACTGAAGATTAAGCCAGGCTGCTCAAGCGCATCATACGCTGAAGCCTTCAAGGATTTCACAGGCACCTATACTGACGAACAGACCTTTGAATTGTCTGATGCCGCCAAGGCTAACGAAAACTTCAAGGGTACCGACGGAACGGAAGTGGGCTTATACGGCGGTCCACAACCATTCAACCTCACTCTGTCATATCCGCTGATCTCTACGATGGAGGTCGGCGAAAAGACTGACGACAAGGGTCAGTTAGAAGTAACAATTGGGGTGAAGTAATTGAATACTACAGATTATGCGTAAATATCTATTATTAACAATACTGCTCTCCGGTCTGACCTTAGGTGCGAGGGGGCAATCCGACCCGGAGATTGACTTGTCGGGGCTGCCGCAAAAGACAACCGCTTCGTCGCTCCGCTACTGGTTCGATGCCGACGCCAACAGCGTCAAGACGGCATCCATTTCGGGCAGTGCCACCACCATCGATGCCTCTGCTCTTAAGGAAGGTATTCATACCGTGCATTACCAGATTGTGGACAATAAGAACATTGCAGGTATTCCCACCTCGAAGATTTTTATCAAGGTTGACCCGAAGATAGCAGCCACAGCCAAGTCTCTGCGCTACTGGTATGACGATGATGCCAACATCAATACCTCCACGCCCCTAAATGGTGCTACCACCATCGATGCCTCCACTCTCAGAGAGGGCATCCATACTGTACATTACCAAATTGTAGACAGCAAGGGTATTGCAAGCATCCCTGCCTCCAAGATATTCATCAAGTTAGATGAGAAAACCGCCACAGAGGCTAAGTCACTGCGCTATTGGTTTGACAGCGGAACCAATGTCAATAGCACTACAACCTTGAGCGGTGCTACTACTATCGATGCCTCTGCTATCAAGGAGGGCATCCACACCGTACACTATCAGATTGTCGATAGCAAGAATATTGCAGGTATTCCAGTCTCAAAGATGTTCATCAAGATAGACTCGAAGACTGTCGCCACAGCACAAAAATTGCGCTACTGGTTCGATGCCGATAAGGCCTCTGTCGTGGAAACAGATCTTAGCGAAGGCATTCAATCTGTCGATGCCTCAAAGTTGATGGAGGGTATCCATACCCTACATTACCAGATTATCGATAGCGAAGGGAAAGTTGACATTCCTGTATCCGCACTGTTCATCAAACTCAACAAGAAGGCAAAAACTGAGGCTACAGCCATCCGCTACTGGTTTGATGAGGATGATGCGAACATCAAGGAAACAACATTAGATCTGGAAAATCTCATGCTGACGATTGATGCCAGCGATCTACTTATTGGCACTCATGAACTGCATATGCAGTTGGTGACAGCCAACGGAGAACTCTCACCAGCAATTTCCGGTAATTTCGTCAGCATCATTATTAAGAAGGGCGATGTCAACAATGACGGAATTGTTGATGCCACTGATATTGTTTTAATTACAGACTATATGTTAGATAGTGAATCCATAACAATTGATAAGACCAATGCTGACTACAACAATGACAAGGAAATCAACATCGCAGACATCCTAGGCATTGTCAATATCATTATGATTACAGGAGAATAATATTGTTAATTTGTGAGTCTATCTAAAGACTTTTTTCCTACCTTTGCAGCGATATTCCCTTGGGGTAATAACTGGAGATCTATTTTTGTCAATAATAAATTTTATGGACTATTTTGGTGGGAGTTGGCAGTGATGTCCGCTCCCATTCTTTATGTGCAAACATATACTCATTTTATACAATAAACTACTAACCATTGACTTTTTTATGCAAAAAGACGGGAGATTGTTGCGGTTTGTCGGATATTTGCAGTAACTTTGCAGCCAAATATAGAAAGGTAATGATATGAAACTATTCGACGTTTATCCGCTCTTCGATGTGAACATTGTCAAGGGCAAAGGCTGCAAGGTGTGGGACGATAAGGGACAGGAATACCTGGACTTGTACGGCGGCCATGCCGTCATCAGCATCGGACACTCAAACCCGCACTATATAGAAAAAGTGACGGAGCAACTCGGGAAGATCGCTTTCTACTCGAACTCTGTGATTAACAAATTGCAAGTAGAACTGGCAGAGCGTCTTGGCAAGATTTCCGGTTACGATGACTACCAATTGTTCCTAATTAACTCTGGTGCTGAAGCCAACGAGAACGCACTGAAACTCGCATCCTTCAAGACGGGCAAGACCCGCGTTCTCTCCTGTGAGAAGGCCTTCCACGGACGTACCTCACTTGCCGTTGAAGTGACGAACAATCCGAAGATCATCGCCCCCATCAATGATAACCACCACACGCGCTTCCTGCCGATGAACGACTTGGAGCCATGGGTACGGGAATTGTCGAAGGGCGGTGTGGCGGCTGTCATCTTAGAGTGCATACAGGGTGTGGGCGGCATCCAGATGGCTACACCTGAGTTTGCACAAGGACTGGCCTACGCCTGTAAACGCTACGGGGCTGTGCTAATCTGCGACGAGATTCAGTGTGGCTATGGTCGTAGCGGTAAGTTCTTCGCCCACCAGTGGCTCGGCATCAAGCCAGACATTATCACGGTGGCCAAGGGCATCGCCAACGGATTCCCCATGGGTGCTGTGTTGATCTCTCCTGAGTTTGAGCCCGTCTACGGACAATTAGGCACAACCTTCGGTGGCAATCACCTCGCCTGCGCGGCGGCACTGGCTGTGCTCGACGTGTTTGAGGAGGAAGGACTAGTGGAGAATGCCCACGTGATAGGCGACTACCTGATGGACGGTATCCGTGGCATCGGCAGTTCGCACATCAAGGAGGTGCGCGGTCGAGGACTGATGATTGGCATTGAGTTGGATATGCCACACAAGATGGTACGAAAACCGCTCATCAAGCATGAGCACTGCTTTACGGGTTGTGCCGGACAAAATATACTGCGCCTGTTGCCGCCCCTGTGTCTCACCAAAGCAGAGGCCGATGATTTCATAGAGAGACTGATTAGAGTACAACCAGAAGAGGAAGATTAAAGAATATGAAAATATCTGTGATAGGTGCTGGGGCTATGGGCGGTGCCACTGTAGAAGGCCTAATTAAAGGCCAGCAGTTCAGGAACGAAGATATCACCGTGAGCGATCCGTCGCAGGCGGTTGTAGAGAAATTTACAAAGACAGGTGTCTGTGTAACAACGGACAATAAGTTGGCCGCCGACAGTGCTGACATTATCTGCGTCGTAGTCAAGCCATGGCTCGTGGAAAGCGTGCTGAAAGACATTAAGCCAGAACTGGATCCAAAGAAGCAGATTCTGATTGTGATAGCAGCAGGTGTCACATCGGCCAGTATCAAGGAGTGGCTGGGAGAGAACTGCCCGCCGCTGTTCTTGGTGATACCGAATATCGCCATCGCTGAGATGGCGTCGATGACTTTCATCGTACCGTGCGGTGCGGTGATACAGCACCATACAGAACTGGTAAAAGGTATCTTCGACGAGATGGGCAATACGCTCATCACCGACGAGCAGCACTTGGCAGCAGGCACTACGCTCGCCTCTTGCGGCATCGCCTATGCCATGCGTTATATCCGTGCAGCCTCTGAGGGCGGTGTGGAACTGGGGTTCAAGGCAGATGATGCCAAAGCCATCGTCATGCAGACGATGAAAGGCGCTGTAGAACTACTTGAGGCCAGCGGTCTGCATCCTGAGGCAGCCATCGATTTGGTGACGACACCTGGCGGTGTAACTATCAAGGGTCTCAACGAGATGGAGCATGCTGGTTTTACCTCGGCAGTTATCAGAGGACTCAAGGCAGGAGCGAAATAAGAATTAACATAGAAGAATATGGACGAACAATTAAGACAAATAGGTGAGCGTCTGCGCGGATTGCGCGATGTGCTCGATATCCCAGTGAGTGAGATGGCCGAGACCATCGGCATTGATGCGGAGAAGTATGAGAAGATTGAGGCGGGCGAACTCGACATCACGATTTCAAACCTCATGAAGATTGCACGTAAGTACGGTGTTTCTACCGAGGAACTGATTTTCGCCGAGTCACCACACATGAAATCATATTATGTAACGCGCAAAGGACAGGGTATGTCCATCGAACGCACAAAAGCATACAAGTATCAATCACTTGTGGGCGGCTTTGTAGGCCATAAGGCTGATGTCTTCATCGTCACGGTAGAGCCTAAGCCTGGTGCCCGTACCATCTACAAGAACTCACACCCTGGTCAGGAGTTCAACCTCATTCTGGAAGGTAAGATGGAATTATATATTGGCGGCAAGACCATTATCCTCGAAGAGGGCGACAGCATTTATTTTGACTCCACAAAGCCCCATGGCATGCTGGCCGTCGGTGACAAAGCCGTGAAGTTCTTAGCATTTACAGTAGAATAAACTAGACTATGATTGAGAGATTTTTAAAACAGACAAAGTTTACGTCTGTTGAGGATTACAACAAGAATCTGGAGTTCATCATTCCAGAGAACTTCAATTTCGCCTACGACGTGATGGACGCGTGGGCTGAGGAGGCACCAGAGAAACTCGCCATCCTCTGGACCAACGATCAAGGTGAAGAGATTCGCACCACATTCGGACAGTTGAAAGAACAGACCGATCAAGCCGCCTCATATCTGCAGACACTAGGTATCGGCAAGAACGATCCTGTGATGCTCATCCTGAAACGCCGCTATGAGTGGTGGGTCGTGATGCTCGCCCTCTGTAAGATTGGTGCCATCGTGATTCCGGCCACCCACATGCTGACCAAGCATGATATTGTCTATCGTAATACCCGTGCCTCTGTAAAGGCCATCATCTGTGTGGATGATTCATATGTGGTGAGCCAGATTCAGGCCGCCATGGACGAGAGTCCAACAGTGAAGGAATATATCGCCATCACAGACCACGGGAAACCTATCCCCGAGGGATTCCATGACTGGCAGACGGAATGGAAACTGGCGCCAAAGTTCGTACGTCCCGCCTTCGTCAATACCAACGACGATACTATGCTGATGTATTTCACCTCTGGTACAAGCGGTGAACCGAAGATGGTGGCCCACGATTATCTTTACGCCATGGGGCATCTGTCAACGGGTGTCTTCTGGCACAATCTCCATGAGGGCTCGCTCCATCTAACAGTGGCTGACACCGGTTGGGGAAAGGCCGTCTGGGGTAAGTTCTATGGTCAGTGGTTTGCCGGTGCAACCGTGTTCGTGTTCGACCACGAGAAATTCAATGCAGACACTCTGCTCCGCCAGATGGAGAAATACAAGGTGACAAGTTTTTGCGCTCCCCCGACCATCTACCGCTTTATGATACGCGAAGATCTGAGCAAATACGACCTTTCTTCGCTGGAATACTGCTGCACGGCCGGCGAGGCCCTTAACCCCGCTGTCTTCGATAAACTCAAAGAGAAGATTGGCCTCAACATCATGGAAGGTTTCGGCCAGACTGAGACCACAATGACCCTTGGGACCTTCCCTTGGATGACACCTAAGCCAGGCAGTATGGGTATCCCCAATGCTCAGTACGACATCGACCTCATCCGCGCCGACGGGACTAGTTGCGAGGATGGTGAGAAAGGCGAGATTGTGGTGCGCGTCGGTGACCGCAAGCCCATCGGACTCTTCAAAGAGTACTACCGTGATCCCGAATTGACCCGTGAGGCTTGGCATGATGGAATATACCATACAGGCGATATGGCCTGGCGTGACGAGGATGGTTACTATTGGTTCGAAGGCCGTATTGACGATGTCATCAAGAGTTCTGGCTACCGCATTGGCCCATTCGAGGTGGAGAGTGCCCTCATGACCCACCCAGCCGTCGTGGAATGCGCCATTACCGGTGTACCCGATGATATTCGCGGCATGGTGGTGAAGGCTACCGTAGTGCTCGGCAAGGAGTGGAAGGACAAGGCAGGAGATGACCTGATCAAGGAATTACAGCAACACGTCAAAAAAGAGACGGCTCCCTATAAGTACCCCCGCATCGTCGAGTTCGTCGAAGAACTGCCCAAGACCATCAGTGGTAAGATCCGCCGTGTAGAAATCCGAAAGAAAGACGCGGAAAAATAATGGCGGCACATAATGAACTGGGTAAGTGGGGCGAGGACATAGCCGCAACCTATCTGGAAAAAAAAGGCTTTGAGATTATAGAGCGCGACTGGAAATCGGGACACCACGACCTTGACATTGTGGCAAAGGACGGCAATACGTTGGTAATTGTGGAAGTAAAGACACGTCGCAACCGACTGTTCGGTAATCCCGAGGAAGCCATTGACTACAAGAAACGGAAGAGTCTGCAATCGGCCATTAACCACTATGTTAAAAGTCATCGTACTGGCCAAGATGTGAGGTTCGACATCATCAGTATCGTTGGCATGATAGGCTCCCAACCCGAGATAGACCACATCATAGATGTAACATTAATATGAAAAGAAGGATTGTCATAAAGATTGGCTCGAATGTGCTGACACGAACGGACGGGAAACTGGATGTCACCCGCATGTCAGCATTGGTCGACCAAATAGCCTGGCTTCGGAAGCAGGGCATCGAGGTAATCCTCGTATCGTCTGGTGCCGTAGCCTGCGGACGGCGGGAACTGACCGTAGACCATTCGCTCGACAGCGTGGAGCAACGGCAATTGTTCTCTGCCGTCGGCCAAGTCAAACTTGTAGGTCTTTACTACGACCTGTTCCGGGAATTCGGTATCCACGTGGGACAAGTTCTGACGATGAAGGAGAACTTTGAACCAGGCGAACAATACCGCAACCAGAGGGCCTGTATGACGGTGATGTTGGAAAACGATGTACTGCCTATCGTCAATGAGAACGACACCGTCAGTGTCACTGAACTGATGTTCACCGATAACGACGAACTCTCGGGCCTCATCGCGCAGATGATGCAGGCTGACACACTCATTCTGCTCTCTAATATCGATGGTATCTACGACGGGCATCCCGACAATCCTGCATCACACATTATTCCAACCGTTGAGCCAGGCCGCAACCTGTCGCAGTACATCAAGGAAGAGAAAAGTGCCTTCGGTCGTGGCGGCATGCACTCAAAATACACCACAGCCAGCAAGGTTTCACAGGCCGGCATCCGCGTGATCATCGCCAACGGCGAACGCGAGAATATCCTCGTCGATTTGATAAATCAACCCGAATTAACCCCACATACAGAGTTTACACCATGCAACTGAAAGAAATATTCGAGAAAGTAAAGCGTGCCAGCAAAAGTCTGGCACTGCTGAGCGACGAACAGCGCAACGAGATACTAAATGCCGTTGCCAATGCTATTATATATAATAAGGTGAGAATTCTAGAAGCCAATGCTCAGGATTTGGCCAAGATGCCGAAGGACAATCCTCTCTACGATCGTCTGCAACTGACAGAAAGCCGTTTGGAAGGGATCGCTGCCGATATGCGGAATGTTGCAACCTTACCTACGCCCCTTGGACATGTCACCAAGCAGAAGACGCTACCCAATGGGCTGCGCCTTTGTCGCATCAGTGTACCTTTCGGTGTCATTGGTATGATCTACGAGGCTCGACCGAACGTGACATTCGATGTCTTCTCGCTCTGCTTCAAGAGTGGTAATGCCTGCGTGCTGAAAGGTGGGAAGGATGCCGACTGCTCCAACCGCGAGGAGGTGGCACTCATTCACGAGATACTGGAAAAGTATGGTGTGTCGAAGGATGTCGTCGCCCTGTTGCCGGCCACCCACGAAGCCACGGGCGAAATGCTCAATGCCGTGGGCTATATCGACCTTTGCATCCCCCGAGGCGGAAGAAAACTCATCAACTTTGTCCGTGACACCGCCCGTGTACCAGTGATTGAGACTGGAGCCGGCGTGGTAAGCATCTATTTTGACAAGGATGGTGATTTAGAAATGGGCAAGGCAATCATCAACAATGCCAAGACCCGCCGTGTCTCAGTCTGCAATGCACTAGACAGTCTCATCATACACGAGAGTCGTCTGAACGACCTACCTATTCTCTGCGAGAAAATGGCCGAGAAGAATGTCATCATCTATGCCGACGAGCAGGCTTTCACAGCCCTCTACGGCAAATACCCTTACTTAGAACACGCCACCGCCGAGAGTTTCGGCACAGAGTTCATGGACTATAAAATGGCCATCAAGACCGTTACTTCGCTTGACGAAGCGCTGACACATATCGACGAGAATGGCTCTGGCCACAGCGAGGCCATCGTCACAATGAATGAGGAGACTGCCCGTAAGTTCCAAGCCCACGTCGATGCTGCCTGCGTCTACTGGAATGCACCGACTTCGTTTACTGACGGGGCGCAATTCGGGCTCGGAGCGGAGATAGGTATCTCCACCCAGAAACTCGGTCCCCGTGGTCCAATGGCGCTTGAAGAAATATGCACATACAAGTGGCTCATCGAAGGCGAGGGGCAGACTCGCCCATAAATTCCCATTATCCCCATTAAATCCAACATCACAGAAATGAAAAGTTTTATCAACGTAGAAGATATCGGCGACCTCCAGAATGCCCTCGCCGAAGCACAGGAGATCAAGAATGACCGTTACAAGTATCAGCATCTGGGACGGAACAAAACCCTGATGATGATTTTCTTCAATAATTCCCTCCGTACCCGCCTCTCCACCCAGAAGGCCGCGATGAATTTGGGCATGAACGTCATCGTTCTCGATGTGAATGCCGGTGCATGGAAATTAGAGACTGAGCGTGGTGTCGTCATGGACGGCGACAAAAGCGAGCACCTATTGGAAGCCATTCCCGTGATGGGCTGCTACTGTGACCTCATTGGTGTGCGCTCGTTTGCCGGCCTCACTGACCGTGAATATGACTATGCAGAAACGGTGCTGAATCAGTTTATCAAATATTCCGGCCGTCCCGTATTCGCCATGGAAACGGCCACTGTACACCCCCTTCAAGCCTTCGCCGACCTCATCACCATTGAGGAGCATAAAACCATAGAGCGCCCGAAGGTGGTTCTCACCTGGGCTCCCCACTGCCGCGCTCTGCCACAGGCTGTGCCTAACTCGTTCGCCCAGTGGATGAACGCCGCCAATGTCGACCTAGTCATCACCCATCCCAAGGGCTACGAACTCGACCCGAAATTCATCGGCAATACCCGTGTGGAGTACGACCAGAAGAAAGCCTTCGAGGGGGCTGACTTCATCTATGCCAAGAACTGGTCGAACCCAGGCGTGACGAATCCTACCGACTACGGAAAGATTACTTCGAAAGACATGTCGTGGACGGTAGATACCGAGCATATGTCGTGGACCAACAACGGCAAATTCTTACATTGCCTGCCCGTGCGCCGTAATCTCATCGTCACCGACGATGTGATAGAGTCACCCAACAGCCTCGTCATCCCCGAGGCAGCCAATCGGGAAATCAGTTGTTCGGTCGTCATCAAACGAATGCTCGAAGCATTGTAAATACAAGAAGAGTGAGGTTAGTCGCCTCACTCTTCTTTTTTCTCAAAGTATGCTGCCACGCGATCCATAATGTTCTGGCAGATATAAGGATAGTAGAATTTCAGTTCCCGATGGTGATAGTTGCCTGGCACGCCAATGATAGGCATCGGCCTGTTGTCAGGGTAATTACCGACCAATACCAGATGACTCTCTGGGTCGCACCGCGCCGTCAGCGTATCAGTACGCTTATAGTCAACGACCACAAACGGAGCACTAACTGTGTCCGTCCGCCAGTTTACTGGATTGATGCACAACAGGTTGCCTCCACTCACCACTGAGATGGTGTCCTCCGGCGAGCGCACAGAGTTGAAACAAATCGTTACCCCCGTGTCTGTCGCCCCCTTTGCTGGGCGTATCAGCGGACAGGAATCCAGATCCTCCTGTGTCACCTTGTAGCCGACAACATAAGCCGCCACCAGCCGCGAGGCGATGCTGTCGGGCATCCGTCGCATGATGTCCATCATGGCATGTGCTCCCTGACTGTATCCCGCAATCACAAAGGGTCGCCCTTGATTGTAATGCTCGATGTAATAGTCCCAACTGTGCCGCACATCCGACATCGCTAAGGAAAGTCGTGCCATCGTTGCCTCTGCAGACTCCCACGACTGCATGGACACCTGACGATAGTAAGGCGAGAAATAGTTGCAGTCGCCAGAATAGAAAGAATCCACGGCATGCATCTCAAGCGCCATGCACTCCCGTAGATAATCATCATAAGTATCGGCAAAATGACAGGTATCACCGTCCATCAGATGGTCGCCTGTCTCGGTGGAAATAATATAGAAGAGGTCAGCCCTTCCACCTCGGTCACGGATAAACCACTGCGTTGAATCGGCATAGTCCGGTTCAGTGGGTATTGGACCCATCAGCGTATCCTTGCCGTCATCCCAAGAAGAGAGCAACAGCAACAGAGCCATTGCGCAAAGCATCATCAATACCCTTTTCCGGCACATCATCGTCGTGGTTGAATGAAATTTGGTTGCAAAGATACAAAAAAAGCCACAGATTACATTGATTGTTACATATTATTTCGTAATTTTGCAACCAATAAACAGACAAAACGATGATATCATTCGAATGTGACTACAACAACGGCGCTTGTCAGGAAGTGCTCAACAACTTGATTAAGTACAACAATGCCAAACCGACACCTTATGGTTTCGACGAGTTCAGCGAACGCGCCAAGGCTCGCATCCGCGAGGCATGCGGCATACCCGACGCACAGATATTCTTCCTGACTGGTGGCACCCAGACCAATGCCACCACCATTGACTCAATGCTCTATCAGTACGAGGGTGTCATCTGCGTCGGCTCTGGACACATCAATGTCCACGAGGCGGGAGCCGTAGAATTCACAGAGCATAAGATCATCACCATTGCAGATACCGACGGCAAGATGGAGGCCAGGACACTCGACAAATACCTTGACGACTATATGCACGACGGCAATAAGGATCATGCCGTGCATCCTGGATTGGTCTATATCACCTTCCCCACCGAATTTGGTACACTCTACTCTGCCAAGGAATTAAATGACATCTATCAGGTCTGCCTGCGCTATGAGATCCCCCTCTATATCGACGGTGCCCGTCTCGGCTATGGTCTGATGGCGGAGGGAAACGACATTACACTACCCTATCTCGCCCGTCACTGCGACGTGTTCTATATCGGCGGCACGAAGATTGGTGCCCTTTGCGGTGAGGCTGTGGTTTTCACCAACCGCAAGGCTCACAAGCATTTTTTCTCCATCCAAAAGCAGCATGGTGCCGTCATTGCCAAAGGCGCACTGATCGGTCTTCAATTCGATGCATTGTTTAGCAACAACCTTTACTTCAAACTCTCCGAACACGCCATCCGTATGGCAATGAAGATGAAGGAGATTTTCAAGCGTAAGGGTTTCGAGTTCTATGTCGACTCTCCTACCAACCAGCAGTTCGTCGTCATAGACAACGAACAAGTAGAGCGCCTGAGTCATCTGGTAGAGTTCTCTCATTTTGGTCAAACCGACCATCATCACACAATCTGCCGTTTTGTCACCAGTTGGGCCACAACTGAGGAAGAAATCAATACATTGGAACAGATTCTCATCGGCTGACGGCTTTAAGTGTATTGTTTACATTCAAGATAAAAACTGCCTTAAAAACGCCTGTGTAGTAACTACACTTATTTACAATTTTCCTCCCTTTTTAGTTAAAATCCGGAGGAAAAGCAAAATAGTATCAACAATAATCAAAAAAAGTTGCTTTGGTTTCAACAAATTATCTTACTTTTGCAACTGAAATTCTAACTAAGTACAACAATTCTAACATTTATTATATAACTAACGTATGAACAAAACTTTTAGGAAAACAGCGCTATTGGTGGGTGCATTCTCCCTTTTGGGATTATGTTATTCACCCAAAGCCTATGCCGCTGACGCCGTACAGGACGTCCAGCAGGCAAAGAAGATTACAGGTACTGTAGTCGATGCTTCTGGCCCCGTCATCGGAGCCAGTGTTGTTGTGAAAGGCACGTCGAATGGTGTAGCCACCGATTTCGACGGAAACTTCACACTGAATGCTAGCCCAGGGCAGACTCTGGTTGTTTCTTATATTGGCTATCTGAACAAGGAAGTAAGAATCACAGCCAATCAGTCCAACTATGAGATTACTATCGAAGAAGACAAACAAATGCTTGACGAAGTGGTGGTTGTCGGCTATGGTACGATGAAGAAAAGCGACCTCTCTGGTTCGTCCTCTTCCATCAACGAACAATCTTTGAAGGGTACCGTCATCACCTCATTGGATCAGAGCCTGCAAGGACGCGCGACAGGTGTGACTGCAGTGACGACTTCCGGTGCTCCCGGTTCTTCCTCATCCATCCGTGTGCGTGGTATAGGTTCTATCAATGCTAACCAAGAACCTCTCTACGTCATCGATGGTGTAATTGTGCAGAGCGGAGGACAGTCTGGTGCAGACTATGGTCTAGCCGACCGTCTCGGTAACGGTAAGGTTTCTACAATCTCCCCGCTGTCAACACTGAACCCCTCTGATATCGTTTCGATGGAAATCCTGAAGGATGCCTCTGCCACCGCCATCTATGGTGCCCAGGGTGCCAACGGTGTCGTACTCATCACCACCAAACGCGGTAAGGCAGGCGAAGCCAAGTTCAACTACGATGGCATGTTGGCAGTTAACCGCCAGATGAAGCGACTGGACATGATGAACCTTCGTGAATACGCTGAGTATTATCAGAGCTTTGTCAATGATGGATGGATTATCAAGAGTCAGGCCAACCCCAACTATTCGGACCCATCCATCCTCGGCAATGGTACCAATTGGCAAGATGCCATCTTCCAGACGGCCATCCAACATCAGCATCAGGTTTCTGCTCAGGGCGGTACCGACAAGGTGCAGTACTATGTATCCGGCAATTTCATGAATCAGGAAGGTACAATCATCGGCTCCAACTTCAAGCGTTACTCTGTTCGTGCCAACCTCGATGCCCAATTGAAGCCCTGGTTGAAACTTGGTATGTCTACGACATTTTCTACCACCAATGATGACTTAAAAAAGGCAGACGGTAATGAGGGTATCATCACCTATTCGCTGACTACTCTTCCTGACATCCCCATCTATGACGTTTTTGGCAACTACTACGCTGAAGTACGTGAGGGCTACACAAATCCCAACCCTGTGGCTTTGGCCAATATGAACCAGTACACTTTAGAGCGTCGCAAATTGACGGGTAACATCTTTGCAGAGGTCAGTTTCTTGAAAAACCTCGTCTGGCATGCAGAACTTGGTTATGATATCTCCGGCTCCAACGCAGAGACATGGGAACCTTCCGTAGACTTGGGAGGCTGGCAGAAGCCCGCCAACCAAGATCACTGGCAGAGCAACACCAACAAATACTGGCAGTTAAAGAACTACCTCACCTATACTGGCACTATTGGCAAGCACAACTTCACGGCAATGCTTGGTCAGGAGAGTTGGGAATCCACATGGAAATACCAGGGTATCACAGGTCAGAACCTACCCCGCAATGACGTAAAGAATCCATCTCTTGCAGAGAAAGCCGACCGCGACTTTTCTTCTGGCTTTGGCAGTGCTTCAATGGCATCTTTCTTCACGCGCGAAACCTATAATTATGATGATCGCTACTATGCAACTTATACTTTCCGTTATGACGGTTCATCCAATTTCGGTCCCAACAACCGCTGGGCAGGTTTCCATTCTGTTGCTGCCAGTTGGCGCTTCAGCAACGAGGCCTTTATGAAAGGACTGGATGTGCTTAGCAACGGAAAGATTCGTGTAGGTTGGGGACAGACTGGTAACGCCAACATCGGTGGTTACAAATGGGGAGTTGCCCTCGGCGTAATGCCATCTGCACTTGGTCAGTCCTATCGTCCTACAGGTCTGCCCAACGAGTCTATCCAGTGGGAGACACAGGAACAGATCGACCTCGGTCTCGACCTCGGCTTTTTCAACAACCGACTGAACCTGACCATTGACTGGTATAAGAAAGAATCAAAGGACATGTTAATGAAGATGCAGTTGCCTTCTTACTTAGGCACACAAGGCAATGGTTCTTCGGCTCTTTCCGCCCCCTACGGCAATTATGGAACCATGCGCAACACAGGTCTTGAAATCGAACTCAAGGCTACACCGGTACAATCTAAGAACTTCAGTTGGGATACCGACCTACAGTTCTCTTTCAACAAGAATGAGTTGGTGGCCCTTCAGGGCACAACATCCGCAGCCATCATCGGCTACGGCCAGTGGAGTGATGTGGTGGCCGTGTCGTCAGTGGGCCGACCCATGTACGACTTCTTCGGCTATGAGGTTGAAGGCGTTTATAAGGACTTCGATGATATCCTGAACTCACCGGTCAATACGCTGTATAGCCAATCATGCGTTGCCGAGACTGATGCCGACGGAAACATTATTGCCTGGCACCACCAAAGCGATCCCACCAAATACAGTAAGAACAACACGGTATGGCCAGGTGACCTGAAATTCAAGGATGTGAATAATGACGGCATCATCGACGAGAACGACAAAACCAATATCGGTTCTCCCCTGCCCAAATTCACCTTCGGCTGGACAAACACCTTCAACTTTATGAACTTCGACCTAAGCATCTTCATCAACGGTTCTGTTGGCAACAAGGTGTTGAACTATACCTCTATCCCTCTGACTTCGATGACAAGTACATGGAACAACCAGATCCAGGAGAAGATTGCCGACCGTGCCAGACTGGCAGCCATCGACCCGGCAAAGGTGTATGAGGACGGAGGCGCATGGTACAACGACATCACCAATGTCTATGTCACCAATCCAGAAACCAGCACACCGCGTGTGGCCATCGGCAACACATACAACCAGAATATCTCCACCCGTTATATCGAAGACGGGTCATACGTCCGTCTGAAGAATATTTCACTCGGCTATACCTTCCCGAAGAAGATTGTGAGCAAACTTTATCTGGACAATCTGCGCGTCTATTGCAACTTGCAGAATGTCCTGACCATCACAGGTTACGACGGTTACGATCCTGAAATCGGTGCTTCTACGACAGATGCCAACGGTTATGTGTTCGGACTTGACAACGGACGTTATCCCTCTCCGTTCACTTGCACATTCGGTATTAACTTATCATTCTAAACCAAAGGAGGACAATCAATATGAAAATGAATCGAATCAAAATATTTCTGGCAGCCTCTGTCATGGGCTTGGGTCTCACTTCCTGTGAGGATTTCCTGGATCGTCCAACAGAAGACAGTTATGTAGCCGGTGGCTATTATAAGACAGATGCTGAATGTATCGCTGCCGTGGACTATCTTTACAACTCACCTTGGTACGATTTCCAGCGTGGATTCTTCAAGGTAGGTGAGGTACTCTCAGGCAACTACTACTGGGGATCAAGCCCCTACCTGAACTTCTCGCTCAACTCCAACGATGAGGACTTGCGCAATATGTCCTATTCGCTGTGGGCTGTCAATGGTCACTCAAACATAGTACGCAAATATATTGAAGGTGGTAGTGCTTCTGAAGCCATCAAGAACCAGACGATGGGTGAATGCCTACTTTGGAAGGCCATGGCTTATTTTTACTTAGTACGTACCTTTGGTGATGTACCCATCGTACACGACAACGCATCAATGATTGAGAGTGGTACCTATAATGAACAACCAAAGGTGTTGAAGGCTGATGTATATGAATACATAGTCATGACACTTGAAAAAGCCATTGAACTATTGCCTGAACAGTGCACAGAAGGCCGCCTTGACAAATACTGTGCCAAAGGTCTGTTGGCCAAAGTCTATCTGACTAAGGCTGGTGTCAGCGGCACACTGAACAGCAGCGATCTACAAAAGGCTGCTGAACTGGCAAAAGATGTCATCGACAATTCTGGTCGTTCACTCGAGAAGAACTATGCTGATGTATTCAAACTCGAAGGTAACAAATCGAAGGAGAATATGATTGCCTGGCGTTGGGTGGTGAGTTCGCAATGGACTTCCCAGAACACCTTCCAGTCTGACCTCGGCATGACTGGTATCGATGAATACGGTGATGTATGGGGTGAATGGGGTGGCCCGTCAGTTGACCTGCAGGATGCTTTCGGTTTCAATGTCCTCGACGACCCTGCTACCCGTCCTGACGTAGACACTCGCCGCAAGGCTACGATGATGACTGTTGGTGATGTGATTCCTTATCTCTGGCGCGACAAAGGCGGCTTCGACTATATGCGCTTCGAATATGACAAAACCTATAATCCCGCTGCATGGGGTGAGCACCGTGCGCCAACAGGTTGTAATGTCGTGAAGCATCTCTATGGCAACAACGCCGACCACCTGGCAGTTCTAGGAACCTCTGCCGCCCGTATGGCAAGTTCACTCTGCACACCGATTCTCCGTCTTGCCGATGTCTATTTGGTTCTTGCTGAGGCCAAAGTTTTACAAGGTCAGGGTAGTGACCCAGATGCTTTGCAGGCTTATAACGCCGTGCATCAGCGCGCTATTCCCAATGCTGCTGCCGAGACTTCACTGGATTTCGATAAGATTTGGAAGGAACGCCGTTTGGAATTGGCTTGTGAGGGTGACCGTTGGTACGATTTTGTTCGTCTGGCCTACTATAATCCAGATCGTGCCATCGCAGAACTGAAGTCCCAGCGCCGTAATCAGTACTGGAACTTGAACTTGACATTCAAGAACTACTTCCAGACCAAACAGTGGTTGCTTGTGAACAAGGATGATGACGGCAACGAACAGAGTACCGTCTACGATGACCAGACTCCTGCACCTAATGTGACCATCAACAGTTTCACCATTCCATTCCCGATGGAAGACCTGACTTTCAACCCACATCTGAAGG
Organism: uncultured Prevotella sp.; assembly: GCA_900320905.1. GTDB lineage: Bacteria > Bacteroidota > Bacteroidia > Bacteroidales > Bacteroidaceae > Prevotella. Next base: position 42,614 of record ONTZ01000011.1, read on the forward strand.
AAGATGCCGTCCATGTGGATGTACGTGAGACATATCAGTATTAAGAATATTAATTAGATATTAGTCATTAGAAATTATGATTACCAAGATAAAAACAATAAGCCGCTGGCTGGTATGCACAGCACTTATCACTTGCCAAGTAGCATTTTTCTCATCTTGTAAGGACGAGCCTGACAAGTATGAGATAAGCGGTGGAACACCAACCATCCGCTATATACGCCCAGTGAATGTTGAGAGTGCCGACTCTATCTTGACAGGTGCCTATATGGACAATAACATCTGTATTGTCGGAGAGAATTTGCGCAGTATTACCAAGATGTTCTTCAATGACCAGGAAGCCAAACTCATCCCGAGTTTCATCACCGACCACACGATGATTGTCACGGTGCCCAGTCAGATTCCAGGTGAGGTATTCAACAAGATTTTCATGATCAACAACGCCAACGACACCACCTCTTACGACTTCAAGGTGCTCGTGCCAGGTCCGAACATCAATAACATGAGTAATGAGTGGGCTCAGGCTGGCGAAAAGGCCACCATCTACGGCAACTACTTCGTTGATGATCCCAACACCCCTCTGACTCTGACCATTAACGGTACTAAGGTTGACATCGACGAGTTCGACATTAGTCATATCAGTTTCACGGTTCCCAGTGGACTGACAGAAGGTCCGGTAGAAGTTGCCTCTGTCTATGGCAAGAAAAAAGCCAAGTTCAACTACCGCGACACCCGTGGCATGCTGTTCAATGACTTCGGTACCGGTGATGCTGGAGAAGCCTCTACAGGACTGACCAACCACGGTTGGCATGCCCAGCAGATTATTAGTGACGAGAATTCTCTCGACGGCAGTTACCTCATGTTAGGCGATTGTGACATAGAAGACGGTTCCTGGATGGACGGTAACGTGTCTTTCGAATACTGGCCTGGTGACTGGGACGGGACCTTCACTGGTGTGAACTCACGTCTGTCGGATCTTGTCAGTTTCGGCGACTTTGCCAATATGGCCCTAAAGTTCGAGGTGAACATCCCTTCCAGCAATCCGTGGACAAACCTCTCTATGCAGTGTATCTTCTCTGGCGACGAGCAGGTGACTCTACCGACGGCCAACAACACATTCTTCAATGGAACGGACTACCCGCGTGCTCTTTGGACTCCGTGGAGCCAAACTGGTTCTTACGATACTGGTGGCAAATGGGTCACAGTGACCATTCCTATCTCTACCTTCAAGTACAAGAACGATGGTACTCCCGCAGGTACCCCGCTGACTGCTGATAATTTCACGGGGCTGACGCTCTTCATCTGGAGTGGTGTGACGAATGGCACGACCTGTCATCCTATCATCCGTATCGACAATATCCGTGCGGTAGCGTACTAAGATGAGAAGTTAAGAAGTTAAGTAGTTAAGAAGTTAAGTAGTTAAGAAATTATGAAAATGATTCGTAAAATATCAGTATTGGCCATGGCCGCACTGGTTGGAATGGCAGGATTCACCAGTTGTAGCGATGACAGTCTCGACACCAACCAATACAACAAGAGCGGCGTGAATATCCTGGGCTTCGGTCCCATGCCTATTACCCGTGGCGAGACAATGCGGGTGACAGGTACCAATCTCAATAATGTGAAAGAGGTACTCTTTCCTGAAGGTAACCAGAAAATAACACCAGCCACGACTTTTATCAGCGGCAGTTTCCAGCGTCAGAATTCAGAGGAGTTAACCGTGACGATTCCCGACCAGTGCGTACCTGGCAAACTACGCCTGCTGACCAATGACGGCAAGACCGTCGAGTCTGTATCCAATATTACCTTTGCAGAGGAGATTAAAGTGGCAACTATCTCTCCGGAAAAAATCCATCCTGGTGATATTTTAACCATCAAGGGTGAGTATGTGTGGAATATTGGTCAGGTCGTTTTCTTCGACTTTGTGGCTGTGAATGCAGAAGACTTTATCGTTAACACCCGAAATGAGATTCAGGTGCGTGTGCCAATGGAGGCAAAGACTGGTGAAGTGGTCTACAATGACGGTTCTGAAGGTGCAGAAAACATATCATTGGGAACTCTGGATATCGATGCTGCTGAGGCAACGGGTGTATCCAATGCTACTCCTGAATTCGGTGAAACCATCACCATCACTGGTGAGAACCTCGACCTGGTGACACGCGTGGATTTCCCCGCTGTTGAGGATGCGACCTTTAACACTGCAGAAGATGGCAAATCCATCACAGTGCAGGTTCCCTCCAACACCGTCTCGGGTAGTATCGTACTCACCTCTTACTCTGGTCTGACAACATCTGTTGATATCACCATGCCTCTGGCAACGGTCAGCAGCACCGATCCTGTGAAGGATGTGAAGGCTGGACAGACCATCACCATCAAGGGTGAAAAGTTAGATCGCATAACCCAGTTAGTACTACCTGCGATTGAAAAGCCTTTGGAGAAGGGTGAGTTCAGACAGAGTGCCTCTGAGATTGCATTCGTTGTTCCTGAAGGTATGGGTGACGGTAGGGTTATCCTCATCCAGCACGAGAACTACAGCGTTGAGTCTGACAAGATCTCAATGTATAGTGATGCTCCTGAAACCACCATCTGGTCTGGCAACTTTGTCATCGGCAACTGGAATGCCGGTATGCAGGACCTTGCATGGGGCGGTTACGACTGGTCAACTGCCGTTGCTGGACAGGTGCTGACAATCTACCTCAAGCCAGATATGTCGGAAGGCTGGTCACAGATTCGTGTCGGTAACGGTTCTTGGGCTGCACTGCCGGGCACCTCTGATGTCAATCCGCTGACAGGTGAAGATACCAAGTTCTCAGTGACACTGACTCAGGCCATGATTGATGAGATGGTTGCCAATGGAGGTCTCGTTATCTGCGGTGCCTTCTTCACCGTCAGCAAGATTACCCTCTCTCTTCTGGAAAATGTTCTATGGCAGGGTCAGGCTGTGGTCGATGACTGGGGCAACCAGCCCTATATCCTCAGTGATGGTGGCCCAGAGCTTCTGGCTGCCGGCATGAAAGTCGGGTCAGTCATCCGATGCTATCTCACTCCCACTGATGCTACCTGGAACTGTCAGGTTTGGGATGGTCACTGGGGAGCCCAGTTCGATGACTGCGACTTTAGTTCTGGCAATTGGAATCTTGCAGAACACGAGGGTGCCATTGAATTCAAGGTCACTGATGCCATTTACAAATCCATCACTTCTGCTGGTGGATGGGGAGGTGCATTCCTCCTGAACGGCGATAACTGCATATGCACGAAAGTGTCTATCAAATAAAGAATACACTATAGAGAGGAGGCGCGACCCTCAGGTTGCGCCTCCTCTTGTATTCTTTAATCGATTTATATAACCGAACAACATGAAGTACTATTTCTCAATATTATTATTTACCGCCATAGCATTGATCAGTTGTGGTGAAGGCAGTGATGATCCTGACGAAAAGAATAAATCAAATATCAACATTACACTGCGTTCACAAACAATAGAAGAAGGTGCTGAGATTGACGCAGGAACCAGTGTACTCACCTTGAACTACAATACGACAGTCAAGGTAACTGGCTCAGGCATCACGATAAACGGCACCAATGTCACTGCCAAGAGCAACGAGAAGACGTCCATGTCTGTAGATATTCCACTCACTCTCGAGGCGGGGATGAGTTATGTGGTAAAAGTGTCAAAAGGGGCTATTGTTTCTAGTATAGATGCCGCTGTTTCGGTTCCAGAACTGACCATCAACTTCAGGACAAAGGCGAAGCCACAGTCAGTCATCTCCGCAACCCCCGTTGCAGCCACCACCGATACGGCACAGAAACTCTACGCATACTTCTTGGAACAATACGGTAAAAAGACCATCTCAAGTGTAATGGCCAACGTAAACTGGAACAACAACTGTGCGGAGAAGGTGTTTAAACTGACAGGCAAATATCCCGCCATGAACTGTTACGACTTCATCCATATCTGCATCCCCAAAAACAATTGGATTAATTACAATGATATCACGCCTGTCACAGACTGGGTGCAGGCTGGTGGAATCGTACAACTGATGTGGCATTTTAACGTTCCTGTCAGTGAGGACAAGGTGAATGCCATTACCGCGTCAGGATCCGACACAGATGGAAACAAAGTCCTGACATGCACACCTGGTGAAACCACTTTCCGTGCCACCAATGTGTTCACCGAAGGCTCATGGGAGAACAAGTGGTTCTATCAAGAGATGGACAAGGTGATTGCCGTCATCCTGAAATTACAGGAAGCCGGCATAGCAGCCACCTGGCGCCCCTTCCACGAGGCAGCAGGAAATGCCATTGCCAAGCAACAGGCAGGTTGGACCAAGGCCTGGTTCTGGTGGGGCTACGATGGAGCAGATACCTACAAAAAACTTTGGACCACTATGTTCGACTACTTTAAGCAGAATGGAGTCCACAACCTCATCTGGATATGGACCTCCCAGAACTATAATGGCAATGCCACCCAATACAACCAAGATACAGACTGGTACCCTGGTGAAGATTATGTTGACATGGTGGCTCGCGACCTATATGGCTATAGTGCTGCTCAAAACTATCAGGAGTTCACTGAGATTCAGGACACTTATCCTCACAAGATGGTCGTTCTCGGAGAATGTGGAAAAGGAGATGCTGGCGACTCAGGAACCATCGGTGATTGCTGGACAGCAGGAGCCAAGTGGGGTCATTTCATGGTTTGGTATCAGGGAGGACAAGGCTCGACAGACACGATGTGCAGTGATGCCTGGTGGAAGAATGCCATGACGGACAGCCATGTCATCACACGGGATCAGGTCAAATTCTAAGTTCTCTATGAGACTCTTTAAAAGAAACCTCCCTGATTATTTGGCGAATAGAAAAACTTTTCATATCTTTGCAGCAGAAGAATGAATTCAACAATCAAAACAATTCGAAAATGAGAAAGACCTATCAATTCCTGATGCTCATGGCATCCATTATTCTATTTGGTTGCGGCGGCAGTAGCAGTGACGAACCAGAACCGGCACCGACACCAAGCGTCAACATCATCCTGCGTTCACAGTCCATCAGTGAGGGTGCTGAGGTAGATGCCGAGTCAACCACCGTACTCACGCTGAATTACAACACCACCGTAAAAGTAACGGGTACCGGTATCACACTTAACGGTACGGCAGTGACAGGCAAGAGCAATGCCACGACTACGATGTCTGTTGATATCCCACTCACTCTGCAGGAAGGTACCCAATATACCCTCAAGGTAGAAAAGGGCGCTATCGTATCCACCTCTGACGTCAATGCCTCAGCACCCGCGTTCACACTGAACTTCACCACAAAGGAAGGAGCCAAGCCACTTGACAACGACGCAACAGCCCTCACCAAGAGACTGGGATGGGGCTGGAACCTCGGCAACCACTTCGACACCAGTTCTGGCAAGGACGGAGAGCCCACCCAATGGGGCTACTGGGACAATGCCAAGCCCACACAGACACTCTACACGAATCTGAAGAAGGCTGGTGCCAGCACTGTGCGCATCTGTGTCACATGGGGCAACTATCAGACGGCAGACCCCTGGACGATCGATGCCAACTATATGGCAGAGGTCAAACAGAATGTTGACTGGGCAGAGGCTGCAGGACTCAACGTTATCCTGAACATGCACCACGACGAGTATTGGCAGGACATCAAGGGTTCCGCCGGTAATAATATCATCAACGACGGTATCAAAGACCGTATCGAAAAGACATGGAAACAGATTGCCGAAGCCTTCAAGGACAAGGGTGACTTCCTCTTCTTCGAGTCGTTCAATGAGGTGCAGGATGGCAATTGGGGCTGGGGAGCCAACCGCACCGACGGTGGCAAGCAGTACAAGACCCTCAACGAGTGGAACCAGTTGGTGGTGAATACCATCCGTGCCACTGGTGGAAATAATGCCACACGCTGGATTGGCGTGCCAGGCTATGCCTCCAGTCCTACGTTTGTTCTCGACAACAACTTCGCACTGCCCACCGACCCTGCCAACCATATTATGGTGAGTGTCCACTTCTATGACCCGAACACCTTCACCCTTACACCCGAGAACAGCGACGGAAAGTCGGAATGGGGCCACACAGCCGCCAAGGGCAAGTATCAGGAAGGCAGCAACGAGGAGCATGTCGTAGAGACCTTCCAGAAACTGCAGGAGAAATTTATCGCCAAGAATATCCCCGTCTATGTCGGAGAGTACGGATGTGTCATGCACACAACAGACCGTTCCAACCTCTTCCGCAACTACTACTTAGAGTATGTATGTCGCGCTGCCCATACCTATAATCTGCCTGTCATCATCTGGGACAATAATGTCACAGGCGGCGGCAACGAGCATCATGGTTATTTCAACCACAACGACGGCACCTTCCATAGTGGTATGGAATCACTTGTGAAGACTATGATCAAGGCAGCCACCAGCGACGACGCTACCTACACCCTCGAGAGCATCTACAACAATGCTCCGAAATAGTAGAGCACTATCTTGAAATAGTATTGTCGTAACGAAAAATAGTACTGTCTCTCTCGTACGCACGCGTAAAAATATGGTAACAAGATCATGATGCAAAAAAACAAAAAAGTATCAGTATCTATCAAAAAAAAGGATATCTGTTTCTACAATTATTCATAACTTTGCAGCGTGAAATTAACTCCTAATATTAACAATTTAAAAGCAATTCTTATGAAGAAATTATTTACTTTGATGGCTGCTGCACTTTTTGCAGTTAGTACTAACGCAAAGGAGCCTGTTGACTTTTCCGCCAACTACACTTCTGGAACCACTATCGAATTTGCAGGTTCATGGGCCTGGATTGGCACAGGTCTCAGCACAGGAGACTTGGTATTAGATGAAGAGGCCAAGACCGCAGATGACTCTGGTGTAACCTACTTTGATGCAAGTGCATTCGATTATCTGGTTATCAAGTATTCTGCCTCAACGACAGATGTCAATCTGATTGCCCAATATAACTGCAAGGGAACGATTGGGCAGTGGGGACCTGATTACAATCAGGCTCAGACAGCCGTAGCGACATCCAAGACTGGTGGTTATGCTGCATTGGAACTTGACGCAACGCTTAAGAACAAGATTAATTCTGTTGCACTGCAAAACGGAAATACTACTGGTTCCATCACCATCGATGAAATCTATTTCGCAACAGCGGCAGAATGGGAAGCAGTGAAACCAGCCCCTGCGGAGACAAAATCTATCCTTTCCAGTTTCACGGCAACAACTAATAATGATGACGGTTCCAAGACATTCACAGATGATTCTGAATGGAAATGGTTTGGTGCTTGGCTCGGAAGTTTCGACGCAAGTGAATTTGATTATTTGGTAATGGAATTGACAGAACCGACAGACATTGTCGCTCAAGCCTCAATCCAATATGTTTCTAACGATATCGATGACCAGGCAGGACAGATACAGCCAGGTGAAACAGTTGTTGCTATCAAACTCATTGCTGAAGGGAAAAACGCCATTAAGCAGATTGGTATTCAGAACGGAGCACCAGGTTCATTTACCGTTAAAGATATTTATTGGGCAACAAAGACTTATGCCGAACAGAATGGACTTATTGTCAATGACACATGGACCGTAGCAGGAAACTTCGTAGGCAGTTCATGGGATCCGACAGATACCAACAACGACATGACTTCAGAAGATGGAACAACTTACACTTTGGTGAAAGAAGGTGTAACTTTGGAGGCTGGTACAGCCTATGAATTTAAGGTTGCCAAAAATCATGCATGGACAGAGGCTTACCCTGGTTCGAACTATAGTTTCACCGTAGATGCAACAGGTATCTACACTGTCACCATCACATTCAACGCAGACACCAAGGAAATATCTCACAATGCAGTCAAGACTGGTGATGCAGGACCCGTAGAACATACTTATAGTGTCATGGGTACCATTAACGGCGACTGGGATACTGATACAGATATGACGAAGGGCGATGATGGACTCTTCACTGCCACATTCACTGATGTACTGGCTGGCACCTACAAGTTCAAGGTTCGCGTTGACCACGACTGGGCTATTGCGTACCCAAGTAGCGACTATGAGTTTACTGTTGAAAATGACGGTTCTATTGTTACCATCACCTTCAATGAGGAGACCAAGGAAGTTAAAGCCACTGTATCATCTGGCACAGGTATCGAGACAGCCAAGGCCATCAATATGAATAGCACTATCCGCTACAACCTCGCAGGCCAAAAGGTCAACGCTACGTACAAGGGTGTGGTGATAGTAGATGGCAACAAGATCGTTGTGAAGTAATTACTCCACAAGACTCAAACCAATAAACATTTATGCCGCAGGCCCTCTATGACGAGAAGTCTGCGGCATATTTTACCACTCTTCAACAATTATTTATAACTTTACAGCGTATAATCACTCAGAAAGATGAAACCATATAAGTTTGAACCGTATCTGAAGACCACCCTTTGGGGTGGCTATCAGATTGCACCTTTTAAGGGTATCTTCACCGCCCAGCCAAACATCGGTGAGAGTTGGGAAATCAGTGGCGTACCCGGTCACGAGAGCCGCGCCATAGAGCGCGGACTTATCGATGACGTGGATGTAGGCCTGACACTGACAGAACTTATCGATAAGTACAAAGGTCTGCTGGTGGGGCAGAAGGTTTACAAAAAATACGGCAACCAGTTCCCGCTGTTGGTGAAGTTCATCGACTCACGTCAGGATCTCAGTGTGCAGGTACATCCGGATGACAAATTAGCGATGGAGCGTCACGGTTGTCAGGGAAAGACGGAGATGTGGTACATCATCAAGAGCGATGTGGGTGCTAAGATCTATTCCGGACTAAAGAAAAGTATCACTCCAGACGAATACGAGCAACTGGCCAATGCCCCTGTTCCTGAAACAGCCCCTGATGGCTTGCCGTCGAGTTCCCATTCTCCCATGCAAGACGTGATAGCCACCCACGAGGCTCATGACGGTGATCTCTTTTTCCTGCCGGCAGGCCGTCTGCATGCCATCGGTGCCGGCAACTTCCTGGCTGAGATACAAGAGACTAGCGACATCACTTACCGTGTCTACGACTTCGGACGAAAGGATGCCCACGGCCAGCCTCGTGAACTGCATATCCAGCAGGCACGCGATGCCATCGACTACCGTGTGTGGCCGGAATACCGCAGTAGTTATGACTCAACAAAGCCCATCTCTCAACTCGTCAACTGTCCCCATTTCGTTGTCCATCGTGTCGTCGTACAAGTTGCCTCGCAGGTCGACTTCCACTGCGACTCGTTTGTCGTGGTGATGTGTCTATGGGGCGAGGCCAACATCAACGGCATCAGCATCCGCCAGGGTGAGACCATTCTCGTACCTGCCTGCGAAAACGTGCTTTATATCTTCGGAAACGCATCATTCCTAACGGCTACGATAGGATAAACAGACCATCTATCGCAGGGAGAAAGATTTTGTAACGAGGCCCTTGTAGGTGTTGATAGTGAGGTATACGGAGTCTGCCTCAATCTGTGAAGTCAGGATACTGGCATAGACCTGAGAGGAGTAATATTCAGGGATGCCTGCCTGATCGTGATAGAGGCGGAGATGACTGGTACGGGTGGCATCCAGATTGGTCATGATGGTGTCCTGAATGACATGGAGTGTCTGAGTAGCCTCATCATCGTCTGTCGTACCAGTCATCAAGTAAAGACTCATATTCAGGTATTTGCCCGTCTTGCTCAGCCAGGCACTCTCAAACTTCACGGGGTCGGTCTTCATTTCCTTGTTCAGTGCCGATATAGGGGTAATGTTGGGGCAAGGCACCTGTCCAATGGATATCGGTTCAAAGACATCCTGACCTTTCTTATCGCGTACCTTATTATAATATAGGATACAACGATAGATGGAATCGGGAGTGACAACCAATTTAGCCGTAAAAGGCTTGGAAGCCAACAACTGCTCACCCTCGTCAGTAATAATCTGGTCTATCTTCTTCTCTGCATTGGCATGAGCCTCCACGAAGTCAGCCCGCATCAGGGAGTATTTGCCCTCACCCTTATCATAGGCATCTTGGGTGCAAGATGAATGAGAGATGAGGAATGAGAAATAAGAAATGATGATTACTATGAGGTAGAAGCATTTTTTCATTGAGCAGCGAGTTTGTTGCGAACGGGGTTGGCATACATCGTAAGGATACGCTCACGGAGGAATGAGTCATCCTTGTCGGGGAGTTGAATCTTGGCGAGTTGGCCAGAGAGATATTGCTCAAAGCGTTGTTTGTCGACCTCAGAATAATGATTGGCATGATTCTTATTACCATTGAGTTCATCAAGGGCGATATAGTTACACGGGAAGAGTTCGTAGTTACGATGAATCTCCCTGTCCATACGCTCTGCCACGGCCTTATAATACTCCGTCTTGGGTAACCCTTCAAGTTCGCCAAGCCATGTATTAACAGGGGCAGCGGCACGATAGACCACACGGCCCTTATAACCAAAGATACCCGTCTTCATATTGTCGAGATCATCCTGACGTGACTTCTTGAAGGCAGGATTATCACGCTTCTGTTGAAACTCCTGTGCCTTGAGGTAGTCACAGGGGTCGTACTCATAACTGATAGTCAACGGAACGATATTCAGTTCTTTCAGGTCTCCACCCATGGCAAGCATCTTCAGCACGGCATCCTGTGTACGGTCGTCAGAGTCTTTCGCCCTCCCCTCGCGCTGGGCAATCCAGATATTCTCCTTTTTCTGCGTCACGGCATAGTGGATGTATCGGCTCATGAGTTGCGAGGCAGCCAGTGTTTCACGAAGTGAGAGACCACGGCGCACGGTAAATGCCTTGTTCATACGCACCAGACGCTTAATCCAAGGATAGATAAGCAGATTGTCGCCAATACCGATCTCAACAGTTGTAGGATAGCCAGCGTTCACCAGTTTCACGTCGAGAAAGGCGGAGTCGAGTACAATATCACGGTGATTACTGACAAAGGTAAATCGCGATTCATAGTCCCTCAACTTAGCATCGTCGAAAGAACATCCGTCAGTATGTTTGCGGATGATATAGTTGACCACAGGCTTCATAAACCGCTTCTGGAAATCAAGCGGAGTCTTGACACCCGTGAAGACGAGACGCAGTAGTCCATTGCGCACAGACTTCGGCAGCCAAGGGGCAAAGCCCTTCAGCACCACTTGAAACTGGCGGTCGTTCAACAGGTCTTCAAAGGCCTGTTTCATCTCTTCTGGCTCGTATGGCCTTATCTCGTCAAACTCGCTCATATAAACTGGTTCTCAACAATCTCCGTCAGCACCTCCGTCATAGAGAGGCCGGCAGCCTTCACCTGCTGTGGAATGAAACTGGTGGCAGTCATTCCTGGTGTGGTGTTCACCTCCAGCATGGAAATTTTCCCTTCCTTCGATACGATGTAGTCTATACGTATGATACCATTGCAATGTAGGATATCATATATATGACTGGTTATCTTACGCACACGGTCGGCAATATCCTCCGGAATACGGGCAGGCGTAATCTCCTGCACCTGCCCATTATACTTCGCGTCATAATCGAAGAACTCATTGCTTGTCACTACTTCGGTAATAGGGAACAAGACCGTCTTATCGTGTGTCTTATAGATACCCTGAGTAATCTCAGTGCCTTCAAGGTAACCCTCAACCATAATCTCCGGGCTCTCCATCATCGCCTTGCGGATGGCGGGAGCCAACTGGTCTTTATTCTTCACTTTCGATACACCAAACGACGAACCGTCAGCGGCAGGTTTCACAAAGCAGGGCATGCCGATGCGCTCCTCTATCTCGTCGTCAGTCACCAGTTCTTCGTAGCCTTTACGGATTAGCAGCGAGTCAGCCACACTCACACCATAGCCCCTCAGATACTGGTTCAGCACAAACTTGTCGAAGGTCATGGCTTCCACCAGCACACCACTTGTAGAATACGGCAGATCTATCAGGTCGAAATAACCTTGCAGCAAACCGTTCTCACCAGGTGTACCGTGGATGGTGATATAGGCATAGTCGAAAAGACGGGCGGTACCGTCCTCGACAAACGAAAAGTCATTGCGGTCTATTGGGGCCGTCGTACCATCGGGCAGTTCCACATGCCAGTCCTGTCCTTTGATATCCACGATATAAACATTATAGCGCTCCTTGTCGAAGAAGGAGTAGAGTCCCTGTGCAGAGCGCAGTGATACGTCGTGTTCCGATGAGTCGCCACCACAAACGATGGCAATTGTTCTCTTTAAATTCTTCATCACTTCAACTTACTATTTGACGATTTACAATTTATTGATCTATTTTACTATTTATATATTTTCGCCATTTATTAATCAGTGCCACCATATCTTCCGGCCATTCTGACGTGAAGTCCATCTGCTGACCTGTCGTGGGATGGACAAAGCCCAGTGTCTTCGCATGAAGCACCTGACGAGGACAGAGTTTAAAGCAATTCTGGATAAATGCCTTATAACTGGCCGTGCGCTCTCCGCGCCGTATCTCGCAGCCTCCATAGCGTTCGTCACAGAACAACGGATGCCCGATGTGCTTCATGTGCGCCCTGATCTGATGCGTACGTCCTGTCTCTAAGACACACTCCACCAGTGTCACATAACCATAGCGCTCCAAAACCTTATAGTGGGTCACGGCAGGCTTGCCTGTCTCAGAGTCTGGCGGGAAGACCTCCATGCGAAGACGATCCTTTGGGTCACGCCCGATGTTGCCCTCTACTCGTCCCTCATCCTCCACAAAATTACCCCATACCAAGGCATTGTAACTGCGATGGGTGGTCTTGTTGAAGAACTGCTTCCCTAACGAGGTCTTCGCATCTGGGGTCTTGGCAACCACCAGCAGACCACTGGTATCTTTATCGATACGATGCACCAGTCCTACTTCCGGATCATTCGGATCGTACGACGCGAGATCTTTCAGATGCCAGGCAATGGCATTCACCAACGTACCGCTGAAGTTGCCACAGCCTGGATGGACCACCATACCCGCAGGCTTGTTGATGACCATCAGGTCATCGTCTTCAAAGACCACTTCCAGAGGGATATCCTCCGGTTCTATTGTTGTATCATAGTGCGGCCGGTCAAGCATCAGGGTGATAACATCTCCTGCACGTACCTTATAATTACTCTTTACAGGTGTTCCATTCACATGGATAAAACCCGCCTCAGCAGCCTTCTGGATGCGGTTACGACTGGAATGGGGCTGGTGCTCGGACAAGAACTTATCGATTCGGACAGGCTCTTGGCCCTTATCCACCTCTATACGGAAGTGCTCGTAGAGTTGTCCGTCATCCGCAGGTTCCTCTCCCAACCCTTCTTCAAGTTCTACCTCCTCCAGGTATTCATCATTACTCATTTCTCACTCTTTACGGCTCCGTTACCTCCTCAAACTCGTCCGTCTCGGCTGCCCCCTCTTCATTCATGAACTGCTGGTAGCCGGGTTCCACATAGTCGAAATCCTCTTCTTCGCTGTCGTACATGCCACTGCCAATCATCAGTGTCAAGGGAGAGTCGATAGACACCATGTCGCCTGTCGACACCCGACGACCACGACTGATGATGCCATACACCCAGTCCTTTTCGCCAGGTACAGTTTTCGGTGGGAGGAGTTTGAAGCCCATGGCCATCAGTTTGGCCTCTGCCTCACGGTAACTGCTGTTGTCCACCACATCAGGAATGGCAAAGGTAGGCGACGAAGGAGAGTTGACCGTCACATAGATGGTGTGCCCTTCCTTCACCTTGGTTCCCTCACCAGGACTCTGGGCCAAGATACAGTTGGCAGGCAGACGTTTGTTGTAGCCAGAGTCAGTCACCATGATGTTCAGTCCGTTTTGTTCCACCAGTGTTAAGGCATTCGAATAAACCATTCCCTCCACCTTTGGCACCACGATACCTTCTCCATGATGGGTATACCATTCCAGCCCGTACTTCACCCCAAAGCATAGCAGGACAATCACCAGCACCATCGCCAGCAGATTGCCCAACAGATAGGCACTCACAAACTTTCCGAAAAATTCCCTTGTTTTCATGGCTGCAAAGTTACAAAAAAAACAGAAAGAAGCAAAGATTATTCTCTACTTCTTTCTATTTTAACTCATTTTTCTACGAAATCGAAAGAATTACTTTCCGTGATTCTCGTCAGAAACCGTCAACTTCTTGCGTCCCTTGGCACGACGTGATGCCAAAACGCGGCGGCCGTTCTTCGTGGCCATTCTCTCACGGAAGCCGTGCTTGTTCACGCGACGGCGATTGTGGGGCTGAAATGTTCTTTTCATTGCTTTTTACTATTTATTTGTTATATTTTCACTGATTTGGGCTGCAAAGGTACTCATTTTTTTCTTTCCAGCAAAATTTTGCACGCGGATTATATTGTTTTTATGGATTTTTTAGTGTTTTTCCTAAAAAAAACTCCTCATAATCCTTATAATCCGTGTTTTTTTCGTACCTTTGCAGCCGAAAATGACATAAAGGTAATATTTTAAGGTATATGATTAATTCACAAGACATTAAAAAAGGCACTGCCATCCGCATGGACGGTAGCATTTGGGTGTGCATCGATTTCCAGCACAGAAAACCAGGCAAGGGTAACACGATTATGAACATCAAGGTAAAGAACGTTTCTGATGGTCGCGTTTTGGAGCGCCGCTTCAACATCGGCGAGAAACTCGAGGACGTAGTCATCGAGCGTCGTCCCTACCAGTATCTCTATGAAGACCAGAGCGGTCGTATCTTCATGAATCAGGAGACATTCGAGCAGATTCCCATCGACAACGAACTCGTAATCGGTCATGAGTACATGAAGGAGAGCGATATTGTGGAGGTTGTCTCTGACACCACTGATGGTACTATCCTTTACGCTGAAATGCCCGTGAAGACCGTACTCCGCGTGACTCATTCTGAGCCAGGTGTGAAGGGCGACACAGCCACCAACACCCTGAAACCCGCTACACTGGAGACTGGTGTTGAGGTTCGCGTTCCCCTGTTCATCAACGAGGGCGACCTCATTCAGGTGGACACCCGTGACGGCAGTTATCTGCAGCGTGTGAAAGAGTAATCGAACGTTGAGAATCGAACATTGAAGTATTCGGTCATCGTCCCCGTTTACAATCGTCCCGATGAAGTGGACGAGTTACTCGAAAGCCTGTCTAATCAAACACTCAAGGATTTCGAAGTCATCATTGTGGAGGACGGATCGGTAAAGCCCTGCAAGGATGTTTGCGACAAATACGCAGACATCCTTGCTTTGCATTATTACGCCAAGGAGAACAGCGGTCCAGGCCAGAGCCGTAACTATGGTGCAGAACGGGCCAATGGCGACTGGCTCATCATTCTCGACTCCGACGTCGTCCTGCCCGAGGGCTATTTAAAGGCTGTTTCAGCGGATTTGCCGCTCGAACTCCGTTCGCTTGCTACCGAAGGGACGCAAGAATCCGCCAATGGCATCGCAGCCTTTGGGGGGCCTGATGCAGCCCATCCCTCCTTTACCCCTGTTCAGAAGGCCATATCCTACTCCATGACCTCTTTCTTCACCACTGGTGGCATCCGAGGCGGAAAGGCAAAACTCGACAAGTTCTACCCCCGTTCCTTCAATATGGGCATCCGTCGTGATGTCTATCACCAACTGGGCGGTTTTTCCAAGATGCGCTTCGGCGAGGATATCGACTTCTCATACCGTATCGTAGAGGCAGGCCATAAGACCCGGCTCTTCCCAGAGGCATGGGTATGGCACAAGCGGCGCACGGACTTCCGTAAGTTCTTCCGTCAGGTCTACAATAGTGGCATCGCCCGTATCAACCTGACGAAGCGTCATCCTGGCACCCTGAAACTCGTCCATCTTTTGCCCACCGTCTTTACCTTGGGTGTCATCGGCTGTCTGATGCTCTTCGGACTAGGAGCGGCCCTGTACTGCTATGGTGAGTGGCTCGATGCCTATGGACTTCGCCCCACAGACGACATGCACCAAGGCGTGGGATTCGTGTTCTGCATTTTGGCTCTGCTGCCCCTCCTACTCTATAGCGGCATCATCTTTATTGATTCCACGATCCGAAACAAAAGTCTCTGGGTAGGTCTGCTCAGCATCCCCGCCGCCTTCGTCCAACTGATGGGCTACGGTCTCGGCTTCATCGAAGCATGGTGGAAGCGTTGCGTCCTTAAACAAGACGAATTCAATGCGTTCGAACGGACATTCTACAAATAATACAAACCCTAAAAACTTTAAATCAATATGGAAAAACTTACAATCGCACATTGGGCAGAAGACGACCAGCCGCGTGAGAAACTGCGCGACAAAGGGCCACAGACACTCAGCAATGCAGAATTGCTGGCTATACTCATTGGCTCTGGCACACCAGGCACGAGTGCTGTTGAACTGATGCAGGAGATATTGAACCACTGCAAAAACAACCTCAACACCATCGGAAAGATGACCATCCGCGACCTCTGCCAATACAAAGGCATTGGCGAGGCGAAGGCCATCACCATCCTCGCTGCCTGCGAACTCGGCAAGCGTCGCCAACAAGAATCTCCGGAAGAACGTCCCAAGTTGAACTCAGCCACGAAAATCTACAACGAGATGCATCCGCTGATGCAAGACCTCGACGTGGAGGAGTTCTGGGTGCTGTTACTCAACCAGAACCACCGCCTCATCAAGAAAGTACGCATCTCACATGGTGGCATCACTGAGACAGCCGTCGATATCCGAATCATCATCCGTGAGGCTGTGCTCGCCAATGCGACTATCCTCGCCGTCTGCCACAACCATCCCTCCGGCAACCTCTCCCCCAGCAATGCCGACGATGAACTGACCCGCAGCATCAAGCGGGCCTGCGAACTGATGCGCATCTTCTTCATGGACCACATCATCATCACCGACGGCCAGTATTACTCCTACCATGAGTTAGGCAGATGCTGAGAAGATCATCTTCCTGCAATACTGCTGCGAAGGCGGGCGTGTACTGTGTAGGGACACAACAACAAATGGCCTCGCAGAATTGTTAATATTCAATAATTTAATACACTTCCTCTTCTCCTTTTGCTCTGTTTTTAAGTGATTATTCATACTTTTGTCGAAGAATATTTACTATTACTATTATTAATTATGATTATGAAAAAGATTTTGAATTGGGTACTTGCCGCCACCCTTATCTGCGGCACAAGTGTATTAACATCGTGTACATCGGACAACGAAGACAATTCTGGACAGGAACAGGCGAAGAAGGACCGCAAGGAGTTTATTGAGCACACCCGTAAAAACTTGAAGGAGGTGGCTGAGAACATGAACTTATCGACATGGAAGTCGGTGAACCACTTCAACATGTACTTCAACCAGTACGTGCTGCTGAACGACAATTTTGACAAGTCATTAAGCCGCACCTTCGGCGAGATGATTCAGAGTTCAATGCAGCCCGCACCGGAAGAACTGGCCAAACTGGGCAAGAAATATCTGGCCACCATCAATATTGCCGACTTCAACTACACCTTCGTATCCACTCAGACAGGATTTGACGTGAAGCCAAACGACGACGAGGGCATGGTGATTGAGATAGAGAGTCCGTTAGAAGGGAATAGCGTCAAGATCGCCATCAAGGGTACCGGCTCAGAATACAGACAGTCTAACGAAAGGATGAGCAACGACTCGGTACAGGTAGCCGTCAACTTTGCCAAGCACTACGAACTGACACTGAGCACCAAGGAGAATGGTAAGTGGGAAAGCCACATCGTAGCCAACAGCGACCTGACGATTGAGCAGTATGGCAATCGGCCAGAAGGTGTTCCAGCCAATGGTACCTCCATCATGAACGACGCCTGGAATCTGAAGGGCACCGTCGTCACCAACATCCCGGGCGATGCTACCGCCATGGAGTTCAACTTCGGCCAGGATCCGCGCATCCACAAAGCAAACATGACGCTCGACTACATCCACAACGGCAAGAAGACGATAGGCCTCACGACTGAACTAACCAATCGGAGCGGCAGTATCGGAGCCATGTCGATGATGAGTCCGTCGGGTAGTATCCTCGGCCTAATAACCGTTGCCATGACAGGCAAGAGTCTCGACAATCTACAACTCACGCTGCTTGACGACCTGACCACCACGTTCAAGGTGTCTGATTGTGCAAAAGTGATGAAACTGCAGTCAGAAATGGCCGAAGCACGTCGTCAATACGCTAATCAGGAGACTATCGAGGGCTACGTCAGCCAACTGAACGAACTAATCAGCGGTTCGATGAGTTGCAAGGGTCTGAACCAGGAGTTCCCGATGCGACTGGCAACAACACCGATTGGTGTGGACTGGTGGGCGATGCCAGCCTTAGAATTCGGCGACGAGAAAGGCTACGTACCCCTCAACCAGATGCTCGACCAAAAGTCATTGGAATATTGCATCAATATCATCGACCACGCTTCCGAGCCACTGCAGGAGACGGGCATCATAGTCCGCCAGTTGATTTGGGCGCTACAGAAGATGAATGCATCATTCATGAGAACAAAACCACAGAAATAACTGAATGGTTCCGACATTACACGGCGTGTTATGACCCGTCACAAATAGAGTCTCTATTTTCAGGATAGAGACTCTATTTTCTACTGATTATTAATAAACACACGATAAAGGCTCGTTCATCGTGGCCTTTGGGGGCAACCCCACGCCAGTCTGTAGATTACATAATTTTAATCCCACTAAACTTCTCCTTCAACTTCTTGAGCATTTCCGAAACGTACGTGCTCATCTCCTCCACGGCACCTATCATCATTTTGTAGTTAGCCATATCCTGCTCGCTCATGCGATCCATCAGTACCATTGGTTTCGTCTCACCAGCGAACTGCAGAGCCACGGCAGGCTGGAACTCCATCTTATTAAAGCCCTTCATGACGGTAACCAGACTACCCTGAGCCTTGATGTTGGTGTCCTTGATACCAACGGTATAGTGGAAATGATCGTTCAGTATCTGCGTGTACTTATCTACAGCCTCGAAGCCTGGCTGGGTACCGTGCAACTTACGGATGTTGCCGAGGGCAAGCAGACAAGCAGCCACGTCGTCAACTTTGACGGTGAAAACAAGTCTACGGCCAAGGGTGAACTCAATCTCATCCACAGTACTGCCGTTGATGGCCTTCAGCACGTCGTAGGCGGCAGAGAAGAACGGACCGCAGTCTCGCAGGCCCTTCAGTTCATCGCTATCAATGTACTCATCCGAGTAAGGCTTATTCATGCCCAGCACGGTAAGGGCTGCCTTCTCAACACCATCGATGCCGAAATCGACACCAATGTCAAATGAACGATCCTGACCGTGGAGGACGAGTGCCTGCAACGTCTCGTTACGACCCTCATAGTCTGCAGTCAGACTGCAGAGGGCTGACCATTGGCTGTACTTGAACGAGATGTAGCGCGAAGGAACATCGGTGTTCAGGAATACGCTACCACTCAATTCTACGCCATTGGCAGTCGAGACGGTGATGTCAATTTGCTTAGGGAACTGGATACATACGGGCATAACCTTAGCCAGACGGGCAACGAAGAAACGCACGCCGTCATGCTCCTCCTTGAACTTCAACGTAATACTTGAACTCTTACCATCTTTGTCGATGTTCTCGATGCAGAAGCCGTCATTCTCACTCTGTGTAGCCTTGCCGTCCTTAAAGGTTACCTTCTTCGTGCCGATGGTGTTGTAGGCATCCACTAGCAGGAAGCCATCCATCTTCTTCACTTCCTCCTCGCTCATATCAAAGCGCTCATTCAGGGTAGTGCTTACTGCCTTGAATTCTTCCTCACTCAGATTCGCAATTACAACCGGACTTGTGTTCGCTAGGATATCGGGGATCATGTTCGTCACCTGTTCACCCAGCGCATCCTCATCGATAGTCTCGAAGAAGGTACCGATGGTTACCAGAGCCTGTTTGATGGCGTCAAAGCGTATCTGCTCGGCACTCTTTTGTAAGGCACTCGATAATTCTTTCTCAAAGGCCTGTCGGTCTGCATTCACTACGGGCTTTTCGGGCTCCACAGGGTTGTCATCCTTGTCGCTGCACGATGTCAGCACACTTGCGCCACAGATAAGGGTCGCGGCAATCACCCAATTAAAAAACTTTCTCATGTTGATAGAATTAAATGATTAGTAATAAAGTTATCTTTGCTGTTATTCTTATTCTTTTGGTTGCAAAGATAAGGAATAAAAATGAAATAGACAAGAAAAAACAAAAGAAATTATCAGAATATCTTTATACTTTTCTGTTTTTTCTTTGGTATTTCGCTCAATTTGCACTACCTTTGCCAACTGAAACGAAAATGAAGGAATGACGCAAGAGGAAAAGACATTGCTTGAAGAGCGGATTGTGGATGTGCTGAAGACCGTCTATGATCCGGAGATTCCCGTCAACATCTATGACTTGGGAATGATCTATAAGATTGATGTGCAGGAAGACAGCACGGTGGAGTTGGAAATGACATTTACTGCCCCGAACTGTCCTGCCGCGGACTATATCTTAGAAGATGTACGTACGAAAGTGGAGAGTGTCGAGGGCATCAAGGGGGCAAATGTCAATTTGGTGTTCGAGCCTGCCTGGGATCAGAGTATGATGAGTGAGGAAGCAAGGGTTGAGTTGGGATTCGACTAAGAAGTGAGAAGTGAGAAGTGAATAAGTATGAAGCCGATTTATTTTTTATCCGACGCACACTTAGGTTCATTGGCCATTCCGCACCAGAGGATGCAGGAGCGACGGTTAGTGCGCTTCCTTGACTCGATTAAGGAAAAGGCGGCTGCCGTCTATCTCCTTGGCGACATGTTTGACTTTTGGTACGAATACAAATACGTGGTGCCGAAGGGCTTCACCCGTTTCTTGGGAAAGATCTCAGAGTTGACGGACATGGGTGTGGAGGTGCACTATTTTACAGGCAATCACGACATCTGGGCTTATGGTTATCTGGAAAAGGAATGTGGTGTCATCCTGCATAAGCAGCCCGAGACAACGGAGATTTACGGTAAGGTGTTTTTCTTGGCACATGGCGACGGACTTGGTGATCCCAACAAGAACTTCAAGTTGATCAAGAGTATTTTCCACAACCGCGCCTGCCAGTGGGCTTTCTCCGCCCTGCACCCCCGTTGGGGCATGTGGTTCGGACTGAACTGGGCAAAGCACTCCCGCCTGAAGCGCCCTAACAACGAGGAGCCTCCCTATATGGGTGAAAGTCGCGAGCATCTGGTGCTCTACACGAAGAAATATATCCAGTATCACTCTAATGTCGATTACTTCATCTACGGACATCGTCATATCGAAGTCGATCTGCAGTTGACAAAAAAGGCCCGTATGATTATCCTCGGCGATTGGATCACCCAGTTCTCCTATGTCGTCTTTGACGGCGAGCACCTGCTGATGTCGCAATACATCGAAGGCGAGAGTCAACCATAGGTCTATGGAAGGGAAACAGATACTTCGGAAATGGAAGGCTGCACTGTCGGTGCTGTTGGGTACGGGCATCTTCTTCATCTGTCTGTTTCCTCTGCGCTCCCTGATGAACTACCACGAAGAGCACCATCTGTTCCGTTGGACGGGTTATTACCTTCGTGAACAACTGACCTCGTGGGAGGGAGCCCTGGAATACGCCGTTTCCTTCCTCGTACAGTTCTTTTATATCGGATGGTTGGGAGCACTGATCCTGGCATTGTTAGTTATTGGCTTACAAAGACTCGTGTGGCGGCTGATGAAGGTCATCAAACTTCGCAGTGCCTGGCTCTATCCACTAAGTATCGTTGCTGCCGCCCTTCTGTTCTACTACGGTTTCGTTCCCCAGCAATACCGCAATGACGAAGCCTTTCGTGAGGCTGTCGCCTATGATTATCTGATACGGACGCATCAATGGGAGACCATCACCGATAAAGCCTCCCACGATACCCCTGTCACGGAACAGGGTGTGTGGAGCACCAACTATGCCCTTGCCATGAGGGGACGGCTGCCAGACGACATGCATCTCTACCGGCAGACTGGACCGCAGGGACTCTTGACTGACGATCAGCAAAAGGAAGTGCTATCCTATTTCTCACTGAGTGATATTTATCTGCAGTTAGGACTCATCAACAACGCTGAACGAATGGCCTTCAATGCGAAACAATATATCCCTGACAATCATAAGAGCGGACGCCTCTACAGACGCTTGGCAGAAACAAACATCATCAATGGCAATAACGTGATTGCCGCCAAGTACCTCCATTTTCTCCAATCGACACTCTTCTACGGACAATGGGCCCGTACCCGTCTCACACACCTTGGCAATGATGAGGATTATATCAACAGCCACTACCGTCTGCTACAGGAGAGACGCCTGACACAATACGACTATCTGATTCCCCCACGGAAATACGAGTTGATAGCAGAGTTGGTAAGACAAAACCCTGACAACAAACTGGCGATGGACTATCTGAAAGCCTATGAACTGATCTTCCGTTCTTACAGGTACAACCAGTCCAACCCCAAATAGAGACAGACATGAAAGAGATATCCTACCATTTCTTCACATTGTTGCTCCTGGCAGGTCTCTGGGGTTGTACCGCATCGCCAGACCATCCCACAGAGAGCAGTGAACTGCCTCCAATCACTCCCGACTATATCGGCGTGACCATCCCACAGGAGATTGCCCCATTGAATTTCGGTATCAACGGTGCAGACCGTATTGACGTATCCATCCGCGGAACAAAGGGAGGAGAACTACACGTCAACGGTACCTATGCCGACTTCGACATCGAAGAGTGGCACAGTCTGGTCCGCCAAAACGTAGGCGACAGTCTTGTCGTCACCGTCTGTGCTAAGTATGACGATACTTGGACACGATACAAAGACTTTGCCATCCATGTCAGCAACGCCCCCCTCGGTGAATGGGGAGTGACCTACCGTCTCATCCCTCCTGGCTATGAGTCGTACGGACTCATGGGCATCTACCAGCGAGATCTATCCAACTTCGATGAGACCGCCATCATTGACAATAGGGACATCGGCAAACAATGCGTCAACTGTCATACGCCCAACCGTACCAACCCAAGAGAGTTCACTTTCCATGTCAGGGGAGAACAAGGGGCTACAGTAGTAAGCAGAGACGGGCAGACCGACATTCTCGCTCCACGCAATGAACAACTGGGTGGCGGCATGGTCTATCCTTTCTGGCATCCTACAGGCCACTTCATCGCTTACTCCACCAACCAGACACACCAGAATTTCCACCAGACAAGGGATCTCCGCGTGGAGGTATATGACGATCAGTCTGACATTATCATTTACTGCCCAGACCATCATGAGATACACCTTGACAGTCTCCTCGCCACGAAAGAACACCTGGAGAATTATCCCGTCTTCTCCCCCGACGGACGGACACTCTACTTCTGCTCCGCCGAGAGACAGGACAGTATATGGAAGAACTTCCGTCAGGTGAAATATAATATCTGTCGCATCGGCTTCAACCCAGAGACAGGAGAACTGGAAGGGCAGGCAGACACCCTCGTCAATGCCAGAAGCCTTGGCAAGAGTGCCGACATGCCGCGGGTCTCCTACGATGGACGTTTCCTGCTCTACACATTGTGTGACTATGGCTGTTTCCCCATCTGGCATCCTGAGGCCGACCTCTGGATGATGAAAATCAACGATGGGACGACCTATCCGTTGACGGAGGCCAACAGTTCCGACGCAGACAGTTTTCACAACTGGAGCCTCAACTCACACTGGATTGTTTTCACCAGTCGCCGGCACGACGGTCTCTACACAAAACTCTATCTGGCACATATCGACAATGCGGGTCATGCCTCGAAAGCCTTCCGTCTTCCCCAGCGCAATCCGCAGGAATATGACGCAGAGACCATCTGGTCGTTCAACACCCCCGACTTTGCCTCCGCTCCGATCACTCACACCGATCTGTATAGCGAGATTATGCGTACACAACGCATTCCTACCACATATCAAACCACAAAAACGAAATAAGATGAATAGACAAAAGATTGTAACTTTCGGAGAGTTGTTACTCCGATTCTCAAAGCCCGACCACCTGCGACTGACGCAGGGCGACATGTTTACCAGCAAATATGGTGGCAGCGAGGCCAATGTGGCGGTGTCACTGGCTTCGCAGGGAGAAAATGTGACCTATATCACCCGTCTGCCAGACACACCCGTCGGGCATGCAGGAGCCATGAACCTCGCACAACTTGGCGTGGATACCAGTCATGTGCTCTATGGTGGACAGCGTATCGGCACCTATTACTTTGAGCCACCCGCAGGTATGCGGGCCGCCAAGGTGATCTACGACCGCAGCGGGTCGGCCTACTATGACCTGAAGCCGGGCATGATTCCCTGGCGTGAAATCCTGAAAGACTGCGCCTACTTCTGCGTGTCGGGCATTACTGCTGCCATTTCACAACAGGCTGCTGCCGCCACCTTCGAGGCTCTTGACATTGCCGACGAACTGGGCATCACCGTCTGCTTCGACATCAACTACCGTAAGAACCTGTGGAAATACGAGGGAGCCACGCCCCGTGAGACACTCAGCAAGATGCTCTCCCGTTGCGATATGATGTTTGGCGATGCCATCGAGTTTGACTGGCTCTCGCAGCATCCCCAGCCTCCCTTCACCGCAACCGACTCCAACTTCGAGATGCAGATGAAGGAATATGGTGAATGGTTCGACGAACTGCATGCCCAGTACCCTCGTCTGAAACACTGGATGATGGGTATGCGCAACATCGTATCGTCGAGCCACCATACCCTGACAGCCCTGCTCTGGACAGAAGGGAAACTATTACAGGCTCCTATCGTTGACATCCCCGACGTGGTGGATCCCGTTGGCGTGGGTGATGCGTTCATGGGTGGATGGCTGCATGCCGTCAACCTTTTCCCCAACGACAGACAGCAGCAACTGAACTACTCGCTCGCTGCCGCTGCCCTGAAGAACACCATCCCAGGCGACTTTAACCTGTCAACGGAAGAGGAAATCTTGGATGTGATGAAGGGCCGTCACAATGCAGCGACCCTCTACAAGACAATAGCATGAGGAGAGCGTGTCAAAACTGAAGTGCCCCCGAGAAGTTGGACGTTAAACACGTTAATTATTCCCTAAGGTATTGAGCTCGGTATTGCACCGGGCTCATTCCTTTTAACTTCATTTT
>ONTZ01000071.1 GCA_900320905.1 uncultured Prevotella sp.
AGCGTGAGGTGCTGGCCTGCCTGAGTGTCCGCATGCAGTTCCTGCAACATCTGCTGCAGTTTGCTGCTCTCCTCGGAGTAGTTCTCGACAGGATCCACATTGTATTTCTTCACGATGTTCCAGAGATAGTCGGCGGCGGCCTTCTTCTCGGTGTAATAGCCGAACCGACGATACATCTTCAACAGGTTGACCAACTGCCTGAAAAGATTGTCGCGACGGTCATCCTCGTCGGCGATCTTCTGGGTGTAGTCGCTGGCGCGACTCAACTTGTAGGCATCGTCCACTGCCGTCACGCTGTCCTTGAACGACGTATAGACCGGCTCTACCTTCGTGGGCAACTGGCTCACGCCTTCCTCACCTGAGTCACGGAAGTCCTTGACCAGTTTGGCCACCTGCTGAACAAACTCTACGAATCCTGCCACACGCAGGACCTTCAACTGAAAATTCACAATCTGTTTAATACTTGCCATACTATAAACTAAAAACTATTTTTTTTAAACACGGATTATATGGATTATAAGGATTTGTGCTTTGCACATTCTTTGGGAAATGAGCCTCAGGTCTGGGGGAAGACATTCTGACCTCGGAGAAACGTGACCCCGTTTGGAGGGAAGACATTCCGACCTCGGGAAAACGTGCCTTGAATCTGAGGGAAGATATCCCGACACCTGAGAAATATGCCTCCATTCTGAGGGAAGATATCCCGACCTCGGAGAAACGTGACCCGGTTTGGAGGGAAGATATCCAGACCTCGGAGAATTGTGTCTTGGATCTGAGGCATATCATTCCGACCTGGGGATGGTCTGCCCCGGATTCGGGGCAGGCTATTCCGACTCAGGGGCGGCTTGTCCATAATCTCGCTCACATCATTCTTACGCATAGATGTTATTTCCCGCTTTTAGAGCACACTGGCCTGGACGGCGACCGTGCCGATGACGGTGCTGATGATGGTGACTTGATGGCGGTCTTTTGGATGTTGTTGCAACGCTTATCTCTCAAATCTCAATTGCCCTTGTCGCCATGGCCGTGTCCCGGACTCATCGCCGCACCCTTCACTCGCTATGCATCTCAAATGCATCGCAAAGGTACGATATCAGTCCACACCCAATCATACGCATCGTGCGCAAACCATACGCAACGATACGATAAAATATGGAAAAAGAAAAAGAACGGCTAAATTACATGCAGTGACAGGTGCTTTAGTCAGATAAGGCTGTCAGGCAACAACTCAATGTCATTAAACTGCTCTGAGATCGTTGAAGGCAGCATAATGGCTTCAAGTTTTTCTCCCTTGGGTTTTCTTCCGTACGAGAATTTAAAACGGTTGCGTGAAATACACATAGCATAGAACAATTTCTCACGAAGTGTCATCTTGCGTTTAGGCTTCAAGACGGCAACATCTGAGTTTGGGACAAACTCTGTAGCAGACACATAACTGTAAGTGTGGCTACCCTGACCATTTGTCGATACATAGAGCGTTCCCTTAGGAAACACTTTCTCTTGGGGGACAAGATATTTGTTGACGTAGGCATCTATGCTTGTAGATTGTCGATAACTGGGTCGTATAAACGGCACCCAGTTTTCGCTACGTTTTGTCTTTGAGCGTAGCAGGTTGCTTGCAGCCACACCATTTTCCACATCAAACAGTTCGCCCAAAGGGACAAGGGTGTTGAAACCTGATGTATCTGTCGCCTTGCCTGACAGCGCAGAGAGATCTATTGAGTCGAACAGGTCTTTACTTATCCGTTCCTCAGAAATACCATTGACATAAGAAGGCATCTCACTTCTTGCTGGGAGCATGATTTTTTTCAGTTTGTCACCTTTAGGCTTCCGACCATATGAGAATTTGAAGCGGTTTTTAGTGATACATAGTGCATAATACAGTTTCTCACCCAGCGACATTTCATGGAGAGGAATGAGTACTGCCACATCTGAATTAGGAACAAATTCTGAAACAGAAACATAACTATATGTATGACTACCCTGCCCGTTTGTAGAGACATATAGTGTACCTTGAGGATATAGGCTATCCGACGGAACAAGATACTTGTTTACGTACGCGTCTATACTTGTATCCTGCCTATATGATGGGCGGATAAAAGGAACCCAATTGTCATTCAATTTATGAGATGAACGGACAACATCTTGGGAAGCCAAGCCGTTGCGCACTTCAAACAGTTCGTCAAGTCGTTTCATCTTCATTACTCATCCTCCTCTTCTTCAGAATCTTGTGATTGAGCACATTTCAAATTAAACAGATAGTAGTTCTTGACGGTTTGCGTATAATCGTCTTCTGTCAACTGGTCATAGTTTGTCGTCATATAGGCTTCGGCACACCATTCCATTTCTGCTGTCACATGTTTTTTTACACTGAATCCTTCTATCTCATCACGGTTAAGAAAAGCATTCACCCATTTCTTTTTGATTTCAGGCCATGTGTGATTTACATCAATTCTTCCTCTGTTCTTCCGTTTTTCAAAGCCGTCATCACGGCAATAGCCAAACCACGTCTTCTTATCTTCAGGATGCTTATAGCCTGCCTTGAGGATAACGGCACAGGTTACAGTATTTACATTTGAATTATAGAACAATTCTTCAGGCATCGACAGAACACCTTCAAGCGTATTGTTTTCCAATATCTTTCTTTTCAACAAATAGGAGTTGCCTTTTGTATCAATCACACAACTCATGGGCATAATCGCTATACAGATACTGCCTTTTTTGAGCATCGAAAGATTATTCAAAACGAACTCCAGTTCCTCTATTCCCTTTCCCTTGTTCTTGTAAGGTGGATTCAATAATCCCACCGTGGGCTGGAACTTTTCTTTCAAAGCATCTTTATCTGTCTGAAAACAATCTTCCCAATAAATGTTCGTCCTACCATCACGATGCACAATCATATTGGAAATCAGTAATGTGTATATTTCCTCATCATACTCAATACCCACAAGTTGCCAGTCTTTGATATGTTGCTCCCTGGCAATATCGCCGTTTGCATCTTCCAGCATCTTCTTCATTGCGCTAACAAGAAAACCGCCTGTTCCTGCACAGTTATCGAGCACTACGCTGTCCTTGTCAATCTGTGCCAGTTCGCAGAACAATTCTGTAATATGAGGAGGTGTCAGCACAATACCCAAACCCTTATCGTTGTTGGCATAGCGAAGGAACTCTACATAGAACTGGCTGATAGTATCAATATATTTATGGGTGACATTGAAACCGTTTATCCTGCTGTCGCAATTCGAAATCAAATCAGTCAGGTACTTTTTACCCTCTGCTGTGGAATTATTGATACTTTGATTTGTGGTGATAAACTCAAAACCTTTTATCAACGACTTCTTATTTCTGTCTGGAACATCGCTCTTTTCAAGTTCCGCAGTGATAGAATTGAATAGATTGGTGACAAGTAACTGTGTTGTCTGATAATTCTTATATTCTGCCTTGAAGCGCTCATTTTTGAGTGCAATCAGAATGCCACTGATGAGTAGGGCACGCAGGCGCTCCTTGATCTTCTTGACTTGGAGTTCCTCGTTCACCTCTTTCGTATAATCAATCAGTTTGTTAAAGTCCTGATTGAACTTATAGGTGCTCTGCATCAGACCATGATGGTAACTGTCTATGTCGAGCAATTCTCCGTCATTGAAAAGGTGATGGTACTCTCGTTCACCATTCAGTTGGATATAGTGACTTACCTCATACAACGACTCTTTCTCACCACTGAAACCAATGGCTATTACATCGTATTCCTTGGCGAGGAACGAGGCATAAAGCAAGGCTCCGTCGACAGCATAGTCCTTGTAACTGTCAAGAGTCTCAGAAGCATGCATCTTCGTATCCCACTTGCATTCCACAATGATGACCAAGTCAGGATAACGTCCACAGGTGATGATGAAGTCAGGATAGCCTTTGCCTGCTCCGGACTTTGAAGCATTCTGAAGCAGTTTGTCCAACTTCTTATTTGCAGACTTCTGCTCTTCAACGATAACGTCATTATCGTCATAATACCCTTTTGACTTTAGAAGTTTCCTTAACAATGCCTCCGTTTTTATGTTCGTTTGCCATATATAGTTACTTTTGTTTGCAAAGATAGTTACTTTTTTCCTTTCCGCCAAAAATATCGCTCATTTATTTTATGTCATTGCCACATTGATTCTGTTCTCCGTTACATGTTATCGGCTGCAAAATTAGCACAAGGGTGTACCATAAGTCGGTACACCACTAAAATTTTTTTGTTAAAGAATTCAAATTACGGCTCGCCGAGGTAGTCTGTGATGAGACTGACGGCCTTAGGGCTGAAGAACTTTGCATGGGTACTCTGGTGGCAGTCGGCGAGCGCGGCAGAGAGCGGAGTGCAACGGCGTATCCAGGCGTTCAGGCGGTTGAGGGCCACATGCGGGTCGCTGTCAGGGAAATAGAGCATGGCAAGTTCCGACTTGCCGTAAGATTTGATCTTGAACATATTCACTAAAATATTTCGATTTCCTCTGCGCGGTCGAGCCAGCACTGGCTACTGACGGGCAGGATGTTGTAAGTGTTGTATTCGCCCGTCTGGTGGATGGTCTGCACCATGCCGTGACGGTAGTTCTGCGGGTTGAAACTCAGATGGCAGGTGCCCTTGTGGCCCATGGCGTCGTCGCGCACCTTGTCGACGATCACCTTCAACAGGTGCAGCGAACGGCTGGTACAGGCCTTGTCGTCGTTGACGAGCACCAGACCGTAGTCGGCACGGTTGCGGAACTCCGCCGACCCCGACGCATTGTAGAGCGACTCTATCTGTTCGCCCTTCTGCGGTTTTGAGGGGTGTACCACCACGGTCACGAGCAGTCCCGTGCGGTGTGCAAAGAGTTCTATCTCCGCCAGCACGTCACCGATCTTCATGGTGTCGCTCTTGGCCCCGTCAGGCAGTTGGATGTAGTTGAAGGGGTCGAGCAGCAGTTGCCGGATGCCGTAGCGCCGTTGCAGTTGTTCGGCCCGGTGGAGCAGTTTGTGGATGGTGCGCCCCGACTCCTCGGTGAGGAAGAAGATATTCCCCTCGAGCCAGTCGAGGATGCGCTCCGCCATGGGCTGTGGGATGGCCGTGCGCCTGTAGTCGATGCCGCGCTCGGTGGTGACCTCCTCCCTCCTAAACTTCTTTCCTGCGATGGCGGTGGCCATGCGCTCGATGTGCCTTTCCGGCGGGAACATCTCCGGCGAGTAGACAGCCGCCTTCCAGCCGTGCAGCAGCGCCAGGTTGAGGATCATGTCATCGGCCAGCGTCGACTTGCCCGTGCCCGGCTCGCCCACGATGATTACCGACCGTCCCAGTTCGAACTGCACATGGTCGTCGAACTCGCCCCATCCCACCTTCTTGCCCGGTGTGATACCGTTCTCCCAAATGCTGAGCACCTTCTGCCGGTAAGTGCCGAGTGTCTCCACGCCCGTGATGGGACAAGGCACGGCATGGTTGACGCACTGCAGCACAGCATCGGTGCCGTAGGTCATGAGTATCTCGTTGGCATCCTTCGCCACCATGGGGTGCTGGTCGTCGTCGATGCGCCACTCCACGATGCGGCAGCGTGCCTCACCGAAATATTCCGCCAGCACCTGGCGCAGTCGCTCACCGTCGCCGTCCATGTCGCCAGCCAGGTAGATGGTCTTTAAGGGGTCGAGGTGGGAGTAGCGGAAACGGTCGAAGAGATGCTTGTCGCTCTGTGCGCCGTTGGGTACGCTGATCACGTTGTCGAAGCCCGCCTCCATGAGTGCCAGCGCGTCCATCATGCCCTCGGTGATGATGATGCTGTCCTGTCCGATGCAGGCATCGATGTTCCAGGGAATCAGTTCACAGCCGTTCTCCATGGCAAACTGCTTGTCGGTGGTCTTGTACTGGATGTTGAGGATGCGCTGTCCCTGTCGGAAGGTGAAGGCCAGACAGTCGCGCTCGGTGCCGCCGACATTGTATTTCGCCGAGCAGACGCCCGCCCTGCGGGCCGTCTCGGGTGAGATGCCGCGCCGCACCAGGTAGTCGACGGCCGTGGCCGTGAAGTTGGTGAGGTGGGTGGTCGTCGGCAACCGCCAGTGCTGTTTCTTCACCGGCTGACGGCGGTTGAAGTCCTTCACCTTCGTGCTGATGATGAATCGGAAACCGCAGTTGTAGCACTTGCCGAAGCCCGTGCTCAGGTCGACCCTGACACACGGTTCCTTGCTGTGGCGACGGTTCTCCGAGCAGTCGGGACAGGTGCATCGCACGATGTTGCCCGCACTGCCGTCGTCGGTCGGTTTCTTTTTGATATCGAGGTCGTCGAAGGGTACGATGTAGTAGCCTGTCGGCGTCTGTTCCCAGTGTTTGATGGGCGTGAAGTTACTGTCGTTTGGCATAGTCCTGTATTCTTGTTTGTTCGTGTTCCGCCAGTGTCTCGTAGGCGGTCTTCATCATAAAGTCGCTCTTCGCCATCGCCTGGCATTTCTGCCGTTCGGCATGGCGGTCGATGTCGGCGGGCGGCCGCCAGCAGTCGCCGGTCAGGCTCCACACCAGCCGGATGTCGGTCTGCGGTGGTGCCCACCAGGGTACGGGCTCGCCATGGCTGCCCCGGCGCAGGCCCTCGCGGTCGATGGTCTCGTAGGCCGACGGTCCTATCGGCTGGGGGACGGCAGGGGGCGACTCCGGCGGGCGCGTGTCCTCGGGACACACGCTGCCCGCTTTTTCTTTATTTTCTTTTTCTAACTTTTCCTTTAACTCGTCAGCGCGCAAACTATAAGGTCGCGCGGGAGTGGTGCAACGCTGACGCATCTTTGACGCATCTTTGCCGTACTGCTGCTGCATCCAACGGCTTGTAAACCTTGTGTCCACGATGGTGAACAGACCGTAGTCTTCCACGATGCGCCTTACGTCGCTGCGATGACGGTGGGCTTCGACGGCGATGGCCGACAGTCGTTTGCCGTTATAGACTCCCCAGCCTCCCTCACAATGAGACAGGTACAGGTTGATGGCCACATAGAGACCCAGGCCTGTGGCACCTTCCTCGGCATACATA
>ONTZ01000066.1 GCA_900320905.1 uncultured Prevotella sp.
GACCGACAAAATAGAATTGTAATACATTTAATGATTTTTATATGAATAAGACACCATTAGTAGAATTTGTGTACAACAGACACAAGACGGCTTCGGCCATGTAGTCGAGCAATCGCTGCTTCTTTGTTATCTGCCAGTCGCGACTCAGCATGTATATCATATAGTCGATGCCCCTATTGCCGCTAACCATCACAGGCGCGAAAATCTTCAAGCCCTTCGGTTTCGTCTTTATCACAATGCGCCAATACTTCGGCTGAAGCGCATCAATCTGATGATGCACGAATGCTTCATCAAGGTCAAGTACCCTGACAATATCGTCGTAGTCGAATGTATCTGTAATGATTGCTGGCATAGTATCAGAAAACTATTTGTTTTTTACAACTTCCCAATAACCATCTTTTCGACCATCTTTGCGGACAACAACCCCCATTGCCTGAAGCTGAGAGATATGTCGCTGGAGTGTTCTGAACTTTATGCCAGTCTTTTGCGCCATTTCACTGGTCGTAACAGACGGGTCGAACAGCATTTCTTTTACAATAACCTCCTGAATATCAGATAGTTCTTTTACGCCACTTTTTACGCCACTTTTTACGCCATCTTTTACGCCGTCTTTTACGCCACTTTCGGCATCTTCTTTTACGCCATTGGTGTCAATTTCAATCTCTTTCTTGGTGAAATAAGGATGGCAAGGAATGTCTATCAGGAAGTATGTCCTCTCCTCGTCAGTCTCGATAGTCGCTCTCGGCGAGCCATTGGCTTCAAGTTCCTCCTGCACTGTAGGGATTCCTGTCGCCCTTCCTTCTGTCAGATCCAGTTCTTTCAGGAATTCACCTAATCTGCGATTGCGATACCTACGTGAACGGAGAGACTTACCCTCTCGAATAGCCTCCATCGGAATGGTGTGGTTAGGCCCAGAGAAATTCAGAATCGATATTCTGTCCGGCTCAATGGTTATCTCTACCGGCTCCCAACCGGCGCACCCGGATTTTTCCGTGGCTCCAAGGATAAGTCCTACGGCTATACCATCATCGACCACCAGAACAAGACTGTTCTCAAAGGTTGTGAAGTGTTGAAACTGAAAGAACTACTCCAATTCCAACCCAAGGCAGAACGTCTGCACCGTATGGATGAATTTATCGATGCCATGTTGGAGGATAACCCCGACCTGACCACCCGTGAACTGAACCGTATGCTTCGCCGTCAGTTTGGCACACATATCTCCAAAGGACGCATCGCATACGGTGACGAGTTCATCGACCTACAGGACTACCAAGTAGATACCCTCCGAGACAATGACCGCAGGGAATGGATGAAAGAGCATCCGCTGGAACAGACACATGCCGCTCATCATCGTGACAACGAGATTCAGCATCAACGCTCCAATAGTCCTCACCTCCGCAAGCCTGCCAATATCCAAGGAGGCTCCCATGACCAGAACCGCGAATGGGAGGTAGGTCACAACTCTCGCTACAATGACATCGATGATGAACGCCAGTTGAAGCGATAACCGTCAGGGACTATCAAAATGGACGTTTTATGCTAATTTCGTTAAATCATGCTCCGTTCTTACATAAATTGACTACTTTTGCAAACGAAACATCAAATACGACTTATATGACACAACAAACGATGGAGCAGCGAGAGCAGAGTCAAGCTTGCTTGAACTTTGCCGAGTCGCGACAGAGGAAGGCCGAAGGCCAATATGCAAGGGCAACAGCAGCAATGCCCGAAAACGAAGAGAAGCAGCCCGTCCGTCAGGAACTGGCTTATGAGATAGAAAGGCGTGACATCAACGATGAATTTACCGTAAAGTTCTGACCTGTGGCATTGACCATCGACACTACCAATATGTGCTCCCACCTGCAACGGAAGCTGTTTGATGTGGATGGTATCTATCATCCTCTATGGATAGCGATGCAGGATGACCCTGAACTAACAGCCGTAGTTCGCTCACGTCAGTTGCACATCTACCGCAATGGCAAGAAGATTTTGGTGCTGGCGGGCAAGTCCGCTCCCAAAATCATCAGAGAGGATTCTATCTGCGAGTTAGCCGTTTGTTAGCAGAATAATCATTCCACTGACTCCGATATAAGCATAGACAACATATCGGAACGCCCGATTGGGGATGCGCTTGAAAACATAGGCTCCAAGGCTTGTGCCTATGATGACACCGCCAAGGCCAAAGCAGTAGTCTGTCAGGACGGTTGTTGTGAAGAAACCGTTGTAGGCACGAACCAAGGTCATCATCGTATTACCTAACAGGAAGTACGTCTGCGCCATCGCCATATAATGCTCCTTAGTGGGTTCCGACTGGATGAAGTAAAGCACCGCTGGCGGGCCTTGCATCCCAAAGAAGCCTCCCATCAATCCACTCAGCGTTCCGGCACCCACCTGCACCTGCTTCGTTGTCGGAAGCTTTATCTTCTGGCTAAATAAAGCAAAATAGATGCTGATGGCAATCAGTGCCACGCCCAGAATCTGCCTAAGAATGTGGTCTTCAATGCGTGTAAGGACAAAGATGGCCATAGTTGAGACAACCATAAAAGTCAGCAGTATCGGCCACATACGCTGCCAAGTAACATACCTTCTGAGCCGCCAGACGATGACCGCTGAGGTCGTAATGGCCAGAATGCCCGACAGGGTTGTCGCCTCGCCATACGTCGGCATGAGGTACGGCAGCATCGTCATGATGAAGATACCAAAGCCGAAGCCAGTTGTGCGCTGCACGAAACTGGCTCCGATGCTCAGCAGGAATATGGCAATCACGACACTACTCATTCAGCAACCGCGCCCGTCAATACTACAGACTGTACCTTCCATCTGTGGCCTTGGTTCCAGCCCTACATCCTTCGAATAGAGTGTCACCGTCCCATCCTCCAGCACATAGCACGGAATGCCTAAATCGTCCACCGCCTTCGCTTCATCGAAAGCAGGGTGACGGTCGCGCAGTTTGATAAACTCCTTCAGGTTCCTCACATGCTTGCCGATGTCAATCACCTTGAAATTCGGATTCCCCACCACCTGCTTCTCCACATACTCGCAGTCGGGGCAGGTCTCCATCACATACATCTTAATCATAACGTATTCTATTTATATTGTTGATAATCGTTCCAACGTCGTAGCATCCAACCGATACACCGTACAGTCGTCTATCGGAACGGCACCGAGTGAGCGATAGAAGTCATTGGCAGTCTTGTTCCAGTCGAGGCTCATCCACTCCATCCGTCCGCAATGGTGCTCACGGGCCGTCTTCACCAGATGCAGCAGCAATGCCTTCCCATAGCTCTTCCCTCGCTCTTCTGGCCAAACAAACAAGTCTTCCAGATACAACCCCGAATGCCCGATGAACGTGGAGAAGTTGTAGAAGTAGAGCGCAAATCCCACCTCACGTCCATCTGCGACGGCAAACACCGCCTCTGCCCTGTGCTCATCGAACATCTCCCGCTCCAGCACCTCCGGCGAGGCAATCACCTCGTCCTCCATCCTGCCGAATCGGGCAATGTCCCTGATAAACTCCAGCAGCAACGGTACGTCCTGCCGTTCAGCCTTGCGAATCATTACCTTCACATCCATACATTTACAATATCAAATGTTTCATTTCATGTCCTCCCCACCGGCTGTCGTTCATGTATTTGAAACCAACAGAGGAATACAGAGCCTCGCCATCCGGGTTTCCCTTGTCCACCAAGAGTCCGACACAAGGCAGATGCATCGCGTCTGCCTTTTCCTTCGTAGCCAGAATCAGCCGTCGGGCAATGCCCTGTCTGCGATATTCGGGCAGCACAGCCAATGAGTCGAGGTAGTGTTCTCCAGCCTGCGTCTCATCGTCCATGCTGGAATTGTCCTTGCCGACATACTCCTTGGCAGCCTCGATGAATGCTCGCCGCAACTCATGAAGCATGCTGCCGTCATAACTCACCGATATGCCAACCACCTTTTCTCCATCCATCGCCACCAGCGTGTTCCTATAACTGTACTGCGAGTCCTCCCTATTCACGAGATAGGTCATCATTTTGCGGAAAGCCCCCAGACCGCACCCGTCCGCACAATAGTACAGGCAGCACTCATCCGTCATGGCCATCATGATCAGTCGTGCTATCTCCGCTGCCTGATTCTTTGTTGCTTCTCGTATTTCTATCATATCAAACCGTCATTCACAATCTCCTCATATTTCTTGATGGCATCCCTCATAATCTCATCATGGTCAAAAGCCAATTCTGGTAATGCTGAAAGCGGAAACCACTGTGCCTTAGCCGCATCATCCTGCCCTATGACAGCTATCGGTGCGTCAACGACAGCGAGATAAGCCACCGTGATTGTCCTCCCTCTTGGGTCACGGTCAACTCTGGAGTAAGCCCCTATCTGATGCACCTCACCGATCTTCAACCCCGTTTCCTCCTCCAGTTCACGTATGGCACATTGTTCCGTAGTCTCATCCATATTCATGAAACCACCAGGGAATGCCCAGCATCCCTTGAACGGTTCATCACCACGTTCTATCAGCAGCACCTTCGGCTCAGCCATTCCCGCTTTTGCGCCTACCCGTAGCCTTCCCTTGGTAATAACCACGCAGTCTGCTGTCACTGCTGGTCTTGGATATTCATATGTATATGCCATACTGTCTATAGTTACTTAGGCACGCTGTGATGTGTCATTATTTGATGACTTCCTTATTGCCTTGGTGTATGTAGATGCCTCTGTCAGTGGGTTTATTGGTGAACTTGCGACCTTGAAGATCATACCATCCACCATGGTCTGCTGGCGCATCTTGAATGGAGAGGATGCTTGTAGGGGCGAAACCCAGTTGACCGTCTATCCACGCCACCTGTTTCTTAATCCACTCACGCATGAGGGCTATTTCTTCCGAATAGTTTGTGGCAGTGGTAGGTGCCAGGGGAATCTCTTTGCCCCAGATAGGCCATGCCTGATAGTTGCGTTCACAGGCTCCTCCGATAGTCACTTCGTTGACCAGTGAGTCAATCATTTCCGTGACGTACTGGTCGCCAAGTGTGCTGTTGCGTAGTTCTGTCCAGCGCTCCTTCATGCGGTTCCAGTAGGCTTCGTCTTCAGTCAGCCTTTTCCACCAGAAAGGCACGGGCAGTTTACCTAACAGCCCCGCTTGCTGTCCCTTCTCATACACCCATTGCTCATAGATGAAATCACCTGCTGCGATGTTATTGCCGAAGGCCATGTTATAGTCCCAAGGGGTAATCTTGAAGCGTGGATCTACAGAGTCGCGACGTTTGTAGATAAGAGTACTCAGACGATAGGCGTCAGGGTTTTGACAGAACTCCGACATCAACTGGTAATTGATGAAGTTTTCCACGTCGATATACTTACTGTAGCCATTCTCCTTGTCAGCAAAATCATCACTGTTAAGCACATCCTCCATCTCGTCAAACCGCTGCTTGATATAAGCCATCTGCTCGCTTGTCATCTCCTCGTACTCAGGGAAGTTATACTTTGCGCAGATATCATGGTCGTACATCTTGTTTTTCAATACGAAGTGTGGCTCATTATCACGGTCTATCTCTACCATATAGTCGCCAGTCAGTTCGTCGCCGATGTCGCCTGGGTCAGTAAAGTTCATGCGGTTCTCGCACTTGCTTGCTTTCTCGCAGAGGATATAGACACCATAGTAGATGCCGTCAAGGATGACCTCGCATAACTTACACTTAGGCGTGAACTCGAAGTTGGGGCGTGAGAGTTGATACATTAGTGGGTCGCGAATCAGACTGCGGTCATGATAGGGTGCCAGCAGCACCCATTGGTTGCTCTCTGGCATGCCGAGCAGTTTCACATTCTCTTTCTTTCCGTTCACATCAGCTGTTTTCAAGGTTCTGAAGCCGTAAGGTTTCTTGTCGGAGTCAGAAAACGAGCTTGAACCTCTGTACTTGATGCCTACCCAACCTTCATAGTCAATGGTCTGATTCGGATGTGCCACCGTGTCGCCGTAGTTCACCCCGTCAGCATTGCTGATAATCTTCATACGCACTGCCACCCGGTAGTCTTTATGAATGACTGTGGTATGACCAGCTTTGTCGCGGGTGTCGATAAACAGGAGGGGCAGGTTGGTCTTCTCCAGCACAACATCAGTGTTATAAGGCTTGTAGTTCCCTTCATCCCAGCTGTCAGCAGGAACTTCTATGGCAACTAAGCACAGCAGTATGGTCAATAGAGTTACTTTATATTGTCTTGGCATAACATTATTCTTGCTGGTTTTACCAATTCGGAGGCAGAACGATATTCTCCACACCATGTGCCTCTGCAAACAACGGGGAGATTTCATCATCGGTGAATCCGGCGATGCCGCAGCCGATGCGAGTGACGAGGAATGTCAGTTCGAGGTGTTGCTTGGCGAACTGGATGAACTCATCGACATACGGACGGATGGTTTCCACGCCGCCCTGCATCGTGGGGATGGCATAGCTCTGACCTTGCAGGCCAACACCCTGTCCCATGATGGCCCCGAACTTGCGGTAGGCGATATATGCAGCACCGCCTCCGTGCATACCTCTCAAATTGCTGCCGAATACAAAGATCTCGTTCGGCTCCAGCGATGTAATAAACTCTGGTGTTGTTCTTTTCTGTTCCATATTTTCTTATACTAAAGATATTTCCAGCTTGCATCGTGGATGCAAATTTACGAAAAAAAAACTCATTCGCGCTTAATTTTTTCAAATAATATCTTTAAAGTATATCCTTCTTCGCCTATCTTGGCGAAAGAAAGGGCTTGTCGGTGATGCCGCCATAGCTCTTGGCGGCACGCTGCAAGGCTTCGTCGGTCATGTACTGTTGGTAGAGCGTGCAGCGGGTCTGGATAGTCTGCGGCGAGCAGCGGTCGCCAATGACGCGTACCAGTGCCCAGCCTTTCGTAGAGTCGGCAAACTCGTCGCTCACCAGCGCGAGTCGTCCGTCTACTGCGGTCATCTCCTGTCTCGACACCATGTGACGAGTGAAGCGCACGCGGGGAATGACGTCTTCTCCGCGCTGCTCTGCCGTGTAGAGCCATAACTGTTCGCCCCATTGACGATTGCCTACACCGAGGTCGGTCAGCAGGGCTGGCTTGCCGTCCACCGTGCCAAGGTGCTGCTCGACGGTGGGCAGTTTTCCGTTGCTCACTGGTATACCGGGCATCAAGAACGAGGCATCCGTCATCTGTATTTTCTCGACATACACCGGCGGCAGGCTGTTGGCCAGCGACGCAAAGTCCTGGTAGGCATTGGCCCGCTCGGTGAACATCGGTTCTGCGTAGCGCAGCATCTTCCACAGTGCCGTAGTATGGCGCATCTTCTGCCGCTGGATAAACTGCGCCAGCGTGTTGCTGCGCTTCTCCAGCGACTCTGACACGCGTCCAATCACCTGACCACCACGCTGATAGAATGTCACGCCCCCGATGCGGAGCGTTTTGGGAATCACCAGTCCCAAGCCTGATTTCTTCATTTTCACCATCTTCGTATCCTATTTGTTTCGTCGTTTCTTTGTTACTGCTTCGGTGTTCCTTCGTTACTGCTTCGATATAGCCTCGATACACCTTCGGTCGTTCTTCGGTACTTGTCCGCTACTTGTCCGCTATTTGTCCGCTACTTGTCCGGTTCTGAACCGGACATATACCGCAGAAGTATCGCAGTACTACCGCACATCAATGCCGACTAATTGCTTACTAATTGCCGACTGTTCGCTGAGTGCAGCAAGGCTATGCTGGGCAAAATTACGAATTTTCCTCTAATTCTGAGCGTATGAAAGAAGAATAATAAACTTATTCATCACTTTTTGTGTGATTTTTGTTGTTTTGTGTTACTAAATTGAAGATTTTTGTGTAATTTTGCAGAAAGCCTCGGAAACTTAGATTGGTATAACAAGCACCGAAATAATTGTGACAGAGTAGCCCGTTGGGAGGGCTGGACCAAATAACGTTTTCTTCTTCATAATCGATGAATTGCTATGTCCGATACTTCTTTTTCTTCCTGAATCCCATGACAAACTCCCACTTATCGTCATAGTCAGTAGACATGAGGGCTTCACTGGCATTTGTACTCGCAGGCCACGATCCATAGCGGATAGGATAGGAACCGGCACTGACGCCTACGGTATGCACCTGCTGCGCTATGGCATCACCGAAATCGAGGTGCCCAGCATAGGATATGCCGTAGGTATTGATGGCATAATCCTTCTCCCTTCCTCTCTTGCATAGAACATCAGCCCCTCGTTATCTTGCGTGCCAAGGTTCCGCGGCCTGCCGTCCTCACTTACGACCGTGACCTGCTCCACCTTGGAGGTTTCCACAAGGAATCTTCTCCCCCGGAAAAATCTGGGTGCGCCCATTTGTACTATAGTTTTTCATCGAACAAGAGTGTATCGTCGAGCCAGGCTTTGATGCGAGAGCCGGCCACGGTCAGTTTCACGTCATACCATTTTCCTGTCTCCACGCTGCCTGGGCGTGTGACCAACCGTTTCCTGCTTTCGCCGATTGTCTGCTCGATAGCGTGCTGCGTGTTGCCCTCGCAGCCGAAATTCAGCCAGCAGTAGTGTTGCGCATCTACATAGTTGAACACAATGATGAAA
This sequence comes from uncultured Prevotella sp., assembly GCA_900320905.1. Taxonomy (GTDB): domain Bacteria; phylum Bacteroidota; class Bacteroidia; order Bacteroidales; family Bacteroidaceae; genus Prevotella. The sequence goes on from ONTZ01000066.1 coordinate 8,566, forward strand.
CCCTCCTCTCCGCTGTCCTTGCGGGCGCTACACTGGATGGTGTAGTGGTCGTAGGGGATGATGTAGTTGCAGATGGCCAGCGGGGCCTTTTCACATGCCTTGTGCTGAAGGATGCCGTCGTTCATCTCCCACGTGCCGCTGACTAATTCGGGTTTCCCCGTCTTGGGCAAGGGGTCGCAGTGGGTATAGCTGACCTGCGTGTTCCATGCGGAATAACCCACGCGGCTTTGACTCGGCGTAACGCTGACCTCCGTGTCAACAGTCTCGTTATCGTCGTTAGTACACGCCGTGAATACACTTGCGCCGCTGATAAGGATGGCGACGAGCATCCAATACATAATCTTTTTCATTTTCTCCATGTCCAATCTTCGATGTACTTCATGATGAGTTCGGTCGTCTGCTTTACGTAGTTATTTACGTTTTATTTATTGTCATTGATTATATAATCAGTTTCACACGGAAGCCTCGCTTGGTGGGTTCCTCAATAACCTGACGGCATTCATTAGAGAGCGCAGTACGCTGCGAATCACTCAGTGGCGTGGCAGTCATCTTTTCCACCATGAAGTCGAGGGCGGTGACGGCTGACTGTTCGCTGTGGGTGATGCGGACGGTGATAGGGCGGTACTTGGCCATCACGTCGTCGAGCATCTTGTCCGTCAGCCGCTCTGCTGTCTCCAACTTCCCTGCAATGCCATATTTGTGGCAGAAGGCACCTATGGCAGAGTGCATGCTGAGGAAGTCGAAGTCGGGGCCGCCGATCTCGAACACCTCCTTGCGGATGCGCTGTATGAAGGCTTTTGTGGCACTGTGGACGGGCGACTCGAATATCTGCTGGGGCGTGCCATCCTCATGGATATAGCCGTCGTACATGAAGAAGATACGTGAAGAAACGTCGTGCGCAAACTTCATCTCGTGGGTGACGATGAGCATGGTCATGCCCTCCCTTGCCAACTGGCGGATAACGCTGAGCACTTCGCCCACCATCGTCGGGTCGAGGGCCGACGTGGGTTCGTCGAAGAGGATGACATCGGGCTTCATGGCCAGAGCACGGGCGATGGCCACACGCTGCTTCTGTCCGCCTGAGAGACTCGACGGATAGACGTCGGCCTTCTCCGCCAGTCCCACTTTGCGCAGCAGTGCCAGTCCCTCCTCGCGTGCCGTCTCTTCTGACTCATGTCGCAGCTGGCAGGGGGCATAGATGACGTTCTCCAGCACAGTCTTTTGCTCGAAGAGGTTGAACGACTGGAACACCATGCCCATTTTCTGGCGCAGCCTATTGACGGGATAGCCCTTAGTGAGGATATCCTCTCCATCGACGATGATACTGCCGCTGGTAGGCTGCTCCAGCAGGTTTAGACAGCGCAGGAATGTACTCTTACCTGTACCAGAAGGTCCGATGATGGAGATGACCTCGCCGCGATGCACTTCAGTATTGATGTCGCGCAAGACGTCGAGATTGCCATAGCTTTTCTTCAGGTGCGAGATGCGGAGGAGGTCGGATGTCCGAGAACTGTTGTCTGGCGTAAGAGGTTTCGGGCAAGTGCCGTGCTGATGGCGTATAAAGAGCCATGCACCGCCACCTATTATAATCATAAGGAGAGCTACAGCCCACATCCATTGGATTCCCTCATTCTCTATGGTGGTCGGCTGAATGGGGTTGCTGAGTATGGCAGCCTCGCCCTTTCGCGTCATCAGCACGATGTGCGAATCGAGATAGCCGTCGGAAAAGAGCACCTGTTTCTGTCGCTCTTCGGTGATGCTGATAGCCCCCATGGCCATATCGGCCTTGCCCGTCTGCACGGCAGGAATTTGCGCGGCGAAGTCCATAATGAGGTACTCCAGTTGCCAGTTACGCCGGTTAGCCCATTCCGTCAGCAGTTCCGGCTCCAGACCTGACGGCTTTCCGTAATTAATGAAATTGAACGGAGGCATGGCCGGAAAGGTGGCTATGCGCAGGATGCGCCCTGTGCCGCGTTGTTGGGGAATGTCCATGGCTGCGGGGGCGTCGGCATTGCTCCAGCGATCCATAATCTGCTGGTAGGTGCCGTCACTGCGTATTTCGGCCAGGAAACTGTTGAAGTCCTGCTGCAGTTCGGTATTATCCAGACGGTAACAGGCTCCTAACGGAATCGGCGGAAGTCCTGCACCCACAGAATCCACCTTTTCAAGCAACTCCTTGTTGAACATCAGCGTCAGGCTTTCACCGCCTGCCGCATCTACCTTGCCGTTCTCTAAGGCTGCCAGCAGGTCGGTCTGACTGGTCATGCGTAGAATGTTGGCATCGGGAGCCATGTCGGTGACAGCAATGTCCTGTATGCTGCCGATAATCACTGCCACATTCTTGCCGTTAAGCGCCTGGAAGACAGGCGGAACGCTTGACTGGTCCGCAACATCTGCAGCAGTGTCTGTATCAGTGGCCGTCAGCATCGTTGATATGTAACCCATCATGCCAGACAATGTCAGCATCATAGCAGCAACGATAGCCTTCGTGCGCTTTTGCTGAACGAGGCTCTGGAGCATCATCCCGATGAGCCATGCCATGAGGAAATAGATGATGGCCGTCACAATGAGCGGAAAGAAGGCGTCGAATGTGCGCGAACGTATCAGGTCGGAGGCTCGTGTCATGTCGGCCACAGCGATGTAGCCAACGATGCTCGTGCCCTTCAGCAGACTCACCACCTCGCCCTGATAGACGGGCATCACCGCCTTGACCACCTGTGGCAGCACAATCTTAAAGAATGTCTGCCGCTGCGTGAAACCTAAGGCCAGTCCCGCCTCGGTCTGCCCGCGGTCAATGCTCTGAATGGTGGTTCTCAGCATTTCGCTGATGTAGGCCGACGTATTCATGGCGAAGGTAACAATAGCCACCATGACGCCCGTAGCATCCAGCGGAGCCATCACCACATAGTACATCAGCATGAGCAGCACCAGCACGGGTGTGCCGCGCATCATCTCTATATACACCTTGGCCACTTGCTGTAGCCACGTCCGGCGGCTCATGCGCATCCAGCACACCAGTCCGCCCAGCAGCGTACCCAACAGCGCGGCGCAGAGCGTGATAAGCAGCGTCACCTGCAAACCATCGAGAATCATCCTATAGCGATCCTCGGCTATCAGATTGTTAGTGAAACTCTCCGTTATGGAACTTATCCATTCTATTATATTACCCATCTCTAAATCCTAATTATTCTTATTTTATTCTGCAAAGATAGCGATTTTACGCTGATAATTGGTATTTTTGCAAATAAAATTGCGAAAATGGGCTGCATCTCAGCAAAAAGCAAACTTTCTGCATTCGATTTGCACCATCTTTGTCACCATATTTAAATGTATTTATGCAAAAGAGAATTTAAAAACAAATATTATGAAGAGTTTTAAGTCTACAGCGTGGCTACTGCCACAACCAGTGCTGATTATCGGCACTTACGATAAAGAAGGAAAGCCCAATGCGATGAACGCTGCTTGGGGTGGTCAGTGGGATATGCATGAGATTATGATCTCACTTGGTTCACATCAGACGACGGACAACCTTGCCGTTAATCCTGAGTTCACAGTTACCTTCGCAACTGCTGACACTTTAGTAGCATCTGACTATGTGGGCATCGCCAGTGGCAGGAACACCCCTGACAAGATGCAGAAA
>ONTZ01000072.1 GCA_900320905.1 uncultured Prevotella sp.
AAGAAACGAAGATATGAAGAATATTTTGACTTGCTTATTCGCCGCACTTGGGCTTACTACTGCCTGTGGCCAGCAGAACTTTGAGAACATGGAAGTGAAGGAGTTTGCCGAACTGATAACAGACTCCAACGTGGTAATCCTCGACGTGCGTAAGGCCGATGAGTTTGCCGAAGGGCATATCAAGGGCGCCATCCTTATCGACCAGTTCCAAAGTGACTTTGTGGAACAGGCCCAAGCCAAACTGCCCATTGACAAGACTATCGCCATCTATTGCCGCAGTGGTCGCCGTTCAGCCAATGCAGCCGGAAAGTTAGCTGATGTCGGCTATAAGTGCATGAACCTCAAAGGAGGTATCATTGCTTGGAAAGAGGCGAATATGCCAGTGATTAAAGAAGAATAGACTATGGCTTATATGAATAAATACCAGTCAGATGACTATCGGCGTGAAGAACTGATACGCATCATTGAGCACTCTGTGGAGAAACTGACCTTGGCCGAGTTAGAGGCATTGTACTACGATATGACAACGAAGTCGTATATCAATGATAATTAAGTGATATGGTACAGCAAATAGAGATAATCCTGAAACCGAAACGCAGAGGTTTCCACTTGGTGACGAGTGAGATTCTGAGCCAGTTACCCAAACTGCCGAAGACTGGTATCGTGAATATTTTCACGAAGCATACCAGTTGTGGATTGAGCATCAATGAGAATGCAGATCCAAATGTTCGTGTGGATATGGAGACCATCTTCAACCGTCTGGTTCCTGAGAACCGTCCAGAGTATGAGCACACCTTGGAGGGTGCCGATGACATGCCTGCTCATGCCAAGTCCACGCTGAGCGGTGTCAGTATCACCATTCCCATTACTGACGGACGTTTGAATCTTGGCACTTGGCAGGGCATCTACTTCTGCGAATATCGCAATTATGGCGGCTCCAGAGAATTGGCAGTAACGATTATTGGCGAATGAAGTCCAAACTAGTTAAGAACGATGGTCGTTGGCAGGCACATACACTGACAGTTAACGACCTTCAAGAGATTCGCCTACTTGATACAGGTAGGAATGTGACAGGCTGGCCATTGGATGCACTTAAATACAATCCTAAAAGCGAATGATGGTGATTTCTGGCATTTCTGGCATGATTTAAAAACCCAGTTCCCTGATATCTAGGAACTGGGCTTTAAGCTAATAGTTACAGACACATTCTGAAAATCTTCTCAACGTCAGCAGGGGTTAGATCGGTAAATCCGTGGAGCACACCTTCTGCACCGCAGGCCTTACGTGCCACTTCCTCATGCAGGTGACACAACTGCTCCTTACCAAAATAAACCTTGGTCTTGTTCTCAAATACAAAGTCTCTCATTATTATTACCTTGTTTGTTTTCATTACACTCCACAAGGAGTTAATGTGACGATTTTCTTCTCCATATCTTTATATAGTTAATGGGTAGCCTTGAGGTATTGTAAATCTCCATACCAGTAAGAGGCTGTACAACCTCCGTCAATCAGGAAGTCGGCACCGCTGATGAAACGTCCGCGAGAGGACATTAGGAACTCAGCCATATCACCCACCTCGTCAGGCGTTCCTGCACGACGGGCTGGCATTCCCTCTATCATCTTCAGGTAGCCTTCCTTGCGTGGGCCATGCAATTCATCGTTGGACAGTGGCGTAATGATAATGCCAGGAGATATCGAGTTAATGGTAGCTCCGCGATGCCCCCAGCGGGTAGCCTCGAACATCACGCGGAGCACATTGCAGCGCTTGGAGTACTGATAGGCTTTCAGTGTGTCGTTGATCTCTTTCAAGAATGGCAATTTCAACAGTTCATCCACGGGAGTTGTGGCCAAAGCATCGTTCTGTTCCTTTGATAAGGCTGGCAGACGATGACCGCTCTGCGACGAGATAATCACGCCCGAACCACCTTCGGCAATCACTTTGCCAAACTCTTCCAACAGAACACTTGTTCCGTAGAGGTCAACGCGCAGAATTTCTTCTACGGGAGCCTGTGAAGGTGATACACCAGCGGCATTTACCAAGTTTGTCACTTCTCCTTTACTGATGGCATATTCCACCAACTTCAGGATGTCCTCTTTTGAACCAAGGTCGCATTGGATAGATGAGCACTCAAAGCCTGCATCTTCAAGCGTCTTTGCAGCCCGTTTTGCATTCTCCCCACTATAATCTGCCAGCACGATGAGTTTACCAGCCGACACACGACGGATAATAGCCTGTCCGATGCTGCCAGCACCCACTAATACTGATACCTGTTTAATCATCTTATCCGTAAGTCTCAATGAGATATTTCACAAATTGCGGGTCTCCGAAGTTGATGGTGCCCGTGTCGTGCTGATTCATCGTGGCAATCTGAGCCATGTCTTCATCGGTCAGAATGAAGTCGAAGACGTCGAAATTTTGCGCCATACGCTCCTTATGACTCGACTTGGGAATAGCTACGATGCCGCGCTGGGTGAGCCAGCGGAGGGCAACCTGGGCTGCACTCTTACCATACTTGGCTCCGATAGCAGTCAGCGCCTCGCTCTTCACGATGCCGTCGACGCCCTGTCCGCCAAGCGGTCCCCAGGCCATTACCTTTGTGCCAAATTCAGCATGAATCGGCTCGATGCCCGTCTGCTGGATAAGCGTGTTGCATTGCAGCTGGTTTACCATCGGCTTCAGCTCTACATAGTGGGCGAAGTCGAAGAAACGGCCAGCCTGGAAGTTGCTCACACCGATGGCACGAACCTTGCCAGCACGATAGGCTTTCTCCATCGCCCGCCAAGTACCGAACACGTCGCCGTAGGCTTGATGGATGAGCAGCAGGTCGATATACTCCGTCTGCAATTTGCGCAGACTCTCATCGATACTCTTGGCGGCTTTTTCCTCGCCGTTGTTCGAAATCCAGACCTTTGTTACAAGGAACAGATCCTCGCGCTTCAGTCCAGCCTTGCGCCAGGCATTGCCAACGCCTTCCTCGTTCTGGTAGGCCTGTGCCGTATCAATCAGACGATAGCCCACACTTAATGCATCACTCACGCAACGCTCACACTCTTCAGGGCTTACAAGAAACACACCGTAGCCCAATGTCGGCATCTTGACACCGTTTGATAATGTAATGTACTCCATAATTTCCAATTTTAATATCCTAAACCATTGAGCCACTTCTCGACCTTTTTCTTTTCCGTGCGCACCTCGTGACCGTAAATGCTGAAGCCCTTCTGGACGTTGGCTCCAGGGAATGCATCCTTCACATCCTCCACACAGTTGGCCAATCCAGATCCTTCGTGAGTGGTGAAAGGGATGACGGTCTTACCCTTCAGGTCGTTTGCGTGCTTCTTGAAGAAGGTGAACATTACTTGCGGATAGGTGCCCCACCATACGGGACCGCCGATGAAAACTGTATCGTAGCTGCTCATATCTACATCGCCCTCATATTCTGGTAATTCACCTTTCTTGGTCTCTTCCTTTGCCAGATTGATGAGTGGTGTATAAGCCATTCCGTCATACTTGTGGGTGACGATTTCAAACTGCTCTGCGCCTGTCAGTTCCGTGATGTAGTCGGCAACAATCTTCGTATTGCCTACCTCAATGTTTCCTACTGCGTAGTTGTCTCCCGCATGCGAGAAGAACACTACAATTGCCTTTCCGTCCTTGTTCACAACTTTCTCCTGTTTTGCGCCACCGCTGCAAGCTGTGGAAACCAGCAATGCTATGGCGGCAGTGATGATACTCTTGATATTCATATTGATATTTGTTTATCCTAACTTATATTCTCCAGTGCGGATGCTGGCGATGACTCCGCCGTCAATGAGCAGATCGGTTCCAGTAATGAATTTTGCATGTTCACCAAGCAGGAAGGCAGCAGCATCGGCAATCTCGTCGCTTGTTGCTACGCGCTGGGCGGCTGAGGCGTCAATCATTCGCTGATAACCTTCACCATTAGCGTTGAACTCATCGTATGCCAGAGGGGTGACGATGATGCCCGGCGAGATGGTGTTGATGCGTGCACGACGCTTGCGCCAACTTGTGGCAGCAGCACGCTGTGCCTGCAGATGGTTCATGCGCTTGGCTATCATATAGGCAAAACCGCTGTTCTGCATGGCCACCTCCTGAATGAACTTTACGTCTTTCAGTCCTTCCGTCGGGGTGTTGACCAGTTGCAGTTCTATGTCGTTAGGAATGGGATACATATACGCTGCCTGACTGGAGATGATGATTCCTGCGCCACCCTCGGCCATCACCTCTCCGAAGGCATCCACAGCATAGCCAGTACCCACCATATCGAGGTCAACGATGTGCTCCGGCTTGGCCTGATTGGGTGATGCACCAGCCGTATCGATGAAGTACATCACGGGACCCAGTTCTGCAGCCTTCCGTGCAAATGCTTCCACGCTCTCCTTCTGCAAGGCATTCACCTGGATGGTCTCCACGTCGTAGCCCGAGCGGCGGAAGTCGTCGCTGACACGTTCCAATGCCTGCTCGCTGATATCACCCAGCAGAATTATCTTGCCTGCGCCGATACGGCGTACAATGGCAGTTCCCATACTGCCGGCACCCAAGAGTGCCACTACTTGCTTCTTCTCGTTTCTGTCGAAAATCATAATCTGTCCTCCTGTTCTTTATATGTTCTTAATGAATTTTGCAGGATTGCCACCTACAATAGCATTAGGTGCTACATCCTTGGTAACGATGGCACCAGCAGCCACAACGGCGTTCTCGCCAATGGTTACGCATCAAGTCCGCCGTTAAACAAAGTTCCCTCCAACGGACGGATCTTCTCCATGTCCGGCTCGGTGGTGTTGATGTGAAAACAAATCTGATTGCAGCGTCCCATCTCTTTGATGGCCTCTGCATACTCAGGGGTTGCCATATCGACATCTTCCCCAGATCTTAATTGCTCGAAAATATCCATATTTTTATTCTCTTTAAGTTTCACGGTGCAATGATGCGATTAAGCGAGAGCAGAGTCAAACTTGTTTGAACTATATGACGAGCGTGAGCATCTTCGCAACCAGTTTCTAACTGGGTGCAAAGATACGGCGATTTCCTGATACTTTACTTTCATAAATTGCGTCACAATTTTCACTTTTTGCACAAATCGTTCTTTTATATATATAATAATGTGTATTTTTGCCGAATGAATTCAGATTTTCAATACTCCACAGACTTCTACGGTATGAATGCCCGTGAGTTGAGCGTGAATCCACAGATACCCATACCGACCGCACAGCCTACATTGTGAAACAACTGATGACATTACTCTCCACCGGCATTAGTCGAACGGAGCGTGATGTGAGTTATTATGCCGAGCGACTGAACGTATCGCCCAAATATCTTTCTGTCACCATCAAACGTGTGACAGGACACAGTGTCACTTCATACATCGACCGTCATACAGTACCTATATTAAAAAACTATCTGAATGATGAACGCCTGTCACGCACACAGATAGCCGACCTGATGAACTTCACGTCGCTCTCTTATTTCAGCCGTTACTGCACCAAGCACCTTGGCCAGTCGCCCAGCGATTACCGTATGAGTCTTCAACCGAAATAAGGCGAAATCTGTCTTTTCTGATTATGCTAATTAAAATAATCAATTGTTCTTGAACCTCTCACCAACGAAACCGCTGCCGACCTCGCCTGCAATGAGGTCGTAATGTTGGAATACTGGCGGCGTCGGTGTTAAGTCGTAATAGTCCATCTCTGCTATCGGAAGGCAGAAGTATTCCAGTTGATCATAGCTCATATAGAGACGAGACAGTACCGGATTGTTGTCATATATCCATCGCTTTACGTCATCCTCGACATTGAAGTTCACCATACCTGAGCATCTAATGGATATGTTATCTGCGTATGCCAGTATCTCAACATTGGGATTCTGGCGTAACTCCCGATAGACTGCCTTTTGGGCAGAAGTGGCAAAGTAAAGGACATGCCCTTCCTGCTTCATGATTTGGAAGATGCGCAACTTAGGACAATCGCCCTCGCTTGTGGCGAAGGCGACTTCCTTGTGGTCATTCAGAAACTGAATTGCTTTGTCGAACATATCGCTTACCATTTCAGTTCTTCCTGCAGGATGACACCATCAGTCATAGGGCTGTCGGCTTCGGTGAAGGCATTGGCCTTGTACTGGATACAGAGCATAGTCAGGTTCTCGCTGCCGGTGTTCTTCAGCGCACGCTTGCCATCAGGAGCGAC
>ONTZ01000002.1 GCA_900320905.1 uncultured Prevotella sp.
TTCCTCGCGGTAGAAATACGTTGCAAAAATATACTGAAATTCGGTTACTACCAAATTCCAGCCATCAAGTGTTAAAAATCAAAAGTTATTGAAAATGAGCGCTTTATGCGCAGTTAGTATTAGATATTCCTAGTTGTTTATACCCGTTTAGATACAGTCATAGAAAGCATGATCACCGATGGAGGTCACGCTGTTGGGGAGTGTAATGAAGGTCAGGCCTCTGCATACACCGAAAGCCCAATCACCGATTGATGTCACGCTGTTGGGGAGTGTAATGAAGGTCAGGCCTCTGCATACACCGAAAGCCCAATCACCGATTGATGTCACGCTGTTGGGGATGGTAATCGAAGTCAGGCCGCTGCAACCAGAGAAAGCACCATCAGCGATGGAGGTCACGCCGTCAGGAATTGTAACCGAAGTCAGATTGCTGCATTGATAGAATGCATAATAGCCGATGGAGGTCACGCTATAAACTACATCATCGTATGTGACTGATTCAGGTATAACTACATCCCCAATGTAGAAAACTCTTATTAACTCATTATTCCATGTTACCTCCGCTTCGGTTTTACTATTGTAGTAGAGGTTGTAGTAGATGCCGTTGATTATCACAGGATTTTTGCGCTTGCCAGCATCGGCAGGAGCACCAGTGCGATAATGAATAATACCTTTTTCATTGTTATCTCGTTTTTAAATATTTCTTTGGATTGCTATTTCGGCTACAAAGATACAAACATTCCGCGAGACAACAAAGAAATGCCTGTAACTTTTTATTTCTTCTTGCACTTGTCGAGCCACTCCTTGAGGGCGTAGCGGGGGATACCGCGCTTGATGGCGGCATTGAGTTCACGACGGGCCTCGTCCAAGAGGTTGAGGGTGATGAGGATGTTGGCCTTCGAGACCACATAGCCATCGTTGAGCGGACGGCGGCGGATGGCCTCGTCCCAGTCGTAGAGGGCGATGTCGTAGAGTTTCTGCTCCGTCTCGAAGGCGGCGCGGGCGGCGTAGGCATCGGCCGAGTCAGGGAACATCTGCACGATGCGGTTGAGTTCATCGAAAGTATCCGTCTTTCGACCCATCTTTTGCAGTACGTGCGCCAGTCCCAGACGGGCCTCAAAGTGCTGAGGCTGCATACGCAGGAAGGCCTCATAATCGACCTTCGCCAAATCATAATGATTCTGATGGCTGTGAACGTATGCCCGGAAATAGAGGGCGGCCAGATTATGCTCGTCGGCATGCAGTATCTTGCCGTACTCCGCCAGGGCATAGTCCCACTGCTCCAGATTGATATTCGCCTCGGCCTTCAACAGATGCAGGTCAAGGTTATTGGGGTCGCGGCCTATCTTGGCGTTGAGCACTTCGAGCGAATCACGCCAGTGCTGCCTCGTCTGCGCCGAGGCGGAATGAGAAATGAGAAGGGCTGCGATTAAGTGAGAGCAAAGCCCCATCTGCATCATCCGTATCATCAGCCTCATCCGCCTATAGAAGTAATCAACATTCCTCATTTCTCATTCCTCATTCCTCATTTTTAATCTCTCATTCCTCATTAATAAACTTTACAATCCATTCTCCTACCTCGCGAGTGCCATACTTAGCACCGCCCTCCACCTGAATTTCAGGAGTGCGGACGTTGGCATCGAGCGAGGCATTGACAGCCTTACGCACAAGGGCACCCTCCTTCGTGAGTCCGAAGTGCTCCAAGAGCATGGCGGCAGAGAGGATCTGCGCCAACGGATTGGCAATGTTCTGTCCGGCAGCCTGCGGCCACGAGCCATGCACCGGTTCGAAGAGCGGCGTATGCTCACCCAACGAAGCCGAGGGCTGGAGTCCCATCGAACCCGTGATGCAGGCCGTCTCGTCGGTGAGGATATCGCCAAAAGTATTCTCCGTGACGATGACATCGAAGAAACGGGGTTCGGTGAGTACCCGCATCGAGGCATTGTCGATAAACATATAGTCGGTGCGCACCTCAGGATACTGCGGTTCTATCTCCTTGGCAATCTGTCGCCACAATCGAGAACTGGCAAGGATATTAGCCTTATCGACAACGGTGAGGTGCCTGCCACGCTTCATCGCCATCTCAAAGCCCAGTCTGACGATGCGCTCAATCTCAGGACGCGTATAGATATCAGTGTCGTAAGCCTTGTCGTCGTCCTGGTACTTCTCACCGAAGTACATGCCGCCAGTGAGTTCGCGCAGCACCACAAAGTCGGCACCACGAATCAGTTCGTCCTTCAGGGGTGACTTGTGGAGCAGGCAGTCGAACGTCGCCACAGGGCGCACATTGGCAAAGAGCCCCAGTTTCTTTCGCATAGCCAACAACCCCACCTCCGGACGAATCTTCGCCGTGGGGTCGTTGTCGTATTTCAGGTCACCGACGGCAGCAAAGAGCACTGCATCAGCCCGCATGCACACCTCGTGAGTGCTGTCAGGATAAGGGTCTCCCACCTCGTCGATGGCATGCGCCCCGCAGATGGCCTCCTCGTATTCAAACTGGTGTCCGCATTTCTTGGCAATGGCATCGAGCACAGCCACACCTTGTTTCATAATCTCCGGCCCGATACCGTCGCCGGGCAGAATAGCAATCTTCAATTTCATAATTCCTTATCTTGTTCGTTTTCAATAATGTTCAGCATCTTAAAGGTCGCCTTGATGGCGGCTTCCGTCTGGTCGGCATCCAGTCCGCGGGTGCGGAGCAGGCGTCCATTGTCATTCCACGTGATGACGGTCTGCACCAAGGCATCGGTACGACCGCCGGGAGGGATGGACACCGCATAGTTTGCCAGTGTGGGGAACGTACGATCGAGATATTTCTTATAGATATAGCGCAGCGACTTCACGAAAGCATCATACTGACCGTCGCCCGTGGCACTGGCCTCATACTGCTGTCCGTTAATCTCCACCTTGACATTCGCACCGGGCTTCAGGCCGTAGGCCGTCGAGACCACATAACTCACCAGTTTCACCTTGTCCTCCGGTGCATCGTGCTTCAGCACATCGCTGACGATGAAGGGCAGATCCTCCTGCGTCACGCGTTCCTTCTTGTCGCCGAGTTCCGTGATGCGCTGGGTGACGCGGCGCGTCTGTTCGGGAGTCAGTTCAAGGCCCAGTTCCTCCAGGTTCTTGGCGATATTCGCCTTACCGCTGTTCTTGCCGAGGGCATATTCGCGCCGCCGTCCGAAGCGTTCCGGCACGAGGGCATTCTGATACAGTCCGCTCTTCTTGTCGCCGTCGGCATGCACCCCAGCCACCTGCGTAAACACGTTGTCGCCGATGATCGGCTGGTTGGGTGCCACCGCAATGCCGCTGTAACTCTCCACCAGACGGGAGATGTCGTTGAGTTTGTTCTCGCGGATATTCGTGCGGGCATTGAAGTGATCCTTCAGAATCACCTGCACACTCGACAGCGGGGCATTACCGCAGCGCTCCCCCAGCCCGTTCACCGTCACGTGCAGTCCCTTCGCGCCGCTCAGCACGGCGGCGAGGGAGTTAGACACCGCGAGATCGTAGTCGTTGTGGGCATGGAAATCGAAGTGGGTGTCGGCATAGCGTTTCACCATCTTCCGGAAGTACTCGATGCACTGCAGGGGATTCATGATGCCCAAAGTGTCAGGCAGCATAAAGCGCCGGATGCCGCTGTCGCAGAGGGCATCCATCAACTGATAGACATAGAAGGGCGAATCCTTCATGCCGTCCGACCAGTCCTCCAAGTAGAGGTTCACCGTGATACCCTTCTCACGGGCATATTTCACCTCGTAGCGGATATCCTCGATATGTTCCTCGGGTGTCTTTTGGAGTTGTTGGGTACAGTGCTTCAGCGATCCCTTCGCCAACAGGTTCATCGTCTTGCCGCCACAGTCGGCTATCCAGTCGATGCTCTTTCCACCATCCACAAACCCGAGCACTTCCACGCGCTCCAACTTATCAATCTTTTCCGCATAGCGACAGATCATGCCGACAGCCTCCTTCTCCCCTTCCGAGACCCGTGCCGATGCCACCTCGATACGATCCACGTTGAGATCGTTCAGCAGCATGCGGGCTATCATCAGTTTCTCATGCGGCAGAAAGGACACGCCACTGGTCTGCTCACCGTCGCGCAGTGTCGAGTCCATGATCTCCACAAAGGGCTGTATGCGCTGGTATTTGCTTACTTGTTCTGCTGTTCCCATTGTTCTGTCTTGTTTTGGTTCTGCACCAGGAAGTCGATGTCGTCGAGGCCGTTCATCAGACAGTGCTTCTTGTAGCCGTTGATGTCGAAGTGCTCACTGCAACCAGTGGCAAGGTTCGTCACCGTCTGGTTGGGGAGGTCGACTTTTACCTGAGTTTCCGGATTTTCACGGATGCTCTGGAATAACTCTGCGAGGAAGTCCTCGCTCACCTGCACCGGCAGCACGAAATTGTTCAGTTCGTTGTTCTTGTGGATATCGGCAAAGAAACTGCTGATGACCACCCGGAAACCATAACCTGCGATGGCCCATGCCGCATGCTCACGACTGGAACCGCTACCGAAGTTCTTGCCTGCCACGAGGATGCATCCGCCGTAGGCAGGATCATTCAGCACGAAGTCCTTGTTGGGTGTACCATCGGCGTTGTAGCGCCAATCGCGGAATAGGTTGTCGCCGAAAAAGCGCTCCTCCCTCGTCGTCGCTTTCAGGAAACGGGCAGGGATAATCTGGTCTGTATCCACGTTCTCCAAAGGCAGGGGAACGCAGGTTGATGTAATAATATCGAATTTCTGTTTCATAATAGTTCTCTTGGATCAGTGATGACACCAGTGACGGCGGCAGCGGCAGCAGTGAGAGGCGATGCCAGAACGGTACGCGCCCCGGGCCCCTGACGTCCTTCGAAGTTACGGTTAGAGGTAGATACCGACAATTTGCCTGCGGGAATCTTATCATCATTCATGGCCAGACAGGCAGAGCAGCCGGGTTGACGGATCTCAAAGCCTGCCTCGGCAAGTATCTTGTCCAGTCCCTCCTCGCGGATCTGTTGATCCACGGCCCAGGAACCAGGCACCAACCACGCCACCACATCGTCAGCCTTCTTCCGTCCCTTCACCAGTGAGGCAAAGGCACGGAAGTCCTCGATGCGTCCGTTGGTACAGGCCCCAAGGAACACATAATCCACCTTCGTGCCGAGCAGTTCCTGTCCGGGCTTGAAGCCCATATAGTCGAGAGCCTTCAAGAAGCCCGGCTCCGAGGAATCCGGGATGGCTTCGGTAATCCCTATGCCCATTCCAGGGTTCGTGCCGTAGGTGATACGAGGCTCAATATCCGCTGCATCAAACGTCAGTTCCTTGTCAAACACGGCATCCTCGCCGCTCTTCAAGGTCTTCCAATAGGCAACGGCCTTCTCCCACTCCTCTCCCTTCGGGGCGAACTCCCTACCTTTTATATAATTAAAGGTGGTCTCATCGGGTGCAATCATACCGCCACGGGCCCCCATCTCGATGGAGAGGTTACAGAGCGTCAGACGGCCTTCCATCGACAGGTTCCGCACTGCCTCACCGGCATATTCCACGAAATAGCCAGTAGCACCAGATGTCGTAATCTGCGCCATCAGATAGAGAGCCACATCCTTTGCCGTCACGCCCTTGCCCAGTGTACCGTTGATGCTGATACGCATCGACTTGGGCTTTTGCTGGAGGATACACTGCGAGGCCATCACCATCTCCACCTCTGAGGTGCCGATGCCGAAAGCCACAGCCCCCATCGCTCCGTGTGTAGAGGTATGTGAGTCGCCACAGACAATCGTCATGCCAGGCAATGAGAGTCCCTTCTCCGGTCCCACTACGTGGATGATACCATTGTCCTTCGACATCATACCGTAGTGCGTCAGTCCAAACTCCGCAGCATTCCTCGCCAGGGCATCCACCTGTGCCTTCGACACGGGATCCTCGATGGGTTTATCCTGATCATGCGTCGGTGTGTTGTGATCCGGCATGCAATAGATCTGCTGAGGACGGAAACACTTCAATCCTCTCGTCCTCATACCGTCGAAGGCCTGCGGCGTGGTTACCTCATGACAGTACAGACGGTCTATATACAACTGCGTCGGCCCGTCCTTCACGACCTGCACCACGTGCCTGTCCCATATCTTGTCAAATAATGTATTCATTCCTTCACCTTAAACTTATTGATACAGTCGATATATGCCTCCACCGATGCCGTCACAATGTCCGTATCGGCACCGAAGCCGTAGTACAGACTTCCGTCGTACTCCACCTGCATGTGAACTTTACCCACATCGTCGGAGCCTTTCGAGATGGCCTGGATAGTAAACTCCTTCAGCGTCATCGTCTTCATGATGATCTTTTTCAGGGCCTTGATGGCGGCATCCACAGGACCGTTGCCCGAAGCAGCCGCCTCGAACTTCTGCCCACTGATATCCAAGCCTATCGAAGCCACGCTCTTCACGCCCTTGCCTGTCGTCACCTGCAGGAAGTCGAGACGCACGGCACGAGTGTCCGAGGTGTCGGCACCTGCCAGCATCATCACATCGGCATCGCCCACCTCCTTCTTCTGGTCTGCCAATACCAGGAACTTCTCATAGATCTTATCAAGTTTCTGATCGTCCAGATCCACGCCGTTCACATGCAGACGGTGCTTCAGGGCAGCCCTTCCGCTGCGGGCTGTCAGCACGATGCTGTTGTCGTCGATACCCACATCCTTCGGGTCCATGATCTCGTAGGTATGCACGTTCTTCAGCACGCCGTCCTGATGGATGCCGCTGGAGTGTGCAAAGGCGTTGCGACCCACAATGGCCTTATTCGGCTGTACGGGCATATTCATCAACGACGACACCATACGACTCGTCGGATAGATCTTCGTCGTGTTGATGTTCGTGTCGATACCGAGACCCTTGTGGCATTTCAGGATCATGGCGATTTCCTCAAGAGAGGTATTACCCGCCCGTTCACCGATGCCGTTGATGGTCACCTCCACTTGACGGGCACCAGCCATCACACCGTTGAAGGTGTTGGCCGTTGCCATACCTAAGTCATTGTGACAGTGGGTGGAGATGATGGCCTTGTCGATATTGTCCACATGCTCCATCAGGTACTTGATCTTCTCATAATACTCCTGCGGCAGACAGTAGCCCGTGGTGTCAGGGATATTTACCACTGTGGCCCCGGCCTTGATCACAGCCTCCACCACCTGGGCGAGGTATTCATTATCCGTGCGTCCGGCATCCTCGCAATAAAACTCCACATCGTCCACAAACCGCTTGGCGTACTTTGTGGCGGCAACGGCCTGTTCGAGGATATGCTCACGGTCGGAGTTAAACTTATACAGGATATGCTCGTCGCTGGTGCCGATACCCGTATGGATACGCTTGTGCTTGGCATACTGCAAGGCCTCGAAGGCCACGTCGATGTCGTGCTCCACAGCGCGTGTCAGTGCACAAATCACCGGCCATGTCACCGCCTTCGAAATCTCAATCACCGAATGGAAGTCACCCGGACTCGATACGGGGAATCCCGCCTCAATCACGTCCACGCCGAGTTGTTCCAGGGCTTTCGCCACCTGGATTTTCTCTACCGTGTTCAACTGGCATCCGGGTACCTGTTCACCGTCCCGGAGCGTCGTGTCGAAGATGTACAATCTGTCGTCCATTTCTCTTTCTCTTTTTCTTATTTAGTCTTTATTGTGTTATTGTCAGTCACCATGAAAAAGCCCTTCACACTCGGAAGTGAGAAGGGCTCTATATCGTTTCGTTTGCTTACACCTTATTAATATATATACACCTTGTCACTTCCGACTGCTCCCTGCAGTCGAATAATAATAAGGCCGTTAAGTAGATTCTTACTAATCATTTCTATGCTTTTGTTTGAAATCGGGGGCAAAGGTATAGTATTTTTGCGAAACCAACAAACATTTTGTCACTTTTTTAAGCAAATACGCAACAAATTCACACTTTTTCAGCCTAATTCATACACTTCGCTGGGCATTTTGCGCTTCAAAACCTCCAGTTCTAAGTCCTTGCCGGCGATGATGCCGTACGAACGCAGGGTGGCATCGACGGTCTTTCGCGCCAACTCCGGATGATTGTTCTCCTCACTCAGATGACATAGCCAGACGTGCTTCAGCCGCTCCGTCATATTCTCCGCCAACACCTTGCCGCACTCTGTGTTCGACAGATGACCGATACCGCTGGCGATGCGCTCTTTCAGATACTTCGGGTACGGACCGTTCTTCAGCATCTCCACATCGTGGTTGGCCTCGATCACCAGGTAGTCGGCAGCCGCGATACGCGCCTTCATCTCGTCGGTCACGCTGCCCGCATCCGTCATCAGCACGAAGGTCACTCCCCCAGCCTCAATTTGGTAGCCCACGTTCTCGTTGGCATCGTGCGGCACGATAAACGGGGTGACGGTGAAGTCGCCCAACTGCATCGTCAGCCCGGGCTCCACGATGCGCTTCTGCTCGTCGGCCACCTTCCGTTGTACACAATAGTTATGGTCGATGCCCTGATGAACCTTCTCAGTGGCATAGACCGGCACGTGATAGTCGTAACTGAAAGATCCCACCGACTTGATGTGGTCTGCGTGGTCGTGCGTCACAAGCACGCGCTTAACTGAACCGAGGCTGATGCCGTAGTCCCTGGCGTGCTTTTTCAGCGTTCTTATTCCGACTCCAATATCTATCAACAATCCGTCTGTTGCGGTGCCTAAGTAATAGCAATTACCGCTGCTCCCGCTGCCAAACGATATAAATTTCAGCATTTTATTGTTATTATTTTGTGCAAAAGTACGTAAAAAAGAATGGACTGCCAAAGAATCGGGCGAAGATTTAACTTTTCTTCGTTTTGTTTTTCACGGGAATTGTTGTATCTTTGCAACCGAAACAAATAAAACCATCTGAAAGATAACAATAAATAATTAAAAGAATAAACTTATGAAAAAGGTATTTGTAATGCTATTCCTTGCAGCAGGTGCAAGTGTAGCGATGGCCCAGAGCCAGAAAGTGATAAGTGGCGTTAGTAGTTTCACAGCCACTTTACCAGAGTTCTCGTACGACGGGAAGGCACAGATTTTCACAAGGGAAAAATCTGACCAAGGTACAGTACAAAAAATCACCTTCTACAGCAACGACTTTACGAAACAAGGCGAACTGACCATTAATCAAGAGGAGTATGAATACAATTACAAAAATGAGGAGCGTGCTTGGGTAGATGGTAAATATACAGGCGACTGGCAGGTTGTAAATGAGGGCAAAGACAAACATTATTCCGATATAATTAGTCTGGATCTTGAAGATTTCGACCAGAGTTGCAATGACTTCAGACAAATCTATATTTCTCAGACCATCTTTAATTCAGATGACAAATATGAATATCTGATGCCTGTCATTTCTATTGTTAATGATAGTTTTGAAGAAGATAGAGACGGCGATGGAGTAATTGATTATAGGGGAAGTGGGACAACTCCCAAGATGACCGGCATTAAGGTGGTGTCTGAGTCAGGAGAAGTACTTCAGACCATCAATTTCCCAGATGGTTTCACATCATCCCCTTCAAAGGGTTATGATTTGATGAAGATTAATAATAAATTATATCTTAGGATTGGAGGAAATGATGCTGACAATTCCAGGGCCACTCTGCTCTGTTCAATCGGCACTGCTGAATCAGGTGGCGGTGACAAGACAAGGGGCGATGTGAACGGCGACGGCGTGGTAAATGCCGCTGATGTCGTGAAGGTCGTGGACATCATCTCGGGCAATTAAGCACGGATCGATTATAGATCAAAAGGATTAATTATAATCCCCGAAAGCCCTTCGACTTTCGGGGATTTTCTTAGCGTAGTGGGCCTCTGCCCATGATCGGCAGAACCGTCTTTTACCTTTTTTGAAAATTTCTCGTTCTTTTCTTTTTTCATTCCAAAACTTTTCGTATCTTTGCCGTGTGATTTGAAATAAAACATAACGACGATGCCGAAAATACTATTGTATATCACTGCAAAAATTATCTGGCAGTTCCTTTTTTGGAATACAGATTATAATGAGAATCGTGCTCATGTGCATGTAGGTAAACGTGGTACTGAGCATCTGTGCAAGATTTGGTTGGAACCTGTGGTTGAGTTGGCCCATAAAGGTGACTTGACCGACTCTCAAGCAAAAGAAGTTTTGGCAATAGCCAGCGAATATCAAGAAAAAATGCTCCGGCAATGGAGTCTTTTCAAACAAGGTAAACGCATCAGAATGATGACGGTAAAGAAAACTAAAAAGAAATAATATGTATAAGAAGGAAGGATATTGGGATGTAAAGCCTAAGATCAAGCGGCTGTTATTCCCTAAGCGCGGAATGTTTCAGGTGGATTTACAGGACGGGCGTTCTGTATTGATGCCAATCTCTGCCTTTCCGTCATTGAAAAGAATGCCCGCCAAAGAACGTAAGAACTGGTATCTCATTGGCGGAGGTGTAACATGGGATGCTTGTTCTGAGGTTATCCATATTGAGCAAATTCTGGGTAACTACCAGAACTATGCTCATGAGGTTGTATAATTATGTAGTATCAATACGAATACATATCAACAGGAATCGGCAGCGGTTCTGGCAAAGTGGGCGACATAAACGGCGACGGCGTGGTAAATGCCGCTGATGTCGTGAAGGTCGTGGACATCATCTCGGGCAATTAAGCATGGATCGATAATAGATCAAAAGGATAGAATAGTTTTTTTCCAGGCAGGGGCTGGCAGGATGCCGGCCCCTGTTTCTTGACCAGAAAAGGAGCGGAAGAAAAGCACACAAGGTTTAAGAAATTATAAAAGTTTGGGGACTCGTCGGGGAAAAGTGGCGTTTCGTCGATAAATAAAGGGGACGGGGTTGCAAACCGCGAAAAAATGTTGTATCTTTGCAGATGCAAACAAGAAAAATGTTCTCTTTACATCTGGTATTATGGGACATCTGTCAAAACGTTATTATAAACCATATCCTATGGGCATGCGCCCTCCGCCGGGAATTATTTCTCGGCGACAAGACTCCGTTTCAAACGAAAAACGGCTTTGCGCGGTCAACAAGACCAATTTTCAAATGAAAAACGGCTTTGCGCGGTCAACAAGACCAATTTTCAAACGAAAAACGGCTTTGCGCGGCCAATAAAACCAATTTTCAAATGAAAAAAGACTTTGTTCCGAAAACAAAACGATTTTTCAAGCGAAAAAAGACTTTGTCACGACAACAAGACAAATATCCAAATGTTTCATTCTTAAAATTTTAAATTATGGGAAAAATCAATTCATTACAGAAGGTTCGCCTGAAAAACGCCCAGCACTTCGCGTTCATTCAGGCATTTATCACAGCACTGACAGCCTGCGGCTTCACGGCACAGCGCATCGTGAGTGCACTGACAGCCCTTTCGGGCGCATTCGGCGTTGAGGACCAGTATTACATGAAGGTTCGCGCAAGCGACATCGTCGCCCAGCGGGAGGCCGCCGATACGAAGCGCGACCGATTCTACACCCGTCTGCACCGCCTCGTTCAGGCTTGGGCGGGCTCCGGCATGGCGGTATTGGATGCCGCCGCAACGGCACTGATCGCCGTGTTCAACCTCTACAAGGTGAAGATCAACGCGCAGATGGACGAGGAGACGGGACAGTTGGAGAACCTGATCACCGACCTCTCGACACCGGAGATGCTCGCCAAAATCGAGGCCATCAACGGCACCTACCTGTTCCAGCAGATGAAGGAAGGCCAGGACGAGGTAAAGGCACTGCGCCTGGAACAGGGTGCCGAGGAGAGCGAGAAGGTGTACGGCGCACTGGCCTCCGCCCGCAAGGAGTGCGACCGACTCTACGATGAGACGGTGGCCATCATCGAGGGCGCAGCGCTGTTTGCCGACGATCCAACGGCCTACGAGGCTTTCATCAAGCAGTGGAACGGTACGGTGAAACTCTATCAGGACATGCTCGACCGCAAGCAGAACGGTAAGGACGAGGACGGCTCGGGCAGCAGCAGCCCGTCGGGCAACAACAGTCTGTCGGGCAGCGGCTCCGGCTCAGGTTCGGGCTCTGAACAGGGCGGCGGCACGGGTACTGTCACGCCTGGCGGTGATGACAACGGTGGCGGCTCAGGCTCTGGCTCAGGCGATGCCGGCTCTGGTGACAATGGCGGTGGCGACAATAGCGGCGGCGGAGACAATAGCGGCGGCGGCACCCCCGATCCCGATGGCAATGGCGGCTTCGACGATGCCGACCAGTAACCGCACAACCCCGCGGTCCAAACGTCGAAAGACGTGGGGGCAAACGTCGAAGGTGATTTGGAAGCAGCCCATATTCTTCATACCTTTGCACTGTCAAAAGACGATAACAAGTTGAACGACAGAAACACAGTATTAACAATTTAAAATAGTAAAAGGTATGAAAAAAATGTTTTTCGCCCTCGTGGCAATGGTGATGATGACAATGAGTGCTAACGCTCAGAGTATTGACAACAGTAGCAAACTGACCTTCGACCGCCTGGCAAACTATTTGGAACTGAGGGTCAATCAGATTGAACCCGTGAAGAAGGCTATGGCTCAGTTCGACAGTTCCTTGAAGGCCTACAATCAACTTCAGGATACCTCGGATGCCGGCAAGGCTTGGGAGAAGATTCAGGCTCGTCATAAGGCAACAATGAAGAAGATTCTCAACGAGAAGCAGTATGACAAGTACGTGAAGACCCTCGACCTGACAGTGAAGAACACTGCAGACAGGATGACGGAGCAACTGACTGCCACCAGATAAAAAAACTTTCGACGGTCCACATATATGACTAAAATGTCTCTCCTGCATAGAGATTATGCAGGAGAACTTTTGTTGTTTCAGAAATTATCACTAACTTTGCCGACGATGAAGAAGATACAGATAAAAGATGTGTGGCTGTGCGTAGCACAGGTGCTGCTGCTGTCGCTGACCTTGCTGTCGCCAGGGCTCATCAGTTACGTCACAAGCCATAACCCTCAATTAGCATGGGAGTCGTTGACCGTTTCTGCCTATTGGCTGGCTCCGGCTGTAGTGGTCTATCTCCTTAACTTCTACCTGTGCGTCCCCTTATTGTGGTTTCGTCATCATCGCTGGCAGTTCGTTGTAGCCAATACGGCTCTCGTCATTGCCACCAATGCCCATGTGTTTTTTAAAGACTTCAACTCGCTGCCCGAAAATATGCTGGCTGGCTATTCCTCGTTTCTCATTTTTGCCCTGCTCGTTAACCTGATGGCCATCGGCATCGCCCTGAGTATCCGCTACGTGATGCGACAGAGCGAGAAGAGACAGAAAGAGGTAGAGGCAGAACTGGCCTGGCTGAAGAATCAAATCAATCCCCATTTCCTCTTTAATACGCTCAACAATATCTCCAGCCTGACGCAGATTGATGCTGACAAAGCCCAGGATACTGTGATGCAGTTGAGCGACCTGCTACGCTATGCGATGTATGAGACCAACAATCCCAAAGTGGCTTTGCAAGGCGAGGTTGAGTTTATGCGCAACTATATAGAACTGATGGAACTGCGCTGCAATGAGATGACAACAGTAAGCAAAACTATCGCTATTGAGGATGGAAAAGCCGAAGTGGCCCCCTTGCTCTTCATCTCGCTCATCGAGAATGCCTTCAAGCACGGTATGAACAGCAATGCCCCTGCAACTATCGATATCAGTCTGACACAACATGACGGTATGCTCGTCTTCACCAGCGACAATACCAACAACCCCAAGCCCACCAAGGACCGCAGCGGTTCTGGCATCGGACTGGAGAACACTCGTCGCCGTCTGGACTTGCTCTATCCTGGCCGCTACCGATGGGAGCAGACTGTTACAACCGAGAATATCTATCACGTCAAAATCACCCTTCAGTTATGAGACCTATGACTTGCATTATCGTGGATGACGAACCCTTGGCCGTCCGTCTCCTGGAGTCCTATGTCGATAAGACGCCAGATCTGCAATTGATGGCCTCGTTTACAGACTCCATCACAGCCATCAATGCCATCAAGGCACAGAAGCCCAACCTGCTGTTCCTTGATATCCAGATGCCGAATATCGACGGAATGGAGTTGGCACATTCTCTACCTGAAGAGACGCGTGTGGTCTTTACCACCGCTTTTAAGGAGTATGCCTTTGAAAGTTATGAGGTGAATGCCCTCGACTTCCTGCTGAAACCGATTCGCTATAACAAGTTCCTCACAGCAGTCGAGAAAGCCAGGAAACTGTATCAGCAAGATCCTGTCGCAAAGCCTCAGCAGCCCAATACCATTTTCATCCGCATTGATGGCGAATGGCGTAATGTGCCCATCGACCAAATCACATATATCAATGGCATGAAGGATTACGTGCTGTTCTATCTCGACAATGAGCCCAAAGCACTGATTACCCATCTGACGATGAAAGCCGTGGAGGATATGCTGCCCAAAGACCGTTTCCTACGCATCCATCGCTCTTATATCATTGCTGTCGACAAGATTCAGAAAGTAGACCGCAATGACTGTGTCTACATCGGCAGGGAGATCATCCACATACCCGACGGTTATCTGCAGACCTTCCGCCAGTTTCTCGAAACGCGTTCAATAGAAAAGAAATAATGCTTTGTTGTCAATAGCCATCCAAGAGGTTAGAATGGCAGGCCGACGGCGAAGTGGAAGGCAAGGTCGCGCTTGAGGCGGGGATGAAGGAGGGGGAAATGCTCGTCGTCGTCAGTCTCGAAGGCGGGATTGACGGCTTTCATACCCAAGTCGAAGCGAATGATGAAATAGTCGAAGTTCAGGCGCAGTCCCAAACCGTAACTGACAGCCAGATCTTTCAGGATGCGCTGAAACTTAAACTGTCCCCCGGGCTGATCAGGATAGTCGCGGAGCGTCCAGATATTACCCGCATCGACAAACAGCGCACCGCCGAACTTCCAGAACAAATGGGCCCGGTATTCGAGGTTCAGGTCGAGTTTCAGGTCACCGGTCTGCGTGATGAAGTTGATGTTACCGTCCTTGTCGCGGTAGCGCCCCGGGCCGAGGCTCCTGACGCTCCATCCGCGCACGCTGTTGGCACCGCCGGAGAAATAGCGCTTCTCGAAGGGCAGTATGGTGCTGTTGCCGTAGGGATAGGCGATGCCGAGGCCTAAGTGGAACACGAGTTGGCTATTGTAGTACGACAGGATTTGCCGGGTAAAGTCCACATCGCCCTTCACATACTGGGCGTAGGCGATATTGAACACACGGTAATGCCCTTCGCCGTCGCGCTCCGCCCCGAACACTTTGCTACCGAGACTGAGCAGGTTGCCCGCTGTCTCGATATTCGCCTTGATGGCTACCGACCCGTTGTTGTAGCCGTAGCCAAAGCCGGTCTTCATAATAAACAAGTCTTCGTAGTTATAGCGCAGGATGGCATTGTAGTTGCCGGTATTATCCAGATACTCCTTCTTGAAAGTGTCGCTGATCCAGGGCATAAACACATAGTTCAGGTCGATAAGGTCGAACTGGTACTGGTCGTGGTGGCGCTGCGGCTTCCAACGGTAGTGCCATCCTGCGGAGAGCACCTGGCGGTGGAACTCAGGACGGTTCTGCGCGTCGTAAAGCAGCGACACCTCACTGGTGGCGATGGTACGGTGGCGCATATCGCGGCTCAGGAAGGGCATGATGAAGCGAGGGAAGCGGAGGCGGCTCTCCACGCTGTACTCGATGAAGTCCTGATTGCTGTATCCTTCCAGTCCCTTGATGGCCTCGTAGGCACCACGGAGTTGCACGCTGAAAGTCTCGGAGCCCCGGAACAGGTTGCGGTTCTGATAGGTAAGCGAGGCGGCAGCACCCAGATCACCGGCAGTATTGGTGCCTTCGGGTTGGAAACTGATTGTGGAAGGTTTGTTGGTCTGCAACTGGATGTGTGCGTCGAGCAGGGCACTGTCTGGATCCTGCTGGAAACTGATGTTCGTATAGCGCACGGCATCAAGGCGCCCGAAGTGGTTGTAGGTGTTTTGCAGTCCTTCGGCAGAATAGGGCTTTCCCTCTTCTATGAACGTGTTCTCACGGAGCACGTGTTGGCGCAGGTGGATCACGGAGTCCTGCGGGTCGCCACTGGCATAGGTGATCTGTCGGATGCCGTAGCGGGTATGCAGGGTATCGGGGGAATTGCTGGAGCGATAAGGTCGCAGCATGAGTGTGACATCAGCAAGGTGTTGCTCTTGCAGGGTGTCGATGCGATAGTTGATATACTCCTTATGGAAACGGTAGTAACCTCGGTTCTGCAAGAGTTCCGTCAGCCGGGAGCGCTCCTGGTTCAGGGCTTCCACATCGAGTTGCGTATTCTCACGCAGTTGGTGCTGGTCGTACTGCAACAGCCGCGCAATGACGGAGTCTTGTATCTCGTAGTTCAACCGTCGTATATAATAAGGTGTGCCAGGATGAAGCACGTAGATCGCGTTGATTTTCTTGCCTTTCGTGTCGGCGAAGAGTTCCACCTGACCATCAAGATAGCCCTTGTTCTGCAAGGCCTTTTGGAGACTCTCGCACGAGAGCCGTGCCTGCAAGGTGTCGTAGATGACGGGAGCCTCTCCCATCGACTTCAAGGTGCGGTTGATCCATTTCGTGCTGTCGTCACCTGCCATCGCATAGACACCGAGTGGGATCTTCACCGCTGAGAACCAGCGCGAATTACCCTTCTGACGGACATAACTTTTCAGTTGTGAGGGATTGATGTCTGGATACTTGCCGTCGGCCACCACACTGACCTTATTCAGCATCAGTTGCCCTTCTGGCAGGTCACGTGAAGCGGAGCACGAACCCAGCAGGAGTCCGCACACGCAGGCCGTCAAAACATGGGAAAATCGGCGTATCCTCATCAATTATCTTGTTAATTAGTTGCAAAGATAAAGATTTATTTCTATCTTTGCAAACAAAACGGGAAAAAATGATTAGCAAGAACCAGATAAAGTTTATCCGACAACTGGAATTGAAGAAATATCGCAAGCGCGAAGGGGTGTTTGTGGCAGAGGGGCCGAAGGTGGTTGGCGACCTGCTGCGACGGTTTCAGCCTGTGGCAGTGTATGCTACAGAGGAATGGGGTCAGGGGGACAGGTCCTTGATCCCGAACGGAATCAAGCGACCTGTCCCCCTGACTCCTGTCACTGACGACGAACTGCGCCGCATCAGTTTCCTCCAACACCCCCAACAGGTGCTGGCTTTGTTTCGTCTGCCAGATATCTCGGCTGAGGCAATCTCTCCCTCCTCTCCCCTCACCTCTCATCTTTCTCTTGCCCTCGACGGTGTGCAGGATCCCGGCAATCTCGGCACCATCATCCGTATTGCCGACTGGTTCGACATCGACACCATCTATTGCAGCGAGGACACGGCTGATGCCTACAACCCGAAGGTAGTGCAGGCAACGATGGGCAGCATCGCACACGTGAACATCATCTATACAGACCTGATGCGGCTCTTCGACAGCCTGCCACCCTCCTACCCTGTCTACGGTACCTTGCTTGATGGCGAAGACATTTACCAGCAGACACTCTCCAACGAGGGCATCATCGTGATGGGCAACGAAGGCAACGGCATCTCGGAAGCCATCCGCCAAAGGGTGAACCGCCGTCTTTTGATTCCTTGTTTCCGCGAAGGCGATACGGCAGAGAGTCTGAATGTGGCGATTGCCACTGCCATCACCTGTTCGGAGTTCAAAAGACGCCAATAAAAAAGGGAACCGATCTTCGCAGACGAGTTCCCCTCTAAAAATGGAAAATGATAAATATAGATTAAAATTACTAGTTATCGAGTGCAAATATAGTAAAAACAACAAAGATGCGCAAGTTTTTTGTGTAAAAATCGTATATTATTATGCAATTTTTGCATTATTAGAACACTTTAAGTTCATTATATATCCTCTGAACAGGCAATCCCATCACATTAAAATAACTACCGTTCAATCCAGTCACACCGATATAGCCTATCCATTCCTGTATGCCGTAGGCACCCGCCTTGTCGAGCGGATGATAGGTCTCTACATAATAATCGATTTCCTCGTCTGTGAGTGCTTTGAAGGTCACATCGGTAGTGACGGCAAAACTCCGTTTCTTATCCTTTGTCATCAGACAGACACCCGTAATCACCTGATGCGTCCGTCCACTAAGTTCACGCAGCATTCTACGCGCATCGTCGAGGTCAGCGGGTTTTCCTAAAACCTCATCACCCAGCACCACCACCGTGTCGGCAGTGATAATCAGGTCGTTATCAGCCATCATCTGTTGGTAGGCTGCAGCCTTTTCCTCGGCGATAAAGAGCGGTATCTCTTCTGTCGGCAGCTTCTCGGGATAGGTCTCCTCAATGTCGGGCAGCACCTTCACCTCATAGTCGAGGTCAAGTCCGCTCAGCAGTTCCTTCCGCCTTGGGGAATTACTCGCCAGTATAATATGATAAGGTGTCACCATCCGAAGGCCTTTGCATTCATCACCCACTTGCCCTGAGCACGCAGGGTCTGTTCTATCACATCACGTCCACAACCGTGTCCGCCAATCCTGTCACTCACATACAGACTGACTTCCTTGATCTCCGGACAGGCATCCTTCGGACAGACGGGGCATCCTACGCGGCGCATGATTTCAAGGTCGGGAATGTCGTCGCCCATATACATCACCTCCTCATCGCTCAGGCCGTACTTTTGGAGAAACGCATCGTAGGTCGCAATCTTCACAGCGCATCCCAGATAGATGTCCTGCACCCCTAAACCCTCGTAGCGTACACGGATACTATCAACCCTGGCACCGGAGAGCACGACGATACGAAGACCCAGTTTCATCGCCAACTGGATGGCGTAGCCGTCCTTGATATTCACTGTCCGCAAAGGGTCACCATCAATCGAGAGCCCGATGGTCTCACAACTCAGCACCCCGTCGATATCGAAAATGATGGCCTTTATCTTTGTCAGATCATAATTAATCATATTCTTCCTTCAAAATACGAACTTCAAAATTTGTTCAGATGCACATTCTCCCACTTCAACCTGTCCTCCGCCTGCGGCTTGCGTTCGTCAGTCCAGTGACCTACGGCAAGGATACAGAGACAATTCAAATTCTCGGGGATGTTGAGGATGCCACGGATCACAGTGTCGGCACTCGTCCCGTCGTCCAAGCCCCGACCGCGCATCTGGATCCAACAGGTACCCAGTCCTAACTCCTCCGCCTGATACTGCATCGAGATGGCAGCGATAGAACCGTCCTCCACCCAGCAGTCGTTCTGCATCGGGTCGCCCAGTACCACAATGGCTACAGGAGCACCTTTTAAAAACTGGCTTCCCATGTTCTTCGCGTCGGCGAGTTTTTCCATGTCAAGTTTGTCTTCCACCACCACAAACTGCCAGGCCCGCTGGCTCTTCGAGGTGGGTGCCATCAGGGCGGCACGGAGTATCAACTTCAGGTCGTCGGCATCGACTTCCTGTTCTGAAAACTTACGGTGGCTACGGCGCAACTGCACCAAATCTTTGAATTCTGTCATAGTGTATCTTTGTAATTTGAGGGCAAAAGTACAAAAAAGAAGTGAAAAAATGGAGGGTGGCAGCAAATTTTTCACTTTTCACTATTCACTTTTCACTTTCTTTTCATAACTTTGTGCCGTGAAAGGAATCAAGACTGTCATATACAGCAGTGCGGAGAAACTGCCGCAGGTGGAGGAAAGCAACTTCTTCCACAGTCGGCAACTGTTCCTCATCAGTGCCTCCACACCCAAGATGAAGCCCTATATGGTGGTCTGTTATGATGAGTCTGGACAGGTGGTAAGCCAACTATTGGCAACGATCCGCTACCGCACCTCCTTTCTTCCCCCGTTCTTCTTTATGCACTGTCGGGTGATGGGTGAAGGAACCTATGCCAAGAGTGACTACAAGAAGGACGATCTGTTCGGTGAGATGCTGACGGCACTGACGAAGAAACTTAACAAAAGAAGTCTTTATATCGAGGTCAGTAACCTCAGTCAGAAGATGTTCGGTTTCCGCCATTTCCGCCACAACGACTATTTCCCTGTTCACTGGATGAGTATCCACAACTCGCTGCACAGTAAGACACCAGAGGAACGCATCACGGAGAAGATGATGCACCGCATCGAGATGGCCTACTCGCGTGGCGTGACTTGTCAGACGGTGGAAACAGAAGACGACCTGAAAGCCTTCAACAAACTGCTGCGCCATCACCACTGGTTCAAGCCAAAGCGATACATACCTGATAGCCAGTTCTTTATCAAACTCCGAGAAAGTAACCGTTGTCAGTTGTTCGTCACGAAATACCGCAACCACGTGATAGGCTGCTCGGCCTGTGTCTATGGCGATGAGGATGCCGATCTCTGGTACTCTGCTTTCCGTCGTAAGACCTATCTCCCGCTACACCCTGATGCCGTTACCATCTGGCACGCCATCAAATATGCCCACGAGCACGGCTACCAGCACATCAACTTCCTCGATGTGGGACTACCGTTTCAGAAGAATTCCTTCCGAGAATTTATCTTACGTTTCGGTGGCAAGCCCGTCAGCACCTTCCGTTGGTTCCGTTGCTCCATCCGTTGGATCAATTCCCTCCTTAAATGGATTTATAGGGATTAGCGCGAGCCGATATACAGAAAGATCAAACCGAGTAGCACCAATGCCAGGTCGAAGGTTTTTGCCTTCAAGTTCTGCTCGTGGAAGATCAACGCACCGAACCCGAAACTCACAACCACACTCCCACGTCGGATCATCGACACAATCGATATCATCGCATCAGGCAGACTCAGCGAATAGAAATAAAGGAAATCGGCTGCGGAAAGAAAAACACTCACGCCGAGGATGGACCAAGACCAGTGGAAGGGTGTCGTCTGTTCGTGCTTCGGCCACCATAGAAGCCAAAGCATCACTCCCATCATCACACACTGGTAGATGTTGTACCACGACTGCACCATCATACGGTCCAGTCCCACGCCCCCACTCTCCACAGGTGCCATCAGGTATTTGTCGTAGAGTCCGCTCAAGGCACCGAGTATCGCAGCACCTACAATCATATAGATCCAGTGGTCGTGCTTGAAGTCAATGCCTTCCTTCTTGCCGCTCCGGCTCAGCAACAAGAACGAGGCTACTGCCAGCAGTACACCAACCCACTGCCACACATTGAGTCGTTCGCCAAACACCAGCAATGCACCCACCAGCACCATTACGGGTCTCGTGGCATTGATAGGCCCTACGATTGTCAAGGGCAGATGCTTCATACCAAAATAGCCGAGGATCCAACTCGACAGCACGATCAGCGCCTTCAACACAATATATTTGTGCTCCCCCCATGTCCAGTTGGGCAGACTCACCAGAATGTACGGCAGGAAGATGAGCGTCATAAAGAGTGTGTTCAGAAACAACACGGGAATCACTGCATTCCCTTTCAGCGCGTGTTTCTTAAATGAATCGTAGCAGCCCAACAGCGCTGCCGACATAAATGCCAATATCAGCCACATAGTCTAATACTCAATTTTTTCAAGGAAGAGGGCATTGCCAGGCATACTCTCGCCAGCCTCCGTGCGCCGCTTCCCTTCTATCACCTTACAGAACTCCTCTATCGTGAGCCGTCCGCGTCCCACATCAATCATCGTACCCACGACGGCCCGCACCATATTACGCAGGAACCGGTTGGCGGTAATCTCGAAATACCATGTCGTAGGTGATGTCTGTATCCACACCGCCTTCGTCACCTGACAGAGCGTTGTCTTAACATCGGCCCCACTCTTACAGAAAGCCCCGAAGTCATCATAGCCCGTCAACCGCCGCCCCGCCTCGTTCATTGCGGCGAAGTCCAACGGATAGTGTATCTCACAGGAATAGGCTCGCAGGAAAGGATCCTTGCACGTGTGTATATAATAATGGTAGGTACGCCACTTGGCAGAAAAACGGGCATGCATCTCGTCACTCACCGTTTCCACCTTCTGTACGGCAATATCCTGTGGTAGCAACCGGTTCAGTTTATAGGCCAACTGCTTACAGTCCAGTTCGGAAGCATCGAAGTGCGCCACCATCATCCTGGCATGCACCCCAGCATCCGTCCGTCCGGCTCCTGTCACGCTGATCTCCTCACGCAACAGAGTTGAGAGAGCCCATTCCAGTTTCTCCTGCACCGACACCCCGTTGGGCTGTATCTGCCAACCATGATACCGTCCTCCGTCGTAACTGAAAGTGATAAAGTATCTCATATATCACATCTGTTTTAGCATTTTGCCGATGCAAAAATACATAAAAAAAACGATAAATGACTTATTTCAACATTTTTTATTACCTTTGCAGCATGATATTCTATTTTTCCGGCACAGGCAATACACGATGGGTGGCAAAGCAATTAGCAGAAGCCACGGGAGAGACTTTGTACTTTATCCCTGAGGAAATGAGGAAGGGCGGACTCCAGTACACACTGGAAGACTGCGAACGACTGGGATTCTGTTTTCCTACACATGGATGGCAGCCGCCACGGATTGTCCGTGAGTTTATCCGTAGGACTACGTTCAAGAATGTAGGTTATTGCTATGCCCTCACCACTTGTGGCGACAACATGGGCTTTGCAATGCGTATTTTCGATAAGGAACTCCATGGGAAGGGACTGCATACCGATGCACGCTTTGCGGTGGTAATGCCGGAGTCGAATGTGTGTTTTTCGTTTCTGCACTTGGACTCACCCGAGAAGGAACGGCAGAAGATTGAGGCTGCCAGGGCGAGGATGCCACATATCATCGACGTGATCAGTCGCCGACAGAAGGGTGTGGAGGAACTGGTGACAGGCGCCATCCCCCGGACTTACACCTACGTGATTGGCGGATACTATAACAAACACCTAATCAAAGACGACAAACTATGGGTGGACAAAGCGACTTGCATCGGTTGCGGATTATGCAGCAAATTGTGTCCTGTGGACGATATCGAGGGGACACCGCCCCATTGGAAGCACAATGGACAATGTACAAACTGCTTAGCCTGCTATCATCACTGCCCGAAGCACGCGATACACTGGGGCAAGATGAAGCGGGGGCAATATCTGTTTCGAGAAAAGTGAAGAGTGATTAATAAACTCTTGGACCGAAAATAGCGGTACCGATGCGAACCATCGTTGTCCCTGTCTCGAGGGCAACGGGATAGTCGTCACTCATACCCCAGGAACGCTCACAGAAAACGGGGTCATCGGCAAAATAGTGAGTCTTTACTTCGTCAAAGAAATCTCTGGCGGTCTGCATCTCGCGACGGATCTGTTCCCGATCCTCCACAAACGAGGCCATCATCATCAGTCCACAGATACGAATGTATTGCATCTGGCGCCACTCACCATCATCCAACAATTGGCGACAAGCATCAAGAGTCAGCCCGTATTTTGTGATTTCCTCGGCGATATGCAGTTCAAGAAGCACATTGATGACACGCCCGCATTTCTCTGCCTGTTTATTGATTTCACGCAGGAGTTTGATGGAGTCCACAGCCTCTATCATCGACACATAAGGTGCAATGTACTTCACCTTATTCGTCTGCAAGTGTCCGATAAAATGCCACTCAATATCCTTCGGCAGCGACTCATGTTTCTGGCGCAGTTCCTGTTCGTGACTCTCACCGAAGATACGCTGTCCCTCGGCATAGGCAGCCTCGATATACGCGTTGGGGTGGTACTTGGAAATTGCCACAAGGCGAACCCCCTGTGGCAATGTATCGAGTACCTCGTGCAGATGACCTTTAACGTCGAACATACTTATTGTTCCTTCTTGTTGTACTCAAAGACATCCATCGTGGTAGTCTCACTCATGGAGGCGATGACATAGTCGATCATCGTGCCACCCATCACCTCATCGATATTTTTCACGGCACCGTTGAACGAGCCGGCATTGACGAAATAATAGATATTAGAGCGACTCTCCTTGGCCGTCTTCTCGTCGATGGTGATAAACTGGAGTTTGGCCTTGTACCACTTGTCGGCAGCGTCCTGTTCAGCGAAGAAGATTTCCTTGTAATTGGCCTTTTTGATATCGACAACATTGAACTCTCCACTGATATAAGATGACATCTCCTCGATGATGCGCTCCTCTGCTTCGCTGAAACTGAGGGCATCGACTACATACGTTTCTGTAACTTTCTTCTGCAAGCCGTCTTCCATGACTTTCTCATAACGGATCTTGCACTCAAACCAATCTGCTGTTCTTGATCTCATACTTCTATTTTTATTATCTCTGTTTATTATTTATTATCTTCTGCTTTCTGGAAACCGTAGTTGGGTTTCTTGGCTAATTCAGCCTTTTTCTTCTCGGTAAGTTGTTCGATAATCTCCGAGGCAATACGCTGGGCGGTTTCATCACTCAGAGAGGAATTGCCAGCCAGTTCACGTTGCTTCTCCACCAGTTCCCTCATTACTTCCTCGCTCATGGCCTTGAAGTTCTTCTCGCTGTTGTTCATCCGCTCATTGTTGTAAATCTTCGAGAGGATGGCATCGGCTTCCTTCGTGTACTGCTTGCGGAAGATCTGCTCGGCCTTAGCCTCAAACTCACGCATTTTCTTCTCATCCACCTTGTCGGAATCATTCATCATATAGTCCTGAATGGCTTTGGCAATCGTGGCGGAATCAGCATCAGGTCCCAGTTCCGTGAGGGGATCGAAGCCCTCGTCCAACAGACTCTCCTCAACAGGTTCCTCAACGGGCTTCACAAACTCCACGGGTTCCGTATTCGGCAGCATCTCGAAGAACAGACCCACCACAATCAAAGCAATAGCCAAAGCCGCTGCTGCAATCGTACCCGTACGACGAATGTTTCGACGGTTCTTCATCGCCTTATACATATCCTCGACAGAGGTATAGCGTTCTTCCGGATTTTCAGTAGTAGCCTTCTGGATGACGTGTTTCAGTTCAAAGGGCAGACCTGAGGAGGCATAAAGATAATCCACGAACTTACCCAGTGAATAGACATCACTGCGGTCATCGGCCTTACCTTCCGACATCACTTCCGGAGCAACATAATCCTCAACCCCGTCGAACATCTCCTCCTGTGACTTCAAGGGCAGGAAGAACGAACCATGCAACAGCAGGCGGACGGTATTATCGTTCTTGCGCACAAAAACATTGTTGGGCGAGAAACAGAGATACTGAATGCCCTGCTGATGCAGTTCGGCAGTGAGACTCATCAAGTCACTGACGACAGAGTCCATGAAATCCCCCTTAGCCACAACCGCAGGCGAGTCGTTGAGCAACTGCTCGATGGTGAGGTAATTACCAGTCTCTACAGCAACGGCAAAGACACCATCGTCGCCCTCGTTGGGGGTGAAGAGCAACTGGTGCTTATTCTTAATCTGACTCAGTGCCTCGCACTGCTTACGGATGCATTCATTGAAGGCGATATTGTCGGACAACTCGTCGTGGAACTCCACGAAATTGCTATATTTTCCGTCGATGAGCCGCTTGTAGAAGTAGCCATACGGCAAACGCACCTTATTGGTCTTACGCACATCGCGCGTCTCTAACAATTCTTCGTAATTCATCGTTTTCTCGAAATTTTGGTGCAAAAGTACACAATTAAATCGAAAAAAAGCACGATTTCAAAAATAATTAGTACCTTTGCATCCGAAATTGTCAAATTGTAAATCGTCAAATTCTAAATTGTAACGATGCCAGAGATATCAGTACGCGGCCTTGAGATGCCCGAGTCGCCTATTAGGAAACTCGCTCCCCTTGCCGCCGCCGCTAAGAAAAGGGGTACGAAAGTGTACCACCTGAACATTGGTCAACCAGACCTGCCAACACCCCAAGTAGGACTTGACGCCCTGAAGCAGATAGACCGCAACATCCTCGAATACTCACCCTCGCAGGGATACCTGAGTTATCGGGAAAAACTCGTGGACTATTACGCGAAATACGATATCAATGTCACCGCTGAGGATATCATTATCACCTCTGGCGGTTCGGAAGCAGTGCTCTTCGCCTTCCTCAGTTGCCTGAACCCAGGCGACGAGATCATCGTGCCCGAGCCAGCCTATGCTAACTATATGGCCTTCGCCATCAGTGCAGGTGCCAAGATCCGTACCATTGCCACCACCATTGATGAGGGCTTTTCATTGCCGAAGGTGGAGAAATTCGAGGAACTGATCAACGAGCGTACCCGTGCCATTATGATCTGTAACCCCAACAACCCGACGGGCTATCTCTATACCCGTCGCGAGATGAACCAGATACGTGACTTAGTAAAGAAGTACGACCTGTATCTCTTCTCCGACGAGGTCTATCGCGAGTATATCTACACGGGGTCGCCCTATATCTCTGCCTGTCATCTGGAAGGCATACAGCAAAACGTCATCCTCATCGACTCCGTGTCGAAGCGCTACTCAGAGTGCGGTATCCGTATCGGAGCCCTCATCACGAAGAATGCCGAGGTAAGGAAAGCCGTGATGAAGTTCTGTCAGGCACGCCTCTCCCCGCCCCTCATCGGACAGATTGTGGCAGAAGCCTCACTCGATACCCCAGAGGAATACCTGCGAGAGGTGTACGACGAATATGTGGAGCGCCGTAAGTGTCTGATTGATGGCCTGAACCGCATCCCTGGTGTCTATTCCCCCATTCCGATGGGTGCTTTCTATACCGTTGCAAAACTGCCTGTTGACGATGCAGAGAAATTCTGTCGCTGGTGCCTGGCCGACTTCGAGTATGAGGGTGAGACGGTGATGATGGCTCCTGCCGCAGGCTTCTACACCACCCCAGGTGCTGGTATCAATCAGGTGCGTATCGCCTACGTGTTGAAGAAGAAAGACCTGGAACGGGCCCTCTTCGTGCTGCGCAAAGCATTAGAGTCTTATCCTGGCAGAGCCGACGAAGAGTGAATCTGCCGTTTTTCATAGCAAAGAGAATCTATAGTGACCAGGGCGACAAACGAAAAGTGAGTCGCCCTGCCATCCGTATTGCCACTCTCGGTGTCGGTATCGGACTGGCGGTGATGATTGTCACCGTGGCTGTGGTACTGGGCTTCCAGCACACCATCCGCGACAAAGTGGTGGGTTTCGGCTGTCATATCCAAGTGCAGAACATCATGACCTTTAACTCCACCGACCGCTACCCCGTGTGCTTCAACGACAGTATGATGCAGGTGCTTAAAGAATTAAAGGGTGTAAGGCACGTAGAGCGCTATGCCTTCACCCAGGGCATCCTGAAGACCAACGAGGATTTTCTCGGTGTGCTGTTCAAAGGCGTAGGACCCGAATACGACATGACCTTCCTCAAACAGCACCTTGTGGAAGGTGAGATACCCGTGTTCAGCGACACCACCAGTACCAATAAACTGCTGCTTTCACGGATGATTGCCGACAAACTGCGACTCAAAGTCGGCGACAAGGTCTATGCCTACTTCATCGACGAGAGTGTACGTACCCGTCGCTACACCATCAGCGGCATCTACCAGACCAATATGACCCGCTTTGACGAGGCACTCTGCATCACCGACCTCTATGCCGCCGTGAAGATCAACGGCTGGGAAGAAGATCAGGTATCGGGTGCGGAACTGTTGGTGAATGACTTTGAACAACTGCAAGTGACGGAAGAGGATGTCATCGAGAAGGTGAACCGCAGTAGCGACCCCTATGGACAGACCCTCTCCTCACAGACCATCTACGAGGCCTATCCCCAGGTGTTTACATGGCTCGAACTGCTAGACATCAACGTATGGATCATCCTGGCACTGATGGTCTGCGTGGCAGGATTTACGATGATTAGCGGTCTGCTTATCATTATTCTGGAGCGCACCCAGATGATTGGGGTGCTGAAAGCCATCGGTGCCCGAAACAAGACCATCCGACACACCTTCCTCTGGTTTGCCGTCTTCATCATCGGACAGGGACTTCTTTTGGGAAACATCCTCGGAATCGGCATCATCCTGCTGCAAAGGACAACGGGCCTCATCACCCTCGACCCACAGACCTATTATGTCAGCGAGGTACCAATGGAAATCAATATCCCCCTGTTTGTCCTGCTCAATATTGCCACACTACTCATCAGTATCTTTGTTTTGATTGCACCGAGTTTTCTGATTTCGCATATCCATCCAGCGAAATCTATGCGGTATGAGTAAAATAACGTTAATATTGCACATTTTTTTTGCAAATGTGCAGAAAACACTGTACCTTTGCACAAAATTTTGAAATTTGTGCAATTTAATGGAAACTTTCAGTAGTTTTAACGCCTATATACAACGCGCCATCGTAGATTACTGGGATCAAGATGCCTTGACGGACTATCAGGGCATCACCCTCCAATTCCATGATGTGGCCCGTAAGATAGAAAAACTGCATATCCTGTTTGAAAACAGCGACGTGAAACAGGGCGACAAGATAGCCATCTGTGGTAGAAACTCAGCCCACTGGGCGGTGGCATTCATCGCCACACTCACCTACGGTGCGGTGGCAGTGCCCATCCTCCACGAGTTCAATGGCGAACAGATACAGAACATCGTCAACCATTCCGAGTCGAAACTCCTATTCATCGGCGACTATGCAGTCAAGACGATAGACCCAGAGCAGATGCCCGCTCTTGAAGGCATCATCAATATCCCCGATTTCTCACTGATGGTCTCCCGTTCGGAACGCCTCACATACGCACGCGAACATTTAAATCTTATGTTCGGCAGCAAATACCCGATGGCTTTCCGCAGGGAACATGTCAAATATCATCAAGACGAGGCTGAGGAACTGGCCCTCATCAACTACACCAGTGGCACGACAGGCTTCTCCAAGGGTGTGATGCTGCCCTATCGCGCTATCTGGGGAAACATAGAGTTCATTATCAGTCGTCTGGGCAAGAAGGTACATCCCGGCGACAACCTGCTGAGCATCCTGCCGATGGCTCACATGTATGGTATGGCAGTGGAGTTCCTCTTCGCCTTCTGTCACGGGTGTCATCTGTTCTTCCTCACCCGTCTGCCATCACCAGCCATCATCGCACAGGCCTTTGCTGACATCCGTCCGGCACTAATCGTCACCGTACCGCTCATCATCGAGAAGATCATCCGCAAACGGGTGTTCCCGAAGGTACAGGATAACCGTGTGAAACTGCTGCTGTCGATGCCTGTGGTCAGCAAGAAGGTGAAGGATCGTATCTGTCAGGAAGTCTACAATGCCTTTGGCGGCAATTTCTATGAGATCATCGTGGGCGGAGCCGCCCTGTCGAAGGAGGTGGAAGAGTTCCTGCTAAGCATCAATTTCCCTGTCACCGTGGGTTACGGCACAACTGAGTGCGCCCCGCTCATTTCTTACTGCGATCACAAGGAGTTCGTGGCAGGTTGTTGCGGAAAGCCCGTGGATCGCATGGAAGTAAAGATTCTGTCCAACAACCCGCAGCATATCCCCGGTGAGATTGTCACAAAGGGCTGCAACGTGATGCTGGGCTACTACAAGAATAGAGAGGCCACCTGTCAGGCCATCGATGAAGAGGGCTGGTACCATACCGGTGACCTCGGCACGATGGATGATGAGAAGCACCTGTTCATCCGCGGACGCATCAAAAATATGCTCCTGGGGGCAAGTGGACAGAATATCTATCCTGAGGAGATTGAGGACAAACTAAACTCGATGCCGATGGTGGCAGAGAGTGTCATCGTACAGCGTGACGACAAACTCGTCGCACTGGTACATCCTGACAAGGACGAGGTGGTCAGTTTCACACAGGAGGAACTGGAACGCATCATGGAGCAGAACCGCAACGACCTCAACGGACAGTTGCCAGCCTACAGCCGTATCGCCGCCATCGAACTACACGACGAGGAATTCGCCAAGACACCGAAGAAGAGTATTAAACGTTACCTGTACAACTAAATAAAAGCCGATATGTATAACAAAGAAATACCGAGTTTCAATGCGCTGATCCAAAAGAGCATCATCGAGAACTGGGATCGCGATGCGCTGACCGACTTCAAGGGTCAGACCTTGCAGTTTCATGATGTGGCGCGAAAGATAGAGAAACTACATATCCTGTTTGAGAACAGTGGTATCGTGAAGGGCGACAAGATAGCCCTCTGCGGACGGAACTCCAGCCAGTGGGCGGTGGCATTCCTCGCCACGCTGACCTACGGGGCCGTAGCCGTACCCATTCTCCACGAGTTCAATGCTGAACAGATTCATAACATCGTCAACCACTCCGAGTCGCGCCTGCTCTTCGTCGGCGACCATGTGGCAACGATCATCGATCCGCAGCAGATGCCGAAACTCGAAGGTATCATCAACAATCCTGACTACTCACTGATGGTGAGCCGTACCGACAAACTTACCTATGCCCGTGAGCACCTCAACGAACTCTACGGCAAGAAGTTCCCTAAGTACTTCCGCAAGGAGCACGTGAACTACTACAAGGAAGAGAGTCCCGAGGAACTGGCACTCATCAACTATACCAGCGGCACCACTGGTTTCTCCAAGGGTGTGATGCTACCCTACCGCGCCATCTGGTCGAACTACGATTTTGCGGAGCATGTGCTCGGCAAAACCATCCGTACCGGCGACCGTATCATCTCCATGTTGCCGATGGCGCACATGTACGGTATGGCGTTCGAGTTTGTTTTCGAGTTCCTGCACGGCTGTCATGTCTACTACCTGAACCGTGTACCCTCGCCTGCCATCATCGCACAGGCCCTGGCGGAGATCAAGCCCGTCATCGTCATCGCCGTACCGCTGATTATCGAGAAGATTATCCGGAAGAAGGTATTCCCGAAGATTCAGAATAACCGTATGCGCCTGCTCTTACAGATGCCCGTCATCTCGAAAAAGGTACGTGAGATGATCTGCCAGGAAGTGCTCAAGGCCTTCGGCGGTCAGTTGTATGAGGTCATCATCGGGGGCGCTGCCCTTAATCAGGAGGTGGAGCATTTCCTCAAACGCATCGACTTCCCCTATACCGTCGGCTATGGTGCCACAGAGTGCGCACCCATCATCGGCTACGAGGACTGGCACCTGTTTGCCCCAGGCTCCTGTGGCAAGGCTGCCTACCACATGGAAGTGAAGATTGACTCGCGTGACCCGCAGCGGGTACCTGGCGAGATTCTCACACGTGGTCTCAACGTGATGCTTGGCTATTTCAAGAACCCCGAGGCGACAGCAGAGTCCATCGACCACGAGGGTTGGTACCATACAGGTGACTTAGGAACGATGGATGCCGAAGGCAACATCTTCATCAACGGACGAAGTAAAAATATGCTCCTCGGCCCCAGCGGACAGAATATCTATCCCGAGGAGATTGAGGACAAACTGAACTCCATGACTTTGGTGGTGGAGAGTCTTGTGGTGCAACGCGACACGAAACTGGTGGCCATCGTCTATCCCGACTACGAAGAGGCGAAGACCATGAAGTTCTCTGCCGACGACATCCGCAACGTGATGGAGCAGAACCGCAACGGCCTCAACGAGATGCTGCCCGCATACGAGAAGATTACTGAGATCGAAATCCGTGAGGAAGAGTTTGAAAAAACCCCCAAGCGCTCCATCAAGCGCTACCTCTACAAATAAATAAAATCCCCGAAAGTCCTTCGATTTTCGGGGATTATATTTATCGTCTGTATTCTACCAGCCGTACTGAGACCACCGAATCAGATTGTTCCACTGATACTGCTGAATGGCGCTATTTAAATTGGGAGTAGTGGAACTATAGTTTTTCTGGGGGAAGAACATACTGACTACACCCACATTTTCAGTATCAAAAGTTTCCATAAACGAGGCTATCTTTAAAGTGCTAATCCCCACCAGCCATTTATGCGAGTACACTTTGTGGGCAACAGCTTTCTTGAAAGCATTCTCCCAGACTGCATAGGCTGAGGCAGAGGTATTCTTTTTCAAAGCCTGACTCATGTCGTATGAGAGTTCTTTATTACTGTCCCAAGCATAGGATGTAACGTTTTCGAGGTCGAGTTTCCCTTCAGGCCCGAGTTTCTCAGGAATAGTGCTGAGCAGGTTGGCAGTGGCCTGGGCCAGTTCTTCAAGGGCAGAAGTTCTAATGGCAGAGAGGGGTTCGCTGTATCCTTCCAGGTCGCCTGGCATCAAATTATAGAAATAGTTAGGGCGTTCCTTGAATGCTTTTATATAATAATTATAATAATCGTCAATCAATGACTGATAGAAATTTTCACTTTGGCTGAACATGTCTGACATGATTATCTCATAGGGGGCTCCTGGATTGGGAATTTCTGCCGGCGAGCCGATAACATATTCGGCAGCATTCTTCAGTTCATAGGCCGCCTCAATACAGTTGAGGTTACAACAGTCACCGAAGACAAATTTCAACTTTTCATGATCCATCCCCATGACAATGGCGCGAGCCATCGACGGGATGTTCATCCAGTAATTATGGGGATTATGATCAATACCATAGGCTCGTGTACCTGCATAGGGAATCGTGTCATTAGTGATAAGCCAACCCGTGCAATGCCCCCAAAGCACCAGCCCATAACTCTTGGCCGGATACTTGGTACGCATCTGGCGTATAACGTTCTCCATCACAGCAGGATCTGCGCTGCTGCTCTCCTCCATGGCGACTGAATCAACTAACTCCCCGCCTTTCACACGAGCCATAAAAGGATTTTTGTAAGACTTGTCCACATAGACAATGATGTTTTGATTGTCTTTCAATGATTTGGAACTTTGTTTAATCTCAGCCAAATCTTCATCGGCAAAGGATGACAGATTGTTTTCTCCTGCCATATAGATGAGTACTGAGCGCTCTGACTCTGTCGGAACCAGAGGATTGTCTTTGATGTCGCTACTGCAGGCACTGAGCAGCAAGGCTACTGTTGTTGGGATAAGGTGTTTTTTTTTCTTTTATTTATCGTCGCATCAGAGCGATGTTGTAGTTCTGGTATTTACTGTTGCTTGTGACATCTTCCAGCACCTTAACAAACGGCGGGAGGTCAATGTCATCCTGTTCGCCGATGCCCTTCGTCTCCATGATCACCAGATCATCGACCGGGGCACAGAAGATATCAATCTGAAAGAAACGACCTTTCCAGATAAAACTATGACGTTTCTTCTTAATGGTGGCGCGATAGGGATCGGCCTGGTGCAGCATCTGTTCGTAGAGATTGTTGTCTACCTGACGCTCGGTCTCGATGATCTCCGTGTCAGAGACACGCTTCCTGGAACGATGGAGATTGATTACCTTCCCCCCACTAAACT
Source organism: uncultured Prevotella sp. (assembly GCA_900320905.1). GTDB lineage: Bacteria > Bacteroidota > Bacteroidia > Bacteroidales > Bacteroidaceae > Prevotella. Next base: position 33,102 of record ONTZ01000002.1, read on the forward strand.
CCCTACGGCGCAGGCGAACCTCGCCACCGGGCTCCGTCACCAGATAGGTCTGGGTGATCTCGCTCTCCGAGCACTCAGGTGGTAACTCGCCGATGATCTCCACCCGAAAGATGCGCTCATCATGAAGCGGCTGCGGCAGACCGACCACCGTGGATATTTCCTTCAACACACGGTTGAGTTTCGTCTCAAAGTCGATATGGTTGTTGATGACCCGCAAATGAGGATGCCCCGTCCACGCTTTGATCACCTTCTTGTCGAGTTCACGGGCGAGGCGCAGGCCTTCTTCGTTGGCCTGTTCGTAGCGGGTGGCATTAGTGGCAGTAGTATAGTATTGTTCGGCACCGTCGGCGGCACTCACCAGATGAAGCACGGCATCGTAACGTTCCAACAGTTCATTGGAGTTCGTGCCGCACATCGCCGTAATCTCCTCCCATTCCTCAGGTTTGATATAAGCAGAGATGTCCAACGTACCACGATCACAGACGATAAGCACAGGATGGGTACAGACCTCTGCCAAGCGCATGAACTGGTCTTCGAGGGCCAACTGCGTTTCGAGGATGGCCCGTTCGCCCTGATAATAGAGAGCACGATTGGGAGTGAGGTAGTTCCAGCCTGCAGTGCTGAAAATGGTAGGTACCTCTGGCACATTAAACACCTTATAGCCAAAGCCCGAGAAATACTCATTAATCTTCACCAGTGCAGTAGTCTTGCCAGCACACGGGCCTCCTGTCAATACAATCTTCTTTATCTCTGACATTAGATTAAACAAATTTCTACCCATAACACCGCCATACCTATCAGCCAGCCTATGAGCACCTTCGGCGACACATTCTTCAGGTACCAGCCCAGGTGCACATGCTCCATCTTCATCAGGGCGATGCCACTCACGGAACCTACTGACAACAGACAGCCACCAGCCGCCGTTGCAAAAGCAACCACCTTCCAGTAGGCACCATTCTCCACGAAGTTTGCCATATAGTCTGCGTCGTACCAGATGCCGAGTTGCTGTGACTCCACGATGGGATAGAGCGAGATGTTGCTAATGGCAATGGTAAAGGTATCGACGATACTACTCATCAGTCCGGAGAAGATACCGACAATCCAGATGTTATGGATATTCTCATCGATCCAAGCCGCCACATCACCGAAGACACCCGTCTCTGTGACCACACCCATACCGAGCATGATACCCATCACAAAAAGCATCTGCTGGATAGAACCATATTTCAGTGCCTGTGGCATACGCTTCTCCATCATCTGGTCAGCATTCATCAGTTTGCGGTTAAACGCCTCATTCACCACCCAGAGCACACTCAGCACACAAAGGGCACCGAGGAAAGGCGATAATTTCGTAATGTTATGGAAGGTAGGGATAAACCAGAGACCGCCAATGCCCACGAAGAGCATCACAATGCGCTGCCACTGATTCAGGTTGGTATCATCGCCACGATACGGCATGGGCGACCACTGGGTGTCAAGCCGGTCAGGCAGTTGTCTGTTGATGAGGATGGTGGGGATGACCCATGCCAAGATAGCAGGTAGGGCCAGTGTCTTCGAGAAACTGGTAGCCGTGACGGCACCATTGCCCCAAAGCAACAGTCCTGCCGGATCACCGATGACGGTAAAGCATCCGCCACAGTTGGCTGCAATGACGATGGCACTGCCAATAAGCATCCTCTGCCTGCGATTCTGCACAATGCCACGCATGATAACAAGCATCATTGTGGCTGTTGTGAGGTTGTCGAGGTTGGCGGAAATAACGAAAGTGGCAAAGGTGATCGTCCACAACAAACGCTTCGGGTTACGGGTCTTGATCCAAGACTGGATGAAGTCGAAGCAGCCGTTGTTGTTCAATATCTCGATGATGGACATCGTGGCCAGAAGGAACATCACGATGCTCGCTGCACGACCCACATAGTTCAGGAAAATCTCATTGTAGATGTAGTACTTGACGGCATCGCTCGAAGGCTCCTCACCAGCCAAGAATTCTGCGTACTCGTGAGGATGCTGCGCCATGACAAAGTCGGTACCCCAGCAGATGTAGACCACCCAACCGATGGTACCGATGAACATGGCAATAGCTGCCTTGTTGACACCGGTCAGATGACCGGTGGCAATGAGCAGATAGCCCAACAGCAGCATCAAAACGATGATGAGCGTCATCCTCCGAAGTTATCGTACATGATGGATTCGGGATCAACACCGAGTGAGTCGAGCATCGACACGACGGCTGCTGACATCGGGCCAGGGCCGCACATATAGTACTCCACATCCTCGGGAGCCTCGTGATCCTTCAGATAGGTATTCAGCATCACCTGATGGACGAAGCCCGGAGTGTACTTCACGCCAGCAGCATCGGCTGCAGGATCTGGACGGTCGAGGGCCAAGTGGAAATGGAAGTTGGGATACTCCTTCTCCAAACCCAGGAAGTCATCGAGATAGAACACCTCGTTGAGGGCACGGGCACCATAGAAGTAGTGCATCTCGCGATCGGTGGTGTGCAGCGTCTTTGTCATATGCATAATCTGTGCACGCAACGGAGCCATACCGGCACCACCACCAACCCAGATCATCTCCTTCTTCGAATCGAAGTGCGGATGGAAGTCACCGAACGGACCACTCATAATAACCTTGTCACCTGGCTTCAGCGAGAAGATATACGATGAGGCGATACCCGGGTTCACATCCATGAAACCGCTCCTATCAGGCTTGAACGGCGGCGTAGCGATACGTACTGTCAGCATGAAGACATCACCTTCAGCAGGATAGTTGGCCATTGAATAGGCACGGATAGTATCCTCGGGGTTCTTACACTTGAGTGGGAACAGACCGAACTTCTCCCAAGAGGGCAGATACTCGTCCCCAATAAGGCTCTTGTCGAAGTCCTTATCGTAGTCGATACAATCGAACTTAGGAATCTTAATCTGTGCGTAAGAGCCAGGCAGGAAGTCCATGTGCTCACCAGCAGGCAACTGCACCTTGAACTCCTTGATGAAGGTAGCCACGTTCTTATTACTGATAACGGTACACTCGTACTCCTTCACGCCAAGGATGCTCTCGTCGACATGAATCTTCAGGTCACCTTTTACCTTGCACTGACAACCTAAACGCCAGTGATCCTTGATCTGCTTACGCGTGAAGTGGGGTTTCTCAGAGTCGAGGATTTCTCCCCCACCCTCAAGCACCTGAACCTTACACTGTCCGCAGGAGGCCTTACCGCCACAGGCTGAAGGCAGGAAGATGCCGTTCTGGTTGAGCGTCGCCATCAGGTTGTTACCCTGAGGCACGTTGAGCACCTTATCACCATTGACTGTAATATTCACATTTCCGCTGGGACTCAGGTATTTCTTTGCCACCAACAGGATAATCACCAAGAGGAGTATGACAATGAGGAATACTCCAATGCTATATGCTATAAACTGTGCCATACTTCCAATCAGATATTAAGTCCACTAAAACACATCATCGCCATAGCCATGAGGCCCACGGTGATAAACACGATGCCAAGGCCCTGCAAGGGCTTGGGTACATCCGAATACTGCATCTTCTCACGGATGGCACCCATTGCCACAATGGCGAGCATCCAACCGATACCGGAACCGAAGCCATAGACGACAGCATCCCAGACGGAGGTGATGGCCTGCGAGTTGGAGGGATCCATGAGGATACGCTGTTGCATGAAGAGCGAGGCACCCATGATGGCGCAGTTCACAGCGATCAGCGGCAGGAAGATACCCAGGGCTGCATAGAGCGAGGGTGAGTACTTCTCTACCGTCATCTCAACAAGTTGCACCATACCGGCAATCACAGCGATAAAGAGGATAAACGACAGGTAACTGAGGTCGACACCCTCCACGAGGCAGTCGGGACCCAGCACCTTAGTCTGCAACAGATAGTTGACAGGAACAGTGACAGTGAGCACGAAGGTCACGGCACATCCCAGTCCTAATGAGGTCTTCACGGTCTTCGACACAGCCAGATAAGAGCACATGCCGAGGAAGAAGGCGAAGATCATATTGTCGACGAAAATCGAACGGAATAATAAACTAATTATATGTTCCATATTCTTCTTTTCTTTTGAAACTAATTTCCACTAATAATCACTAATTCTATTCACTAATTACAAATATTTCTATACCAATTCGTGAACTTAATTTGTGCCAATTCGTGCCAATTTGTTTCTTATTAAATCTTCATTGTTTCTTAATCCATTTATTTCTCCTTGTAGAAATAGGCACGATGAACCCAAATCACACATCCCACGAGAATCAGTGCCATAGCCGGCATCGTCATCATACCGTTGTTCACGTAGCCGAAGTCGTAACAGGCATCCGGGATAATCTGGAAGCCTAAGAGTGAACCACGACCCAAGAGTTCACGAACGGCACCCACGATGACGAGGATCATGGCATAGCCCAAGCCGTTACCCACACCGTCGAGGAACGAGGGCCAGGGCTTGTTCTGCATGGCGAAAGCCTCAAGGCGTCCCATCAGGATACAGTTGGTGATAATCAAACCTACATACACGCTCAACTGAACGCTCACGTCATAGGCGAAAGCCTTCAGAATCTGAGAAACGATAGTCACGAGAGCAGCAACCACCACCAACTGCACTACGATACGGATGCGGTTAGGAATAGTGTTGCGGATGATTGAGATAATCACATTCGCAAAGGCGGTGATGACCGTCACAGCGAGACCCATCACAATGGCAGGCTTCAACTGCGAAGTCACAGCCAATGCCGAGCAGATACCGAGTACCTGTCCCAGAATAGGATGGTCGAGGTTCAATGGGTTGGTAAAAACCTCCTTATTTTGTTTACTGAATAGTGCCATAGTTTACTCCTCCTTTGCTTTAAGTTCATGTTTTGAGCAGCAATCTTCTTTAGAGTTCTCCTTACAGCAGTCCTCTTTGCTGTGCTTGCAAGAATCTGCTTTGCAGCAATCCTCTTTCATGTCTTTGCAGCAATCCTTGTCTGCATGCTCGCTAGCATGTTCACAAGCGTCTTTGCAACAATCCTTACCAGCCTTCAGCATCTTTTGTGCAGCAGCCTTCAGACCATCTTTCAACATGGCGTCAACACCATTGGAAGTCAGTGTGGCACCTGTCACACAATCCACCTGTGTCTCAGGATCCTCCACCTTCTTCACGACAGAAAGGGCCACATCACCATTGACAAAAACCTTCTTGCCAATGAATTTCTCCTGCCACTCCTGAGAGTCTTTAATCTCGGCACCCAGGCCTGCCGTCTCACTCTCGTGGTTAAAATAAGCACCATAGACAGTGGGATCATCTTCACCGTGAATAGCGATAAAACCGCTGATTCCACCCCAAAGACCCATACCCTTCAGACTAAATACCATAATTTCCTCGCCATCAACAAGACAAGCATAGGCTTTCTGACCATCTATGTCAGTTTCTGCCTTCACTACCTCAGCATATTTGGCTTCTGCCTCAGCACCATCGAGGTCGCGGATATTGAGCGAGTAGAGTATCTGTTTCTTCACATCGAGAGCCACATTAGCATCCTGCATAGGCTTCAAAGCCTGATAGACGAATGCCAAAAGGAAGGCAACGATGACAACAAGTATCGCGCTATATATAATAATGTACGCGTTGGAATTTGTATTCAGTTTCATTTGGTACCTCCTCTCTTTAAACGTTTCGAGATATTGCGCTCCACCACAAAGTGGTCGATGGTGGGAGCAAACATATTACCAAAGAAGATGGCGAGCATCATACCCTCCGGATAACCGGCATTCATCACACGGATGATGATAGCCATCGCACCAATCAGAAAACCGTAGATATACTGGCCAGTCGTGGTGCGGCACGAGGTGACAGGGTCGGTAGCCATAAACACGGCACCAAAACAGAAGCCACCCATAGCGAAATGCTGGCAGGTAGTCAATGGAGAAGCACCCGTCTCATGGAAGATAAATGACATCAAGGCACCCCCCACGAACACAAAGAGCATCGTGCGCCAAGAAGCGATACCCATCCACAGCAGGATGATTGCACCGATGGCGATGGCAATGAGTGAAGTCTCACCGATAGAACCTGGAATGAATCCAAGGGCCATATCCATGATAGAGGCATCAGGCGTGATGCCCTGAGCGAATTGTCCCAGAGGAGTTGCTGCCGTGAATCCGTCGGGCAGGTCGTTACCCAGTCCGAAGATAGAACTCTGAGCCACCCATACCTGGTCGCCTGTCATCTTGGCTGGATAGGCGAAGAACAGGAACATACGGGCTGCAATGGCGGGATTAAAGATGTTCATACCCGTACCACCGAAGATCTCCTTACAGAAGATCACCGAGAAGGCGCAGGCGAGAGCCAGCATCCACAGCGGACAGCCGATAGGGATAATCAGTGGGATGATGATACCCGAAACGAGGTAGCCCTCCTGAATCTCCTCACCTTTCCACTGGGCCCAGGCAAACTCGATGCCCAGACCTACGATGTAACTCACCAGAATCTTCGGCAGTACAGCAAGGAATCCGTAGAAGAATATCTCGAAGAAGCCTGCACTCTCAAGTGTGCCGGCAGCGAGATAGTTCTGATAACCGATGTTATACATACCAAACAGCATGGCAGGCATCAGGGCGATGACCACCATACTCATAATACGCTTCGAGTCGATGGCGTCGTGAATATTCACGCCACCAGCCTTCGCCGTGTCATTGGGCACGTAAAGGAAGGTCTCAAAGCCGTCGAACACCGAGCGGAAGGCATGTAGTTTGCCACCCTCCTCGAAGTTCGGCTTGATCTTATTGAGATAATTTCTTAAAAAACTCATATTCTCTTTGTTCTTTAATTTGTTTGTAGGAAGTAAACTTTATATTCCCGGTGTGGGAACGTTATGTTCCCAACGTGGGCATAATCCGTTTGCTAACTGTTCTCTTTCCGTAAGATATTAAGTCCTTCCCTCACAATACGCTGCAATTCCAGTTTAGAAGAGTCAACGAACTCAGCCAAGGCAAAGTCCTCAGGACTCACCTCATAGATACCCAAAGCCTCCTGACGGTCAATATCGCCAGCGATGATAGCCTTAATCAGGTACTCACCATAGATATCCATCGGCAGCACCTTGTCGTACTCACCACTCATGATCATGTGGCGTTCACCACCCTTCACACGGGCATCCAGCGCATACTGCTTCTTGCCACAGAGCCAAGAGAAATAACTACGGCTCACAGAGAACTGCTTGAAACGTGGCATGATCCAACCCAGCATCTCGTCGGCATCGTTACCCTCTGGGATAACCGTAATCTCAGAGGTGTGAGCCCCTAAGAAGCCATCCTTCGTGGTGGGTTTGCCTGTCAGCACATTACCGTTGATGATACGCACACTCTTCGAAGCATCATAACTGTTGCTCAAAAGAGTGGAGAGTTCCTCACCCACCAGCATATCCACATAGGCAGGACTTGAAATTTCACTGCCACAGAGGGCGACGGTACGCTTCAAATCCACCTTACCAGTATTGAAGAGGCGTCCGATAAACAGCACGACGGTAGGATCGCCGATGGTCCACACCACCTCACCCTTGTTCACCGGGTCGATGTTGTTCACCTGTACTCCTACATTACCAGCAGGGCACTTGCCGTCGAAGACATTCACCTCGACATCCTTCATACCCTCCAATGCAGAGCCGACACCTACACCGAGATAGGTCTTCGCAATCTTCGAGAGGGCTGTGAGACCCGTCTGGAAGTCCTGTTCCTGGCCCTTCACCTCGTACTCGAAATCAGCAGCCAGAGGCTTGTCGCGCAGGGCAGACACAAAAATCGCCTTAGGCTGTACACTCGGATTGGTAGAAACAGCGTAAGGCAACTGGTTGATGTAACCTAAGAGACCTGCCTCTAACAATGCATTAATCACTTGCTCTCCTGTGAGGCTTCCTGCCTCGCGCTTGCCGAAGTCCTTGAACTCCTGCTGCGCGTCGGCATCCACCTTGATGCAGAGCACTTTTCTACGTTCACCACGCACCACCTCACGGACGGTTCCGCTCACTGGCGAGGCAAACTTGACATCGGGATACTGTTTATTGACAAACAGCGCATCCCCGGCCTTGACCTTATCGCCCTCCTTGACTACGACCTTCGGAGTGACACCCTCGAAATCATCCGGCACCAGTGCAAACTTGCCGTTGGATTTCAGTTGGATTTTCTTCTCCTCAGCCTTGCCTTGAAGATTGATGTCCAAGCCTTTCCGCAACTTAATTACATTTGCCATTTATAGTAATGTTTGATTGAATATTTGTCGAACGGATGCAAAATTACTAAAAATTATGGATATTCAGCGTTTTTCTAAAAGAAAAATGAAGAAATCACAAATATTTATCGTAATTTTGCGGAAAAATACAGGCGTTTTATCGAGTGAAGTTGCTGAAATATATCGTCAACATCGTTGTATGGAGTCTTCTGACCCTGTACGTATTGCTGATGCTCTTCACACATATTCCCGCCTGTCAGACCTTCCTTGGAGAGAAGACAGCCCAGGCCATCGGAGAGAAATTAGGCACCAAGGTTTCCATCGGACGGGTCGACTTGGGATTCCTCAACCGGGTGATCATCGACGATGTGCTGATCTATGACCAACAGCAACAGATGATGCTGAGTGCGGCACGCCTGTCGGCACGTGTTGACATCCTGCCGCTGACACAAGGGAGGATATCCATCTCATCAGCACAACTCTTCAGCGCACACGCAAGAATCAACAAGAAAGACTCGCTCTCAAAACTCAACATCCAGTTTGTTCTCGACTCATTAGCCTCTAAGGATACCACCAGTCATACCCCACTCGACCTGCACATCAACTCCTTTATCCTCAGGAACTCGAGTGTCAAATACGACCAGATGGACGCACCTCAAACTCCAGGGGTGTTCAATCCCCACCATCTGTTATTTAGTAAGATCAGTGCCTATATGACATTGAAGACACTGACTGACGACTCACTCGACATCAACGTCCGACGCCTGGCATTAATGGAACAGACTGGGCTTGACATCAACCGACTCTCGCTGAGACTACAGGCAGGAAGAACAGCGGCCAGTCTCAAAGACTTCCGATTGGAAATGCCATCTACACAGGTACAGATAGACACCATCGACGCAGCCTATCAGTTCAGTGGCGACACGTTGGATCTGTCAACTTTAACCTATCACGGTTTCATCAGCAACACCTACGTAACTCCCTCAGACCTAAAATGTTTTCACACACCGTTGAAGAATTTCCAGAAAGCCATTCATCTGGAAACAGCCTTCCAAGGAACGGGTTCAAAACTGACCGTCCCGCAGATACATCTCTATACCGATGCCAAGGATATCATTCTGCTGGCCCATGGTTGGGTAAACCACTCGACAACCCTGCCATCATGGGAGGCTAAGGTGGATGAACTGAAACTTTCTGAAAGCACCATCGACTTCCTGCAAAAGAATATCGGCGGCATACCAGAACAGGTGAGAAATATCGGCGACCTCCAACTGAGCGGAATAATGGGAGGTCAGTCGGATGGCGGCATTCAAGCAAAGACCAATCTCCTGACAGATATCGGACAAGTCAGACTCAACCTTACGATGACAGGTGACAAGAAGTTCCAGGGAACCATCGACACTCAGGAGATAAACCTCCGGCAACTGCTTGACGACGGACATTTTGGAAATCTGACAGCCAACATCAAAATGGATGGCCGCCTTACCCCCAAACAGCCCACTATCAATGCACAGGGCATCATCACCGAATTTGCCTACAACGACTATCCGTTCAGCCATATCGGCATCAATGGATCCTATTCCACCAAGGGTATCTCCGGTTTCCTAAGTATCGAAGACCCAAACCTGACAGCCCAACTGGAAGGAGCCATCGACAAACTAACCGAGAATAACGGTACACACAAGATAGACCTTCACGGCACCATCAGTCATCTGAACCCTCAGAACCTGAAACTGTCTGACCGATGGAAAAACGCTGTCTTTGCTGCAAATATCGATGCAGACTTTACCGCCAAGACCTTAAATGATGCCCAAGGCACCTTGCAGATCAGCAACTTCTCGATGACGAATGAGAACACAGCCTATCATCTCGACAATCTGCTCGTCACCTCCGGTTTCCGAGACCAACTGCACTATGTCACCCTCGACAGTGACTTTGCCAAGGCGGAACTCAGGGGCGACTTTGAATACAGTACGCTGGCGCAGAGTCTTACCAATTTCATCGGTTCTGCCCTGCCAACCCTGCCGGGACTCCCTCCCATCTCCCAGAAGGCCAACAACAACTTCGCACTCCGCCTGCAAGTCAACAAATCCGACTGGTTGCAAAAACTCTTAGGTATTGACTTGCATTTCAGTCAGCCCTTTACCCTGAATGCACGTGTCAACGACCCCAGTCACACGGTGAATCTGGAAAGTCAGATACCTGACCTCACCTATAACGGTGCCAAATATACGGACGGTACACTGTTGGTCGCTGCCCCCACAGACACCATCAGGGGCTATCTCGCCATCAACAAGATCATGGACAACGGACAGAAAGTTAATATCGGACTCAGGGCAGATGCAGCCAACAACCTCCTAAATACAGCCATCACTTGGAACAACGGATACGATCAAGGAAAGTTCAGTGGCAACCTGAACCTCACAACGAGCCTCTACCGTAACTTGCAGGACCTGTCGGAAGCCCATATCCGCATACAGCCCTCGCACATCATCCTCAACGACTCTACTTGGAATGTGGAGCCCTCGGATATCTACTACTCTACCGACAATCTGATAGTAGACCATTTTACAGTACACAACGGACAGCAGCACATCATCGTCGACGGCAAGGCAACCCCGTACAGCACAGACTCACTAAGCATCGACCTCAATGAGGTGGAGGTGGCCTATATCCTTAATCTCGTCAACTTCCACGCTGTGGAGTTCAGCGGCGAAGCCTCTGGCACTGCCACCGTCAAGGCACCCTTCGGCAGTTTTATGGCGAATGCCGATCTCACAGTCGACAATTTCAAATTCGAGAGGGGCCGCATGGGTGTACTCTATGCCAAGGCCATCTGGAACAAAGAACGTGAGCAGATCGACATCGACGCCATTGCCGACGACGGTCCCGACGCCCAGACCATCATCAAGGGGTATGTGTCGCCCACCCACAACACAATTGATCTTGGCATCACCGCACAAAACACTTATCTCGACTTCATGCACAACTTCACTAATACCTTTCTCTCGTCAATTACAGGTCATGCCAACGGAGCCTTGCGACTGGCGGGGTTCCTCGACGACATCAATCTCACCGGACAACTTGTCATCGACGAAGGTAAAGCCTGTGTATCGGCTCTCAATACCACCTACACCCTCCGCAACGACACTGTCATCCTCATCCCCGACGAGATAGAACTCCACCAGATGCCCGTCTACGACCAATACGGCAACTTGGCTATCCTCAGGGGCGGCATCCACCATAAGAGTCTCACCAGCCTGACCTTCGACCTGTTTGTGGAGACAGACAACCTGCTGGCCTACGACTTCAAAGACTTCGGCGAGTCAACTTTCTACGGCACCGTCTTTGCTTCTGGCGACGTCGCCATCAAAGGCCGTCCAGGTGAGGTAACCATCGACTGCAACGTGACGCCGCAGAAGAATTCCGTCTTTGTCTATAATGCTTCCTCTCCCGATGCCATCTCCAATCAGGAGTTTATCGAATGGGGCTCTATCACCAAGAATGCAGGACCGCGTCAGCCATCTGGCAGTTCCAACATACCAGATGACATCGACATCCCCTCTGATATCTTTATCAATTTCCTCATCAATTGCACCCCAGAGGCCACCCTGCGCCTGCTGATGGATGCCAACACCAATGACTACATCACCTTGAACGGCAACGGCACCATCCGCGCCACCTTCCACAACAAGGGTTCCTTCAATATGTTCGGCACCTATACTGTCGATCATGGTACCTATGGTGTCACCATCCAGAATATCATCAAGAAAAACTTCACCTTCAATCCCGGCGGCACCATCATCTTCGGCGGCGACCCCTATAATGCAGCCCTCAATCTGCAGGCCGTCTATACAGTCAATGGTGTCTCGCTGTCAGACCTAAATATCGGCAACTCGTTTGCCTCCAACACCATCCGTGTCAACTGTCTGATGAATATCGGCGGACAGCCCAGGGAGCCGCAGGTGGACTTCGACTTAGAGATGCCTACCGTCAATGCCGACGAGCAGCAGATGGTGCGCTCCATCATCAACGGGCAACAGGAGATGAACCAGCAAGTGCTCTATCTGCTCGGTATCGGGCGCTTCTACAACCAGGGACAGAACAATGCCGATGCAGGAGAGACAGACCAGACAACTCTCGCCATGCAGAGTTTTCTCTCTGGCACACTCTCCACGCAAATCAACAGTCTGTTGAGTACGGTTATCAAAAATGACAACTGGAACTTCGGCGCCAACATCTCCACCGGTAATGAAGGCTGGCACAATGCAGAATACGAGGGACTCATCAGCGGACGCATGCTCAACAACCGATTGCTGCTGAATGGACAGTTCGGCTACCGTGACAATGCTGCACGGACCACACCATCGTTTATCGGTGATTTCGACATCCAGTACCTGCTCTATCCCAACGGCAATCTGGCACTGAAGGTCTACAACCAAACCAACGACCGCTATTTCACCAAGTCGTCGCTGAACACACAGGGCATCGGCCTGATCATGAAGAAAGACTTCAACGGTCTGTACGACCTCTTCTCAACGAAGAAGAAAAAGAAAAGGACAAAGAAATAAACATCTTAGTTCTTACTTCTTTAGTTCTTACTTCACCTCAGTTTCAGTCCGTCGCCGACGCGGATATTGTAGTCCGGGCTCAACTTATTCATCTTATACAGATTCTTCAGACGGATGCCATACTTCTGGGCAATCGAGTACATCGACTCGCCCTGACGCACATAGTGCAGACGACCCTTGTAGTCCTTGGGTGCCTTCGTCTGCTTCTTTTTCAGCCAGATGATTTCCCCTTCCGTCAAAGGGTCACGCTTGTCACGCTCATTATATTTGGCAATCTTCCGGTAACTGATTCCCACCTCATCGCCAATCGACTTGAAGGTGTCTCCCTTGCGAGCAATCAGGTAATAGTTCTTGTTGAATATCTTGATGGGATGCAGTGCCGTACCGTTGACGGCGTGATCTTTCGCGTGCTGAGCCATAAACTTGTCATAGTCCTTGGCCTTATCATACTCGTAGAGTTTGTACAGTTGGATAATCTCTATCAGTTTCTGTGCATACTGCGGGTTGGTGGCATATCCAGCAGCCTTCAACCCCTTCGCCCAACCCTTGTAGTCGGTAGTCTTCAACTGGAAGAGCGAGGCATAGCGCCGACTGCCAGACAGAAATTTCGAATGATCCTCATACGACTCATAGGCCGACGAGTAGGCCCGGAAGCACTCGTTGCGCTCGTCATCGTCCTGATAGATCTTCCGGCCATCCCAGCCATTACACTTGATACCGAAGTGGTTGTTGCCTTTCGCTGCCAACCGGCTCTTTCCAGCCCCACTCTCGAAGAGTCCCTGTGCCAGTGTAATCGAGGCGGGAATCTTATAGCGCTGCATCTGCTCAATGGCAATATCCTTATATTGGTCGATATACTGCTGGTACTGCTGGTTCCACCGTACCTGGGCGGTAGATGTGAGAAGCGAGAAACAAAAAGTGAAAAGTATAAACAGGACTTTCTTCATCTTCTTTGCGATTTTGGTGCAAAAATACAAAATAATCTGTGATAATCTGTGTAATCTGTGGCTTTTTTTGTATCTTTGCGGCAAATTATTATCATATCTATGCAAGAACTTGAACTAAAAACTACCATCCTTGTCTGTCAGCCGGAAGAACTGACACTTGAGGAGCAGCAATTGCTGCAATCGGCTATCGAAGCCACAGAACGCAGTTACACTCCGTATTCACACTTCCGTGTAGGAGCCGCCGTCAAACTTGACAACGGCATCGAGATCACCGGCAGCAATCAGGAGAACGCCGCCTACCCCTCAGGTCTCTGCGCCGAGCGTACCGCCCTGTTTTATGCTGGGGCACGCTATCCCAATGCATCCGTGCGACTGCTGGCCATTGCCGCACGAGGCACCGACGGCGAACTGACGGAAGAGCCCACAGGTCCCTGTGGCGGTTGCCGCCAAGTCATCCTCGAAAGCGAGACGCGGGCGGGCCATCCCATCCGCATCCTGCTCTACGGTCGAAAATATGTCTATGTGATTGACGGCATCCGATCCCTGATGCCGCTGTCGTTCAGCGAATTCTGAGCACGTTTTTACCGATAGCAGCCTAAGCCATGGGCAGTAGACAGGCTGTCAAGGTGGAAGTCATAGAAGAGATTCTCCTCGTCGATGACCTTGAAGTGCTGTTTACCCTGTATGGAGTCCTTCGGCGTCTCCCATCGCACATTCACGAAGCGCACGCTGTCTGCGGTATCCACCTTCGGCGTACGGAGCAGCGAATTCACAAACTGGTATTCGAAGGCTGCCGTTGTGTCCCTCACACCCCCCATCAGCACATCACTCTCATAGCCCGTCAGGATGATGCCGTCACAGCGGAGTTTAAGTAGTGGGATGTCGTTGTCGCCCTCGTAGTTCACGAAGCGAAGGGCTGCGCCGCGCTCTGCTGAGAACGGATAGAACTGTGCCATCGTACAGTAATTGATGTCAGCCATACCGCCTACGATCAGCACGCAGTCGTTGAGCGTATTCGTAAACTGGCAGTTAGCGATATAGACGTTCGAGTTGACCACTTTCAACCCGTAGCCCTCGGCATTGTGAATGATGCAGTTGCCCATACCCAAGCGGACATTCGTCGTATCGAGGGCGGCAGAATCGAGCACCAAGGCGTTCTCTGCGTTGCGTATCTCTGTATTGCTCAGACGGCATGTCATCGCCGACTCGTAGAGATGGATACCTTTCCACTGTCCCGACACACGGTCGTAGGGCAGATAGTCAAACATTCGGTCCAGACGGTCACCGCGCAACAGGCAGTTCTCGACAACCAGAGTACCGTAGCACTCGATGCCTGCCCCGTCATGGAAGTAGAGTGTCGAGTTGCTCAGTTTCAGTCTGCGCCCCTCTGGCACGGTGATGCCCCCATATATAATAATAGGTGTAGCCGACTCGATGGTCTGTTCACCCTCAATCACCACGTCATACATCTTCACGACATCCCACGACCATGCGCGGAGGTTCACCTTCTGCTCAACCCCACTCTCCAACTGGAAGACCAGATCGTCCTCAATCAGTTTCGGCTCTGCCTGAGCCGTCTCCGCCGAGGTCAGTTCCACGAACACGAGGATGCTGTCGCCTCGGCGCACCTCCAAGTCATTGACCTGCGAACCGAGGGCATTGTCGAGATACGAGCCATCTACGTTCACGCGAAAGCCCGTCTGGTTCTTTCTGGCGAGGCTGACGTGCGACAGACGGATGCCGTCGTCGTTGTCATTGTGCACCCAGAAGGTGTAGGTAGCCGACGGGGTCTTGCTGAACACGGTGTCCAACTTCAACGTGTCAGTAGAAAAAGAAAGGCGCAGGCCACCTGCCGACGAGAAGTTATCATCGTCAGAACAGGCCACTAACAGTGCCACTATCGTGAGGAAATAAAAAATCCGTTTCATCTTATCGATAAAACGGACTTTCTGCGGATTTATTGCCTTTTACTTCCCAAAATAGCGTTTCAGCAGTCCGGCGAAGCCTGCACCGTGACGGGCTTCATCCTTGGCCATCTCATGCACCGTGTCGTGGATGGCATCGAAACCGGCAGCCTTGGCGTTCTTGGCGATGCGGAACTTATCCTCGCAGGCACCTGCCTCGGCAGCGGCGCGTTTCTCCAAATTGGTCTTCGTATCCCAGACGCACTCACCGAGCAGTTCAGCAAAGCGAGAGGCATGGTCAGCCTCCTCGAAGGCGTAACGCTTAAAGGCCTCGGCAATCTCAGGATAGCCTTCGCGGTCGGCCTGACGGGCCATAGCCAGATACATACCCACCTCGCCGCACTCACCGTTGAAGTGGTTGCGCAGGTCTTGAATCATCTCTTCTGAGACACCCTCGGGCTTGCCGTCGCCAATCTTGTGGACGGTAGCGTAGGTCATGTCGGCATCGTCCTTAAGTTCAGAGAACTTCGAGGCAGGAGCCTTACAGATGGGGCACTTCTCAGGAGCAGCATCGCCTTCGTAGATATATCCACAAACGGCGCAGATAAACTTTTTCTTCATAATCGTACTTGTTTAGTTATTAATTAAATGATGTTTCGGCCACAAAAATACGAATAAGGACGCAAACTACCAAATATTTCACGGATTATTTTCGAAAGTTAAGAATTTCTTCGTATCTTTGCACAAAAATAAAAGCAATCATGATGATGAAACCAACAAAAATCTTTCTCCTATCTGCTGGACTGGCTGTGATACTTGGTGCCTGCGGGCAGCGGGGTGCCCAGGCAGGGAGTGCAGAAGTGAATGACAGCACGGCGACGGCAGCGGGCAGTGACTCCATCGAAAACGCCAACGAGAATATCGTCAGCGTCGAAACCGTCAAATACGAGAAGAGTGACTCCACCGCTGAAGTATCCATTTTGGTACAATGGCCCATGGAGGGCAACAAGGCTCTTGTGGACAGCCTGCGCCACCATATCGCCAACCTGCTTGAAAGCGAGATTGACGGGCCCAAAGCGATTGAGACCTACGGCGAGTCGCTGTTCGAAAGTCTCTCCGAGGACTGGCACAGCGTCTACGACGAGATGGAACCCGAAGCCCGCATGGGAGCCTTCTCGAAGACCCACGACATCACCGTACTGGCCGAGACCGACCACTACATCACCTATCATTATCAAACCTATATGTATGGCGGTGGCGCACACGGCTATACCACCGAGGTGGGCTTCACCTTCCGCAAGAGCGACGGCAGGCAGATCCCCCTGCTCACCGAAACAGAGTCGCCCCAACTCGCCTCGCTCATCAAAGAGGGTGTCAGAGGCTTCTTCTCCGGTGATGCAGAGAAGCCCTATACCGATGAAGAACTACTGGAATTTCTTTTCATCGAGGAAGTCAGTGCTCTCAACCACATCCCCCTGCCCGTCAATCCGCCCTACCTCACGAAGACGGGCCTCGTGATGCTCTATACGCAATATGAGATTGGTCCCTACTCCTCCGGCATCATCTCCTTCGAGATTCCCTTCGACAAAATCCGTCCCTTCCTGACCACCGAGGCCAAGGCACTGATAGAATAGCATCAAAGCGGACTGGTACACTTGATCGTCATTCCACCTTGACCATCTGGAATGTGGCAGTGTAGGTTGTGCCGTCAGGGTTCTTGCGCAGGGCTGACCATTTCATCACACCGTCCTCGATGCTTTCGATTTCCCACCACTCGCGGTTCTCTTCCTTGCCCTCACCGTTGTTCTTCCAGCGGGTACAGAGCAAGGTTCCGTCAACGAAATAGTTTGAATAGGCGTCGTTGCTCAACTGCCACTCGTCGCCCACCTTATAGTAAGATTTTGTGAGCACAATTTTATCACAAATCCGTGCAGATCGAAGGGGACAGATTTGCCCCCCTCTTACTCAGCAGTTAAACTTACCTTTTTGGTAGTTCTGGATCCCTGACTTAACCCTGACTTAACCCTGACTTAACCCTGAGGTAGTCCCGATTCAATATAGAGGGGTTACTTCACGGCGGCGATGAGTTCGTCGGGGGCGACGAGAGTCTGTTCGCCAGTCTGCATGTTTTTAAGCGTCAGTTTGCCGGCGGCCATCTCGTTCTCGCCGGCAAGGGCCACGAAGGGAATCTGCTTGGCATTGGCGTACGACATCTGTTTCTTCATCTTGGCGGCATCGGGGAATATCTCCGTGCGGATGCCGGCAGCACGGGCCTGCGCCACAAAGGGCAGACAGTAGGCCGTCTCGCGCTCGCCGAAGTTGATGAACAGCAGTTGCGTGCCGTTGACGGCATCCTTCGGATAGGCATCAAGGGCATTGAGCACATCGAAGATGCGGTCGATGCCGAACGAGATGCCGACGCCAGAGATGCCGGGCATACCGAAGATACCGGTCAGGTTGTCGTAGCGTCCGCCACCGAGGATGGAGCCCATCGGCACGTCGAGAGCCTTGACCTCGAAGATGGCACCGGTGTAGTAGTTCAAGCCACGTGCCAGCGTCAGATCGAGTTGAATCTCATTTTTCAGACCCGCCGTCTTCAAAGCCCCGAGGATATATCGTAACTCCTCCACCCCACGCATGCCGGTCTCGCTGGCGGCGAGCACCTGAGCGATGGTATCAAGTTTCTCGTCGTTGGTGCCTTCGAGGGTGATGATGGGTTGCAGTTTGGCAATCTGCTCCTCAGTCAGTCCGTCCTCACGCAGTTCGGCGTTCACATTGTCGAGCCCGATCTTGTCGAGTTTGTCGATGGCGACGGTGATATCGACGATCTTGTCGGCGGCACCGATGACCTCAGCGATGCCGGAGAGAATCTTTCGGTTATTAATTTTAATCTGTACGCGCACACCAAAGCGAGTGAAGACGGTATCGACAATCTGCATCAGTTCCACCTCGTTGAGCAGCGAGTCAGAACCCACGATGTCGCCGTCGAACTGCCAGAACTCACGGTAACGCCCCTTCTGCGGACGATCGGCACGCCACACAGGCTGCATCTGATAGCGCTTGAAGGGCAGTTGCAGTTCCTCACGGTGCATCACCACATAGCGGGCGAATGGCACGGTGAGGTCGTAACGGAGACCTTTCTCGCAGAGTTGGGCTGCCAGGTGCAGGCTGTTGCGCTCGCGCAGTTCGTCGTCCGTGACTTTGCTCAGGAAGTCGCCACTATTGAGCACCTTGAAGAGCAGTTTGTCGCCCTCCTCGCCATATTTGCCCATCAGCGTGCCGAGGGTTTCCATCGCAGGGGTCTCTATCTGCTGGAAGCCATAGAGTTGGTATACCTGCTTGATGGTATCGAAGATATAGTTGCGCTTGGCCATCTCCTGTGGGCCAAAGTCGCGCGTTCCTTTGGGAATACTTGGTTTCTGTGCCATTACTTTCTCACGATGGTTTGTGCCCTATCTGGGCCGATGGAAATAATCTTGATCGGGGTTTCGAGTTGGGCTTCGAGGAAGGCGATGTAATCCTTGAAGGCTTTCGGGAACTGATCCTCGTTGGTGAACTTGGTCATATCGGTCTTCCAACCAGGAAGTTCCTCATAGACGGGTTCGATGCCCTCCTCGATGTTGTAGGGGAAGTCGCGTGTCTCGACGCCGTTCACCTTATAGGCCGTGCAGGCCTTGATGGTATCGAAGCCGTCGAGCACATCACTCTTCATCATAATGAGTTGCGTCACGCCGTTCACCATAATAGAATAGCGCAGGGCCACCAGGTCGATCCAGCCGCAACGGCGCTCACGACCAGTCACTGCACCGTACTCATGGCCGAGGTCACGAATCTGTTTGCCAGTCTCATCGAAGAGTTCTGTGGGGAACGGACCCGCCCCGACACGGGTGCAGTAGGCCTTCATGATACCATAGACCTCACCGATCTTGTTGGGGCCGATGCCGAGACCTGTGCAGGCACCGGCGCAGATGGTATTGGATGAAGTGACAAAGGGATAACTACCGAAGTCGACATCGAGCATCGTGCCCTGGGCACCCTCGCAGAGTATCGACTTACCACTTTTCAGGATATTGTTAATCTCATGCTCGGAGTCGACAATCGGGAACTGGCGCAGATACTCGACACCCTCCAGCCATTTCTTCTCCACCTCAGTGATATTGTAGTCGAAGTTCAGGGATTTCAGGATAGCCTCATGACGAGCCTTGGCCTTGGCATACTTCTCGGGGAAGTTTTCGAGGATGTCACCCACACGCAGACCATTACGACTCACCTTGTCGGTATAGGTGGGGCCAATGCCCTTGCCGGTAGTGCCCACCTTGTTCTTGCCCTTCTGAGCCTCGTAGGCGGCATCGAGCACACGATGCGTCGGCATAATCAGATGCGCCTTCTTCGAGATGTGCAGACGGGAGTGCAGGTCATGACCGCTGGCTTCGAGGGCCTTCGCCTCGTCCATAAACAGATCGGGAGCGAGTACCACACCATTGCCAATGATATTCACCTTACCACCCTGGAAGATACCAGAGGGAATGGAGCGGAGCACATACTTCTCGCCCTCGAACTCCAATGTGTGACCGGCATTGGGTCCGCCCTGGAAACGGGCAATCACATCATACTTGGGGGTCAGTACATCGACCACCTTTCCTTTTCCTTCATCGCCCCACTGCAATCCGAGCAGGACATCTACTTTACCTGTGTTCATATCTTATTTGTTGTTTGTTTTTTCTTCAATTCCTTGTTCCGCAGACGCGTCAGTTTGGCCTGACAAGTGCTGCAAATGCCGTAGATGTAGAGTGTAAAGCCATCCTTGTGGAACCGTTTCAGATGGGTGGCGTCGATGGCATTGGAGATCAGGTCGGACTTCACCTCCGTCACCTTACCGCACACCGTGCATATCTGATGGCAGTGGCTCGTATTGTCGTAGCACGCCTCATAGACCGTAGACCCCTGGAAGCGGTGACGGATGACGAGGCGGAGTTGCATGAAGAGATTGAGTGTGTTGTAGAGCGTGGCGCGACTGACGGGGAAATTGTAGTCACGGATCAACTTATCGCTCAGGTCTTCAAGCGTAAAATGCCCATGGATATTATAGATGGCCTTGAGAATGGTATAGCGCTCAGGAGTCTTGCGATGATTGTTCATCTCAAGGTAAGTGTCGAGAATCCGGAGCACGTTTTTCCACACATCAATCTTTATCATACCATCTGCGTTTCAAAAAAACCGCACAAAGGTACAACATTTCATGGAGAAAAGCGCAAGATAATTTATAAAAATTCTAAATTGGCACGTTTTAACGCACTTTTGGCAATGCGCTCGTAGACGAGGCCAAGTTCTGCAAAGCGCTGTACGGCGGACATGGCTGCCTTACGCACCATCAGACTGTCACCTTGTAGAGCCACGATAGCCTGATCAATAAATTCGTTGATGCCACGCTCGTTGGGTTCCTGCTTGTTCATAAACAGACGGGAGAGAATATGGAAGCCGCAGAGTTGGTAAAGAGGTTTTTCTGACGCCATCCATGTGTAGGCTTTCTCAGGGGCGTAAGGCAGGTACTGGAACAGGTTGAAGGCGGCCTGCTCGGCAATCTCCTGCGTGGTGATCTGTTCCATCCAGATGTCGATGACCTCGGGGAGCACCTCATTAGGGGGCATCATCATCGTGGCGAGGATCTTACACTCCCGGACATTCTCCTTGAACAAGGCGATGGCAAGGTCGTAGTTAGGGCCGAGTTCGTCGGCCTTGGCACGGAGGCGCGGCAGGGTGGCACCCCAGTTGAGTCTGTAGTCGACACTCTTGTCACGCATCGACTTCGCCACCGCCCCGTCCATCATCTGACGGAACGACTGCTTGATCTCCTTCATCATCTGACCTATATCCTGTTTCCCTGTTTCCATTGTCTACGTTCCGTCAAATAAGTGTGCCGTATTCCTGACTATAGCGTAGCATCTGGTGGGCATAACTCTCCCCGTAATATACCTGTATATCGCAGATGTCACCAGCCTTGTCGTAAACCGGCAACAACTGGGGATTAATGAAACCTTTATAAGGAGCGAGATTCAGGCGTTTGTAGCGTTCCAACACTTCGGCATGGAGTTCGGGATCCACTTTCACGGCATAACGCTCCACAAGGGTTCGGGCTGCCTCGAAATCACCTTCACTCTTGATACGCTGCACCTCTGCCAACAATCGTGCTATTAACTGGCGCAGACGGGGATAATCCGTCACTTCCAAATAGGTTTTCCCATTGCGTTTTACCAGTCGGAGGACATCACCGTTCTCATAGCACCAATGGGCGATGAGGGCACGGTTGCGCATGTGGGCCTCTTCTATCTGACGGCCTGGGGTGATACGGATGAGTTGTGTCATCAGACCGTTCATCATATAGGTATAATACTGCGACTTATAAGCCTCCAAATCGGGCGTCAGACCGAGTTCAACCAATTTCTCATCAGCGATATAATAGAGGCCGAAGAGGTCAGCCCTCGCCTCCTCTATCGTATTGCCGTATGCCTTCAAGGCATCCGGATCCACGCCGGGCAACAACTGTCCACTGCCGTGCCCGAGACATTCGTGGAGGTCTGTATGCAGGTCGTCACACACGTCGCCGTATTTCTCGATGAGGGTCAGCGTGTCCTTGTCGATGACAAACTCTTCCTTGAAACCATTGCCATGAGCCGCCTTGTTGTAGGCATCGGTGATATTGCTGATGGTGATGCTCTTGCTGCCGTACTGTGCCCTGATCCAGTCGGCATTGGGCAGGTTGATGCCGATAGCCGTCGAGGGATATTCCTCGCCACCGAGCATGGCGGCACAGATGACATTGGCTGAGACGCCCTTGACCACCGACTTACGAAAACGGGCATCGACAGGCGAATGATCCTCAAACCACTGGGCGTTCTTGCTGATGGTCTGGGTTCGGTGGGTGGCCTCTTCGTCAATATACTCCACGAGTCCTTCCCACGAGCCTTTCAACCCCAGCGGATCGCCATAGACCTCGATGAATCCGTTGATGAAGTCGATGGCTGCATCATGCTCGTCCACCCATTCAATGCAATATTCATTGAACACATCCAAATCACCTGACTGGTAATACTTTATAAGCAGGGATATGATGCGCTTCTGACGGTCATTTTCTGCGACATCCAATGCTTTCTCCAGCCAATAGACGATATGACGGATGGCATTGGCATACAGGCCTTCAGAAGACCACACATGCTCTTTTACAACCCCATTCTCCTTCACCAAAGTAGTGTTCAGGCCATACGACTGTGGAGCCTCATTCTCGGCATTCTCCTGCTTCGTCCGGGCATAGAAGGCCTCTGCTTCTGCTTGCGTCACACCCTCGTAGAAATGACAGGCTGATGTCGTCACCAGATCCTCGCCATCGGCCTTGTTGACACGTTTGGGAAGGACGCTCTCATCAAAGATAACCGGAAACAACTCATCACAGAACTGCTGTAAGGTCTCACCCTCCCGCAATGGCAGGCGGCACACATCCACCTGACGAAGCACACGTGCAAGATATTCACTGCTGAATCCTGGCTCAAATTTCTCACATCCATAGTGATGGTAGATGCCGTTCGAGAACCAGACACGTTTCAGATAGACCTCCAACGCCTTGAACTCATCCGTGCCATGATCCACAGAGAGGTCGGTATAGACCACTTCCAGCATCTTGCGGATGCGAAGATTGTATTTGCCGTATTGGTCGAAGGTGATGTCCCTGCCAAAAAGAGTCGCTTGGGCAAGATAATAGACTAATATCTTCTGCCGAAGCGACAATCTCTCAAATCCGTTCAATCGATAGCGGAGCAGTTGCAGGTCAGCAAACCGCTCGCTCTGATAATTGAAATCCACAAAGCCCTCCTCCTTATTCTTTTTTACGCTTGCCAGCCTTTTCCTTTTTCAAGGAGGGATGCTGAAGAAGATGCTTCAAACGGTATTCACGGGGCGTGATACCCATAATCTTGTAGAACGACGCATAGAACGACTGGCGGTTGGCAAAACCGACCATATCGCTCACCTCCTCCATCCGGAGATCCTGATAGCGCTTGTCTACAAGAATAGACATGGCCTCGTCAATACGATACTTGTTGACAAACGAAGTGTAGTTCATGTGAAAACGGACATTCACCACAGCAGAGATATAACGTGTGTTCGTTCCGAGATCCTCAGCCAGTCGCTTGGCTGAATAATCCTTGTCACGATACTTCTTCTGCATGACGATGATGTTCATAATTTTCTCCTGCATCTCGTCCATCAACCGAGGACTCACCAAACTGCGATAGGCGGCCTCTTTTTCCTTTTTCTCTGTGATATTATACTTACTCATATATTATGAGGGGTTGATTATTAAATTTTCTGCAAATATAGAAATAATTTCGATACAGCGTACTTTTTTTTAGGTAATTTTGCAAAAAAAAATGATTTTACACCCCAAATTACGTTTCGTTGACAAAAAAAGACAATCCATCATACAATCATGAACGAAAGCCCACTGCAACGCCAACGGGGACAATCAGGGTCAAAATAGCCCGAAAAAATTGATAAAAAGATAAAAAAACGAGCAAAATGTGTCACTTTTTGCAAAAAACAAGACCAAAAGACTCGGAAATCCCCGTTTTTTTCGTATCTTTGCAAAGTAAAATCAGTAAAGATGGCAAAGAAAAAGATTCTATTTATCAATCAGGAAATCGCTCCTTACGTACCAGACACCCTCATGTCGCTCATGGGAAGAGACATCCCACAGGCCATTCAGGAGAAGGGTTATGAAATCCGTATCTTCATGCCTGAATGGGGAAACATCAATGAGCGCAGGGGGCAACTCCACGAAGTACAGCGCCTTTCGGGAATGAACCTTATCATCGACGATACAGACCACCCGCTAATTATTAAGGTGGCCTCGATACAGTCGGCTAAGATACAGGTCTATTTCATCGACAACGACGACTATTTCAACAAACGACTGATGGAGAGAGATGATCAGGGTGAAGAATATCCTGACAATGGTGAGAGAGCCGTCTTCTTTGCTCGTGGCGTCTTAGAGACTGTCAAGAAACTGCGCTGGGTGCCTGACATCATACACTGTCAGGGATGGATGAGTGCCGTCGTGCCTCTCTACATCAAGACCGCCTATCACGACGAGCCTTCATTTACCAACACCAAAGTTGTCACCTCGCTCTATGGCAATAGTCTGACGAAGGGGATGGCCGACAACTTCAAGCGCTGCGTGGAGTTCCGTGAGGCCACAGCCGACCTGTTGAAGCCCTATAATGACATCTTCGACTTTAACGAACTCGGCAAAATGGCCATCGATTATAGCGATGGTATCATTCAGGCTGACCCAGCCATGAACAAAGACCTGTTGAACTATGCCACTAAGAAGGAAACACCTATTCTAAAATTCAAAAAAAATAACTTTGCGGATGCCATCGAGGATTTCTACAACCAGGTAGCCCCTGATGACACGGTTGATGAAGAAGACGATTAAAAGAAACAGAAACACTACAATGAAATTCAAATCCATAACAGCGATTGCACTTTGCGCAATGGCGTTTATCTCTTGCGATGAAGATACAGCAAACATCGGAACCTCTCTGACAAGCGACAATGACAGGCTGACCGTAACGACTCACAGTTTCAATGTCGTGACACAATCCATAGCCGTCGATTCCGTCTTTACCCGTGAGCGGCGAGGCTATTTCGGGAGAGTGAAAGATCCCGAAACCAATGCCTACGTGAAGAGCGAGTTCACCACTCAGTTTAATATGATGGAGGACATGGTCAGCACATTCCCGAAACTGGAGGAGATAACGAGCAAAGATGAGAATGGCAATATCATAGCCGACTCATGCTTCGTCAGAATCATCCTCGATGTCAACAATAGTTATGGCGACACACTGGCAGCCATGAAACTGAGGGTATCAGAGTTGGACAGGCCTATCAACAATGAACTGATGCATTACACGAACTTCGATCCGAAGGAAATGGGTTATATCCGTCAAGGTGGCATGCAATACGACAAAATGTTCACCATGAGAGACCTGACAGAAAGCGACAGCATCAGATACCTTACCGAGGTAAACCTGCACCGTAACACCGCCACAACAACTGACAACAGTTATTATGATGAAATGATCCTCAGATTTGACAAGCCCTATACAGACAAGGACGGTGTGACATACAACAACTTAGGCACATATATCTTGCGACAATACTACGATCACCCCGAGTACTTCAAGAACTCGTACAACTTCATCCATCACGTCTTTCCTGGCTTGCATTTCGAGACAATCGACGGTACAGGTGTGATGGCAAGGGTCATGGAGATGGATATGTTCGTCTTTTATAGAGTCAAAGATGAATTTGACGACGAAGACGAAGACTCCAAAGACTTCATCATGATGTCGTCTACGGAGGAAGTGGTGCAGACCACTAAGGTGACTAACGACAAAGAAGCCATCGACCGTTTGGTGGCTGACAACAGTTGTACCTATCTGAAGACACCAGCAGGTATCTTCACGGAAGTGACCTTCCCTGTGGATGAGATCAGCACAAGTCACCCCACAGACTCTCTCCTTTCTGCCAAGATCGCCTTCCAGCGCCAGAACAACCAGTCACAAGCATCGGCATTAACTTTCAACGTACCTGACAAACTGATGCTGATAGAGAAAGACAGCCTGGATTCGTTCTTCAAGAGCAGGGGACTCTTCAATAACATATATGCCTATCAGGTGACACTGGATAAAAATGCCTACACGTTCAACAATATCTCCAACCTCCTTACACGAATGCATCAGGCCAAGGAGAAAGGTGTGAAGAGCGACCCCAACTGGGTGGCCAAGCATCCTAACTGGAACAAGGCTCTGCTTGTACCTGTGGAAATCAACAGTATCAAGTATACATCATCCACCGTTTATGGTACGCAGACCAATGAGACCCCGATATCCACGGAAAACAAACTGGGACTTACGAGTACCAGATTAGTCAAGGGCACTGCTGAACAGCCGATTCAGATACAAGTCATTTACGGTAAATTCAAGAATTGATGGCCGACGGATATCTGGAAAAGCATCACGAGGACTATGAGGCGCGTAAGGCCGCATGGATCCGCAAGAAAAAACATCTGCCCCAAAACGGTAAAAGAGAAATAGAGCGCCCCGATGATTGGGCACTATAAGAATAATCCAGAGATTCTGTTGTGAGTCTCTGGATTTGTCTTTCTATCCGATAATCCTATACTTCGCGAACTTCAAGAGTAATTGCTTCATACCAGCATTGCGAAACTCCACGGTAGCCTTGGTGTTCTCACCTGTTCCCTCAATCTTGATCACCTTACCGACGCCAAAGCGCTGATGCTCGATGGTGCAACCCTCATGGAGATTACCACCTGATGGTATGCTGGGAGGACGTGATGTTGCCAGAGGCCTGCCCGTCTGCTGTTGATACAACCGCTTGAAGCCTTCACCAAACGGATCCACAGGCTTTTCAGGCTGTCTTGGTGCTACGGCTCTTGGTTTGGGATCGTCCTTGAACTGAGAAGCAACGGGTCTCGGATTCTGCATCCATTCGGGTCCTTCACTTTCAAATCGGCGACGACTGCCACCATAACCGCCATAACCTCCGAAAGATGAGTCACCATAAGAAGACCTTCCCCCACCCGATTTCGAATGTACTTCCAACAACTCCGGGTCGATGTCTTTGATGAATCTCGACGGCGTGTCATACTCCATCCGTCCATACCTGAAGCGATTCTGGGCACAAGTCAGGATACAATGCTTCTCGGCTCTGGTGATAGCCACATAGAGCAAACGACGCTCTTCTTCGAGTTCTCGCATCGAGTTGGTACACATCGGAGAGGGAAAGATATTCTCTTCGAGCCCCACCACAAACACCGTCGGGAACTCCAGCCCCTTTGCAGAGTGAATCGTCATCAGCACCACCTTGTCGTTGGAGTCGCCATCATCGCTGTCTAGGTCAGTGAGCAGTGCCACTTCTTGTAGGAAATCAGGCAGATATATCTCTTCTCCCCTATCCTCTTCACGACGGCTCTCCACGAAGTCCTGCATACCAGACAGGAACTCCTCGAGGTTCTCCTGACGGGAGATGTCCTCTGGGTCACGTCCGCTGTAGATGTCTTTGCTAATGCCAGAGTTCATGATGATATCGTGTCCGAGGGTATAGGCATCCTCGCTGCTCAAGCGCCCTATCCAACTCTCTATCAGTTCACGGAAGGCCAGAATCTTCGTCATCGTACCCTTGCTGACATCCATTGGGAAGAGCATGGGTTCCTTGATAACCTGCCACAGACTCACGCCGTAAGCCTGCGCCGTCTGGATAATCTTTCCCACCGTTGTGTCGCCGATACCTCGGGCGGGATAGTTGATGATGCGCTTAAAGGCCTCTTCATCGTCAGGGTTCGCAATCAGTCGGAAATAGGCAATCACGTCTTTTATTTCCTTACGCTGATAGAAACTCAGTCCGCCATAGATGCGATACGGGATGTTTTCTTTTCGCATCTGTTCCTCAAAACTGCGACTCTGTGCATTCGTGCGATAGAGAATGGCAAAGTCACTCCAGTCACAGTGATCCTCCCGACGTATTCTCTTGATGTCCTGGCAGACGATCATCGCCTCCTCCTTGTCCGAATAGGCAGGCTTCAGTTGTAACTTCTCACCATGCTCGTTCTTGGAAAATACATTCTTCGGAATCTGCCGTTCGTTGCGCCTGATCAGCGAGTTCGCCGCCTGCACAATCAACTGCGTACTCCGATAGTTCTGCTCCAGTTTGAAGAGTTTAACGCCTTCATATTCATTTTGGAAATTCAGAATATTATCAATATTTGCACCTCTAAAAGAATATATACTTTGCGCATCGTCACCCACAACACATACCCTTTGTATATCCTTTGTTAATAAAGTTACAATAGCCTGTTGGACAGAATTTGTATCTTGATACTCATCAACAAGAACATATTGGAACCTACTGGCATATTTCTTTCTTATACTATCGTAGTTCTTAAACAACAAATATGTATTAACAAGCAAATCATCAAAATCCATTGCATTCGCCTGTCTACATCT
Organism: uncultured Prevotella sp.; assembly: GCA_900320905.1. GTDB lineage: Bacteria > Bacteroidota > Bacteroidia > Bacteroidales > Bacteroidaceae > Prevotella. The sequence continues at coordinate 61,818 of ONTZ01000002.1, forward strand.
TTGTGCGTACCTTATATATATATTAGATATTGCCGGCCGCTTCTGATTATTGTCATCTGCGGCCCAAGCACTAACAGCATATTGATTGGGCAAAAGAATATGATTTTTAGCCATAGAAATTCTATCCGCAATAGATGACGCCTTATAAATCTTATCATCTAACCCCATCTCTCTGATTATCGTTTTCACAAGAGAACGAGCATCAGACTGATCGTAAATTGTGAAATTAGAGACATATCCAATTCTATTAGACTCAGAACGAAGAATATGAGAAAAGACAGAGTGGAATGTACCCATATTCAGATACTTTGCCTGCTCCATCCCAACTAACGTCCCAATTCTCTCCTTCATCTCTCGTGCAGCCTTATTGGTAAAAGTCAATGCAAGGATATTCCAAGGTTTCAAACCTAATTGTAATAAAGCAGCAATCTTATAAGTCAATACCCTTGTCTTACCAGAACCAGCACCAGCAATCACCAATGATGGCCCATCACAATACTTCACAGCCTCTTGCTGATTCTCATTCAATTGCGATAAGAGATCTTCACTTATATTTCCTGACAATTCTTTCTTTTTAATTGCCCATGATTCATTGTCGAGTTCAGAAATATAGATTTCGTCTTTATAATCAATTTTTTCTTCTACTGGTATTGTACCAATATTTCTCATATTAGAATGTTCTACTTCACCAACTCGTGGAAAATCTAGTATACCCATAGAAGATTGAAAAGAATAATCTGTATGGATTAATTTCCGTTTGTCTTCATTTTCGTTGTATTGTATTTGATTTGGATATATCCATTCACGATTATTAATCGAATTAAATAAAAAATGCTTTAACTCAGTAGCATCTTTATCCTGATTCGGGCTAATATCATTAACATTAATCTCTAAACAATTTATTTGGGCTTCAATATATTTTGCTTTCTGACTTTCAGACTTAGGATTAGAATAATAAATCTCAATGGCCCACTTATTTCCCTCTTTATCTATTCCTACCACATCAGGTCGCAATCCGAGTTTTTCGAGAGTATCTTCTGGTTCCACACTTTCAAACTCCAATAATCCCTGAGGAATAACATATCCAAACGAGGGAAGCATCACTTTCTTCTCTTCACAAATAACTTGCTTTGCAAGTAAGTGAATTGAAGACTCTCCCATCCCATGACAATCACCATCTTCTGGGCGATGGGCAAAAGAATGTTCGTTAACCTTTCCTTGTCTTGCATTTAATGGTTTCTTACATTTATCACAGATACATCCACAATCAAAACCTCTTGATACATTATCTATATGCACCATCCGATGCATTTCCTTATGCCAAGCCCAAGTAACTATTTCACTCATGTTTTTATTCTTTGTGCAAAGATATAAATAATTGTTTTACCATACAAAAGATTTGAGATAATTTACGATAACAAATAGTTTTTTCCATTATATGCGAGGAAATGTATGTCAGTGGACTGTAAATCTACACTTGGGATAATTTGAGCAGCCATAAAAACTACCATACCTACCCGTTCGTTCAACAAGAGTGCCACCACACTTGGGGCAGATCCCTGACGCTATTTTATTATCTATCTCTGCTCTATAAGCATAAACGTTGTTGACATGTGTCTTGTTGTCAACGAATTCACTTACGTCATTCCGGAGAAGAATGTCTACAACCCTTTTCACATCACTATCAGAAAGATAAATTGTCCTGTAAGCCTGAATTGTATCGATTAGATTGAAATCGTAAACAACATCGTAATTCGAATCAACATCCTTCAAAACTGCACTACCTGTAAACACAACAATTGGAACGATTTTCAAACCTTTATAGGTTGGGGAGTCATACCACCAACCAAGAATTGAAAGGCAAACGATAACTATTACTGCGATTATGAATAAGACTGTTCCCATTATTCAGTAAAAGGCAATATGCTTATCATTGGTTATATGAATCATGTAACAAAGGGACTCTATTGTTATGCGGTACCCTCTTCCTCGCAACATGCAAGATAGTCATCAACAGCCTCATGGAAAGCATCCGTTAATTCCTTGACGCTGTCTGCTTCGTAGTTCACCAATCCATTGATGCCTTCTATTTTTCCAAAGAACACCTGATCCTTCTCACTATAAGCCACCGAGCCATTATAACCTCTGTATGTCATTATATTCAGATAATGTCCTCCTTAATTATACATTTGTACTACAACGCTATACCCAATGCACGTGCTACGGCGTTTTTGATAAAAGCATTGATGGTTATGCCTGCCTTTTGGGCTGCCATAGCCGCACTACTATGAATCTCTGGTGTCAATCGCACATTAAGCACACCTGAATATGGCTTACGGGGTTCTATGCCCTTTTCTTCGCATAATGCCAAGTAATCATCCACAGCACCCTCAAAGTCTTCTGTCAATTCCTCAACAGTAGAACCTTCATAAGTAATACTATCCTTAGCCATGCCCTGCACTTTTCCAAACAGGCATTTGTCTTCTTCGCTATACTCCACGCTACCTGTATAGCCTTTGTACTTCAAATATCCCATATCTCCGTCCTCCTTATTTTATATAATTGTTCGTTAATAGAAAATTCAATATGTCACGCATCAGATAACCCTTTATAATATTACATGGATGGGGCTTGTGCATGATGTATGAGTTCTTATCCTTGGCATTGTAGAACTTGACGCGTGAACCTGATGTTGATCCTTTGTTTTCAAGTTCGAAGCCATAGCCTTGAAAGAGAGTCACAACCTCATCGAAAGTAAAATCTCGAGGCTGAGTCTTGAATCGTTTTATAAGTTTATCTTTCTTATTCACCGCCACAAAGGTAACTATTTCTAGTTACATTTGCAAATATTTAGCCAATTAATTTATGTTTTTTGTTTAAAAACAGCCGAAAACACAATGCTTTGAGGTAAAAAGTAGTCGGAAGGTCATCATAAAATAGGGGAAACCCTACCATCGTTTAGGGTTTTCCCCTATGTTTGCAGTGAAGAATTAACTAAATTCGTAGCGTGAATCACTAAAAACGATATGTTATGAAAAAGTATCTGATATCAATGGCGTGTGCACTCTTGGCAGCGATGGTGCTTAATGGGTGTGCAACATCAAAGGAGAAGGCTGCGAGTGAGGCTGAACAGGCAGCGAAAGTTAAGGCTGCACTGGCTGAAAGGCATTACAAGATAGTAGTGAACTCGATGACAGACCCGAGCCGAACCGACGAACAAAGAAGTCCGCAATTACTGTCTACCTATTCGTTAGAGGTGAGAAATGACTCACTGATCTCATTTCTGCCACAGTACGGATATAATCAGATTCTGAGTGAAGCAGGTGTAGGTTGGAGGGGGCTGAGACTCTATGAACCGATCAGTAGTTACCAAGAGGAACTGACGAAGAAAGGCAAACGGCATATAGAAATAAGCGTGGAAAAAGATAATGACACCCATGTATTTGTGATTGAGGTGTCCGCCAATGGTAATTCAAACATTAGTGTGCGCTCCCGTCGGCGGGAACGAATCAGTTTTGCCGGTCAGATGGATTTCAGTATTTGACATCAAGTTGCTGACCTAGCACATCCCAATCAGAGTTTCTGGGGCAACATATTTATTTCATAATTGATGTTAACGGATGTCACGTTTGTGGGATCCGTTGCGTCTTATAGATGAATATGGAACAAAAGGAGTTCGAGACACTGATACGGCAAATACGCCCGAAACTGCACACTGAGGCACTAAGGTTGCTGACAGACAGCGACGAGGCGGAAGATGTCACCCAAGAGGCAGTGCTGAAACTGTGGACCATACGGGAGCAGTTGGATGCCTACCGCAGCGTGGAGGCATTGGCTGTGGTGATGGTGCGCCGTCTCGCCTTCAGCAGGAAAAGAGTTGCCACAACCATTCCATTGGCAGACTGGCAGCAGACGGACACCGACAGCATCGACTCGCCAGAGGACTTGCTGATCAGTCAGGAGGAAGAGACGAAAGTCATACGAATGATATCCACCCTACCCGATGCACAACAGACCGTACTCCGAATGAAACATATCGACGGACTGGAAACCTCTGAGATAGCCCGTATCACTGGCAGTAGCGAGGAAGCCATCCGTCAGAACCTGTCAAGAGCAAGAAAGAGAATCCTAAAAATGTTCATGCAATGATGAAAGAAAAAGAGATACAACAACTGATTGAGCGGTTCCTGGGAGGGGCAACCACCAATGCCGAGGAGCAAATGCTGTACGACTATTTCAACAGCAAAGATGTCGCAGACAGCCTCAGACCCTATCGGGAAATGTTCCGATGGTATGCGGCAGGAATGCCAAAACAGAAGGCAAAACCATCTAAGAGACCATACGCCAAATGGCTCGCCATAGCAGCCTCGATGCTGTTGCTTGTAGGCATCGGCTTCGGCTATCGCTATTATCAAGAGCAGCAGGAACTGTATGCCATCTATGAAGGCAGTTACATCATCCGCGATGGCATAAAGAATACTGACATCAGACAAATCCTGCCTGAACTCCAAGCGACTGAACAGGAAGTGGCAAATGCATTGAAACAACAGAATAATAATCAAGAAATCCCAACGATATGAAAGCAAAGAATTTAATCCTAACGATGGTGGCTGCACTTATCACTTGCAGTCCCGTGATGGCTCAGAGCCGCATTGATAAGATTGTGGACGAGATTGAACAAAAGGGTGTTGATGTCAGCAAGGTCGTGAAGCGAGACCCCAAGACAAAGAAGCCCTACTCTATCACAAAAAGCCTTACATTCTACAGCAAGGACGGCAACTACGCCAACCGGCTGAAAGAGGCATTCAGGAAGGATGCTGAAGATGCAGAGCAAGAATCGGTGAGTAACAAAGGCAACAACTATCGGCTCATCTTCGTTGACGGCAAGAAAAAGAGCATCTACTCTCTTAACATCCAAGAGCGGCAGGACAAGAATCCACGTGTCTCATTGAAAATCGTTATGAGAGACGGTGATGTCAAGGAAAATGACGATTACGACATCATAAACTCCTTCTTTGGAACCGGAGCCATTGAACTCAACGGCATTGACGGACTACTGGACGGTCTCGGAAACTGGGATAAATATGGGCGTGGAATGTCAGATGAAGAAATCGAAGAAATAATCCTAAATGGGATACAAACAGGTATATCGCAGGCTAAAATAGTAACAGAATTATTGCAGAAAGGAGCAAAAATAGACCAAATACGTAAGATAAGAAAAAAGGTCGAGGAAAAAGCAAAGCAGCAAAAAGGATAAATCTCTCTCTTTAAAAACCAGCAGATCCGTGATTCCTGCCCATACAGAACTCGGGAAATCTTCACCCGAATCTAGGGCAAGGAATCCGGACCTCAGAAAAACACCAACCGAATCCAGGGCGAGGAATCCCGACCTCAGGAAACCTTCACCCAAATCTGAGGCAATTAATCCTGACCCCAGGGAAACATCACCCAAATCTGAGGCAATTAATCCTGACCCCAGGGAAACATCACCCAAATCTTAGGCAAGCAATCCCGACCTCAGGAAACCTTCACCAAAATCTTGGGCAAGCAATCCCGACCTCAGGAAACCTTCACCCAAATCTAGGGCAATGAATCCTGATCTCAGGAAATCATAACCCGAATTTGGGGCAAAACATTGTAGCGTCAACTTTAAAACCTGCAAGCCTTGTGGAAATAGAAAAAACTATGAAATATACATTTATTCAGAAAAAAAGTTGTATCTTTGCAATCAAAAGAATGTGATACAGTCCAACGACGAATAACTTATGAATTATCCTTTGATATCAGAATACGTTGAAGCCTGACGGCTGAAGATAGGCAAATTAAACAAATGAAATAATGTATATTTATGTTAGGAGCAATTGTTGGTGATATCGTTGGTTCGATCTATGAGTTTCAAAATACGAAATCCATGGATTTTGATTTAATTACTCCATGGTCGAACTTTACAGATGATTCTGTGATGACATTGGCTGTGGCGAAGTGGTTGGTGGAAGATGAGGCACATACCATTCATTATCTTATATATTGTATGCAGGAACTTGGTAATAGATATCCTAACGCAGGTTATGGTGGTAATTTCTCCGCCTGGCTTAGAGAGGACGAACCACAACCTTATAACAGTTGGGGCAATGGCGCTGGTATGCGTGTGAGTCCCGTAGGACTATATGCCAAAACACTTGATGAAGCATTGGCTCTCGCAGCTCTTACAGCATCAGTAAGCCATAATCACCCTGAAGGTGTGAAGGGTGCCCAGGCTATCGCTACGAGTGTGTTCCTTTGTAAGGAGGGCAAATCAAAGCAAGAAATCAAAGAGTATGTAGAAAAGACATTTGACTATGACCTGAATAGACGGATAGCAGATATCAGACCAACTAATGATTTTGATGTTTCTTGTCAAGGAAGTGTCCCAGAAGCAATTATCGCATTCTTAGAGGGAAATTCCTTTGAAGAAGTGATTCGCCTGGCAATCTCTCTTGGAGGTGATTCAGATACGATTGGTGCTATGGCTGGCGCTATAGCTGCCTGCCGCTATGAGATTCCACAATCTCTAATAGAAGGGTGTAATGCTATCTTGACTGAAGATTTGAGGGAAATCCAAAATGAGTTCGAGAAGCTGATTGAATCTAGGAATAATGGTTGATATGCAAAAAATAGTTGAAGATATTCGCTGATATGTCCATGCGCAATGGACACTTGGTGCATTGCATGGCATCAGACACTGGGACAGAGTCTATGAAAATGGGCAGAAACTGTTAACGCCTGATGTAAATCTGCTTGTGGTTGGGCTGTTTGCCTACCTTCATGACTCTTGTCGTATGGATGATGGCATGGATCTTTGTCATGGCGAGCGGGCAGCAGTATGGATAGATACGTTGCGGAATATATATTTGAAAGATGTTTCTGATGAGGAGATCGAACTGTTACAAGAAGCATGTCGTCTTCATACAGTAGAACACAAAACGGGTAATCCCACAATTGATGCCTGCTTTGATTCTGATCGTCTGGACTTGTGGCGAGTAGGTGTTATTCCAGATCCTGATAGGCTGGCAACTGAGAAGGGAAAGGAGATTGCAAGAAAAACGGACTATCAAGCACTGATCAATAAGTAGTCTTGGGGACAGGCGAATGAGTATAAATCCATTCCGATCAAGATGTCTGACGCTTCGTGAGTTTGGCTAAATAGTAGAGTTTAAATGTTGTAATAATGAAATGGACACTGGTGGCATCGCTGAAGTTCTTTTTTAATTCCTCAGGATATATGACAGAAAGGTCACACCCTGCAATTTATTGTCCCAGATTCCAGGCATACCATTTTGGATGTTCATTTATAGGCCTGAAATTTCGGGCATATTTCTGCCCGGGGGGTAGAAACGTGCCTCAGATTCAGGGCAGACTTTTGCCCGGGGGGTAGAAACATGCCTCAGATTCAGGGCGGACTTCTGCCCGGGGGGTAGAAACGTGCCCCAGATTCAGGGCGGACTTCTGCCCGGGGGGTAGAAACGTGCCTCAGATTCAGGGCATATTTCTGCACGGGGGGTAGAAACGTGCCCCAGATTCAGGGCAGACTTATGCACGGGGGGTAGAAACGTGCCTCAGATTCAGGGCAGACTTATGCACGGGGGGCATAGACATGCCCCAGATTCTGGGCAGACTTTTGCACTGTGGAAGCGACAAATGTGGTTCCCTACCAGAGGTGTTTATAAACTCAGCGTAGTACAAGATGCATAAAATAAGTATTTGCATACAAGAAAATAAACCTTGTCAAGAAACATGCGTTTTTTAACAATTTCAGACGGTTTCATATTTGGTGATTTCGCAATTTATTTGTACCTTTGCACGCGATTTCAGAAACAAGGGTATCATAATCAACTAAAATATGAAAAAAGAACTGAAAAAGGTGTTGGTGCTCGGATCGGGTGCCTTGAAAATCGGACAAGCAGGAGAGTTTGACTACTCTGGTTCACAAGCATTAAAAGCCCTCCGCGAGGAAGGCATCAAGAGCGTCCTCGTCAACCCCAACATCGCAACCATCCAGACCAGTGAAGGTATTGCAGACAAGGTGTATTTCCAGCCGGTGAATACACATTTCGTAACGGAAATCATCAAGAAGGAGCGCCCCGACGGTATCCTTCTGGCATTCGGTGGACAGACCGCATTGAACTGTGGCACGGAACTCTACCTGAATGGTACACTGAAAGAATATGGTGTGGAAGTATTAGGTACAAGCGTCGAGGCTATCATGAACACAGAGGACCGTGACCTCTTCGTGAAGAAGTTGGGCGAGGTTGACCTGAAGGTGCCTGTATCGCACGCCGTTGAGTCGATGGAAGATGCCCTGAAGGCAGCCCATGAGATCGGCTTCCCCATCATGATCCGCTCGGCCTACGCCCTCGGCGGTCTCGGCTCAGGCATCTGTCCTGACGAGAAGAAATTCATCGAGTTGGCAGAGTCGGCCTTCACCTTCGCCCCGCAGATCCTCGTGGAGGAGTCGCTGAAGGGTTGGAAGGAGATCGAGTTCGAGTGCATACGTGACGCCAATGACCGTTGCTTCACCGTGGCCTCGATGGAGAACTTCGACCCCCTCGGCATCCATACCGGTGAGTCGATTGTCGTGGCTCCGACATGCTCGCTGAAAGAAGAGCAGGTGAAGATGCTACAGGAGATTACCATCAAGTGCGTGAAGCACCTCGGTATCGTCGGTGAGTGTAATATTCAGTTCGCATTCAACGCCGAGACCAACGACTACCGCATCATCGAGATCAATGCCCGTCTGTCGCGTTCGTCGGCTCTGGCATCCAAGGCCACAGGTTATCCCCTCGCCTTCGTCGCTGCCAAGATCGCCTTGGGCTACACACTCGACCAGATCGGTGAGATGGGTACGACCTCAAGTGCATACGTGGCTCCGAGCCTCGACTATATGATCTGTAAGATTCCCCGTTGGGATCTGACGAAGTTCGCTGGTGTTTCAAGGCAGATCGGTTCATCGATGAAGTCCGTCGGTGAGATCATGAGCATCGGACGCTCCTTTGAGGAGATGATGCAGAAAGGCCTGCGTATGATCGGTCAGGGCATGCATGGTTTCGTGGGCAACGACCACACGAAGTTCGACAACCTCGACGAGGAACTGGCCAACCCCACCGACCTCCGTATCTTCGCCATCGCCCAGGCTCTCGAAGAGGGCTACTCCATCGAGCGCATCGAGGAACTCACGAAGATTGACGTCTGGTTCCTGGAGCGCCTGAAGCATATCGTGGAGCTGAAGCATGAACTACAGGAATACAATACGCTGGAGTCCCTGCCCGACGAGTTGCTGTTGGAGGTGAAGCGCTGCGGATTCAGTGACTTCCAGATTGCCCGTTTCGTGCTGAAGCCCGAGAGCGGTAATATGGAGAAGGAGAATCTGGCCGTGCGTAAGTATCGTAAGCAGAAGGGTGTCGTGCCCAGTGTGAAGCGCATCCCCACGGTGGCATCTGAGCATCCCGAACTGACCAACTACCTCTACTTCACCTATACCCACACGCCTGCCTTCGGTGATCCGAAGGGAGAGCAATATGTGGCTGCCCACGACATTAATTATTATAATAATGAGAAGTCGGTGGTGGTGCTTGGGTCTGGTGCCTACCGTATCGGTTCGAGTGTGGAGTTCGACTGGTGTTCTGTGAATGCCATCAATACGGCTCGCAAACTGGGATATAAGAGTATCATGATCAACTACAACCCAGAGACAGTATCTACGGACTATGACATGTGCGACCGTCTCTACTTCGATGAACTCTCGTTGGAGCGTGTGCTCGATGTGATAGATCTCGAACAGCCACGTGGTGTGATTGTATCCGTGGGTGGTCAGATACCTAACAACCTCGCCATGAAACTCTATCGTCAAGGTGTGCCTGTACTCGGCACGTCGCCAGTGGATATTGACCGTGCAGAGAACCGTGACAAGTTCTCGGCTATGCTCGACAAACTGGGCATCGACCAGCCTTCATGGCAGGCACTGACGAGTTTCGACGATGTGAAGGAGTTTGTGGCCAAGGTGGGTTATCCCGTACTGGTGCGTCCGTCGTATGTGCTTTCTGGTGCTGCGATGAACGTGTGCTACGACGAAGAGGAGTTGCATCGCTTCCTGAATATGGCCACCGAGGTGTCGAAGGAGTTCCCCGTGGTGGTATCGAAGTTCATGACGGAGACGAAGGAGATTGAGTTCGATGCCGTCGCTGATAAGGGTGAGGTGATTGAGTACGCCATCTCCGAACACGTGGAGTATGCTGGTGTGCACTCTGGTGACGCCACGATGGTGTTCCCTGCCCAGCATATCTACTTCTCGACCATCCGTCAGATTAAGAAAATTGCCCATAAGATCGCTGCCGAGTTGAACATCAGCGGTCCGTTCAATATCCAGTTCCTCGCCAAGAACCGTGAGGTGAAGGTCATCGAGTGTAACCTCCGTGCCTCACGCTCATTCCCGTTCGTATCGAAGATTCTGAAGCGCAACTTCATTGAGACGGCTACGAAGATCATGCTCGATGCACCTTATCAGAAGCCTGAGAAGAGCGAGTTCGATATCGATCGAATCGGCGTAAAGGCCAGCCAGTTCTCGTTCGCCCGTCTGCAGAATGCTGACCCAGTGCTCGGTGTGGACATGAGTTCTACGGGTGAGGTGGGCTGCCTGGGTGATGACCTCAACGAGGCTATGCTCAACGCGCTGATTGCCACAGGCTATTCGATTCCGAAGGATGCCGTGCTGATCTCCTCTGGTGGTGCCAAGGGTAAAGTGAGCCTGCTTGAACCCGCTCAGCAACTGGCCAAGAAGGGCTATACCATCTATGCTACCGCTGGAACGGCTAAGTTCTTCAATGATAACGGTGTGAAGGCTACAGCCGTTGCATGGCCTGATGAGGAAGGCAACAATAACGTGATGGACCTGATCTCGCAGCATAAGGTGGGCTTGGTAATCAACGTGCCGAAGAACCACTCTTCACGTGAGTTGACCAACGGCTATAAGATCCGTCGTGGTGCCATCGATCACAACATTCCTCTGATGACGAACGTCCGTCTGGCCAAGGCCTTCATCGAAGCCTTCACCGCCATGAACCTCGAGGATGTGAAGATCAAGTCCTGGCAAGAGTATATTAATTAATGACTGACGAATATCGCACGATAAAGACCGGAGGCGAGGGCTACTACACCGACAAGCGTAGCAAGTTCCTCGCCTTCTCTCATCATGTATCGTCAGTTGAGGAAATCAAGGACATCCTTACCGGCTATCGCAAAAAATACTTCGATGCCCGCCATGTGTGCTATGCCTACATGCTTGGTCCAGAACGATTAGAATTCAGAGCCAACGACGACGGCGAGCCCTCCAGCACTGCGGGTAAACCCATCCTCGGACAAATCAACAGCAACGAACTCACGGATATCCTGATTGTCGTGGTGCGCTACTATGGTGGTGTGAATCTCGGTACATCTGGATTGATTGTCGCCTACCGTGAAGCCGCTGCTGATGCCATCGCCCACTCGGAAATTGAGACCCGCCAAGTGGAGGAAGTTGTCACCTACTCCTTCGCCTACCCGATGATGAATGATGTGATGCGAATCGTCAAGGAGATGCAGCCCCGTATCGTTTCGCAGACCTATGACAACACATGCGAAATCAAACTGAGCATCCGCAAAAGCGAGGCCGAACAACTAAAAAAGCGCCTTAATAAACTATCTTTCGAATAAAAATCGGCCAATTATTCAACTTTTACCCGTATAAATTTGGTAGTATCAGGAAAAAGCACTACCTTTGCACCCGCAAAAGTCCAAACGAGGGTTTTTGAAGCATCTATTTATTGGAGAGTTGGCAGAGTGATCGATCGCGCTGGACTCGAAATCCGGTATACCCCTTTCGGGTATCGGGGGTTTGAATCCCTCACTCTCCGCAATATTGAAACAATCTTTTTTTCTAGAAAAAGGGGTCGTCGTGATGACGAGTCCCTCTTCTTTTATGCTGTTAACTGAGTTTGTGAATAACCAATCCTGAACGTAGTTTCGGTTCAAACCATGTAGCCTTCGGAGGCATGATTTTACCACTGTCGGCGATATCCATAATCTGCTGCATCGAGACGGGATAGAGTGCCAGGGCGGCACGCATCTCACCAGAATCCACACGACGCTTGAGTTCACCAAGACCACGAAGACCTCCCACGAAGTCAATGCGCTGTGAAGAGCGCAGGTCACCGATATTCAATATCTCATCGAGAATCAGACGTGAAGAGATATCCACATCGAGCACTCCGATGGGATCGTTGTTATCGTAGGTTCCCTCCTTAGCCTTCAGACTATACCAGTGCTGATCGAGATAGAGCGAGAACTCGTGCAACTGCTTAGGCTTGTAGATCTCCGTACCTTTGTCCTCCACGATGAAGTTCACCTGCAGGGCAGCCAAGAACTCCTCCGACGACATGCCATTGAGATCTTTCACCACACGGTTGTAGTCGAGGATTGTCAACTGGCTTGCCTGGAAGCACACGGCCATAAAGAAGTTGTATTCCTCAGTGCCATTGTGGTTGGGGTTCTGCTTCTGCTTTTCTGCACCCACGAGGGCAGCAGCAGCGCTACGGTGATGACCGTCAGCAATATAGAGCGACGGCATCTTGGCAAACTCATCAGTGATGGTCTGCATATCCTTCTCGTCGTTGATCACCCAGAACTGATGGCGGAAACCGTCGATAGGGGCAATGAAGTCGTATTCCGGCTCCGTAGCGGCATAGCGCATCAGAATCTCATTGAGCACTGCATTGTCGGGATAGGCGAAGAACACTGGTTCGATGTTGGCATTGTTCACACGGACATGCTTCATGCGATCCTCCTCCTTGTCACGACGAGTCAGTTCATGCTTCTTGATACGCCCGGCCATATAGTCGTCGGTATGGGCACACACCACAAGACCATATTGGGTCTTGCCGTTCATCGTCTGCGCATATATATAATAATGTTCGCGCGCGTCCTGAACCAGCCAACCCTTGTCCTGGAACTTCTGGAAGTTTTCTGCTGCTTTCTCATAGACACGCGGATCGTATTCCGAAGTGCCAACAGGGAAGTCTATCTCTGGTTTGATGATGTGATACAAACTGAGTTCATTATCTCCTGCCTCTGCCCTCGCCTCTTCGCTATCGAGTACATCATAAGGGCGTGACTCTACCTTCTCCACCAAGTCCTTCGGTGGACGGATACCTTTAAATGGTTTGATAATTGCCATAATACTATAAACTATTTAAAACTGCCTGCAAAAATACTCAAAATCCATGAAATCGCAAAATCTTCGGAAAGATATTTGCCTTTTTCCTTGGATACTTCAGAAAAACACACTATTTTTGCAACGAATATTAATATCCCTGACAAGATGAATAGATTTTTCACTTTCGTATTTGGTGTGTTCTTGATGATGGCTTGTCAAGCCAGTGCACAGGATTTCGAATCGGTCAACGATGCTGTGAAACACATGGGTGTAGGATGGAATCTCGGTAATACTCTCGATGCCAACGGCAATGGTGTCCATCAGGGGATAGACTCAGAAACCTATTGGGGCCAACCCACAACGAAACCAGAACTGATGATGATGATGAAAGAGGCTGGTTTTGGAGCCATCCGCATACCAGTGACGTGGTATAACCATATGGATGCCAAGGGCAAGGTGGATGCGGCGTGGATGCAACGTGTACACCAGGTGGTTGATTATGTTCTCAATACAGGCATGTACTGTCTCCTCAACGTACACCACGACACAGGTGACGGCAGTACGCACTGGCTGCACGCCAGCATGAACACCTACAACGACACAAAGGACAAGTTCGAGTACCTATGGCAACAGATTGCCGAGGAATTCAAGGAGTATGGTGAGAAACTACTTTTCGAGGGCTATAACGAGATGCTCGACGAATACAACTCTTGGTGTTTCGCATCGTTTGCTGCTCCTGGCAGATACGACGCCGAATCCTCTGCCGATTCCTACAATGCCATTAACAGTTACGCACAAAGTTTTGTCAACGCCGTACGGGCCACTGGCGGCAACAACAGCCAACGGAACCTGGTTGTCAACACCTACGCTGCAGCGAATGGTTACGGCAATTGGAATTCACATCTGAAAGATCCGCTGACAGAGATGAAATATCCTGTTGACCCTGCAGGAACAGGACATATTGCCTTTCAGGTACATTTCTATCCCAGCGTGGAAAATATGACGAATACTAAGAATGAAGTGAACGGCATGATTGCCCTGCTGAAAACCCACCTCGTCAGCAAGGGTGCGCCAGTGATCATTGGTGAATGGGGAACAGCCAACAGCAATGGCATCATTGACTACGATGTACGCCGTGACAATGTGCTGGAGTATGCCCGGTATTTCGTTCAACAGACCAAGAAAGAAGGCATAGGCACCTTTGAGTGGATGGGGATTACCGATGGTACAGCCCGTTCCATACCAGTCTTTAGTCAACCAGATTTTGCGGAGGCTATCCTCAAGGGATGGTATGGTGACAGTTATCAACCCGTATTGCCTACCCGTGACAACTTGGGTCCATCAGTCTATGACGTGACATATACTGCTCTGTGGGCAGAATTAAACCTCGTTTCCAACCCGATTCCTACAGACAGTTACAGTCATATAGAACTGACATTGGCAGAGGCTCCTGAAGCAGGAGTACTGCAATTAAAGGCATATAAGAACAACAACGACGCTGTGATACAGAAGATTACCACAGCATCCAGCACGATGACTCTCGATGCAACGACTATGGGTACTACCATTCAGCGCATCACACTGCAGAACTGTGTGAATGCCCATACACAAATCAGGGTGACAGACGTCGTGTTGGTGAAGACTGACGGCACAAAGCAGAAGATGGTTCCTTCACAATTCTGGGGCTGTTCAGTCAGTGAATCGTTTTTATCTGCCATCACCCCCATTATCAATCATCGTCCCACCAATGGACAATACTATGACCTACAGGGCCGTGCAGTCAGTCACCCTACCAAGGGAATCTACTTGCTCAACGGCCACAAATACGCAGTCAAATAATAAACCCCTCCACGGAGGGGTTTATTTGTACAAAATACACAAAAGGGAAAACTCGCTTTGTGTAATTACTTATTCACCTGGAACTTCGTATCGCCATCCTTGAAGAAAGCGTTGATCTGCTTGGCGGCAGCAATACCGGCATTGATGTTGGCCTCGGCAGTCTGCGCACCCATCTTCTTCGGGGTTGAGAAGTAACGACCTTCGAACTTGGCAAACTCATCGTTGGCATCTGGCATAATATCCGTTACGAATTTCAGGTCTTCGCGCTCTGTCATCAACTTAATCAGTTCTGGCTCGTTGATAACTTCCTTACGGGCTGTGTTCACAAGGATACCACCCTTCTTCATCTTACCAACCAATGCAGCATTGATGCTCTGCTTGGTCTCTGGCGTAGCAGGGATATGGAGTGAAACCACATCGCACTGCTCAAAGAGGGCATCCTGATTAGCCACAGCGTGAACGCCAGCCTTCTCAATGACCTCTGCAGGGCAGAAGGCATCGTAAGCATACACATCCATACCAAAGCCCTTGGCGATACGGGCTACATTACGGCCAACATTACCAAAGGCGAGGATACCGAGTTTCTTACCCAACAACTCTGAGCCACTCTTGCCGTTATAGAATCCACGGACGGCCATCACCAACAGACCGAATACCAATTCGGCAACGGCGTTAGAGTTCTGGCCCGGGGTGTTCTCGGCTACCACGTTGTGAGCCGTAGCAGCGGCAAGGTCGATATTGTCATAACCGGCACCGGCACGAACAACGATCTTCAACTGCTTGGCAGCGTCGAGCACCTCAGCGTCCACCTTATCCGAACGGATAATCAGGGCATCAGCATCCTTCACAGCCTCCAGGAACTGGGCTTTCTCAGTATATTTCTCCAGCAGCACGAGTTCATTACCTGCTGCCTCAATCTCTGCCTTAATACCATTCACAGCAGCGGCTGCGAAAGGTTTCTCTGTTGCTACTAATACTTTCATTTTTATCTATGGATTAGTGGTTTGCTTCGAATTCCCTCATGCAGGCGACAAGGGCGTTGCAGCCTTCGATGGTCTGGGCGTTGTAGCAAGAAGCACGGAAGCCACCCACCGAACGATGACCCTTCACACCAACCATACCCTTCGATACGGCGAAATCGAGGAAGTCCTTCTCAAGTTCCTTATACTCATCAGCCATCACAAAACAGAGGTTCATCAGTGAACGATCCTCTTCTTTGGCTGTACCAACGAACATCTTGTTGCGGTCGATCTCACCATAGACGATCTCTGCACGCTGCTTGGCCAACTTATCCATAGCGGCAACACCACCCTGAGCCTTGATCCAACGGAGATTCTCAAGAGCGCAGTAGATAGGTACCACAGGAGGCGTATTGAACATCGATCCCTTATCGACATGTGTACGATAGTCGAGCATCGTGGGAATCTCACGTGGAGCCTTACCCAACTTCTCATCCTTCAGGATCACGATTGTCACACCGGCCATAGACAGGTTCTTCTGGGCACCGGCATAGATGGCATCATACTTACTAACGTCTACAGGACGGCTCATAAAGTCAGACGACATATCGGCAATCAAAGGTACTGCAACATCAAGGTCTTTGCGCATCTCTGTACCATAAATAGTATTATTGGTGGTGATGTGCAGATAATCGGCATCAGCAGGCACTGTCCAGTCCTTGGGGATGAAGGTGTAGTTGGCGTCGGCAGAAGAAGCCACCTCAACGACCTCACCAAACAACTTGGCTTCCTTCATGGCTTTCTTTGCCCACACACCCGTATTCAGGTAGGCAGCCTTCTTAATCAGGAAATTAAAGGGGATCATACAGAACTCAAGACTGGCACCACCACCCAGGAAGATTACTGAATAACCCTCGGGCACTTCGAGCAGTTCCTTCACGAGAGCCACAGCCTCGTCAACAACGGGCTGAAAATCCTTTGCACGGTGGCTGATCTCCATCAGAGAGAGACCCGAGCCATTGAAATCAAGACACTGTTGAGCGGTCTTCTCAATCACTTCCCGGGGAAGCATCGAAGGACCGGCGTTAAAGTTGTACTTCTTCATTTTTAATTGTTATTTTGAATGTTTGAAATTAATTCGTTTTTGAAAAACGCTGCGAAATTACACTTTTATTTTCATTTGACCAAATAATTGAGCAGAAATTCACGGAATTAACGCATTTTCTTTCAATTTGTCAAGCCAGCATAGCACTTTACCCTCTCTTTTGATAGTTAGTGACTGGCCAGTATCCGTTATCGCACTGCAAAGATAATGAATATTTTCCGTATTATAATCAATTTGAACCGAATTTTTTGTATCTTTGCAATCGTTATGAAACAAAAAGAACATACGATCATCATCTCGCTTGCATCAAACGAGAATCAGGAAGTCAATATGGCTGCCGCAAGAGAACAACTAACGCAACTGCTGACAGAAGTGCATTTCACCTCCGCCATCTGGACGGAGCCCGTAGGTAATGATCAATGGTCAGTGGTCAGTGGTCAATCGAATAAATATCTCAACCAACTTTGCAGAGGCACGACAGCCCTCGGTGAAGGACTGCTCTGTGAGGTACTGAAGGAGACAGAAAAGCGTCTTGGACGCACCAAGAACGAGGATGGCATTGTCGCCATCGACCTCGACCTGTTGCAGTACGACAACAGAAAGCACCACCTCCGAGACTGGAGCAGAATTTATGTGAAGGACTTAATCAGCAAATTATGAAGAAACTATTTATTATCAGTCTCTTATACTCCTTTTCCGTATGCGTCAATGCACAGCGGTTTGAAGACTATTTCGAAGACCGCACCCTTCGGCTCGACTACACTTTCGCAGGCTGCGACACCATCCACAATATCTACGTTGACGAACTTGTCAGCCTACCCCACTGGTATGGCCGTAGAGAGCATCTGGCAGAACTCCCACTGAGAGGCAACGGGCAAATCACCGTCCGTTCCAAAGCCGACAGCCTAGTCATCTACCGTCACTCCTTCTCCACCCTCTTCCAAGAGTGGCTCGCCACCGACGAGGCCAATCACGTACAGAAGTCTTTTGAGAATGTATTCCTCGTACCCTTTCCGAAGGACTCCGTAGAGATAAAGGTAGAACTTTTCGACTATCACGACCAGGTGGTTAACACTCTGACACATACCGTTGACCCCAAGGACATCCTCATCCGCAAGGCCGGCGAACACAGCATCACCCCCTACGACATACTCCATCCGGCCGCCGACACCACCCGTTGCATCCGTATCGCTTTCGTCGCAGAGGGCTACACAACTGACGAGATGGACCACTACCTCAACGACTGCCAGGCGGCCATACAATCACTCTTCCGCCACGAACCCTTCAAATCGACGCAAGACCGTTTCAACATCATCGCCCTAAAGTCCATCTCCGAAGAGTCTGGCACCAGCGAACCCTCGAAAGGCATTTGGAGAAATACCGCCCTCGGCTCCCACTTCGACACTTTCTATAGCGACCGATACCTCACCACGCTCCACTTAAAACGGCTCCACAACTTGTTGGCAGGCACACCCTACGAACATATTATCATATTGGTGAATACCGAACACTATGGCGGGGGCGGCATCTACAACTCCTACAACCTCAGTTATACGGGCGGCAAGCAGTTCCTGCCAGTTGTCGTCCATGAGTTCGGACACTCCTTCGGCGGCCTAGGCGACGAATATGCCTACGGCGACGACGAGCCCATGTACTTCTCCGACACAGAGCCCTGGGAACCCAACCTCACCACGAAGGCCACCGTCCCCATCAAATGGGACAATCTCATTCAGGAAGGCAAGGCCGGCCTTGTCGAGGGAGGTGGTTATCTGAAAAAGGGTGTCTGGCGCGGATGCGAGAATTGCCGCATGCGCACCAACGAAGAGCCCGAGTTCTGTCCCGTCTGCCAACAGGCCCTCACCACCCTCATCAATTTCTACACGAAATAAGGCAATCTCATCATTTGTATCTGGCCCTGAGGTTAGAATAGCAGACCATATCTAACTGGAACGGCTCTGTGAAGAGAGGGCTAAAGCAACATGACCCATGGTGCGACGGAGGTTTATTTCCACACAAGGATGGAGTAAGAATATACCATTTGACTTACCATTTACAATCATCATATCTACACCGAAGGGACCTTGGTAGCGACCTTGGAAAACATCCCCAAGCACTTGGCAAATACACTCTTGAACAGCATCGAGCAAATCTACTGAGATATAGCGACTTATCATTTTACGTTTTTCTTCCTCAGAAGCCAGGATATTACCCATATAAACACCGTTGGAAGTATGGAAAAGGGAGAGTCCCAGACAGGTGACAGAACCACTGCCGTCACTACTGAACTCCATTGCGAAATCTTTCACCTTGTTATAATAAGGCTCCACAACAACCGAGCCCTGACGAGCCAACACATTTCGGAGCCAGCGCTCTTGATAATCGTCGAGGGTACTATCGATAAAACGGATGCCACGACCACTACTGCTCCAAGGAGCCTTGACCACGACCTTGCCCCAATGCTCCACCTGACGGGCCACAGCCTCGGGTGTTTCCAGCACAACAGACTCGCCCACCGTACCCTCGAGCCCCAACTGGCGCAAGAGACCAACGGCAGTCTTGCGGTGCGAGAGGTCGCGGATGACAGCAATCTCCGCCTCCGACGGCACGATCTCTGACGGCACGCCATAGCGGAGCAGGAAACTGCGCAGCGCCAAGTCCCAGCCCCAAGGCTCGACATGGCCGATATCTAGCCTGGCCAGTGCATGCTTATCGACAAAGCCCTCAAAGGGCCTGTGCATCAATCGTGAAAAGGCCATTTGAGCCCCCTCCACGTCCTCCACCAGCACATAATCGCCTGGTGCTGCCCAGATGGCTGGCAGATAGCCAAGGTCGTGCCTCAGTTGTCTGCCCGCATGCGGAGCCGTGAAATTACTCAGGTTTGCTGCCAGCGCAATGTCGTGTTCAGGGTTGAAGATATGTAATGTCGCCATATTCTCTCAATTAAACTGCAAAATTACACAAATTAATCGAATTAACTACTACACATAAGAAATAAACAGGCTTTTTATGCCTTTTTTGTGGATTTTTCCAAAGAAATTTGGTTATGTTGTTTTTTTATCTTATTTTTGCATCAAAATTATTAATACCTAATTATATGCCTGTTAAAATACTTAGTGTTGACGACGAGATGGATCTCGAATTGCTGTTGACACAATACTTCAGAAGACAAATCCGGAAAGGAGAGTACGAGTTTAAGTTTGCCCACAATGGCCTGGAAGCACTCACGATGCTGCTCAAAGAGAAAGACTTCGACATCATCTTGAGCGACATTAACATGCCGGAGATGGACGGACTGACGTTGCTGACGAAGATCAACGAGATGCAGAACCCTGCCCTAAAATGTATCATGGTGTCGGCCTACGGCGATATGGGTAACATACGCCAGGCGATGAACAACGGTGCCTTCGACTTCGCCACGAAGCCTATTGACCTCGACGACCTGAGCGTGACCATTGAGAAGGCCATCGAGCATATCCGCTACATCAAGACGATGCAGCAGGAGCACACGCAATTGGAGTCGATCAAGGGCGACCTGGCGGTGGCCCGTGAGATACAGCAGGCCATCCTGCCGCGTATCTTCCCGCCATTCCCGGAGAATGCCCACCAATTGGACATCGCCGCCTCGATGAATGCCGCCAAGGATGTGGGCGGTGATTTCTACGACTTCTTCCGCATCGACGAAGACCATATCGGTTTCGTGATTGCCGACGTGAGCGGCAAGGGCGTTCCCGCTGCCATCTTCATGGCCGTGAGCCGTACGCTCATCCGTGCCACCGGCATACGGGGCGCTGGGGCTGCCGAGTGCATGACTTACTCTAACAATCTGTTGGCGAAAGAGGCTGTGAACAGTATGTTCGTCACCGTGTTCTACGGCATCTATAACATCCAGACGGGCGAGGTGACCTACGCCAATGCAGGCCACAACCCACCCTACCTGATGAAGGCCAACGGCACCATCGAGCAGTTGCCTCTGTCGAAGGACATCGTGGCAGGCGCCATCGACGAATACGAGTTTTCGGACGAGAAATTGCAGTTGGAGCACGGCGACACGCTGCTGCTCTATACCGACGGTGTGACCGAGGCCACTGACAAAGACTACGCCGAATATGGCGAAGGACGTCTGGAAACCCTGTTGAAACAGCAGACGAAGGCTGACTGCCAGCAAATCATCGACAAGGTGAAAGAAGACGTGAAGGCATTTGTTGGTGATGCGGAGCAGAGCGATGATATCACATTGCTCGCTTTGAAGCGAAAGTGAGAAGAGAGAAGAGAGAAGTGAAAAGTGAGAAGTGAAAAGTGAAAGGAAAGAGCATCATAACGGGTTGTGCGGGCGTGCTGCTGGCAGGGCTGGCGGCATACGGCTTCTACGGTTGGGACGCTGAGCGCAAGACCGTAAAGGAGTTGGAGGCGCAGATTGAGGAACTGAAAGAGAAAGAGATGCGCTCGACTGTGGTCAAGAGCGTGAGTGCCCAGATGGAGGAGATCGCCAACGAGCAAAGAGAGATTTCCGACGAGAAGCGTGAAGAGGCACTCCAGCAGACACGTGTGGCCAACGAGATGCGCCTCCGCTCAGAAATAGAACGGCAGAACGCCCTCGAAGCAGAGCGCAACGCCGTGGCCTCGGAGAAGAAGGCACTGGAGGCATCGGAAGTGGCGGAGAGTCAGCGACTCATGGCTGAGCATCAGCGCATACAGGCCGAGTTCTCGAAACGGAAGGCCGACACGCTGAGTTATATTGCCCTCGGACGCTCATTAGGCTCCATCTCCACCATCCAGGCACAGGCCGGCAACGACGAGATGGCGAATATGCTGAGTTACGCCTCGTATCTCTACACTACACGCTACGGCGGCGACATCTACTATCCTGCCATCTTCCAGTCGCTCATGCAGATGAGTAAGAGTATGAACACGTGGTCGGAACATACGGGGGCCGTGATGAACATAGAATTTGTGCGTGGCTCGGACAATAAAATCATCAGCGCGAGCAACTACGGCGAGATTATCGCCACTGAGTGGCAAGGCAACCGACTGGATGCAAAGAAACTCTTTAACGACAGCAAATATGACTTTCGCGACGTGGACAACCAAAACAACGGCAGCATCTTTGCCATCAGTCGCACAGGACACCTGGTGATCTTACACGAAGGCCAGAGGGCCCCCAAGATACTCGAACTTAACGGCATCGGGATTCCCATGCGACTGCACCGTCTGCGCGACAACGCCATACTGGCGGTAGGTGATAACGGCCTGGCACTCATCGACGAGAAGCGTATGGTGGTCAGAGCCACCCAACCCCTACCCTTCCAGGTCATCTTCAGTGCGAGGAAGGATGCCGACATCGTGCTGTTCGACGACCAAGGCTTGAGTCACATCCTGACAGGTATCGACCAGTACTCCACTGAGAAAGTACCCGTTGCGGGAAAATTGACAGCCTACTGCTATTCGAAGGAATATGGCATTGAAGCCTACGGCATGAGCGACGGCACCATCTGGACCGTCGACAAGGAAGGCGAAGTGCATAAACTAATCGGTCACCGTTCACGTATCTCCAAACTGACGATGAATGGTCGTCTGCTCTATTCGTCGAGTTACGACGGTAGCGTGAAACTCTGGGTGCCTACCAACGAGAAGGTGGAGCCTATGACACTGGTGGAAATCAGCAACTGGATCATGCACTTCAACTTCGACTCGACCATGAAGACCTTCTGGATGGGCGACGTCAAGGGCAATCTGACGGCTGTGAACATCTCCGTTCCGCAGATGGTGGATGTGATCAGGAAGAAGATAAAACGTAACTTAACAACAGAAGAATGGAACTATTACATCGGACAAGACGTGCCATACGAGACGTTTGCACAATAATCTGCCTCTTTACATCCTTAACGGCAGGGGCACAGGGTATTCCCTTCATCCGTAACTTTACGGCGGAGGAATATCATGCCAACAAGTTGAACTACGATGTGGAGACCGACGAGAACGGCAACGTGTTCGTTGCCAACTTCGAGGGACTGATGTACTACGACCATGCCAACTGGCGCATCCTCCACACCCCCGGCATCTCACGTGTGACGGTAGTAGTCAGGACTTCCGACAATACCATCTGGGTGGGCGGATACAACTATTTCGGAAAGATAAAGAGAAAGGACAACGGTGAAATCTATCTCAAACGGGTAGGAAAGGCCGATCTCTTCCATGGTGAAGTGAATGAGATCTTCGAACGCGACGGGAAAGTACGATTCATCGCAAACAACGGTAACATCTACCAGGTGGAAAGCGAGGATGAGGTCTCTATCCATAAGACCATCGACTCGCAAGTCCTCAAAATAGGCGTCCTCGACGTGGTGGATGTCGATGCAGCGGAAAGAGGAGAGACCAATATCGTCAAGGACGACATCGTCCTGGAAGAGCCACTGGACGACGGGCTCACCGCCGTCATCAAGAAAGGCACAGGCGTCATCATCCGCAACAACGAGGGGAAAGACCTCTACACCATCACCGATGCCAACGGACTCTGTTCCAACGAGATTGTCTATATGTCCTACGATCAGCGGGGACAATTGTGGGGAGCCACCGCCAAAGGAGTGTTCGCCATACAGGTACCATCGCCCCTCTCCCGATTCACGACGTATGAAGGCCTGATGGGCAGCGTCTCTTCCATCGAGAACTTCAATGGCAAGATCTATGCCGGCACCGACGACGGACTGTTCCGTCAGGAAGGGATGCGGTTTGTCAAAGTGACTGGCGTCAACCATACCTGTCAGGAATTGAAGCACTTCGGCAAAGACCTGTTGGCAGCAACGGCAGACGGCATCTTCCTCGTGTCGGCAGGCGGTGGTGCAAAACGACTGACAAGCACCACTTCGGTCTCCCTTCTGGTCGATGGCAATGAGTTTTACAGTGGTGAACTGGACGGTGTCTATCTGTACAATGCCAACGGCCAGAACCGCCGGAAGGTGTGCAATCTGGAAAGTGTCACAAAGATCTTAAAGGATAACCAGGGCACCATATGGCTGCAAAGCATCTACGGACTGATCTGGAACAAGAAGGCTACTGACCAGAACTTCGACCTGTATAAGACCGGCAACAAGACCGAGACCATGTCGACGATCGTGCTGACAGACGGCAAGGTGGAAGTGATCAGTTCCGAAACCACCAAGCCCTTCCCCTACCCGCTCTACTCGACCGTCGACAGCAAAGGCATCACATGGCTGACCAACAGTGAGGGTAAGGCTGTTTACAGATGGAAGGACGGCAAACGCCTGAACGATCTGGACCTGTTGCTGTTCCCCATTCATGATATGGCAGTACGCGCCATCTATACCCAGCAGGATGAGATATGGCTAGGCAACGAAAACGGACTGGTCATCATCGACACCAGAGTCAAAGATGTTGCCACGCAGACCAAGCCCAAACTCCTCATCCACTCTGTCACGTTACGTAGCGACAGCATCCTCTGGGGAGGCTTCGGCGAGATGCCTGAGATGCTGGCAGAACTCAACCACAACGAAAATGAACTGCACTTCACCTTCTCACTCGACCAGACACCCATCGAAGGAAATACTTTCTACCGTTATCGCCTGAACAACGGAAGTTGGAGCGCATGGTCGACCAATACCTCAGCGAACTTCACGAATCTCGCCCATGGTATCTACACTTTCAGTGTGCAAGCCCGGGATGTCACGAATCGTCTTACAGACATCACAAGCATCCAGTTCATCATCAAGACCCCATTCTACCTCAGATGGTATATGAACCTGGTGTATGTCCTCCTGCTGCTGGCCCTCTTCTATCTGCTCTTCCGTCTGCGACTGCGCAAACTGGGAAAGGATAAGGAAAGACTGGAACGTCTGGTACAGGAGCGGACGGCAGAGGTGGTCAGACTGGAAAAGATGGCAACCGTCGGTAAACTGACACAGGGACTCATCGACCGAATCCTGAACCCGCTGAACTACATCAACAACTTCGCCAAACTCTCCGAAGGCCTCGTGAAAGACGTCAAGGCCAATGTGGAAGACGAGAAGGACAACATGAGTGAAGACAACTACGAAGACACGCTGGACGTGCTCGACATGCTCTCAGGCAATCTGCAAAAGGTGGGCGAACACGGACAGAGCACCACCCGTACCTTGAAGGCGATGGAGGAGATGCTGAAAGACCGTTCCGGCGGTATCGTGCCAATGAACCTCGCCACCGTCATCCACCAAAACGAGCAGATGGTATTGGAGTATTTCAAGAATGAAATCGACCAGCACCATATCAAGACCGTCTTCGACTATCCGGAGACCATACAGATAAACGGTAACGCAGAGCAACTGAGCAAGACCATCATGTGTATGCTCGGCAACTCGGTCTACGCCATCGTCAAGAAGGCCCAGAAGACATCCTTCTCGCCGGAACTGTCACTTCACGCCACCCTGTCGGGCAACTCGGCCAAGGTGGTCATCCACGACAACGGTATCGGCATCGAAGAAACCATCATCAACAAGATATTCGACCCCTTCTTCACCACAAAGACCACCGGTGAGGCTTCTGGCGTAGGACTCTATCTGAGTCGTGAGATCATACAGAATCATGGCGGTGACATCAGCGTGAAGTCCGTCAAGGATGAATACACTGAGTTCACCATTATCATACCCCTTAAAAAAGCATAGACTATGGATCAGATTGAACATCTCCAACAACAACTCCATAAGCAGGAAAAACTTGCCTCCTTAGGCATGCTGAGTGCTGGTATCGCCCACGAGATTCAGAACCCCCTGAACTTCGTCATCAATTTCAGCAAGATCTCCGGCAAACTCCTGAGCGACCTGACGGAGATTGTGGAGGACAACGAAGATAAACTCCCCCAGGAAGACAGGGAAGATATCGAGGACATCGTTGCTGACCTGAAAGAGAACCTGGGGAAGATCGTCGAGCACAGTGAGCGTGCCGTCGGCATCATCCAGGGAATCCTGTTGGTGTCGAGAGGCAAGGAGAACGAGTTCCTGCCTACGGATGTCTGTAAACTGGTGAAGGAATATGTGTGGCTGTCGTATCACGCCATGCGTGCCAACATCAAGAACTTCAACATCAACATCCACGAACAGTACGAGGCCGGTATACCACAGATGATGGTCATCCCACAGGATCTGAGCCGTGCCGTACTGAATGTGGTGAACAATGCCTGCTATGCCCTATGGAATAAGAAGCAGAAGGCTGGTGACGACTACAATCCCGAGTTGACTGTCAGTGTCAAGACCGAAGGCACCAACATCAGCATCAGCATCGCAGACAACGGCGAGGGCATGACGGAAGAAGTGAAGCAACGGCTGTATGAGAACTTCTTCACCACCAAGCCCGTAGGACAAGGCACAGGATTGGGTATGGGCATCACCCGTGACATCATCGAGAACAAGCACGGCGGAAAGATTTCATTTGATTCAACTGAGGGCGAAGGCACGACCTTTACATTTACGATTCCCATCAGGAAGTGAGACTACACCTTATTATATATATAGGGCTCATGCTGGCATGCCTTACTGCCAGCGCCCAGACCGACACCCCTCGCCAGATATACAATCAGGCGGAGAGTGAGTACAATATCGGGCGCACAGAACAGGCATTCACCCTCCTCCAGAATCACATGGATAGTTTCGAGGGCGATCTCAGACAGAGCGTACTGCGACTGATGGCGCTCTGTTGTCTGAGTGAGGACCGCGACGAAGAGGCACGCCTTTATGCAGGGCAGTTGATCAAACTTAATAACTTCTACAACGACGTGGACGATCCTGCTCGTTTTCAGGATCTTATCAAACAACTGAAGGGCGGAGTCACCGCCACGATTACTACAGCATCGAGCCAGAGTGAGTCGGTCAACGAGGCTCCTTCGCCCGTCACCATCATCACAGCCGACATGATAGAGGAACTGGGCTACAACAAGAACCTGAACCAGATTCTCGCAGCCTACGTGCCAGGCATGGCGGAGGTTACCTCATTAGATGAAATCAACAGTTTGTCGATGCATAGTGCTTACGCCATGGGGCAAGAACTCATCCTGATTATGGAAAACGGTCTCCGTCTGAACTCACGCTACGACAATTCTGGAACTACCTGTTACTCCATCAGCACAGAGAAGATAGACCACATCGAAGTGCTGCGAGGGCCGGCTTCGTCGCTCTATGGTAACGTGGCTTTATCAGCCGTCGTCAATATCATCACCAAAAGTGGCAAGAGCCTCAATGGCATCAAGGCGAAATACGGGTATGCAAACTTCGGCACCCACAAGGCTGACCTCACGATAGGCACACAGTTTATGAATGCTGACATCTTCGTCTGGGGCTCCATCTATAAATCGGACGGCCAGATCCGCCACTATAGCGACGGGGATGGCTATTTCCAAGAACTCTATAAAAACAACATTGAAGAATACGGCAATTACAAAACCATCAATATTGCTCCCGACATCATCTATGTTGAAGGCTATAAAGACACCCCTGCCTATGACATCGGCCTGACATTCAAACTAAAAGGATTCGACCTGATGTTCAGTAAGAAATCATACAAGAAAGTACAGATCGTCTCAGATTATTTTGGCGGTTACGACTATGACAGATATTATCCTATTAATGATATCAAACCTGGTCGGGGGAATGACGAGACACATGCAGAAATAGCCTATACACAACTATTCAAGAACATTCAGTTGAGCGGTTCGGCTTACGCAGACTGGTACTCTTACCAAAAATATGTGGTTAATCGTGACTCTGTCGTGTATATAGTACCGTTATATGACTATGAGACAAATCTACCTGTCTATGATGAGGACGGCAATCTCGTCCTCCAGACAAACATAAGTAGCGGGGTGGCAACATACTCCACGTTCAGGGAACGAACAATCGGAGGAATGTTTAAAGCCAGTTCTCCCTATCGTATAGGCGACATGAATGGCAATCTCCTCGCAGGTGTTCAGTACGAGCATTTTTCAATGCTGTCAAGATCCAATCTATGGATAACGAACTTCGAACAAATAGATGGTAGTCTCAATTTTCATGATATTATCGAAGCAGGCAATGAAAAGATTCTCTCTTTCTTTATACAGGACAAACACTATTTCACACCCCAACTCATTCTGAATGCAGGTCTCCGTTATGACCTGAAATACCGGCAGAAAGAAGATGTGGTGAGATCCTTCTCCCCACGATTGGCAATGGTGTACGTGCCCAACGACCGCTTTAGTATGAAGTTGTCGTATTCAGAAGCCTATGCAGATCTTTCCTTCTTCTATCGCTATGTATCAGGTAGCGAATACGTCATAGAGCCCCAGCATTTGTCTGCCATACAGTTGACGGCTTCGGGAACCATCAGGGACCTGCATCTCAACTATGAAGCCAACCTCTTTTACAACAAATACAAGAACCTGCTGTGCTGGTCGCCAAGAGACATTTCTTTTGAAGAGGACGCTATCGGCATAAACTACGGTCAACTGTCGAACATCGGCATAGAGGGATCGGCCAACTATTCATATAGGCGTCTTTCAGCCTACCTCTCGTTCTATCT
The DNA here is from genome assembly GCA_900320905.1 of uncultured Prevotella sp. Classification (GTDB taxonomy): domain Bacteria; phylum Bacteroidota; class Bacteroidia; order Bacteroidales; family Bacteroidaceae; genus Prevotella. Next base: position 90,478 of record ONTZ01000002.1, read on the forward strand.
CAGCAAGGACACGGACAGTAAGCACTACTATTACAACGCCATCGAGAAGGTGGTTAATAGCGTACCTCATCTAACGCTCAACCTTCACGGAGCCTGGAAACTGATAGAGCGCAAGCGCCACGAAGTGAAGGTCTATGGCCACTCTTCATACATCGGCAGGAAACTGAACTTCCAACCCAATGGTGAGGATCTGGACTATTGGATGGATGCCAAGATACTCTTCGACCTCGGCGTCAAGTACTGTTACAATCAACGTCTGCAAGTATCGCTCGACTGCGAGAACATATTCGATACCTACAATTATATATGTGGACCAAGTTATCAGTCGGTTCCCATCTTCCAAAGGGGAAGGACACTGATGGCATCTATCTCATATCATATTTAAGAAAGGGCAAGAAAAATGAGAATCAGGTTTTATCTAATATCCATCATCGTCTGCCTGTCGGCACTTTCAGTGCAAGCGCAGGACAGTTCTGTTCGACAAATCTACAACGAAGCAGAGAGGGAATACGACATCGGACGCGTTGAGCAGGCTGTGTCTATCCTGAATGACAATATGGACAGTTTCAGTGGCAATGTCCGCCAGAGTGCCTTCCGCCTGATGGCACTCTGTCACCTCAGTCTCGACGATGTGAAGAGGGCCGAAGAGGCTACCAGAAACCTGCTGAACGAGGACCCCTACTACACCGCCTCGCCACAAGACCCCCAGCGCTTCATCGATATGGTGGAGAACCTGAGGTCGGGCCTTACTGCCACTATCACCACAGCCTCGAGCCAGGCAGAGAATCTGAACGAGGTGCCTGTGCCCACCACCCTGATCACCGAAGAGATGATCCGTAACTCGGGGGCCCGGAACTTACAGGAGGTGCTGGCCATCTATGTGCCCAGTATGAACATCATCGACTGTAACGACGATATCAACATCAGTATGCGCGGCATCTACAGCAACGGACAGGAGAAGATCCTTATCATGTTGAACGGACACCGCCTGAACAGTTACAGTATCAATATTGCCGCCCCCGATTTCAGTATGAGTCTCGAAAAACTGAAACAGATAGAAGTACTACGCGGACCAGCCTCATCGCTCTATGGCGGTGTGTCGCTGACGGCTGTCGTCAACCTCATCACGAAACAGGGTGCCGACATCGACGGTGTCAAGTTGAAGGCAGGCGCCGGCAATCATAGCCAGATGCGTGGAGACCTGCTCTTCGGCAAAAGATACTTCGACCTCGACCTGCTGGTCTGGGGCAGTTTCTACAAAGCCAAAGGAGAAGAGAGATATATCACCATAGAAGAGACTGCACTGCCTAATTCATACGGCCACGCAGGCGACATCACTATCGGCGGTATCGGCAACAAGCCATCGTACGACTATGGTGTTTCCCTCAAATACAAAAACCTGAGGTTCCTCTACAACACGCAGTTCTCGCAGATACAGTCGCCCATGACAATGACCTATCTCTTTGCACCTTATGACGTTGAGAAATACAAGACATATGATGGCATCCGTCCCAGTTTCACGACCACCTCGCACCATGCTGACATCAGTTACGGGCAGCAGTTACATAATGTCTACCTCAAAGGTGGTATTACCTACGACAACAGCGACATGGCTCACTATCAAGTAATTAGTGATACACAGATTCCCGGCTTCGTGGATTTGCTTCCGCTTCCTGAAGCGTCACAGGAAACCCTTCGTAAATCAGCCGAAGGCGGTTACTCCAGATATATGAGCGGACAGGAGCATACGTTCGGTGCCAAATTTCAGGGCGACTGGAGTTACCTGAACAACAAGAATCACAAGGGGTTGCTGTCTGCAGGTATGGAATACATTTATTTCGAGATGGAAGATGCACGCTACACCTTCGGTTATAATTACAAGACGAACCTGCCGGAAACCATCCCCGTCTCTGATCTGGGAAAGGGTAACGAGAACAGTTTTAACACCTATGTCCAGTTGAAACATCATTGGAAATCGTTCATTCTCAATGCCGGTCTGCGCTTCGACTACAAACACCGTTTCGATTCTACAAACATCAGGGAGTTCTCACCACGATTGGCACTGATCTATGTTCAGCCCAAATGGAACGTCAAACTCAGTTATTCCAAGGCCTATATCGATGCCCCATACTATTATAGGAAGACGAATGTGTTCCTCCAGGCCTTTGCTGGCGTGACAAAAGCATCAGCCCTCTTGGATCCAGAGACGATGCACTCTTACCAGTTGACCTTTGGTGCCACACAATGGGCGAAGGGACTGAACTTCGAGATTAATGCCTTCTATAACAAGGCACGTAATAACATCCATATGAATCTGCTCGACTACAGTAACGATGCCAAAAGCGACATCTATGGCATAGAGTTTTCAGGCAGTTATGAGAGGCCCCGCTTCTCTGCTCATCTGTCTTCGTCCTGGCAGAAGTCACACATATATATGACTTATGATCAATCGATGGACAATCCCCTCAATACACCGGAGTTCTCTGCCAATTCCGTATTGACCTGGCGTGCCACCAAACAACTCAAACTACATACCCGTCTTGGTTATTACAGTAAGCAGCATACACAATATTACGATATCACCAATTATGTGATGTTAATACAAGTCTCCAATCGAATGGGTGAATTCATGGAATCGATATACATGAAATATCCGAGTTCTCCAATCGATGATAGCGGGCTCCCCATCGATATCTCTCCGGAAGATAAAGTCACTTGGGAATCTTTAGCAGACATGTTGGTAAAGGCGAACGAGGGAATTTATACCAAGAAGGATATCGACCCGTACTTCCTCGTTGATATCGGTGCCAACTACACCTGGGGAAGGTTCGAGTTTGCGCTGAACATCCATAACCTGTTTGACAAAAAATATGTATTGAGTGGTGCCAGTACAGGACTCATCCCGCAAAAAGGCAGGTGGTTCTTGTTCGACGTAGCCTACAAATTCTGATAAACAACCAGAAAGGGGCCCCAAAAGCCCCTTTTCTTGTCTTAAATAAGAAAAAGCACTCTTTTTAGCAAGATTTTGCAATTCAGACTTTGCAATTTGAGGGAAATTGTGTAACTTTGCACACGTTTATAAATAATCGTGGCAATGGAGGCTTTTTTCCGTACACACAGATACCTCGTGGAGCATACTAATGCACCCGTTCGTCGCACCCTTATGGATGAGATTAACTGGGGCGACAGGCTCATCGGCATCAAGGGTACACGAGGCATCGGAAAGACCACCTTCCTGTTGCAATACGCCAAGGAGAAGTTTGATATCAACGACCGCCAGTGTCTGTATATTAACATGAACAACTTCTACTTCCAGGGGCATGGTATTGCCGACTTTGCTGGAGAATTCTATCATCACGGCGGTCGCACCCTGCTCATCGACCAGGTATTCAAGCACCCGGAATGGAACACCGAACTGCGTAAGTGCTACGACCTCTACCCCAACCTCAAAATAGTCTTCACAGGATCGAGTGTAATGCGTTTGAAGGATGAAAACCCCGAACTAAACGGACTCGTACAATCGTATAACCTGCGTGGGTTCTCCTTCCGTGAGTTCATCAACCTCCTGACGAACAATCATTTCCGCCCATACTCATTAGAGGAAATCCTGAACGACCATGAGCGCATCATCAAGCAGATTCTGCCGAAAGTGTCTCCCAACCGTTATTTTCAAGACTATATCCATCATGGTTTCTATCCGTTTTTTCAGGAGCATCGCAACTATAGCGAGAACCTATTGAAGACAATGAACATGATGACGGAGGTGGACATCCTGCTCATCAAGCAGATTGAACTGAAATACCTCACAAAGATCAAAAAACTCTTTTATCAGATTGCGGAAGACGGATCAAAGAAGGCGCCAAACGTGAGTAAACTCGCTCACGACATCGAAACTAGTCGCGCCACTGTGATGAACTATATCAAGTATCTCACTGACGCCCGTCTGCTGAACCTCATTTATCCCGTTGGTGAAGACTTCCCCAAGAAGCCCGCAAAGGTGATGCTCCACAATTCAAATCTGCTCTATGCTATCTATCCCATTCAAGTAGAGAAGCAGGAGGCCATGGAAACTTTCTTCGTCAATGCGATGTGGAAGGATCACAAAGTCAACACAGGAGGTCGAGACTGCAACTATCTCGTTGACGGTAAGTTGAAGTTCCGTATCATGGATGCCCAGCAGATGCAGCGCACAAAGATTCAGGACGATGTGATTTATGCAAGATACAATACAGAGATCGGACGAGGAAACCAGATTCCTCTCTGGCTACTAGGCTTTTTATATTAGTTAGTAATATATAGGTTTAATCATTTAATACATTCTAAACAAATGGCTAAAGAAAAGAAATTTATCACCTGTGATGGTAACGAGGCTGCGGCTCATGTGAGTTACATGTTCTCGGAGGTAGCCGCTATCTACCCCATCACTGTGATGGTAACGAGGCTGCGGCTCATGTGAGTTACATGTTCTCGGAGGTAGCCGCTATCTACCCCATCACCCCGTCATCACCTATGGCGGAGCATGTTGACGAGTGGGCTGCTCGTGGTCGTAAGAACCTCTGGGGCCAGACCGTCTCAGTTCAGGAAATGCAGTCAGAGGCTGGTGCTGCTGGTGCCGTTCACGGTTCTCTGCAGGCTGGTGCTCTCACCACTACATTCACCGCTTCTCAGGGTCTGCTCCTGATGATTCCTAACATGTACAAGATTGCCGGTGAGTTGATTCCCTGCGTGTTCGACGTCTCTGCCCGTACACTGGCTTCTCACTCGCTGTGTATCTTCGGTGACCACCAGGACGTGATGGCTTGTCGTCAGACTGGTTTCGCCATGCTCTGCGAAGGTTCTGTTCAGGAGGTTATGGATATGACCGCTGCTGCTCACCTCGCATCTCTGGAGACCTGCGTTCCGTTCGTCAATTTCTTCGACGGTTTCCGCACCTCTCACGAGTATCACAAGATTGAACTGCTCGACCAGGAGGATGTTCGTCCGCTCGTGAAGGAAGAGTACATCAAGCGTTTCCGCGACCGTGCCATGTCGCCTGAGCGTCCTATCACCCGTGGTACCGCTGAGAACCCTGAGACCTTCTTCACACACCGTGAGGCTTGCAATCCTTACTATGATGCAGTGCCCGAGGTGGTTGAGAAGTATCTGGGCGAACTCTCTAAGATTACTGGTCGTGAGTATCACCTCTTCTCTTACTACGGAGCCGAGGATGCCGACCGCATGATCATCCTGATGGGTTCTGCTACCGATGCTGCTCGTGAGGCTATCGACTACCTGAACGCCAACGGCCAGAAGGTGGGTATGATCAGTGTTCACCTCTATCGTCCGTTCTCAGTGAAGCACCTGCTGGCTGCTGTTCCCAAGAGCGTGAAGAAGATTGCCGTTCTCGACCGTACGAAGGAGCCCGGAGCCAATGGCGAGCCTCTCTACATGGATGTGAAGGATGCTTTCTACGATCAGGAGAATCGTCCTGTCATCGTGGGTGGCCGTTATGGTCTTGGTTCTCACGATACGACTCCCGCTCAGATTATCAGCGTGTTCAACAACCTCGCTATGCCCGAGCCTAAGAACCACTTCACCATCGGTATCGTCGACGACGTTACCTTCACCTCTCTGCCTGAGGTTGAGGAAATCGCACTTGGTGGTAAGGGAATGTTCCAGGCTAAGTTCTACGGCCTGGGTGCCGACGGTACCGTTGGTGCTAACAAGAACTCAGTGAAGATTATTGGTGACAACACCGACAAGTACTGTCAGGCTTACTTCTCTTACGACTCTAAGAAGTCGGGAGGTTTCACCTGCTCTCACCTGCGTTTCGGTGATACGCCTATCCGTTCTACCTATCTGGTGACCACACCTAACTTCGTGGCTTGCCACGTTCAGGCTTACCTCCACATGTACGATGTGACTCGTGGTCTGCAGAAGAACGGTACATTTCTGCTGAATACTATCTTCGACGATGCTGAACTGGAGAAGTTCATGCCTAATAAGGTGAAGCGTTACTTCGCTCAGAACAACATCACCGTATATACTATCAACGCTACCAAGATTGCACAGGAGATTGGTCTGGGCAACCGCACCAACACCATCCTCCAGTCTGCATTCTTCCGCATCACTGAGGTGATTCCCGTTGAACTGGCTGTCGAGAAGATGAAGGCTGCTGCTCTGAAGTCTTACGGTGCTAAGGGTCAGGACGTGGTTGACAAGAACTATGCCGCTATCGACCGCGGTGGTGAGTTCAAGAAGTTCGAGGTGAAGGCCGAGTGGGCTAATCTGGCCGACGACGCAGAGAAGCAGGATGACGCTCCAGCATTCGTGAAGGAACTCGTTCGTCCTATCAACGCTCAGGCTGGTGACCTGCTGAAGGTTTCTGACTTCGTGAAGCACGGCACAGCCGACGGTTCTTGGGAGGTTGGTACCGCTGCTTACGAGAAGCGCGGTGTAGAGGCCTTCGTTCCCGCTTGGAACAAGGACAACTGTATCCAGTGTAACCAGTGTGCTTACATCTGTCCTCACGCTGCTATCCGTCCGTTCGTTCTGACTGACGACGAGTTGGCTGGCTTCGACGGGCTGGAAACTCTCGAGATGAAGGCTCCTGCCGCTATGAAGGGCATGCACTTCGTCATTGAACCTTCAGTACTCGACTGTCTGGGTTGTGGTAACTGTGCTGACATCTGCCCAGGTAATCCGAAACTCGGCAAGGCTCTTACGATGGTTCCGTTCAACCCTGATGCCGCCGACATGAAGAAGATGGCTGCTGACTGGGACAAACTGGTTAAGGTTCCGTCTAAGCAGGGTCTCGTCGATATCCGCTCGAACGTGAAGAACTCACAGTTCGCTCAGCCTCTGTTCGAGTTCTCTGGCGCTTGCTCTGGTTGCGGTGAGACACCATACGTGAAGTTGATCTCTCAACTCTTCGGTGACCGTCAGATGATTGCCAACGCTACTGGTTGCTCTTCTATCTACTCTGCTTCTATTCCTTCTACACCTTATACTAAGAACGAGAAGGGTCAGGGTCCAGTCTTCAACAACTCACTGTTCGAGGACTTCTGCGAGTTCGGTCTCGGTATGGCTCTGGGTAACAAGAAGATGAAGGAGCGCGTGGCTAAACTGCTCAACGAGGCTTCTGAGAATGCTCCTGAGGAGTTCAAGGCTCTCGCAGCAGAGTGGATTGCCAACAAGGAAGATGCCGACAAGACCAAGGAGATTGCTCCGAAGTTGCGTGAGGCCATCGCTGCTGGTGCCGCTAACGGTTGCGAGTTCTGCAAGGAACTGAAGACTCTGGATCACTACCTCGTGAAGCGTTCACAGTGGATCATCGGTGGTGACGGTGCTTCTTACGATATCGGTTACGGCGGTCTCGACCACGTGATTGCTTCT
>ONTZ01000093.1 GCA_900320905.1 uncultured Prevotella sp.
CGCCTACGTCCTTTCACCGCTTACCGATGAGATACGCCTTGTGCCGAGCAATCGTTCTGCAATCCTCTTCAAGAACATACTTACAGAAAGCGAGATGGCGTACGCCCAGCACTCGATGAAACAGGGCGAAACGCTGCACTACGCCCTCATCCTCGCCAATGTCTATAAGCGCGGCATACAAAAAGTGGAGTTCACAATTAAGAAGAAATGAAGGGTGTGTCATTGGCCTGTCCGAGTGAATCAAGAACAGATTAATCGTGATTTATATGATAGTATCAAAGAAATCTCTGGGAGTAATCGGCCTGTTGATTGTACCTTGTTTTGCTATTGGCCAAAACTGCATGCACAATACAACGGTCAAGCAAGACAGCATAGCCATTAGAACAGACTCTTTATGTCAGCAGAAGGCTATGTGTAAATGTGACACAGTTAGAATAGACAGTTGCCAACAGCAGCATGGACTATCTTTTGTCCGCAAAGAGCAAAGGCAAACATGGAATATTAGTCCTAATGCTGTAAAAATGCAGAAGTTCGACCCATACAGAAAGAAATTTACCGATATGCGGATAATGGAAACTATAGGCTCGCACATAAGCAGATAAGATACATCCTAATTTTGTCTCATTTTAAACTATTTTTATGACGTATTCTAAAAAAGAATGTATTTTCAAGATGACAAGAGTCTTTCTTGCTTCCTTCATCTTGATGTGTGTTTTCCTGTTGCCCTACTTTGCCTATATTTTCTCACAGGATATTCCTTTCAGTCGTACAATATTGGATATAGGAAACCTTCTGTGGCCGTTAGCAATTTTTGCCGTCTTACTTTACGAAGACAAGAAAGAGAAGTTGGGAATATGGTGTAATCCGAGCCTTGGAGTGAACCTGAAAACAGTTGTTCTGTCCTTGGCATTGGGAGTCCTCTGGCAGCTCATTATACTTCTACTGACCTCCTTGTTTGACGCGCCTAACACAGACCCTCGGGAGGCCTATACGTTGGCGCCCCTTATCCTGCATATATTCTCCTTTTCCATCATCGGCCCCATTGCAGAGGAACTGTTTTTACGGAAATGGTACATATCCATGATGGAAAGAGCCTCTTTCAGCAAGACAGCGATTGTCGTTTCCAATGCACTCATCTTTTACGCGGCACATGTGGGTACAGGCGTTTGGAGATTTGATACACTGATGATGGCGGTCATCCTTTGCCTGATGTATATGAGAACCAGAGATGTTCGCTATTGTGTGATTACGCATGTCACATGCAATCTCTTGGGAATCTTCTCTGCTTATTATTTCGTATAAAGCAATCTTCTTGCAGTTTGGAGGTTATATGAATCAATTACTATATATCGTCTGGAATCCGGACCTCGTAGCATTCAGATTGGGTCCTCTGTCGGTGCGATGGTACGGGCTTTTGTGGCCAATCGGGCTCGCACTAGCCTATCTCGTGGTGAAACGCCTGTATAAGGAGCAGAAAATCAAGGACGAACTCCTCGCCCCACTCTTCATCTACTGTTTCTTCGGTATCCTGATTGGTGCCCGACTGGGGCATTGCATCTTCTATCAGCCTCAGGATTTCCTGACTTCAGGGAAAGGCATCATAGAGATGCTGCTGCCGATACGCTTTATGGCTGACGGAAGCTGGAAACTGACAGGCTATGCCGGACTAGCTTCGCATGGCGGAACGCTGGGACTCATGATAGCCCTGTGGCTATATGTCCGCAAGACAAAACTGAGTATCTGGACGGTACTCGATAATATCGCCATCGCTACAGGTACCACAGCCTGCTGTATCCGTTTGGGCAACCTGATGAACTCAGAGATTATCGGAAAAATCTCCGATGTGCCCTGGGCTTTTATCTTCGAGAAGGTAGATATGATGCCCCGTCATCCTGGTCAGCTCTACGAAGCCATAGCCTATGCCGTGCTCTTCTTCATTATGTGGACACAGCATAAACGGATGCCAGAGAAAATAGGTACAGGCTGGTATTTCGGCTTCTGTCTGACGTATATCTTCACCTTCCGTTTCTTCATCGAGTACACCAAAGAGATACAAGAAGCCTTCGAGGCATCGCTGCCCATCGATATGGGTCAGATACTCTCCATCCCGTTTATCATCCTCGGCGTGTACTGCATGCTAAGAGTCCGCAAATGAAAATACAACTCTTTTATAGAAGATGCAACACATACGTAAAGGGTATGATGATGCGAGAACAGAGTGAGATTGAAAATCGCTTGCTACTGCGCTCGACCTCTAGTCGCTTGCTACCTATGGGACGCAAGAAAGGCCTCAAGAACAAGAAGGCAATTATTATAATGGCACTTGCCTTTATCCTGATGGCAACTCATGCCGAGGGTCAGGTGAAGTGGAAACCACTGCTGAAAGCCGTGGAGTTTTCAGAGCACGACTTCGTGGACACCATCAGGGTAAGAATAGAGAGTGGTGCGGTGATTGTACCCGTAGAGATAGCCGGACAAGAGCGACATCTGCTGTTCGACACGGGAGCGGAGCACGGCTTCTGGTTTGGCAGCCAGGAGGAATGGATGAAGCCAACAGATGTTGACAGTGCCAAATGGCGCGACATCAACGACAAGACGGGTGCAGCTTCAGTCTTTAAGATTCCGGAGATGAGGATGGGCAACTTGGGGCTCAGTAACTATCCCGTCAGCGTGGGTGGGCATCTTGGTGACTACATCTGCGGGAGATTTGACGGACTGATAGGCTTTGACCTCGTGACCAAAGGGCTGACGGTAAAGTTTGACACGAAGGACAGTCTGATGATACTGACCGACCGTAAGGGCTTCTTCGACGAGGAGGCGAAAGGGCAGCCCACAGTGAAGTACTGGCTTGCAAAACCCACCTATCCGCTGGTCTATGTAGAGTTGCCTTTCGGCAGTACCTATATGTTGTTCGACACGGGAGCCGTCGGGCATGGAGTGGACTTGTCGAACCAAGCATTGGCACACTGGTTGAAGAAAGAGAAGAAGCGGGCGACGATAGACAGCGCAACACAACTGAGCGACACAACGCTCAATGCGAATATCGGACTCTACGGGGTTCATGCCGACACATTATTGGAACGCGTGGTTCACCTGCCGACAGTCCAGATGGGCAGTCTGACCGTCAAGGATGCATACGCCTCGTCGGCCAACATGAGTATGCTTATAGGTTCTGCACTGCTGAAACACGCCTCGCTCATTATCGACAGTGCGAAGAAGCGCTATGTGTTCCTGCCGCATGACGGCAGCGGCGACATCACCTTGAATGACAAGACAAGTCACAGCATGAGGCTCGTTCCGACGGACAGTACAGGCACTCTGCAAGCAGTAGTCCGCAAGGATTCGGAGGCTTACAGAAAAGGAGTCCGCACAGGCGACATGCTGATAGAGGCCGACGGCATCCCCATCGATGACGTTTGCACCTATACTGCCATCCGTCAGCGCAAGAAATCAGGCGAGGAAATCCATTTCCTGTTCCGCTCACCCGATGGCACGGAGAAGCGCGTAGCTATAGCAAGAACGGAATAAGAAAGCAACTCCAAGTAAACCTTC
>ONTZ01000095.1 GCA_900320905.1 uncultured Prevotella sp.
CCCACCTGGATGGAGCCCAGCGACTGGATAGTGCGGCAGACGCCTCCCAGAAACAGGTTGTATATCAGCAGCAGGTTCATACAGAGGGCAAAGGCATAGATACCGGTACGCCCCAAGGATGACAATATGATCTTGTTGGATGCAAACATCAGTACTGTCAGACAGATGGAGGCGATGGCCAGCGGTGCGCCCTGCGAGATGATAGAGCCGAAAACTGGTTTCTGGCGCCCACCAACAAGTCGCAGATGATTCTCTTTGGAAAGGAAATGAATGGCCATCATGGCGATGCCCACAACGTGACCGATGACGGCAGCCCATGCGCTGCCCTCGATGCCCCAACCGAAATACTTGATGAACACGACGTCGAGCAACAAGTGAAGGGCATTGTCCACCAAGATGGATACAGACACCAGGCGCGGGCTTCCATCAACGCTGACCATCGTGTCAAGGCCCCACATCAGCAAGTAGGCCGGTGCTCCTATCAGCGTCACCCGCAGGTATTCGTATGTGGGTTGATAAAGTTGCTCGTTATCACATAGTAGCCGTGTTGCGACATCGGGTCTCAGCACGCCGCATGCTGTCAGCACTAAACCTGTCAGCAAACAGGCCGACATCGAGACGACAAAGATGTACGATGCCCGCCGTGTGTCCTTTTTCCCTAATTCCATACCTACCAGCATGCCCGCTCCCGTAGCCAGCAGCATATTGACGGTAAACATAAACTGAAGGAAAGGCAAAGACAGGTTGATGGCGCTCACAGCGTCCTCATCAATCAGGTTGCCCACAATCATCGCATCAACCACGTTTCCCAGGCAGGCCGACAATCCGATGAGGGTTGATGCCCACAAGAACCTCCAGAACTGGACGTTAAACTCTTTTTTCTCTTTTGTATTCATCTTGTATCCATGTTTAGTCAAAGAAGCCGGGAACAGCTATCTCAGCCCTTGGGCTTCGGCATTCTTCAGAAAACACTGCAAAGATACGAAATTTTTAGGAATTTATATCGCTTTATCCCCAAAAAAAATAAAAATAACCTTTCACGCGGCATGTGAAACCACTTTTTGGGCGAGAAATGGCAGAAATGTCTCAAGCTACTTCCAGCTGAAGCAGGGACTGAAAGCCGGTGAAACCTCCCCCAACCCCTCCAAAGGAGGGGGTGTCTGGTTACATAAGGAGGCGGAATTGTCCGCGGTATTCATCATATCAACATCCCCTCCTTTGGAGGGGCTTGGGGAGGCTTCTTCAAATATCAATCCTGCTGCAATGTGGTGATGGTTACAAATTCAAGTTAAATTCTAAAAATTTTACCGTTAATTGAAAAAATTTGTGTATCTTTGCGGTGTAACGCCGCGATCGCAATAAACCAAGGGGGGCCGCATCGTTTTTTAAACAGATATAAAACAACAAATAAAATGAATACAATATGAGAACCAAACAATTATTTCTGATCCTCGCCCTGCTCTGCGCCATGGTGCAGGGAGCGTGGGCCGACGTGAGTACGCTGTACGCGGACGGCGTGTTCACGGGCTTTACCGCCACCAGCGGCACTGGTGATAATTATCAAAATTTAGTAGATGGCAACAACGGATCAGAAATGCTCTGCACCCATGGCGATCCGTCCGTTGTAGAGTTCCACAGTTCGGGCTATTTGGTGCCCACGGGCGACGGCTTCTGGGGCCGCTAAGCACAAAGAGATTCCGCGAGGAAGCCGCCGCATGGCGGCGACCTCAGCGGTATCTTCACGCGGCCATTCCGCCGCACGCAGCACAGGCGGCCGGGGGTTCGACTCCCGCTGCCGCTACAAAGAAGAAACAAACGAAAATAAAACATTTTAATATTAACAATAAAAATGAGAAAGATTCTGCGCCCGACCTTTGGTCGCTTGTTTAACAAGAACTGGGTGCTGGCCGCCACCCTCATTTGCGGCGCAAGTGTATTCACGGCTTGCTCGTCGAACGACGACAACCCGGCAGGGCAGACGGACGTGTCTGCCATCAGCGACAAGGTCTGGGCTTTCAGTCAGACTCACCCGGACGGATTCACGCTTGACATCCGCACGATGACGGAGCCGACCGAGGGAATCGCCGTCAGCTATGCCGCCACCCAGAACAGCCATTCGCGTGACCAGCTCGACATGGTGGTGAGCCATGCCTTGCAGCACGAAGGATATGTAGGCGGTTGGCTGAATGGCGAGGATGGCCTTTACTATTTCGACAGTACAAAACTGTTCCCAGAGGATGACCTGAAGGGTGCGCTCCAGTTTGGAAAGGAGAACGGCCAGTACTCCGTTTTCATCCTGTCAACCTATACGGACGTTCCCCTCGACGGGAAGGTGGCGGAGATAGTAGGGCGTGGCACTATCTTCTTTGGCACCACGGGCGACTACCGTCCGTTATCATTCTGCGAAAGCGACGGCACCTACTGGGGCTTCGGCATCGACGTGGCTGGAGAGATTGCCAAGCGATTGGGCGTCGGCATCCAGTTCGTGCCTACGTCATGGCCGACGCTGACGGCCGACGTTCAGGCCGAGCCGCAGACCTTCGACCTCGCCATCGGCGGCATCACCATCACCGATGCCCGCCGCGAGACGATGCTGATGAGCGACGGCTATCTGGCCAACGGCAAGACCATCCTCTGCCGTGCCGCCGAGGCTGACCGCTACAAGTCATTGGCAGACATCGACAAGTCCGAGGTGCGCGTGATGGTGAACCCCGGCGGACTGAACGAGAAGTTTGCCAACGAGAACCTGACCCACGCCACCGTCATCGTCCACCCCAAGAACGAGGAAATACCGTCGCTCATTGCCGAGGGCGAGGCCGACGTGATGATAACCGAGATTACCGAGGCCCCCTGGTACGTGCAGAACGATGTGCGCCTGGCCGCCCCGCTGCTCGCCGCCCCCTTTACCCACGGCGAAATCGGCGTGCTGATGAGCAAAGGTCAGGACGACCTGCTCGCCCTCGTCAATGGCGTCATCGCCCAGATGAAGGCCGACGGCACCCTGCGCCGCCTGCATGAGAAATACGGACTGATATATGCTTACGAATAAATCATTTTAATATTAACAATAAAAATGAGAAAGATTCTGCGCCCGACCTTTGGTCACTTGTTTAACAAGAACTGGGTGCTGGCCGCCACCCTTATCATATGCACCGTAACAATGGTGTTCACTTCATGCACGGACAATGCAGACAACGCAGTAGCAGAGCCCGAGCAACCGCTGAGTGACAAAGAGATGCTGATGACTCAGTATGGTGAGAACAAAAAGATCACCGACGGCAACTACGACAAGTCGCTGGCC
>ONTZ01000064.1 GCA_900320905.1 uncultured Prevotella sp.
CCAGGCCCGCCAGAACCGCATCCAGCAGCTCTTCAACTACTGGTACTATTACTATCAGCTCCGCAGCATCGCCCTCTGGGACTTCGAGCGCGGCTGCGACCTCAGTGCAGATGTAGAACGTCTCATTGAACATTGAACATTGACTATTGAACATTGAACATTAGATATATGAAGAACGATAATCAGACGATGGACAGGCAGATACCTGTCAGCGAACAAAGACGACGCAAACTCCGTCGCGCAGCCGTGGCCGTTGCCATCGCAATAGCGGTGCTCAGCGCAGGTGCCTGGCTCGGATCGCAGATGATGCCAACCTTAGACCGCAAGGCACTCGTCATCTCCAAAGTTGACCGCGGCACCATCGACGTCAGCGTCTCTGCCACGGGGCGCATCGTCCCCGCGTTCGAGGAAATCATCGTGTCGCCCATCAGTTCGAAGATATTAGAGGTCTATGCCCACAGTGGCGACAGCGTGGATGTCGGCACACCGCTGTGCCGACTGGATCTCCAGTCGACCGAGACTGACTACTCAAAGGCCCTCGACGAGCGCGAGATTCGCCGTCAGCAGACCGCCCAACTCAAGGCGAACGTAGAAACCCAGCTCTCCGACCGCCGGATGCAAATCGAGGTAGAGGAGATGAAGGTCTCGCAACTCGAAGCCCAGTTGCGCAACGAACTCTATCTCGACAGCCTCGGCTCTGGCACCCGCGACCGCGTCCGCCAGGCCGAGACCACGCTGCGCACGGCCCAACTGCAACTCCAGCAGTTGCGACAGCAATACCAGAACGAGCAGCGCGTGCGTCAGGCCGACCTGCGTATGCAGCAACTCCAGAACGGCATCTTCGAGAAGGGACTTGACGAGAAGCGCCGCACGCTCGACGATGCGAAGATCCGCTCGCCGCGTCGTGCCACACTCACCTACATCAACAGCGAAGTGGGCAGCACCATCGGCGCAGGACAGAAGATCGCCGTTGTCAGCGACCTCACCCACTTCAAGGCCGAGTGCGAAATCTCCGACACCCATAGCGAGCGTGTCCGTGTGGGCGGTGCCGTCATCCTTCGCATCGGCAAGGAACGGCTTTCGGGCATCATCAACACCGTCACGCCATTGAGTCAGAGTGGTGCCATCACTTTCACCGTCGTACCCGACGATATGAGCCATCCGCGCCTTCGCTCCGGCCTGAAGACCGAAGTATTCGTCATCACCAGCATCAAGGACGACGTGCTCCGCATCCGCAACGGCTCCTTCTACAGCGGCCCCGGCGACTACACTCTCTTCGTCCTCGACGGTAATCTACTCCAGCCCCGCCAAGTCCGTCTCGGCGAGTGCAACTACGACTACATTGAGGTCATCAGCGGTTTAGAATCCGGCGAACAAGTCATCGTCAGCGACATGACGAAGTACAACGGAAAGGAGAAACTGAAGGTGGAATAGGATGACATATATGCAAGGATTAGAGAAACGCGAGCCAATTATGTGCCCCAAAACACATGAAATTCTTAAAATAGTTTTAGACTTTCACTCTTGGCGCACAGTTTATGGTTTTTCCGTGGAGTAACCTGCATATTATTTCATAACTTTGCAAACAATTAAACGAAAACGAATATGAACAAGAAAAACATTATCACAATCCTCCTTGCCCTCGTAGCAGTGGCAGGGCAGGCAAAGACATTCAAGACCATCAAGAACCCCGTGGCAATGGCCTGCGTAAATGTGTCGAGCAGCGAACTGAAAGCCCGTGAGGTTATATTCAGGGATACGGCGACAACCGTACATTTCACAATGAAGTACTCCAAGGGACAGAGTTTCCAATTTGTCTCATCTGCCGAGGGACTGAAACTCAACACATGGGTGCAGTCACCAGAGAGTGGAATCACCGAGTTTACCATGCATTTCGCGCCATTACCGAAGAAGATACAGATATTCGACTTCATCGAGGGCGACGGAACCAGAGCATTCAAATTGTTAGGCATCCACGATAAGAAGGCAAAACTGAAAGTACCTACGATGCAGGAATTGACGGAGGCTAATCCGTGGGCGGTGCCCGAGGACTGGTTTAAGACTGACACCATCACTGTAAAAGGCCGCATTGAGGGCTACGACACCGAGCAGTTCGGCTTCACGTCGATGGAATGCTTTTTCCAGAATGTTTTCGAGAAGGATGATGCAACGCAGGTACTTGATATTGCACCCAACGGTACGTTCTACAAGAAGTTTCAGGCCAGCTACCCTGTCTGTCAGCGGTTCTACACATTGGAGTCGAAGGTGGGCTTCAGTGAAATACCCTTCTTCGCCCGCCCCTGTGAGACCATCGACATCACCGTGCGCAAGGATGATAATGGAAGGTACGTCTGTGTCTATAACAACGGCAGCAGCCGTGACGCTGCCCGCTGGCTCCGCACACGTGAGGAGATTACCGACGTCATTTCCCCCTTGGTACTCTTCGAAGGAACCTTTGACGAGGGAAACAGTCTCGCCGACAATGTGTGGCAGAACGCGATGTACCGTCTGCAGACCGTGAGTCGCCGCGAGCACTACACACCTATGGAAATGCAACTGGCTCTGGCCTACGTTCAGACGCGCTTCGTGTATTATTACATGTCTTACGCCATGAACCGAAGGTATGCACTGATGAAACAGAATGAGAGTGCGGAGTGGCAGGACCTCGCCGACGCGAAGAGCTACTACCATCTGCGCCATTTTGACTTCGACGATCCCCTGCTCTTCGCCAGCAGCGACTTCCCATACCTGCTCAACCGCATACAGTATGCCCAACCTGCCACGCGAGCCTTATTCAGCACCGCAGGTCAACAGCGGTTGGATAATTACTATGCGGTTTTGCGTGAGATGCTCGGCAGCAAGGACAACACACTAATAGCCCAACTCTGCTTGTACCAGCAGATGTTGACGGAGTCCCGTAGATGGCAGACAGATAAAGAGTCGAAATATGCGATGTTCAGCAACACGTTTACGCATACCTACGTCAAAGCCAAGGCCGATGAATTCTACTCTCGATTGATGGCACAGACGGAATTGGCAACGCCTATTCCTGACGCACCAATGGCCGACCTCATCCGCTCTCTTTGCGCCAAATACCCAGGCAAAATTCTGATGATTGACTTCTGGGGCATGGGCTGTGGTCCTTGCCGTTACGCTATTCAAGAAAGCAAGGAACTGCGAACCGGGATTGCCAAGCGCGACGACGTGAAACTCGTCTTCATTGCTGGTGAGCGCACCACCGAGGGTAGCGATGCTTACAAGAAATACGTTGCTGAGTGGCTGGCCGACGAAGAGACCGTTTGCGTCACCAATGCCGACTTCACCCGCCTGCAAGAGCTGTTCCAGTTCAACGGCATCCCGCACTACGAGACCATTACCCCCGACTGCCGCCGCGTCCGCGATGACCTCCGCATAGATGGATATGACAACTTCGATTACAAACTTCAAAGGTTATTAGATAAACTCAAATAACAATTCGTGACCCATTCACTTTATGTCAAACATTTAAAAAAACAGTAAGGATTATGGAGAACCCGACATTACCTACCAACTGGCTGGCAGCGCTGAGCAACGCCCCACAATGCCCCGGATTTCAGGAATCCAAGTAGGAAACGGACAAGGTTTGGTTGGATTTCGAGAATCTGAGTTAAAACATAAAGAGTTTGAACGAGTTTTCCCGAGAAATATAATAAAGGTATAACAATAAAACGGAACAAATATGAAGCAAACCATCATCACCATCCTGCTCGCCCTCGTTGCAGTGGCGGGGCAGGGGCAAGTGAAATGCCATATCGAGGGCAAGTTTATGAACGACAAATGGGGCGATGAAGTCGTCATCTGCAAGATGGGGACAGACCTGCGCGTCAACGATGCACCAGAATGGCATCACAAGGCCGTGAACGGGTACTTCGAGTGTGACATAGAAACAGACGTTCCCGAAATGTACGAGGTTATACCATACAAGCAGTATGTAGAGACCGCAAGTTACTATTATGCTTGGTTCCTCGTGGAGAACGAAACGGTAAGGATAGAAATCTATGGCGACAAGGCTCCAAAGATAGAGAGCATTGGCAATGAAGGCCGATTGCATCAGACGATGGATAGCGTTGCGGGTGTTCGGTTTCGTAACGAAATGGAGAGGATTGACCGCGAGTTGGAGGAGCACAAGGAAAAATACTTCAAGCCCGAATTTCTGTCACTTATGCAAATAGTCAAAAACATGGATAGGGAAAGCCAGCCCAAGGCATTCGTTGACAGTATCAACAATGTGATGGACTACTATTATGACAACGAACGCGAGAGTTATACCGACGAAGGCTGGCAACTTTTTCAGCGCAGTGACAGCTTAAGCCGTCTCATCCGTCCATTTCAGGCAGAATATTATGCCGAGCATCCCATGCTTTGGGCTTACTACCATGTGTTACAGTCAATCGATATGCTCAAGCATGCGCAAGTCTACCATAACTTTGACTCCACGCCGCATGAGCGAATGGTCTCACTCTACGAATCAAAACTATGCAACCTTTATAAGGGGCATCCCGTTCACGGGCAGATTACCACTGCTCTTACGGCACTTCGCTTTCGGCCAGGCAAGCCCTACATCGACTACAATGTCCGCAACACCGACGGCCAGCTCGTCCCCATCTCTTCGCTCATCCGAGGTAAGGTGGCACTCATTGACCTCTGGGCATCGTGGTGCGGCCCCTGCCGTCGGCATAGCAAGGCCATGATTCCCATCTATGAGAAGTACAAAGACAAAGGTTTCACTGTCGTTGCCATTGCCCGCGAGCGCAACCGCGAGGATATGGAAAACGCAGCACGAAAGGACGGCTACCCTTGGACGAGCCTGTTAGAGTTGAATGACGAAAACCATGTTTGGGAGAAGAATGGAGCCGGCGGTGCTGGCGGTGCCATGTTCCTCATCGACCGTGACGGCACTATCCTCTCCACCTCCACCGATGCTGAGGAATTAGATCCGCTCATCAAGAAAGCACTAAATATCGAATAAAACAATGAACAAGAAAACCATCATCATCGCACTGCTCGCCCTCGTTGCTCTGACGGGGCAGGCGCAAGTACATTACCGATTGGAAGGAACGATAGGCGATTCAACTGTCAATGCAAAGATGCTACTTGTCAATAAGTATAATCCAGGATGGCCAGACTCTGTGGAAGTAAAAGGAGGGAAAATTATTCCCAAAGAAGGCGTAATAGATAAAACCGAGATGTTCGTATTGGTGAATGACCCTGATGCTGACAATCCAATCATGAATAGTCAAATGTTTATACTGGGTAATGGAACTACAGTTCTGGATGATGATATTAAGAGAAAATGGACAAGAATGAAAAGCGGCCCTCTTGCTTCAGAATATCGTCGGGTAGAATTGGCAGCATGGACAATATACGACAAGTATAATAAGCATAGTATATCAAAGACGGAATACTGCTACCTCGCAGACAGTCTGATACATTGTGAATTGACGAATCATGGCGATGATGTTATCGGAATATGGCTATTAGAGTTTTTCCTTCCTGGACCAGATGCCAAAACGTCACTCTCATGGATTGAACTATTAGGTGAACACGTCAGAGAATGGGACATCGTAAGGCAATGGAAAGAAAGTATCTTGAACCCCATAGAAGAATTCAGTCCCTCCGTAGGTGAGCCCTTTGTGGACTTCGCCGTGGAGTATGACGGAAAGACTACACGCCTAAGCGACTACGTGGGACGTGGTAAGTATGTGCTTGTTGACTTTTGGGCCTCATGGTGCGGTCCCTGCCGTGAGGAAATCCCCAACCTCATTGCAGCCCATGAGAAATTCAAGGATAAAGGACTCACCGTGCTTGGCATCGCAGTCAATGACAGTCCCGAAGCAAGCCTGAAAGCCATAGCCGATTTGCATATACCTTATCCGCAAATCCTTAACTCGCTGGAGATTGCCACCAATGCCTACAACATCCGAGGTATTCCTCACCTTATCCTCTTCGCCCCCGACGGCACCATCATCGCTCGCGGGCTGCACGGTGAGAACATTGATAAGAAACTCGCAAATATCCTTAATTACAAATAGAAATGAACAAGAAAACTATCATCACCACACTACTTGCCCTCGTCGCAGTGGCGGGACAGGCACAGACAAAAAACGCTGCTATCGTCAAGGGCTATTCACCCGCATTAGAAGACAGCACAGTAGTAAACATTTATATCGATAATATGAGTGCTGCATCAGATACTGTCTTTGGTGGACGCTTCATGCTTAGTGTTCCAGTGGAGAAGCTCACAAAGAGTTCTTTGTTTCTCATGGGTAAAGGCTGTCCCAACTACTTGTCAACGCTCTTTCTAAGTCCTGGTGTAACCGTAAGCCTGACGGGTACGGACTGCCTCCATCCTTTATGGAAAGTGGATAGCCCGGTGCCAGAGCAACAGACCATCAACAGGATTACGGAACATAACAGCGATGCCATCAGAGAATACCTGCTAATTGATTTGGACGACGCTTCTTGGAACAAGATGCTGCCTATCCATATGAAAATCCTCAAACAGACAATGGACATTTTGCCGTCGTTGCCCGTAGATGCCGCATCGCTGACTAAGTTGGAGGGAGTGGCACGTACGGCAAAGAACATAGACGATTTCCCCTATATGCAACAACTCAAAGAGTTGGAAGCATCTACAGCAGCACGTGCTCCGAAAGGGTTTGAGAAGGAACTTGCAATGATACATGCATTCGTCTATCCTGCACATGTTCAGCAAGTGGGGGAAGAGTTTGTTGATGCCGAACTCTTCGATATGCAAGGCAACACGCATCGTCTTTCAGAGGCCTTCGCGGATGGCCGCTATGTACTGCTCGACTTCTGGAGCCTTGGCTGTGGCCCATGCCGTATGGCAGAGCCTGAGATGAGAGAGGTCTATGAGCGAATGAAGGGAAGGTTGGAAATCATTGGCATCAATCAAGACAACACCTCAGCATGGAAAGAGAACGACTGGAGCAAAAAGATTATATGGAAGAACTGGAGCGACGGAAAGATGGGCAAGGGAGGCGTTGAAAGCCACTATTGCGACCAAGACGCCATACCATACTATGTACTCCTGTCGCCTGACGGTCGTATCCTTTGGAAAAATGTAGGTTATGGCATAGGCTGGTTCTTAGGAATGGCAGAGGCCATCAGCGGCCCCAAGCAGGACAACAGCGCCAACCTGACATTGGCAGTCCGCCATATCGATGTCAGTTCTGAAAGTACGACCGTTGCTTTCCGCTACTATGGGAAGAAAGACTACTGGTTCCGCATTGTCGGTGATTCCTACATCATAGCAAATGGTAAGAAATACAAGGTGACAACTGCCGACGGTATCAAGCTCGATGAGAACAGTTATCCTCAGGTGAAAGCGTCCTCAGCTACGGAGGGCATCATGGGAGATCTGCACTACAGCAACTTCACGCTCACCTTCGAACCGTTCGACACAATTCCCGAAACCTTCGACTTCAAGGAGGGCGATGCCCAAGGCGCATTTATCATCCGCAATATATCGCTAAAATAAACAAATATGAACATGAACGCTCGGCTTTTCTGCTTTGCTCTGCAAAGAACTATCATCACCTCGCTGCTCGCACTCGTTGTAATGGCGGGGCAGGGGCAAGTGATATGCCACGTAACGGGTACGGTTGCCGAAGGGACTAAGGTCGTCGGACTTGTCGTCTACCGCGATGGCACTGACCCGAAGGAAAGCCCCCTGCAACTGACCGTGAAAGATGGGCGTTTCGATTGCGATGTGGAGGACACGCAGATTGAACGGTGGCACATCGTGGACTTCGGTGAGGTTTTGGAGAAAGGCATGACGAGCCGCAGCGATGCATTCTTTTCCGAGGACGGGGCGACTGTCACCATCAGCCTCGATGGCGACAAGTTCAAGGTCACTTCTACGGGCAAGGAGTATCAGCAATGGCAGGCAATGGAACAAGCCGCCGATGCAAAGTTCCGACCTCTATATGATGCATTGGACGAGAATGACGAGGTGGCAATGAACGAACTGGAACGCCAATATCATCTGTGGACTCTCGACTACTACGAAACTCACCCGATGCTTGGTTTCCTGTTTGAACTGGACGGGCGGCTTAAGGGTTTCCACTACAATGATACTGGCCTTGCCGCCATGCTCGACATCTATCATCGCCTTTATGCCGACATCTACACCGACCATCCCGTTCACCAGCGTATTGCCGAGCAGGAGGCCATTGGCTATCAGATGTTCGGTCACAAGTACAGCGATTACGACGTCCGCACGATGGATGGCCAGCAAGTCCGCGCTTCCAACTATTACAAAGACCGCCTGACGCTCGTCATCTGCTGGGCATCGTGGTGCGCTCCCTGCATCCGCGAGGCCAACGACATCATTCCCCTATACAACCAGTACCATGACCGAGGTCTGAACGTGTTCAGCCTCGCCCATGAGTTCAAGTCCACCGATGCCATGCGCAAGGCAGTCGAGCGCAACGGCTACCCGTGGCCCTGCCTCGTTGATCTCGACGACGAGTTCGGTGTGTTCAAGAAGCACGGCACCGCCAACAGCGCCCTGTTCCTCATCGACCGCAACGGCACCATCATCGCCGTACCCAACAGTGTAGAGGAACTCGAACAGCAGTTACAGAAGTTTTTTAAAGAAAACAAATAAGAGAAACGAATTATGAACAAGAAAACCATAGAGAAGACGAAATTTGTGGGGATAGGCTGATTTTTATGATAAAAAATAGTGGGGATTAGTGTATTTTATTGAAATTAGTTTGTGGGGATTGGAATTATTTACTATCTTTGCAGCATAAATGCTGCGAAACTGCTCACGCTCGGCAATCGATGCTAACATCATTACCCTCGCTTAATCGCAGTTTTGACAGCCATAAACAAAGGGCTTTATGGAAGAAAGACTATTCAAAAGAAAGATTTACGCTCAATTGCTGAACTGGAAGCAGGAATCGGACGGTAAGAGTGCATTGCTTGTTGAAGGCGCAAGACGTGTCGGGAAATCGACCATCGTGGAAACCTTCGCCAAGAACGAATATGAATCATATTTGCTTATAGACTTCAACAAGGCATCGAAGGCCATCAAGGATTTGTTCAATGACCTGATGGATCTGGACTATCTGTTTCTATATCTCCAGACGGCATATCATGTGACACTGAAACCACGGAAATCTGTCATCATCTTTGATGAGGTGCAGAAGTGTCCTATGGCACGTCAAGCCATCAAATATCTGGTAGAAGACGGACGTTACGACTACATTGAAACGGGTTCGCTAATCAGCATCAAGAAAAATACCGATGGCATAACTATACCAAGTGAAGAGGACAGGATACAGATGAATCCAATGGACTTTGAGGAGTTCAGATGGGCATTGGGCGACGAAGCAACGGTTCCGCTGTTACGCAAGTTTTGGGAGCAGCAGCACGCCCTTGGACCGGCCCATAGGGAAATGGCACGCAACCTACGGCTATATATGCTTGTCGGTGGTATGCCGCAGGCCATCAATGCCTATCTTGACACCAATAACTTCAGTAAGGTGGACCAAGTGAAGCGACGCATCCTCAAACTGTATGAGGATGACTTCCTGAAGATAGACCCTTCAGGGCGTGCATCAGTTATGTTCCGCTCCATACCAGGTCAGTTAAGCCGAAACGCTATACGATATGTTCCTTATGCGGCCGTAGGAAAGGTGGACGAAGAGAAAATGACGGAACTGCTGAAAGACCTTGAAGACAGCAAGACAGTAAACATGTGCTACCACGTGAACGACCCACAGGCGGGTATGGGGCTAACGAAGAACAAAGACCAATTCAAGATGTTTGTGTGCGACACGGGGCTGTTCATAACGCAGGCTTTCTGGGACAAGAGCTTTACGGAGAATACCATTTACGAGAAGCTTTTGGCAGACAAATTACCTGCCAATCTGGGCTACGTTTATGAAAATCTTGTTGCCCAGATGCTTGTAGCTGCAGGGAATGAACTCTTCTACCACACTTGGCCACGTGATGAGAAGCACTACTATGAGACAGACTTCCTACTGTCTCGCGGAGCTAAGATTTGTCCTGTAGAAGTGAAGTCGTCGAGCAGTAAGTCGCATGCTTCGCTCGATGAATTCTGTCGTATATACTCGTCTAGGATATTGTGGCGATATATGGTGTATACCAAGGACTTCGCAAAGGATCAGGAAACCATCATGCTACCAGCATACATGGTGCCATTTTTATGATAAAATAAAAACGAAAGTATAACCACATGATTCTTGTAGTAGATGATGATAAAACGATACGTTTATCCCTGAAACTCATTCTGGAGCGCAACGGGTATGAGGTGACCTTGGCTGAAGGACCTAAGGAGGCTATACAGATTGTCCGTAATACACCCGCCGTAGAGCTGGTGCTGATGGATATGAACTATTCACGCGCTACTGACGGAGAGGAAGGAATGACGTTGCTCAGGCAGGTAAAGGTATTCCGCCCAGACGTTCCATGTATACTTATGACGGCATGGGGCACTATCGACTTGGCTGTGCAGGGCATGCGTGCTGGTGCCTTCGACTTCATCACTAAACCGTGGGACAACGGCGTGCTGTTGGAGCGGATTGA
>ONTZ01000073.1 GCA_900320905.1 uncultured Prevotella sp.
TGACGATGTTCAACACCTGCTGCACAAACTCGAGGAATCCCGCCATGCGCAGCGCTTTCAACTGAAAAATCACAATTTGCTTAATAGCACTCATAAAAAAATAAAATTAGAAATGTTGTGTTTTCCTCTTCCTTAAAGCCTCTTCCTTGTTCGTGTGTTGCATCAACGATGCAAAGGTACAACTTTTTTTTGAAACCACCAAACATTTTGCCAATTTTTTTATAAAAAACTTCAAAAAACTCAGAAAACCTTGCCCCAGATTCGGGTGAAGGTTTCCCGAGGGCGGGAAACGCCAACAAAAATCTGGGGTTTGGAATCCCGACCGCAGGGGGATCATCAACAAATTCGTGGCAGCGAATTCTGCCCCTCAGGAAAGCACCAGCAGAATATCAGTCAGCAAACCAGCCTACCTCTGGAAATCATCTGCCAAAACATAGTGCAGTAAATCTCGACCACAAAAATCTACCACCTATTTCTGGGGCAAGGAATTCCGACTTCTGGGCAATTATTCATTTATTCATTTATTCAATTATGACAGGAAGGTTTCCGGCTTCCTGTCAAGGAGAAATTTTTATTATTATATAATATAATAATAATTTAATAATATAATATAATTTGTACCTATAAAAATGAATTATCTCCTCAATAGGGTAAAACCCTTATCTTTCATTTTCAAAAACCTTCTTGTCATAATTGAATATTTGAATATTTGAATATTTATGGGTACAAAAACAAAAAATCTCCCAGATACCTGCACAGAATTAAAAGAAAATTGCTATCTTTGCACCCAGATTACTAACTTCTGATATCAAACGATACTTTGATGCAAACCCTTTTGCCGTTGAGGTTATGATATTAAATGTTAATGCTTTTCCGTCGCCCGTGTACACTCAGTAGCGACCTTAAAAAAACGGGGAAAATATTTGGAACTTTCAAAAAAAGTTTATACCTTTGCATCGTGGAAATCCCGTGATGGAAATCCCGTCACGACAGCAAAACACAGCGGGGTCAGGAACCTCTGTGCTTGCTAACTTTTTAAGCGTAAAACTACAAATATGTCTATTCCTAAAAATAATGTAACAATGAGACAAACGATTATTCTCGGCAATATCATCACGATGGATGAAAAGCGACCCTTTGCCAAGGCCGCATTAGTAAAGAATGGCGTATTTGCCTATATCGGCAGCGCAGAGGAAGCGAAGAGACTCGCCAGTAAGGACGCACAGGTGCTGGATTATGGTGACAATTTCATCTACCCGGGTTTCTTAGAGTCACACTGCCACGGCCATCTGGCCGGTTACCGCGCCATCGGCCAGGCCGACCTTTCACCGGTAGGCATCAACACTGACTATGCCAAATACCGTGAGATTCTCAAGGATTTCATTGCGAAGAACCCGCAGCGCGACTTCTATTTAGCCGCAGGATGGATGGAAAATGAGGAATATGTCAACAAAACTTATCTGGACGAGATATGCCCTGACAAACCGCTGATCATGCAAACCGCCGGCGGACATTCCATGCTGCTCAATACCAAGGCACTGGAATGGGCTGGCTTCGATGCGGCATACGCGAAGAAAATGGGCTATGACCTGGTGCATGTGGATGAGAACGGTACCCCTGATGGCTACATCTGCGAAGGACCTGTGTTCGAGATCGTGCCGAAACTCCCGACAACAGTAGAGGATATCAAGGCGTATCTGCTCGCCTGGCAGGACATCGCACTCAGCAGCGGCATTACAGCCGTTGGCGACGCTGGCGTGGAGGTGGTCCACAAGTTGGCTCCCCAAGCCTACCATGAACTGGAGGAAGAAGGCAAGCTGAAACTGCGCACATACGCCTATATGTATGTCACCGATAATATTGACAGCCCGAAGGCGGAGATTGCCCGCATCGCCGCAGAGCGTGCCGAGTTGAGCGGCGAGTATTTCCACATCGTCGGCGCCAAGGCTTTCCTCGACGGTGTGACTGAGGCACATACGGGCTGGCAGAACCAGGATTATCTGGATCAGCCAGGCTACCACGGTGCGGAGCGATTCAACGACCACGACAAGATGGTGGAGTTGATTGTTGAGGCCGACAAGGAAGGTATGGCTGTTCACGTTCACTCAGAGGGTGGCGGTGCCACGCACTTCATGCTGGGATGCATCGAGGATGCTGAGAAGATTACCGGCAACCTTGACCAGCGCAACGTGCTGGCGCATCTGCATTTCGTGACCCCTGAGGATATTCGCCGCATGGGAGCAACAGGTTCCGTTCCTGCGGTTCCGCCACTGTGGACACCTGCGGCTCCTGGCTTGTATGAGCAGGAGGTTGGTTATGTCGGTAAGGAGTTGGCAGATCAGGCTTATCCCATCAAGTCGTTCTATGATGCAGGTGCCAACGTGGTGTTCCACTCCGACTATCCCGTCTCGCCGATGATGAATGTGAAATACAGCATCTACACAGCGGAGAAACGCACCTATCCAAAGGATGTAATCGACGTTTCTGCACGTAATCTCCCGGAAGCGATCACCCGCGAGCAGTCGCTGCGTGCCATGACCATCAACGTCGCCCGTCAGTTCCATCAGGAGCATCGCATGGGCTCCATCGAGTTCGGCAAGATTGCCAATATGACGGTGTTCGATTGCGACTTCCTACACGACGACATTGAGAAGGTCGCACAGGCCAATATCGTTGCCACCATCGTTGATGGTGAAGAAGTTTATAAAGCATAGCATTCGGAGAAACTTTCTGTATGGTACAAGATTTATATGTTTTGATGATTACGGCCGCGGTAGTCAGTATCGTTTTTAAGTTTCTGAAGCAGCCGGTGGTGCTGGGCTATATCGTTGCTGGTGTCCTGGTAGGCCCGCATCTGTTTGGTGAGACCCTGGTGAATGAGGAAAACGTCAAGGCATGGGGAGACATCGGTGTGCTGTTTGTGCTGTTCTGCATCGGTCTGGAGTTCCGCCTGAAGAATCTCATCAGCAGCGGCAAAGTGGCAGCCGTAGGCGCATTGACCATCATCTTGGGCATGATGTTGTTGGGCTACTGGGTGGGACAGGATGCTGAATTAGATATGGTCAACTCCCTTTTCCTAGCGGGTATGCTTTGTATGTCGAGCACCACTATCGTGATGAAGGCCATTGATGAGGCAGGCATGAAAAAGGAGCGTTTCGTCAAGGGAGCCACCAGCATCCTGATTGTGGAGGATGTCGTGGCGGTCGTGCTGATGGTGTTGCTCTCCAGCATCGCCATCCGTCATCAGTTCGAAAGTGCCGAACTGGCCGGCAAGGTCATCGATCTGGCCATCACGCTCGCGGCATGGTTCATCTGCGGAATACTGATTATCCCGACGCTGATACGCAAAATAAAAAAACATTTGAATGACGAGACGCTTATCATCCTCGCCTTGGGTCTGTGCCTGGGTATGGTACTGACGGCAGAGGAAGCAGGGTTCAGCAGTGCCCTCGGTGCTTTTGTCATGGGTTCTATCCTTGCCGAGACGGTGGAGTCGCATCGTATCGAAAAGTTGATGACGCCGCTGAAGAATGTCTTTGCAGCCATCTTCTTCATCTCCGTGGGCATGCTGATCAATCCGGCTTCACTGGCAGAATATTGGGTGAGCATCGCCTATGTCAGTTTGGTCATTATCGTCGGAATGATTCTCTTTGGCACCTTAGGTTGCTGGTGGGGTGGTCAGACCATGCGCGACTCGATGCTGACCAGTTTCTCGTTTGTGCAAATCGGCGAGTTCTCGTTCATCATCGCTTCGCTGGGTACCAACTTGGGCGTTCTCAATTCTCTCATCTATCCTATCATCGTGGCATCCAGTGTGGTGACAACCTTCCTCACTCCATATATTATGAAGGCTGCGCTGCCCTGCTATACGTTCCTTTACAATCACGCTTCAGCGGGCTTACGTTCTAAGATCGACCAGCGTGAGCAGCGTGTCGCAGAAGCAGAGACGGCTACGCCATCCGGCGACACGAACTCATTTGCAGAAAAGGTTCGACATGCCGTCAGGAACACCTTCATCACGAAGCGTCTTGTCAATCTGTTTATCAAGAACATGAGTGCTCATGACGAAAACGCGTGACAATAAAACTTATTAATTTATGCAGACAAGATTCAAAAAAAAATAATATGCAAAAGATGATGCATTGGGTGCTAGCCATCCTCGTTTGCGGCGCAAGTGTAATGACGGCGTGCTCGTCGAGCGACGACAACCCGGCTACGCAGGGTGACGGCCATGCGAAGAAAGCGCTCCTGGTCATTCTCGACGGCTGGGGCATCGGCGACAAGGGCAGGGGGGACGTGATCTATCAGACGGCCACGCCTTACATCGACTACCTGTATGCCAACTATCCGCACTCCGAGTTGCAGGCCTCGGGCGAGTGCGTGGGGCTTCCCGACAGACAGATGGGCAACTCGGAGACGGGCCATCTGAACATCGGTGCCGGGCGCGTGGTCTATCAGGACCTGGTGAGGATCAACCGAGCCTGTGCCGACAACTCCATCCTGGAGAACCCGGAGGTGAAGTCGGCTTTCGGCTATGCCAAGCAGAGCGGCAAGAGCGTCCACCTGATGGGCCTGACGTCCACCGGTGGCGTTCATTCGTCGTTCGGCCACCTGCTGAAGTTCATCGACATCGCCAAGGAGTATGGCATCGGCAACTGCTACCTGCACTGCTTCATGGACGGCCGCGACACCGACCCACGGGCGGGCAAGGGCTTCATCGCCGACCTGCAGAAGTATGTTGACGAGACGGGCGTAGGCGCTATAGCCACGATTATCGGCCGCTACTATGCCATGGACCGCGACAAGCACTGGGACCGCATCAAACTGGCCTACGATCTGCTGGTAAACGGCAAGGGCCGCGAGGTGACCGACATGGTGGCGGGCGTACAGTCGTGCTACGACGCTCACACCGAGGAGCACAAGAACACCGACGAGTTCATGGAGCCGCTGGTGAACAGCAACGTGGACGGGCGCATCAAGGAGGGCGACGTGGTCATCTTCTACAACTTCCGCAGCGACCGTGCCAAGGAACTGACCATCGTACTCACGCAGCAGGACATGGCAGAGCAGGGCATGACGACCATCCCCAACCTGCAGTACTACTGCATGACGCCCTACGACGACACTTTTACCGACGTACACATCCTCTTCCCGAAGGAGAACCTGACGAACACCCTGGGCGAATACATCGCCTCGAAGGGACTCAGCCAACTGCACATCGCCGAGACGGAGAAGTATGCCCACGTCACCTCGTTCATCAACGGCGGCCGTGAAGAGCCCTTCGAGGGCGAGGACCGCATCCTGGTAGCCTCGCCCCAGGTGGCCACCTACGACCTGAAGCCCGAGATGTCGGCCCTCGAAGTGAAGGACCGCCTGGTCGAAGCGCTCAAGACCGGCAAGTACGACTGGATAGTGGTGAACTTCGCCAACAGCGACATGGTGGGCCACACCGGCGTCTATACAGCCATCGAAACCGCCGTGAGGACCATTGACCAGTGCCTCGGCGAGGTGGTGGAAACGGCCAGGAAGATGGGCTACGAGACCATCATCACCGCCGACCACGGCAACGCCGACCAAGCCATCAACACCGACGGTACGCCCAACACGGCACACTCCGTCAACCCCGTCCCATTCATCTACGTGACAGAGAACAAAAGCGCGAAGGTGCAGGGCGGCGCCCTCTCCGACGTGGCTCCCAGCATCCTCCACATCATGGGGCTGCAGCAACCCGAGGAGATGACAGGCAAGTGCTTGATTCAAAGGTTTGAAACGAATCCGGGTAAACCGTTTCATCTTTGATCATCCGTCATACTATCGGCTTTTTAAGAAGATGTATGAAAAAAAAAGCCACCCGAAGGCGGCTTTTAAGTACCCATCGAAATGCTTCGTGTAGTAGTTTGCACCCGATTTTGACGCTAAAGTGTTAATTTTTGACCTGTCCATCAATTTTATTAGCTGACTTAGTACCGGCTGTCCAGAGAAATTTGTACCTTTGCCCATAGATTTGAATTTTGATTGTAGCAAATGCAAA
>ONTZ01000074.1 GCA_900320905.1 uncultured Prevotella sp.
GAAAGGCTTCGCTCTCGTGGCTTCGAACTTTTTGATGAGTTCCGTCAGATGGTAGAAACGCATTTCCGCGAGAGCAGTGTGGTAAGTTTCTACGCCGACCGTCTGAATGTGAGCACGAGCTATCTGGCTCAAGTCACAAAGCGTGTTAGCGGTCAGGCTCCTAAGGCATTCATCGACGATCGGATTATCAGTGAGGCCCGACGCCTGCTAACCAGCACGTCGCTCACGGTTCAGGAGATTTCTTATCAGTTGGGGTTTACAAGTCAGGCGCATTTCACCAAGTATTTCAAGAAATTGACGGGACTCACGCCGAGTGACTTCCGCAGTAATCAGTAAACAGTTATAAGGTAAAAAGAAATGGAACACAACAGACAAGAACTAAACCGCAATTTGGCCCAGATGCTGAAGGGTGGTGTGATTATGGACGTAACAACTCCTGAACAGGCCCGCATCGCTGAAGAGGCTGGTGCCTGTGCCGTGATGGCGCTTGAACGTATTCCTGCCGACATCCGTGCGGCTGGCGGTGTGAGTCGTATGAGCGACCCTAAAATGATTCGTGGCATTCAGGAGGCCGTGAGCATCCCCGTGATGGCAAAATGCCGCATCGGCCACATCGCCGAGGCTCAAATATTGCAAGCCATCGAGATCGACTATATTGACGAAAGCGAGGTGCTCTCTCCCGCCGACAATATCTACCATATCGACAAGACAAAGTTCGACGTGCCCTTCGTGTGTGGTGCTAAGAACCTGGGCGAGGCTTTGCGCCGTATTGCTGAGGGTGCTACGATGATTCGCACCAAGGGTGAGCCTGGCACAGGTGATGTGGTGCAGGCCGTGAGTCACATGCGACTGATGCAGAGCGAAATCCGCCGACTGGTCAGCATGAGCGAGGACGAGCTTTTCGAGGCAGCCAAGCAGTTGCAGGCGCCTTACGAACTGGTGAAGTTTGTGCATGAGAACGGCAAACTGCCTGTGGTCAACTTCGCCGCTGGTGGTGTGGCTACACCTGCCGATGCTGCGCTGATGATGCAACTGGGTGCCGAGGGTGTGTTTGTGGGTAGCGGCATCTTCAAGAGTGGCAACCCCCGCAAGCGTGCTGCCGCCATCGTGAAGGCCGTCACCAACTATCAGGATGCCAAGATGCTGGCAGAACTCTCCGAGGATCTGGGCGAAGCAATGGTGGGCATCAACGAACATGAAATTGAACTTTTGATGGCCGAACGCGGCAAGTAAAAATGAGAATAGCCGTTTTAGCATTACAGGGAGCATTTGCCGAGCACGAGCAAATGCTCCACCGTTTAGGCGTAGAGTCCTTTGAGGTGCGCCAGTTGGCTGATTGGAATCAGCCGAAAAATGGACTCATCATCCCTGGTGGCGAATCGACTACCCAAGGCAAACTCCTGCGCGACTTAGGTCTCTTCGAGCCTATCCGTCAGGCCATCATCGATGGGCTCCCCGTCTTTGGCACCTGTGCTGGTTTGATACTCCTATCGCCCCTACATCTGGGCACGATGGACATCGATGTGCAGCGCAACGCCTACGGTCGTCAGTTGGGCAGTTTCCACACCATTGCCCCCGTCAAGGGTATTGGCGACGACATCCCCATGACCTTCATTCGTGCACCATATACCAACAATGTATTGTCGCCTGATGGTGAAGTTCTGGCCGAGGTCGATGGCCATATCGTTGCAGCCCGTCAGGGTCGGCAACTCGTCACTGCATTTCATCCCGAACTGGATAATGACACGCGAATACACCAGTTTTTTCTTTCAATGGGATAGAAATACCATCATTATGTGATACTGAATATGAAGAATTATTCGTACCTTTGCAGCCAAATTAGAAAGCAGAGATTATGAACTTCATATTTATATCGCCACATTTCCCGCATACCTACTGGAACTTCTGCCAGCGGCTGAAGCAGAACGGGGTGACGGTGCTGGGCATTGCCGATGCACCGTATGAGAGTCTGCCGCAAGAGCTGAAGGAGTCGCTGACGGAGTACTACCGCGTGGACTCGCTGGAGAACTACGAGGAGGTGTACCGCGCCGTGGCCTACTTCGCATTTCATTACGGACATATCGACTGGATTGAGTCGAACAACGAATACTGGCTGGCGCAGGACGCCAGGTTGCGCACGGATTTCAACGTTGACACCGGCATCCGTACCGACCACATCAGCGCCATCAAGGAGAAGTCGGAGATGAAACGCTACTATGCCAAGGGCTGCATACCGACAGCCCGCCAGGTGCGTGCCGACGAAGGGGTGGAGGCAGCTGTCAGGTTTGCCGGCCAGACGGGCTACCCCCTCATAGCGAAACCCGACATTGGCGTGGGAGCAAGCGGTACGCACAAGATAGAGAACGAGGAGCAGCTACGGGCGTTCTTTGTCACCGTAGCAGGCTATGGTCACTATGTCATCGAGGAGTTCATCACGGGCGAGATATGCAGCTACGACGCTGTCATTGGCCGTGAGGGTGAACCCATCTTCGAGTCGATGACCGTCTGGCCACCATCTATCATGGATATCGTCAACAAGAAGCTCGACCTGTCCTATTATGTCGATAAGGAGATGCCCGAGCCATTGCGAGAACTGGGACGACGCACGGTAAAGGCCTTCGGTGTGTGGAACCGCTTCGTGCATCTGGAGTTCTTCCGACTCGACAGCGACCGCGAGGGTCTGGGTAAGCAGGGCGACTTTGTGGCACTGGAAGTGAATATGCGTCCTGCCGGCGGCTATACGCCCGACATGATCAACTATGCCCACTCGACCGATGTCTATAAGATATGGGCCGACATGGTGGCCTTCGGCAAGAGCCATACCGCCATCGGACAGCAGCACTACTGCGCCTTTGCCAGCCGTCGCGACATCTACCAGTACGTCCATTCGCACGACGAGGTATTGAAACGCTACGGCGACCGCATTGTGATGTGCGAGCGCATGCCGGAACTGTTCTCAGCCGCCATGGGACAGCAGATGTACACGGTGCGTCTGGAAAGCATGGAGGAGGTAAATGAATTTGTTGAATATGTACACTTGAAGAAATGAATATCAATTACGTGAAAAAATACTCTAACGCCCTCGGGCGTGACATGGAATACAAGACCTACGGCGACAAGGGACATCCCGTGCTCGTCTTTCCGTCGCAGGACGGACGATTCTACGACTATCAGGACTTCGACATGGTAGGCGTGCTCTCCAGCTACATCGACCGTGGACAGATACGCCTGATCTGCGTCGATAGCATCGACCGCGAGACGTGGTCGGACATCAATGGCGACCATCACCGTCGCATCGAACTGCACGAGCGGTGGTACCACTACATCGTCGATGAACTGATACCAGAGGTGCGCCACTTTAGCAACGAGACCTTCATCGTCACGGGCTGCTCGATGGGTGGCTTCCACGCAGGCAACTTCTTCTTCCGCCGTCCCGACCTCTTCGACACGCTGCTGGCCCTGAGCGGACTCTACTATGCAGGCTATTTCTTCCCCAACTATCACGACCAGCTCATCTACGACAACTCGCCCTACGACTTCCTGCGTCAGATGCCCGCCGACCATCCCTACTGGGACATCTACCGCCACCGCCGCATCATCCTATGTGTGGGACAGGGGGCATGGGAAGACGAACTCCTCGACAGTACTCGTCAGATGGATGCCCTGCTCAAGGAGAAAAACGTTCCTGCTTGGATTGACTACTGGGGCTACGACTCCGCCCACGACTGGGCCTGGTGGCGCAAGCAAATCGTCTATTTCATCGACAAACTGCTCGCACCTGACGCGGATTACGTGATTTAGGGATTAAATATATAGTTTGCCACTATGATACAATTTCACCATGTGTTGCCGCTTCAGATACGTTTCAACGACGTTGATAAGTTCGGTCACGTGAACAATACTGTTTATTTTCAGTTCTACGACACAGCAAAGACGGACTATATCGCTTCCGTATGCAAAGGCGTTGACTGGGAACGATTGGCTATCGTAGTAGTGAAGATTGATGCCGAGTTTGTAGCCCAGATAAAGGCAAACGACCATATTGCCGGTCGTACACGAGTAGTAAAAATCGGCAACAAGAGTTTCCATTTGGAGCAGGATGTTATTGATGTTGATACTCAGGAAGTAAAAAGCCGATGTTTTTCCATTATGGTACTCTACGACTTGGAACATCAGCAGACCATCCCGATTCCTGACGAATGGCGCCACGCCATTAGCATCTATGATGGGCTGGAATAACTATTGAAAACTATGATTCAGTGAGATTCCACATCTGAATCATAGAATGATGGAGCGATATTGGAATCAAAGGTTGAATAACAGGACAAAATGAGTAAAAAAATCACATGGAATAGGTATGCGAAATACCTATTCTATGCGATACCATATATGACGGATTATTCGTAACTTTGCAGACGGAGAAATTGCGCATATAAATGAACTATATACTGGCAGATAATCAGGAATTGACATGCATTGCTTTACAGAGTTTGCTGAAGGATGACGAACAAAATACAGTGTTCCACGCAACAGATAAGGCAGGGTTGATGGAGTTGCTCCATGAGCATGAGGATGCAGTAGTCATCCTCGACTATACGCTGTTCGACTTCATCGACGAGGAACAATTGCTCATTGTGAGCGAGCGGTTTGCAATGACAACATGGGTACTTCTTAGCGATGAACTGACGGAGCAATTCCTTCGCAAGGTTGTCTATTCGTCACATGTCTTTAGTGTCGTTTTTAAGGACGAGCCTGTGAAAGTTCTTCGCGATGCGCTTCATTCTATCTCCGACGGTCGCCGCTACCTCAGCCAGCGTGCAACAGAAAAGATTATCGCCTACCAACAAGAGGAAGTGAAAACGACTGTGCTTACCTCAACAGAGATGGCCATTTTGAGAGCCGTCGCACAGGGCAAGACCACAAAGGAAATCGCTGCCGAGCGTTTCTCCAGTATTCACACCATTAATACACACCGCAAGAACATTTTTCACAAACTGGGTGTCAATACAGCACACGAAGCAGTGAAATACGCAATTAGAGCGGGATGGGTTGATCCGAGTGAGTTTTATATTTAGACCAACGCCTGCTTAATATCCTCCAGCAGGTCTTCGCCGGCTTCGAGACCGATGCTGAGGCGGACGGTGGTGTCTGGGACGGACATCTCAGCGCATTGCTCGGGGGTGAAGAGGCCGAAGATAGTCGAGGCGGGATGGATGGCCAACGACTTGCGGTCAAAGAGGTTTGTGGCGCGACGGATAATCTGAAGTTTGTCGATGAACGCCCAGGCTGCTTCCTTCGATTCGAGGTCGATGGTAAAGACGGCACCAGGTAATGGCCCGAATTGCTTCTCAGACAACTCATGGAAAGGATTATCCTTCAGACCCGTATAATTCACGCGTTTGATTTCCGGTAGCGCCTGACATTGCTTGGCGAGCCACAGCGTGGTCTCTGCCTGACGACGGAAACGGATGTCGAGTGTGTCGAGACCCAGCGTTTCCATATAAGCGGCCTGCGGTGTCATCAGCGAACCGAGATTCGTCACCAGTTCTGTCTTTACACGAGCCGTAAATGCCAGTTTCTTGCCAACACGCTTGGTGCGGGCTTGTAGGACGGGCGACGGGTGTTGCGACCAGTCATAGTGTCCGTAGTCGATGAGCAGACCACCAAGACCCGTACCTCCTCCAGAGATGTACTTTGTGCTGCTGACTACCTCGATATCGACTCCGAACTCATTCGCGTGGTAGTTGGTGAATGGTACGATGGTGGTATCGGCAATCAGAGGCACGCCCTTTTTATGGGCAATCTCCGACAGCGCCTTGATGTCGGCCACGAACAACTGCGGATTGGTTGTCAATCTGCGCCTCCACTTCCTCGGGTTTCGTGAAATCGACGAATCGCGGCTCCACACCAAAACTGCCCAACGTATCGCGTATCAGCGAGACGCTGTTGCCAAACAAGTGCTTCGAGGCCACGATGTTCAGGCCTGCCGCACTTACCGCTGTCAGGGCATAGTGGATAGCCGCCATACCCGTATTCAGCGCCGTCACACTCTGTGCGCCTGTTATCTGCCTGACGCGCTCCTCTAAATAAGTGACCGTGGGGTTGGCGATACGGGCATACGACGGTGCCATCGAGCGACCGCAGAAGGCATCGCTCATCGCCTTGGCATCGGGGAACTCGAATGCCGCCGTGTAATACACCGGCATCGAGAGGGCCCCGTATGCGTCAGGTTTCTGATACTTTGTGGTTAATACTTTCGTTTCGTATTGCATGAATTCAATTCATAGATGTTTTCTCGTTATGACAGAAGAAGAAAACTCCTTCTGTCATAACAGTTAGAAAACAATCATCTGCTTGCAATAATTTTCTTAATCGCAATCACGAGTTTATCCACATCCTCGCGGGTGTTGTAGAGGGCGAAGGTGGGACGGACGCTCATCTCGTAGCCGAGGGCTCGGAGGGCGGGCTGAGCGCAGTGGTGACCAGCACGCACCGCGATGCCCTCCTTATCTAATAACGTACCTGTTTCGGGAACGGGGATGCCGTCGAGCACGAAGCTCACGACGCTGACGCGGTTCTTGGGATTGCCAATGAGCGTGAGGCCTGGAATCTGAGCGAGTTGCTCACGGGCATACTCGGTGAGTTTGTGCTCATGCGCCTCGATGTTGCGGATGCCGAGATGACTCACATAGTCGAGGGCTGCACCCAGTCCGATGGCATCGGCCACGTTGGGCGTACCAGCCTCGAAGCGTGCAGGCGGCACATTGTACTCCGTACGCTCGATGGTCACATCCTTAATCATGTTGCCACCACCCTGCCAGGGCTGCATCTTGTCGAGCAGGTCCTTACGACCATACACCACACCGATGCCGTTGGGGCCGTAGATCTTATGACCAGAGAAGACAAAGAAGTCGGCGCCTAACTGCTGCACATCCACAGGCGTGTGAGCGATGGACTGTGCACCGTCAATCAGCACGGGGATGTTGTGCGAGTGGGCGATGTCGATGATACGCTTCACATCGTTGATAGTGCCGAACGTGTTGTTCACATGCCCCACGCTGACAAAGCGGGTGCGAGGCGTGATGATACGCTCGAACTCAGAGAGAATCAGATCGCCGTTCTTGTCCGTGGGGATAGCCTTCAGCGTAGCACCCTTCTCGTGGGCCACCTGCTGCCAAGGTACGATGTTGGCGTGATGGTCAAGCTCTGAGACGATGACTTCATCACCTGGCGTCAGGTATTGCCGTCCGTAGGTCTGTGCCACAAGGTTGATACCCTCGGTAGTGCCGCGAACGAAGATGATCTCCTCGCTGGTGGCGGCGTTGATGAAACGCTGCACCTTTTCGCGGGCCTCCTCGTAGGCATCCGTAGCACGGGCTGCCAATGTGTGAGCACCGCGGTGGATGTTCGAGTTGTAGGTCTTGTAATAGTGGCTAATGGGCTTCTGCGTTGTGGCACCGTTGTCGAGCCATACGAGGTCGTGGCCGTTCACCTGCTGATTCAGCACGGGGAAGTCCTTCTTGATTTCCTCCGAGTTCAGCGTGTCCACCTCCTCGTAGTTCAGCTCGCGCAACTTCTTTGTCTCAGGAATTCCGATGCCGAAGCCGTTATCCTGAGGCACGAGAGCCGCCGCACCTGCACCCTCCCCAGAATGGGCTGGATTGGGCTGCGCGAGATCAGCGTCACCGATGTACGGCAGGTCAGCATAGCCGTTTCCACCAGCCAGCAGTTGTTTGAATCCCGCCTCCAGTTCCTCGAGGTGGAGCGTCTCATCAGGCAGCACACTCTGATGAACTTCTCCAGCCTCTTCGGGACTGAATCTTTTGGCGGCTTCCTGAAGCAGCGCAAAGCCTGGATCCTCGATGCCGTAACCGTTAATATTCTGAATATCTATCATTATTTCTCTACTAGATTCCTATGCTGATAATCGTGATAGTAGCCTACCTCCACATTCTCCAACACTGCGATGGCATCGTCGGTGAGGGCAGCTAACGAGAAGTACTTGGTGAGCAAGTAAGAAGCCACACCGAACTTGTCGAGACCCATCAGACGGGCTGACAGCGACGGAGCAATCTCGCCGGGGATACCGCTCTGATGCAATCCAATCACACCCTGGTTCTGCTCGCCAGTACGTACGAGGATAATCTTTGTGGTGCCAACGCCACGACCAGTCAGGTACTGACCTTCCACCTCAACCTTGTCCGAAGGAATCAGGGGCACGCCGCGCCACAAAATGACCTTCGTACCAAACAGGTCGGTGGTCACAGGGGGTACACCACGCCATGTACACTCACGCTCAAAGGCGGCGATGGCACGTGGATGAGCCACGAAGAATGCAGGCTCCTTCCATACCAATGACAGCAGTTCGTCGAGATCATCGGGAGTCGGTGTGCCATAGCGTGCCGAGATACGATAGGCGGGATTAACAGCGGCCAGCAAGCCGAACTTCTTGTTGTTGATCAGCTCCCACTCCTGACGCTCCTTGATGCTCTCAATAGAAAGACGCAACTGCTCCTCCAACTGGTTGTAGGGGTTGTTATAGAGGTCGCTGACGCGGGTGTGTACACGGACAACCGTCTGCAGGGTGTTGAGACTATACTCCGTGGGATTCTCCTCGTAGTCGATGTAGGTTTCAGGAATGATATTGTCCTCCTCGTGACCACTCACCAGGTCGATGTGCTTCTCGCCGTGGTCGTTCACCGTAGCCTTC
>ONTZ01000075.1 GCA_900320905.1 uncultured Prevotella sp.
CAAAGACCTTACCACAAAGGTCCTTCAGTGGGGATTTGGCCCACGTCTGCACGTGTCGAGCAACATCTCTTCCGACCTCGACTTCACCCTGATGTACTCTCCATCGTTCCAATGGGTCAAGGATACCGAGAACAAGGCCAACTCCTACAATTACGTCACACATCGTGCCGATGCCCGCCTGAACTGGACCTTCTGGAACGGTTTCACCACCGAGCAGTCGTTGGGTTACGTCTATTACGGAGGTTCAGCGATGACCAGTTCCGAAGACGAATGGATCTGGAATATGTCGTTCGGCAAGAAGTTCCTCAAGGGCAACAAGGCAGAGCTGAAGCTGCAGGCCTACGATGTGCTGGGTAGCCGCACAGGTTATCGTCAGTCGGTGAGCGACAGTTACGTACGTGCAAGCTACACCAACTTTATGCCCCGCTACTTCCTGCTCACCTTCACCTACAAGCTTTCAAGCTACAAGGGTAACGGAGGCTCGACCGATCGTCGTGGAGGACGTGGAGGTCGCGGAGGAGGCTTCGGCGGAGGCGGTGGCTTCGGAGGCCCTGGTGGTGGAAGATTCTAAACATCCTCAATTTTGAACATTCAGGACATACAAAATCGTGGCATATTCTCCATAAAGCCTTGGGGAATATGCCACGATTGTTATTGAGGGTTAAGAGGGGTTAGAAGGGTTTGAGGGGTTCACTTGATGATGACTCCTCGTCCATTGATGATGTAAACACCCTTCAGGTCGTCGAGTGTCTTTGCTTTGCGACGAATCAGCTTTCCATCAACGGTATAAACATCAACTGGCTTGCTTTCTTCCAACTGTTGGATGCCGGTAATGACATCGAAGGAAACGACAGCGGGTCTAGACTCTCGGCCATCCGCATAGACTGCGGTAACGGCAAAGTCGTGCGCGCCTTCACCCAGTTGGTCAGCAGCTACGGTGTAGGTTGTAACCTCACTTTCTACAGTTGCGATCAGCTCCTGATCAACGTAAATGTTGTACTTGACGGGTTGGGAAGGAGCCTTGGTGAACGAAATGTCGTCCACCACCATGGCAAACTGGTCGTAGGAATTGTAGTGACGGATGGCGATGTAGCCCTCTTGGCCGGCGTAGCTGCTAAGGTCAAAGGTGTACTCCTGCGGCCAGCCGGAGGCTACGAACTCTTCAGATACCTGCGTAAAGTCATCGACCGACTGGTTGCCTGTCGTAGAGACGTAAACGGCAAAATGCTCATCTGTCCATTCGCCATCTTGAGCAGCAGCCCAGAAACTGAACGTGCCGTCGAGGATTGCCAATGGAGTTACAAGCCAGTTGTCGACATGCACAGCGCCCACAGTTGGAACCCAGCTATAGGACTGGAGACCGCCATAGCCACTGTGCGACTTCAGTTCATCACTATACATATGGTTCCAGATATATCCGTCGTTGTCGGCATCAATCTGCGTGAACTCGCCAGTACCGGTTTCAAAGTCTTCGGTGATTGCTTCTGGCTTGGTTTCGGGAACTGACCAGGTAAGAACTACATTGACATCGTCGTCGATTTCAGCTGTCAGATTCTCGGGTGCAGCAGCGGTAGGCTCTTCGATGGTAAAGGTGCCTGAGATGCTGTTGTTCTCGGTATTCTGGTCGGCAGCATATTCGACAGTCACAGTGACTGTCACGTCGCCTGCTTCATCGAATACAGTGGTGGACAAATCTGTCTGGAAATACTTCTTGGCAAAAGGAGCCAGCTCTTCGTTGACGGTTTCGTTGAGCAGTTCAGCTTCACCTGCCTGTACCTTGACGGTGTAGTTGGAGGCTGCCTTCAGACCTGTATTCTCAACGATGACATCGATAGTAGCAGCCTTGCCTGCGACGAGAGAGGAAGCGGGTGCAATGGCGGTGACAGAAAGGTCATTGTCGAAGAAGTTGCCTATGCGGATGTTGTCAAGGAAGAAATAGTCGCCATAGTCTTCCTCCGACTGTGCGTTCGTGTAGTCGGCAACGAAGGCTATCTGTGCATAGCGCTCGTGGTTCTTCAGGCTGGAGAGCGGAATCTGATAGGTCTGGTAGCCCTCACTGCTCAGCGTCACGGTCTGCAGCAGGTTCCAAGTTCCTTGGTCAGCGCTTCCCAGAACGTAGAGTGTCGAGATATTGCTTACATTCAGTGCATCGAAGATCAGCATTGGTTGAGCGGCATCCTTGATGTTGAGTTTGCCTGAGACGAAGGCTTTCTGTCCGGGAGTATCGGCGAGCAGAGCCAGTGCTACACCGTCTTCATCCGAACTCAAATTGGTAATAGCCAGTGATGCATTGGAATCCCAGAAGTAATGAAGTTCCTCGTTGGCAAAACCTTCGACAACCGTATCGTAAGGCTTGCCTACAAAGACACCTGCTGCATTCCAGTCTGCCTTATCCTCATCCGTTGTAGAGTCATTGACGGGACGCACGGCAAAATACTTGTAGTCCTGCTGGTCGCCCTCATCAACATTATAA
The DNA here is from genome assembly GCA_900320905.1 of uncultured Prevotella sp. Lineage (GTDB taxonomy): Bacteria > Bacteroidota > Bacteroidia > Bacteroidales > Bacteroidaceae > Prevotella. Next base: position 2,474 of record ONTZ01000075.1, read on the forward strand.
TCGAAGGAAACTGATGTCTGTCCCTTCACGCTGGTTATCATATCATTGAAGAATACGAAGAAGCTTGAGACGTCAATGTCCCAGATCTTATAGGTCACGTCGTCAGGATTGACATAACCGCCGTTCATGCCAACGTTGCCGACAGCACTCCAGCTAAGGTCAACTGCCGTGGGGTGGTCAATAGCTTCGACTGTCTCAGGAGCCACCGGTTGGTCGATACCGACATAAACGCTTGTCTTCTCACTCTTTTCGCCCTTGCCGCTTTCGTTGTAGGCCAAAGCCTGGTAAACGTAGAGCGCAGAAGCTGCGATGGTTTCGTCGGTGAAAGTGACAACGGCACCAGGTGTGATGTCGTTCTGCTCGCCTACCAGTTCGCCGTCACGATAGAGTTCGATTTTCGAGATAGCCGTGAGCGCATTGCCCTCGATGGTCTTGTCGGGAGCTGTCACCTGGATGGTGGCATTCAGCGCACCTTCAGCACCTGCCGTTGCCTCCACCAATGGAGCGGCTGGAGCTGTAACTTATGTTCGACACATATAGGTAATATGTATTGGCCTTGGAGAGGGCATGTACAGCCACATAGTAATAGTCGTCGGTAGCGGCAACAAATGAGCCTGTGTACTCGTTGTATGCATCTGAGGTCACTTCGGTGGACGGGATGACGCTAATGTTCAAGCCTTCGCCCGTGGCACTAGAGCCCGCTACCACCTCGAAGATTTCTGGATCGTAGGCATTGCCGGCGATACGGACAGTAACATCATATTTTTTGCCAGCCACCGTACGCAGCGCTTGCGAGACGAGATAGTCATCGCTATCGTTGCCCCAGTCTGCTCTGAATTGGGCCGCTTCATCGTAGGAGCCGTATTCCCAAGTCGTTCCATCCTGGTTGTTATCGATGACCAGCATATTGTTGAATGCCTCTTCGTCGGTGAAGTAAATTACATAAGGCACATCCTGAGGCATGGACACCCTGACACTTACGATGTCACTCTTGCGTCCCCTTCCGGCAGAGTTGGCTGCTATCACCTGATAGCGGTATGTGGCCTCTGTCTCAACCTCGTCGGTATAACTCTGCTCAGAGCCAGGTGCTACTCCTTCAAGGCTTTTTACGATTTTACCGTTGCGAAGGATTTCGATGGTGAGGTTCTCAGTCAAATCCTCGCCGTTGATTGTCGTCGTTGGCGCGGTAAACGTAATGACGTTCTTCAGTTCGTGGGGCACCTGTACGGCAGTCAGGTCACTGACAGCCTCTGGCGCTGCCGCATCAGGAGCAACGTCGATGCTGAAGCGATAGACGCTCAGAATATACAGGTCGGCTGGAGAAATGGCGTGGATAGCGATATAGTAAACGCCATCGGCTGCCGGGGTGAAGGTCCCGCTGAAGTCGGCGGCATCATTTTCGGGAATGGTTTTCCCGATAATCTCAGTCGTTAGGGCTGCTGCCGTACATTCCGTTCCTGCTACTACCTCAAATTCCTCCGGGTAGTTCCACGAAGCGGCGTTCACGGAGACATCATAGGTTTTGCCGCCTTCCAAGTTGATGGGCAGTACCATATAGTCGTCGGCTGGTGTCGTGCCATCCACGTTGTAGATATAGTAGGCACCATTGCTGGCGCTCCATGTCCAGGTGCATGGTTCGCCATCGCTCAGGTCCTCATTGTTGTTGATGATGATGAAGTTTTCGTCCATCGCTTCTCCTGATGTGGAGAAATCGGCCTCGTAGGGCACCGTGACTGGGATTGCTTCGGAGATGTCCACCCTACGTGGGGCGAAACTCTTATACCCCTGTGGCCTGATTCTGTTGTCCTTTTGCTTCATCAGGGTCTGCTTGTCACCCTCTTGCTTGGTGGTTTGCAGTTCCTGGACTGTCCATTTCTTATGGATGCCCTTCACACCAGGTTTCACGGTCGCTGTTTGAACTGTGGTTGCAGTTTTCTTGAAAGACTGCTTCGCGACCTGAGCGTCGGAAGGTAGAACCACCAGCATGGCGGTTGCTACCAAAATAGTTATAAGTCCTTTACTCATAGTTTTACTTTGTGTGGTTATATGAAAATAATTGGGAGAGAATTACTTGATGAGAGTCTTCTTACCTTTAAATATAAAAAAACCTTGAGGGTTGGATTTATATTCGTGTGCAAAGATACGCGTTTTATTCGACAACACCAAAATTTTTCTCAATTTTCTTCGATTTTAACTAATCAACGAAGTAGAAAATAAATGTGCGGGAGGACTAAGCGTGCTTCTGGAGCAAATAGCACAATCTCGGCCAACATTGTGCTGTTGCGAAAATTAGTAGCACAATCTCGGCCAACATTGTGCTGTTGCGATAGTTAGTAGCACAATCTCGGCCAACATTGTGCTATTTCCGAATGCGGTAGCATAGTTTCGGCCAAGATTGTTCTATCTCCGAATGCGGTAGCACAGTTTCGGCCAAGATTGTTCTATCTCCGAATGCGGTAGCACAGTTTCGGCCAAGATTGTTCTATCTCCGAATGCGGTAGCACAGTTTCGGCCAGAATTGTTCTATCTCCGAATGCGGTAGCACAGTTTCGGCCAGGATTGTTCTATCTCCGAATGCGGTAGCACAGTTTCGTCCAGGATTGTGCTATCTCCAAACGCGGTAGCACAGTTTCGTACTTTTCTGTTCTATCTCCGAACGTGGTAGCACAATTTCGTACTTTTCTGTTCTATCTCCGAATTCGAGAAAAATGCACTACGTATTCCCAATGAATTCGCTGGGCGTGAGACCTGTTATTTTCTTGAATAGGCGGGAGAAATGATTTGGGAATTCGAAGCCGAGGAGGTGTGATGTCTCGCTGATATTGTGGCCATTCATCAGCAGGCTTTTGGCTTGGTTGATGACGTAGTTGTGGATGTATCCGATGGCTGTGCCGCCTGTGGCCTTGTGAATAATGTCGCCGAAGTAGCGGGGAGAATAGGCCAGCTCGGAAGCGCAGTAAGCGACAGTGGGCAGGCCATGTCGTAGTTGCCGATTCTCACGGAAATACTGTTGGAGTAGGGCATGGAAACGTTTCAGCAGGTCGTTGCTGCCTTTGTCTTCCTGTGAGAGTTGGCGCTGGTAGATGCGATTGCAGTATTCGAGGATCAGGCGCAGATAGCCCAGCAGGATGCTTCTGAGCGCAGGCGAATCTTCGTGTTCGATCAATTCCTGTCGCATCTGGGCAAGGAGTTGAGTGATGCAGAGCCATTCGGAAGGTTCCATCCGGAGGGAGTCGGTGAAGAAATAGGAGAAATACTGGAATCGGTCCATATGGTGTTCCAGATCAGAGCCATGAAGCAGTTCGGGCGACCACATGAGCACCCATCCACACAAGGAGATGCGTTCGCCGTTGTCCTCCAGTCCGCCAATCTGTCCGGGGGCCACGGCAATGATCGAGGCATCGCTCACCTGCAGGGTCTTCATGCCGTAGGAGAGAATCCTGGGAAACTGGCGCTGGATGAAGAGCGCATAGACACCGTAGTTGTTCAGGCTATGACGAAAGGGCGACAGCTCATCGTAGTGGATGATGCTGACCAGCGGATGCAGTACGGGGGCTTCCACAAATTGGGCATAGTCGTTAGGGCTATCTAATTTCAAGATGTTTTTCATAACGATAGCAATATTGTTGAAATGTGCGTTGCAAAGATACGATATTTTTGGAAAAATAAGTAAAAAAGGGTATAAAAAATAAAGAAAAATTGCTTTTTCTGCGAAATTGGTAGATATTCAGTCGATTTGTGTATCATTATTTTAAAATAATGTGTGTACCTTTGCACCCAGAAACCTAAATACGATAATTATATGTTAGGCAATTTTACTTTCCACAATCCCACGAAGCTGCACTTCGGTGAGGATTCATTGAATAAACTGGGTGAAGAACTGAAGAACTACGGCCGCAAGGTGATGCTTTGCTACGGAGGCGGCAGCATCAAGCGCTTCGGCATCTACAACCTCGTGATGGCCGAGCTGAAGAAGGCGGGCTGCGAGGTGGTCGAGCTGGCAGGCGTAATGCCGAATCCTACCATCGAGAAGGTGCTCGAAGGCGCTCATCTGGCTCGTCGCGAAGAGGTGGACTTCATCCTTGGTGTGGGCGGCGGCTCCACCGTTGACTATTGCAAGGCCGTGGCCGGTAGCGCATGGTTCGATGGCGATCCGTGGGAGTATTACTTCAAGAACTGGCAGCCGATGACCTGTCGCTGGATTCCTGTGGGCTGCGTGCTCACCATGGCCGGCACGGGTTCGGAGATGGACAGTTGCTCGGTCATCTCCAGTCATTCGGAAAACCGCAAGATGTTCTACAATTTCCGTAACCCCGACTTCGCTATCCTCAACCCGCGCTTCACGTTCACTGTGCCCAAGTATCAGATGGTTGCCGGCATCTACGACATCATGAGCCATATCCTGGAGCAGTATCTCTCCGGCACCGACGACAATACAAGCGATTACATCGCCGAAGGTCTGATGCGCTCGCTCATCGTCAGCTCGCGCAAGGCATTGGTAAATGCCGAGGACTACGAGGCGCGTTCGAACATCATGTGGACAGCGACTTGGGCACTAAACACCCTCATCGATCGCGGCAAGGCCACCGACTGGATGGTTCACATGCTGGGACAGGCTGTGGCTGCCTTTACCGATGCAACCCACGGACACACGCTTGCCGCTGTCAGCGGAGCATACTACCGTCTGCTCATCAGCAAGTCGCCCGATGCCGTGCAGAAGTTCAAGCGCCTGGCCATCAGTGTTTGGAATGTCAGCGCTGAGGGCAAGACCGACGAGCAGATTGCCATGGAAGGTCTCGAAACCATGGAGCAGTGGATGCGCGAACTTGGCTTGGCCATGAACATCACCGACTGTGGCGCCAAGCCCGAACAGATTGAGGGAATGGCCGATGCATGTCCGATTTGCCAAGGTGGCTACTACATCCTGAATCGTGACGAGGTTGTACAAGTTTTGAAGGATAGTCTCTAGAATATGAAACAGATATTTTTGTTTTTAACAGCATTGCTGTTCGCCTGCTGTTCTTCGGACATCGAGATGAAGGCAGAGACGACATCGGCCAATCATGGCAAGACACTTGTCGCATACTATAGTTATACTGGCAACTGTCGCAGCATCGTGACTGAACTCACTAATCAGATAGAGGCCGACGTGGTTGAGATTACTCCCGTTGACAAAAGTCAGAAATACGAGGAAAATGGCTATGCAATCGGTACGGCTCTCTTGAATGCCATCAAGGCCAATCCCAACGATGCCAGCAGTTATCCTGCCATCGATCTTGTCACGGTATCGCTCAGCGACTATCAGAACATCATCGTTGTTACACCACTGTGGTGGAGCCAGATGGCAGCTATCATGCAGACCTACCTGTTTGGCGAAGGTTCGAAGATGGCAGGCAAGAGTTTCAGCATGATTGTGTCGAGCGCCAGCAGTGGTATCAGCGGCGTGGTCAGCGATTCCAAGCGGCTCGTGCCAGAGGCATCATGGATGGGCGATGCATTGTGGATCAACAACTCGAACCGCAGAAACACGGCCTCGCTTATCGAAGAATGGCTCAAGACATTGAATTTTACAGAAGGACAAACTACTACGAACAAAATGTATATCACCATCGATGGAAAAACGCAGAGCGTGACTCTCGTAGAAAATGCTGCCACGCAGGCTTTGGTTGAAAAGTTGCAGCAGGCACCTGTCAGTATAACGCTCAACAGCAGTGGCGGCTTTGAGATTTGGGGCCCACTGGGCTTTTCGTTGCCTGAGAGCGATCAGCAAACGACAGCCCAGCCGGGCGATGTCATCCTCTACAACGGCAGTAACCTCTGTCTCTTCTATGGCACCAACTCGTGGAGCTACACCCGCTTGGGCAAGATTGACGGCCTTTCGGAGAGCGAATTGCGCACATTCCTGAAAGCAGGGGAAAGTAATATCGGCGTAGTTTTGTCGCTGGATAATTCCGCAGCCATCAAGGAGGTGAAGAGCAATGGGTCGGAAGATGGAATCTATTACTCTGTGAATGGTCAGCGGGTACAGAACCCCACACATGGCATTTATATCAAGAACCATAAAAAAGTTATCCTATGAACGTCAACAAACCTATCAGTCGAAGAAAAGCACTCAAGGTCATGGGCCTTGGAATGCTTGCAGCCTGCGT
>ONTZ01000076.1 GCA_900320905.1 uncultured Prevotella sp.
ATCCGAATCCGTGTGATGCGAATGCTTGCGATGTGAATAACGATGGCATGGTTAATATTGCTGATGTGACAGCCCTTGTGGATATCATCCTTCAGAAATAGAATGAGAATATCCTAAATAAGCAAAAGGCTCTTCCAAAATGTGAAGAGCCTTTCTTTTTTATTCATCAATTGTCTGTTCTTTTGTCTCGTATCTGAACCAGTCCACATCGGCAAACCCCTTGCAGTCCTTGTCCTGCGCCTGAGCAAACACGCCCAGCATCACGCCTGTGAAGCCTCCGATGGTCTCCGTGCTCAGATAGCGGTATTCCATCTTTGCCAGAGTCGTGAAGTTTTGGTTATCGCTGGAGGCTGAGAGTTCATAGAAATCCTTGTCGGAAGAGACACGGAGGTAGGCCATGGTCCCCTCCAGTATCATCTCCTTCTCAGAATGGGCTGTCTGGCCAATGCGCACATTTGACTTCAGAATTATTTTCCCACCACGACGCTCTGCCACCACGTCATAATGATTCAGCGGTGCCGCGTAGGCCGTGATGCCTGCCTGCATTCCCTCGGTAAGATGCGTTCTGTGAGTGAGTATCGACTCATATCAGGCAGACATACATGGAGCCAGCCCAAGGGCATTTTCGCCCCGTCGAACTCTTCCCGCACAGGATCTTGCGGCATTGTTACAAGCGGCAGCGTCTGACATTTCATGTCGGTCTGTAGCGTACCGTTTCCGTTGACCACAGGCCATCCTTCCTTATCCCATTGGACAGGAGCAAGAAATGTCTCCCGGCCCATCACATGCTGCAGATAGCCGCTGCTGGTACGGTAACCCAGGCAAATCATCCACCATGACCCATCGGGCGCCTGCACCAAATCAGCGTGTCCGAGTCCCTGAATATTGCTGTTCTGCATCATCATATTGAAGTGTGACAGGATGGGGTTAGCAGGATTCGGTTCATACGGTCCGAAGAGGTACTTGCTGCGCAGAATGTTCACATGGTGACCGTGCTCGGTTCCTCCCTCAGCCAACAGCAGATAGTAATACCCATCTTTTTTGTAGATATGGGGACCTTCGGGGTAACGTCCGCCCATTCCAACTCCGAGATGATGGATTTCTCCCATCTGCTCACCCGTCTCAATATTGATTTCGCATATCTTAATATCACCGTTTTTCCACAAGAAGTAGGATTTCCCGTTGTCGAAGAATAGCGTCGGATCACAACTGCCTATATCAAAGGGGATGACGACAGGCTCCGACCATTCGCCAGCAGGGTCTTCCGTCCACACATAGAAGTGACGGCGCGATGGGAAAATGGTGGTCACCATATAGAAACGGCCTTCGTGATAGCGGATAGTGGGGGCATAGATACCGTTATTGCCATCGACATTGGTGAGGTCTGCTTGTGACGGACGGGTGAGGCAGTTGCCCACCTGTTCCCAGTTCACAAGGTCCTTACTATGGAATACTGGCACTCCTGGGAAGTACTGGAACGTACTGTTGACGAGATAGAAGTCGTCGCCCGCCCTGCACACGCTAGGATCGGCATGGAAGCCTGGAAGAACTGGGTTGCGAAACCCTTGTGCCATCAAGGTAATGGCCGTGATACTGATGAGGATACTTAAAATACCTTTTTTCATTTAGATTCAAATTTGAGGATGAAACGGAGATGATGCGGTTGTGTGGCATCGATGGTATATGGAGTGAGCGTACGCTTGCCCCAGGTGTCAACACCTCCTACACCGTGGATGTTCCCATCGATATTCAGATTGATGAAACGTCCGCGATTTATCTCGTGGGGATGACGGGCCGTTTCCAAGTCTTCCTCACCATAGTCCCACGCATGGATGCAGAGCGGTTGCAGGCCTTCAATCTTCACATTTCCTTTATCAGACGAAAGCGTCAGCCAGCGCACATCACAACGGTTGCCGTTATCCTGTGGCTTCACATAGTCGGTCTCGAAGTCCGAGAGCGGCATCTGATAGTAGCCGATGAAGGCACTACGCTTGCGGTCGGGGTAATTCTCCCAAGGACCGCGGCCATAGTATTCCACATGAGTATAGTCTGCCGGCAAGCGCATCCGCATGCCGAACTTAGGCATCAGGGGAATGTCGTTGGCCTTAGGCTGGTAGTCCATATCGACTTTGATGCGACCATCAGCCTTAGCGGTATAGGTCAGGGTAAGGTCAGCACCTACGGGTAGCGACATTTCCACTTTCACTTGATTGCCCTCGACATGGATCGTTTTGACGGTGCGGTTCTTGCCTGCATCTTGCCAAACGGCCGTGCGCTTGGCAAATTGTGCGGCATGCTGGTTGTCGTTCTCCGGTTTCCAGAAGTAGGGCTCAAGAGGTGCCTGGAGTTTCTGCTTTCCATGACTGATCCAGGATGTGAGGGCACCTGTGGAATCGATGGTAAAGGAACCGTCGTAGATGGGGATGGTGATGCCAGCTTCGGACTTCTGAGGCTTGGCATCCTCACCGCTGAGAGGCCATCGGAAGTTGTATGGTTTCAGGATGAATTGTTCGCGAGCCACTATAAATCCTTCATCAGCCCAAGGGGTAGCCTGTCGCAGCATGGCACAGACATCCAGAATGAGTTCCTGGTCGTCATCTGGGGAATCGGAATAGGGAATCTCAAAACGTCCTTCCTTTACTTTGACAAAATCGCATGTCACAGGTTCTCCGTTGCGATAGACTTCGCAGTAGTAATCATATTCATCGATGCCCGTGAAAAAGTCGCGGTTGACGATGCGGATGTAGTCGCCCTCCCTGACAAACTGTATCGGCTGATACACATACTGAACCTCATAATAGTGAGGGTGTGGCTTGCGGTCGGGAGCAACGAGACCGTTGATGCAGAAGTTCCCGTCATTGGGCTTATCGCCGAAGTCACCGCCATAGGCCCAATATTCGTCAGGCTGTAGTACCTTGGAAGCAGATGGTCGGAGTTTACTGCCGTCAACAGGCTTGGCAATACCCTGGTCCACCCAGTCCCAGATGGCAGCACCCGCAATGCTGGAGTCGGCATAGATCACATCCCAGTACTCTTTCAAATTACCACAGGAATTACCCATGGCATGGGCATATTCGCGCATCATAAAGGGTTTGTCCTTCACTGCCTCGGCATTCTTCTTCAAATCGTCGGGATAAAGGTAACTGTCATCCCAGATGCAACTATAGCGGCGGTCGCTGTCGAAGAATGGCGGACGGGTCTGGTCGAGTGAGCGTATCTTATTATACATTGCCTCGATATTAGGACCGACACCGCCCTCGTTGCCCAGACTCCAGAGGATGATGCTCGGGTGGTTGAAGTCGCGCTTCACCAACGACTCAGCCCTGTCCACATGTGCTTGTTGCCAGGAAAGGTCTTCACCCATCTCATGGTTGGCATAGCCATAGCCGTGGGTTTCCTGGTTGGCCTCGTCCATCACATAGATACCGTAGCGGTCACAGAGTTCGTAGAGCAGTTCGCGGTCGGGGTAGTGCGAGGTGCGCAGGAAATTGACATTCGCCTGCTTCATCAGGCGGATGTCTTCTTCGTAGGTGGCATCATCGACGTAACGTCCCGTGCGCGGATGGTGGTCATGGCGATTGACACCTCGCAACTTCACGTTCCTGCCATTAATCTTGAACACCTCGCCGACACACTCCACGCGCTTCACGCCCAGATGATAGTCAAAATGTTCTGCCACGTTGCCCCGTCCATCAAGCAGTTCGATGCTGAAAGGATAGAGGTTAGGCTTTTCGGCTGACCATAACTGTGGATTATTCATAATACAGGTGAGTTGTATATGAGTCGTGTCGCCTGCCGAAAGTTGTTTCAGATTCCCTTCTATCGTATGGCTGTCGAGTTTTAGGATAGTCTTCAGGTTCTTTGCTTTCACTTTTCCTGTGTTGCAGAGAGTGATGTCTGCCGTCACCTGCGCTTGTGAGAAATCAGTATTAGGTACGGCCGTCACCCGGTAGTCAGCAATATGCACCAACGGGCGCACCCAGAGTTGTACACTACGGAAGATGCCTGACAACCGCCACATGTCCTGATCTTCGAGATACGAGCCGTCGCTCCATCGATAGACTTCCACAGCGAGTTTGTTCCTTCCCTCATGAAGGTATCGCGTCACATCGAATTCTGCTGGCGACATGGAGTTCTGGCTATAGCCTACTTTCTGACCATTCACCCAGACGTACATTGCAGAGTGTACACCCCCAAAGTGAAGAATCAGATTCTTTGAGAGCATTTCTTTTGTCACATCGACAAACGTCACATATGACCCCACGGGATTGCGATTCTCGTAAGCAGTCCAGTCCTTGGGTGGCTCAGTGGTCACGCTGGGACGATTCCGCTGGAAAGGATAGTTGATATTAATATAAATAGGTGTGCCATATCCCTGCATTTGCCAGTTGCCGGGCACCTGTATCTTGCCCCACTGGCTCGTGTCAAAGTCTTCACGGTAGAAGTCGGCAGGACGTTCCTCTGGATTGCGCGACCAATGAAACAGCCACTCTCCGTCGAGACTTACGATCTCCTTGCATTCTTTCCATTTTGAGGGCAATTGCAGCGTGGCATGGTAAGGCAGTTTGTTGATGCCGAGCACAGCCGGATTCTCCCAGTCGTTGACTTGTGCTTGAGCCGTTATTGTCAGTAATGACATTATAAGGAAAAATATCTTTTTCATATAAAAATATTTTATTCATTCATTACCTCTATATCATCAAAAGCCATGCGTTCACCCTCAGCAAGGCTTTCGGCATCCAGACGAAGTATTCTTGCCTTGACGGACGGGAACTTGATTGTCTGCCAGATGGGGTTGTTCACAATGTTTGAGAATTCTCCTGATGCCACTTTCGTCCAGTTCGACCAGTCGGTAGATGCCCAAAGGGAGTAGTGCGTCACCATACCCTCCTTGGTGTTCTGTGGCGGTAAGTATCGGAATGCTGTGATTGTCTGCTCAGTGTCCCAGTCAATCATCATCTGTTTGGGACTACTGAAGAAGAAGTGGAGGTTGCTGCTGCGTTTCTCACCACTGTCAGGGATGTCTGCCGTCAATTCAGGAGCCAGGTACACAGAAGTGCGCTTGATGACAGGTTGGCATTTGGCATCGAGGATCGTCAGGCGTAGGCGGGTCGCATTGACGGTGGGGAAACAGATAATGCGCCGGTGACCGATAGTCGTCAAACCGTCGCCTTGTTCTACGAGTGCATCTTTCAGCGGCTGCCACTTACCATTGATTTCGGCCTCGAGTGAGAACTTCTTCACGCGCTGACCATAACGGATGTCCTCTTCGGCTACAAAACGGTTGAAAGCCGTAGGCTTCCCGAAGTCGATGATGGTCTCGTTCTTCTTGGTATGTTTCTTGGCATTGGCGGCAAGATCGGTCTTGAACACCTCATGGATCATTTTATTGAACGCGATGCCCCGTAGACTGTCGATGGGATGGATGCGACCATTGGGAGCAATGGGGAAGTTGAGCAAGAGCGTGGAGTTGCGGCCTACACTTTTGTAATAGGTGTCCATCAACTTCGACAGACTTTTTACATGGGCGTTCTCCGTCTCATGATAGAACCACCCCGGGCGTATGCTGGTGTTCGTTTCACCAGGCACCCATGAGTCGCCATCTTCCAATCCATAATGCAGCATGTTCCATGTGACCTCACCATCCTTGTTGAGCAGGCTCCAGTTGGTTTCTCCCACGTTACCAGCCTCAGTGCCCACCCAGCGCAAATCACCGCGGTCGCTGCCATCGTTCCAGATAAGACAATGGGGCTGTAACAGACGAATCATACGGTAGGTCTCAGGCCATTCGTAGTAAGTCGTACGGTCTATGGTTCGCTTCTCGTTGGCACCGCCGTACCAGCCGTCGCCACCATTGGCACCGTCGAACCACACCTCAAAAATGTCGCCATAGTTAGTAAGCAGTTCGCGCAGCTGGTTGCGGAAATAGGTGACGTACTCCTTTCGCCCATACTCAGGGTGGTTTCTGTCCCATGGCGAGAGATAGACGGCAAACTTAAGCCCTTCTTCCCGGCAGGCATCAGCCAGTTCTCTCACCACGTCACCCTTGCCTTGTTTCCAAGGAGTGTTCTTTACGGAATACTCCGTGTATTGCGAAGGCCACATGCAGAAGCCACAGTGATGTTTGGCGGTGAAGATAATGCCACGCATGCCCGCCTGTTTGCAGACTCGTGCCCACTGACGGCAGTCGAGGTCTGAAGGGTTGAACAACTGCAGGTCTTCGTTGCCGAAGCCCCATTCCTGGTCGGTGTACGTGTTCATGGAGTAATGGATAAAGGCATACATCTCCAAATCCTGCCACCAAAGTTGGTGAGACTGTTTACAGGTTGTGCCGTCTGTTGGCTATACGCCATTCCTGTCACCAGAAGCCATGCAATAAATGCAGCCAATAATCTCTTCATTGACAATCTGTTGAATAATTGCACTACAAATATGATTATAAGATTCAGATTCTACTTTTCTTCTAAATTATAGTTGTTTTCTTGATGATTCTTTATTGGGATTTCCTGTTTTCAAAGTAGAGCAACAGACAAAATAGGATTTCGGTAATCATCATGGTGATGGACAGAACAAGGGGCGAAAACATGATTCCGACAATCAGGGCACCGATGGTTATGAGGGCTGACATGAAGTAG
>ONTZ01000077.1 GCA_900320905.1 uncultured Prevotella sp.
AAAAGTCAGTATGTAGCCACTGTACACTTTGATACGGGCAAGCCGCATGTACACATTGTAGCCAACCGCCTGACGATGGACGGCGAGATGCAGGACACGCACAAATGCAAGGAGCGTGCGAAGAAGGCGGCTGACATCATCGCGGAGAAATATGGGTGGACGAAGGCCGAGGATAGGGAGAACAAGCGGATGGAGCGGATTCACGATGCTGCGATGAAGGTGCTGAAGGGAATGGATGCGTGGGACATGGAGACGTACTTTGCCGGGATGCGCAGAAACGGCTTCGAAGTGGAGCCGACGTACGACTCGAAGGGTGTCTGCCGTGGCTACTCCGTTGGCGAGAAGCTGTACGACCTTGATGGGAACTACTCCAGTACGGTGATGTACAAGGCATCGGCCAAAGGGTTCGGGCATGGTCGAGACCTGACGATTTCGAAGTTGTTTGGTACTTGGCAAAAGCTGCATCCTGAGATGGAAGAGGCGCGGACGGAAAGCTATCGATGGCGGCAGAATCGGCAGGAAGAAGTGATTCCGCAGAAGCCGTCGAGGTCGGCGCAGTCAGATGATGACGATGCATATCTGGGACTATTAAGGATTAAGGAGGCGGCAGAGAGGAAGAACGCTGAGAAACCAGCGGCTCCGACGCCCGTGAAGCAGACGGAGCCTGCTCCCCGTAAGTCCACGGAGGCCGAGAGTGACCGTCGGACAGCCATCTGGCTTGCGCTGAATGCCATCAACGAAAATTCTTCGTTCAGCGAGGAAAACCTGAAGAGTGCCGCAATGGAACTTCTTGATTCGTTTGAATGTAGTGCCGAACGTGCGGGTGATGCAGCCGAAGCTATGCTTGACGTCGTTGCTAACCTTGCCTTGCCGGAAACACTGCCGTCCCTTGGTGGCGGGCAGAGCAATAATGACCTGCCGAAAAAGAAGGATGAAGAGTGGCAGTGGTGGAAGAAGAAAGGATTCATCAGACAGCAGAATAATAGAGGACGAAAGAGATGATCTTTTATGAGAAGAAAATATGAAAGCATGCTTCCCTCTGGCGATAGTCAGATGCAGGGAGGCAACAGTGAGACTGGGGGACGGCGTCACAGCCCCCATAAGCAGGAGAAGCCGCATATGATCCTGCAAGTTGTTAACAAGTTGAAGGCACTTTTCCGTGGCGGGCAGAAGCACATTGCGCTCTATGACCAAAAGGAGTATGAGCGCGGCGTGAAGGCCGTGATGAAAGGTAAGTTTCTTGTGAAATCAACCCACGAGACCATTGAAATGCTCATAGACCAGCAGACGCTTCTGGGCAGTATTCCCCTTGATGCAATGAGGAACAACAGTAACAAGCTCGTCAACCAGGACATGGACGTTGCGCCATTGGAAGAGATGAACCTATATGCGGAATGCATCCTGCGTCAAGTGGCTGAGAATATGCACGACTCGAAACTCATGAGCCGCTACGTCGAAGAATTGTCAAAAAAAGACAATGAGAAATGGCAGCAGTCTCAAACTGGAATAATAATGGCAAAGGGTGGCGAGACTGCCTGCAAGTACATTCAGAACAAAGCAGAGGAGCATCTCATCCGTCTGACCTCGCGTATGGAGTGGTTCCCAATAGCCTATCATCTGGCCGACAAGGTGGCACTGGTCGTCTTTCCAATCCTTGGCTATTATACAGGCAAGTACCACCTGAACGACACCATGACGTTCCTTTGGGCGATGGCCTTTATGCCGATTTTTGTCTTGTCAGCCATCTGGGGAATCAATGAACTGACGGCGTACTTGGAACGCAGAAAGAAAAAGTGAAATCACGCTAATAGACCATCTGACTCGAATTTCTTAGCAAAGATACGATAGGCAGGCTAATCCCCTTATGCCCTCGTCCTTTTTGCACCGAAATTCGGGTCATATGTCTTTGGGCGTAGTGAGGGTGAATTAACAATGTGGTTTCGTATGAAAATTGGAAGTTCTTGATAATCAGTAATTTTCACTTTAGTGTGGTTTCGCGTGAAAATAAAAAGTCACCCATAATAAGGAATATACGAGGTATACCTCTTGGACTCCGTTTCAGGGTCTTTCATCTTGATAAAACCACTTTCAAGAGCATCAGCAAGAATGCGTGAAGCCATCACTGTCTGATTCTTGTTCAGGTTGAAACGCTCACGGACCATCTGGTTATTTATAGCCTGCCCTTCTTCATATAGCAGACATGCATACTGATAGCAAACGGCGATACGATCGTTGACAAAAAGCAAGGCTCACACAGATAGTGACTAACCAAAAGAGGTTCCAGCGAGCGTGCCGCGAAATTGATGATAACATAACGTTCATTTTTGATTATATATACTTGTACCGATTAGAAGAAGTAGTAAGCCCCGAAGCTGATGCCGTGGAACAGATTGAAACCGAACTCGTTGCTGCGTGCAACATCTTTCATCCAAGTGTGGTTGTAGTAGAGACCATCGCCGATGTGAGAAGCCAGCGTTACCTTGTCAGATACGCTGAAGGCGATAGCAGGAATTACGAATACGCCGAACCGGTTGAAGTTGCTCTCTAAGCCCTGAGCGTGATCGATACTATACTTCAGACCGCTAATAACGAAAAACGCGAAATTGCCAGCCTTGGCAAAGGTGTAGCAGGTATAGGGCATGATGCTGTAGGAGTTGACATTCGAGAGCGTCATATCTGGCATGCCGTACTTGCTGCCATCGCCATTGCTTGTATGACCATAACTGAGGGCGACGGCAACGCTGAAGTTACCGCTCAGACTGTAGCCAATATCAGGAGCAATAGTGAGCTCCATAGCGGTGTGGTCACTGCCATTGGTGTGATTCGTCGTGAAACCTACCTCGCCACCAATCCATACCTGAGCATTCATAGTAGCCGCAAATGCAAGAGCTGCAAGAGATAATAAAATCTTTTTCATAAGTTTCACATACTTTTTCCCGTTCCTGGTATTGTAAAATAATCAAAGCCTATAATGGTGTCTACGAAGCGATGGACGTAGTCGGCTGCAGTCGGAGGCCACTGGAATCCGAGGCGGTAGAGGACCTGGGTGGTGTAGTCGTTGGTCGATTCAATCCAGCGCGTCTTATGACCAGTCCCCATATCGTAGGCCATCAGCGGGCGTAGCAGGGTCACGAGGTCGGGATTCTCCATCACACTCTCGAGAGTCCGCTGGAACTCTTCGGGCTCAACACGCTTCAACGTGATGCCCGCCTCGGCGAAACCGGTGAGGATGTCAGACATGAACTGGCGATGGGTATTGTAGGGATGGAACACCGTGCAGTCCTTCGGAGTTTGCGCCAATTTCATGATGGCATGCGCCACCTCGTCGACGGGCGAGAACTCGAAACGCTGGTCAAGGGCATCGTAAGGCACCATTCCGATGATCACGTAGGCACGCAACATCGCTAAGAAGTTGTTGGTGTTGAAGTTGATCTGGAATTCTCCGTCTTTCTGGCGTGCCGAGAGGTTGCCCACACGCATGATCTTCGCATTCAAACCGTGGTGAGCAATGGCGTCGAGCACCAGTTCCTCGGCCTTGAACTTGGAATAGACGTACTTGTTGGCATCAATGTTCTGCCCGATGTAGAGGTCGTGCTCCGTCAGTCTGACCTCAGACCCTGGGACATTGTCGATGCTAATGCCAGCAATGCTGTTCGTCGAGATATGGATGAGTCGCGAACCGGTGCGCAGACAGAAGCTGATCAGATGGCGCACCGACTCGATGTTCACCATCTCGATGTCGTTGCCGGAGGAGAAGTGCTTGACGTTGGCCACGCAGTTGATGACCGTCAGGCCACGCTTGTCGATGCCTTTAAGCGCATCGGGCTGCGTAATCTCGGCAGCGAACGCTTCCACCCGCTCTTCAATGTGGTCAAAGACTTCTGTTTCACCAAAATAGTAGTAATGGAGGGTCTTGAGGCGGCGCATCGGGTCGGAGCCCGGCTCACTGCGCAGTGGACAGAGAATGTGACTGTCGTAATTCGTCAGCAACTCATGGAGGATGTGGATGCCCAGATAGCCGGTAGCACCGGTCAGGAGCACATCGCCGACGGGCTGTCGCTCACCGTCGCGGAAAGTGTTGAGGACGTTCTTGTCCAAAACGGGAATGAAGGCAGCGTATTCGGAGTCGCCCATAGCACTTGGCTGACTCTTTGGGACCTCTGCGCCCCCGCGCCCCTGCGCCCCCGCGTCCCTCACATATTCGGCAAGAGCCTTCGGCGTTTTCAAGTTGAAGAGGTCGTTGAAGACGATATGCACACCGTGCTTGCTGGCCTCCACAATCACCTTGATGGCATTGATACTGGTACCGCCAATCTCGAAGAAGTCGTCGGTGGCACCCACTTGTTCAATATTGAGCACCTTGGAGAAAATCTGGGTGAAGAGTGTCTCCGTCTCGCCTTCGGGAGCCACGTAGTCGTTCACTCGCTTGATCTCCGGAGCAGGCAACGCCTTACGGTTTATCTTGAGGTTGGGTGTCATGGGCATCACATCGAGGCGCATATAAGTGTCGGGCACCATGTATTCAGCCAGCGATGTGCCGGCCAGCGCTTTGCGGATATCCTCGTCGGTGAGTGCGCAGCCCTCTTCCAAAGTGTAGTAAAGCACCAGATGTTCGTTGCCCATCACTTTGCGCACCTCGGCAGCAGCCTGACGGATTCCACCGATGTTCAGAGCCTTGCTTTCTATTTCGCCAAGCTCGATACGGAATCCGCGCAACTTCACCTGCGTATCGATACGACCCATATACTCTATTTGGCCATCCTCATTCCAGCGGCACAGGTCGCCTGTGTGGTACATACGGACAGGACGTCCCCAGCGGTCTTCTTTCACGAACGGACAGTCGACGAACGACTGTGCCGTGCGCTCGGGCAGTCGCCAGTAGCCGCGACCTACCTGAATGCCGGCAAAGCAGAGTTCACCCGCCACGCCCTGTGGCACGAGGTTGCCGGCTGTATCGACAATGAAGTTCCAGTTGTTGGCAACACTCTGGCCAATGGGAATATTCTCCACCCTCCGGCCTGGAGCGATGCTATAATAAGAGGTATCGTCGGTACACTCCGTCGGTCCGTAGACATTGATAATCTCGATGTGGTCACTATAGACGCCATCCATCTTCTCGCCACCACCCGTGGTAAAGCGGATAGGCAGGTCGTCGAAGGTGTTGAGCAGCAGACAGGTCATGGCCGTTGAGTAGCCGCCGCCCGTGCATTGATGGTCGATCAGGAACTGGCGGATGGCTGCCAAGTCCTTACGTATCTCTGTCGGCATTATGTGGAACGAACCACCCAGCGTCAGCACGGGATACATATCCTCGATATGCGCATCGAACGAGAACGAACGGTGTCCGCTGATGCGGTCATTGGCCGTCAGTTTCTCCATGTCGATGACCACAGCAATGAAATTACGCAGACCAGCCTGATGGAGCATGGCACCCTTAGGTTTACCCGTAGAACCGGAGGTGTAGATCATGTAGGCGAGACCATCGGGAGCAGACAGATCGATGGCGGCAGCAAATTCTTCATTCTTAATTCTTAATTCTTCATTCTCCATGAAGTCGTCGATGAAGAACGTCTTGGCAGCAGCGGTGTTGAAATTGCCCTCTGCCTGCTTGGCGGCCAGCACGTCGTGCGTGGTGATGAGCACCTTCGACTCCGAGTTCTCCAGCATGTAGCTCAGACGCTCGTTGGGATATTCGAAGTCCAGTGGTGTATAGGCCGCACCGGCCTTATGGATGGCCAGTACGGAGAGTGGGAACTCCTTGAAGCGGTCAAGCATCACGCAGACGAAGTCGTTAGGTTGTACTCCAAAGTCTATCAGCTGGTGGGCCAGCGCATTCGAATAGCGGTCCATCTCACCATAAGTCAGCAGGCTGTCCCTGTCCACTACGGCAGGTGCATGGGGCGTTTTTCGGGCTTGCTCCGTAAAGAGGTTGGCAAAGGTCTTGCTCAGATCCACGTCAATCTCCTTACCCGTACCTAACTTAATAATACGCTCGGCCTCAACGTCGCTGACAATGCTGATGCTGGTCAAGGCTGCGTCGGGCTTGGCCTCTGCGAGGCTCTGCATCAGGCGGGAGGAGTACTTGCCATTATCATATTCCACACAGACACTGGGCTGCCCGGCCACCTGAGCAATGAAGAAAGTGATGGGGAACTTGGGTATCTGGAGTTCCATATTCTCGATCTCCAACGGGGCTCCCTGACAGACGTACTGGCTGTTGATGCCCAATTGATAGACATACTGTATCTCGGCCGTCAGTCCATAGTCAGCGGCAATCTGTGCGAACGGATAGTTCTCGTGACGCAATGTCTCGTCGAAGTTTTCGCTGACCTCCTGCAAAAATTCTTTCACGGTTTGCTTTCCAATAGTAGCACTCAGGGCCAGCGTATTGACAAACATACCTACGGTGTTGCGGATATGCAGGTTGGAACGACCGCTTGAGACGGTGGTGATACAAACCTGCTCACTGTTGGCAAAGCGCGATAATGAATAATAGGTAGCAGAGAGAATGAGATGGGCAGGTGTGATATGGCTCTTGCGACAAAAGGCGGCGATAGCCTCGATGTCAAGGGTGGCGACAGCCTTGCTGATAGTACCCTTGAGGGGATTCGGCAGGTCTGGCCGAACCTCCGTAGCAGCTTCCACCATAGACAGCCGCTGTTTGAAGAAGTCGGCAGCAACCTGATAGTCTGCCCCACCTTCTGCGGCCTTTTCAGCTGTCACATATGCTGCATAATTCTGGTCTTCGTCTTCGATCGTCTCACCGTTCAGGATACTGCACAGTTGTTGCAGGAAGATGTCGGAAGAGCCACCGTCGAACACAAGATGATGCACATCCATCAGCAGATAGGTCTGCTTCTCTGTAACCACTATCTCAAAACGATAGAGCGGACCCGTGCTGAGGTCGAAGGGCTTTACGAAATCCTGTCGATACTGCGTCAGTTCCTCCTCGCTCATCTGTTTTACGGGCGTCTCTACAACCTGCTCCAAATCAACGGTCTGGCTGATGCCTTCTGGACCATTACCGAAGTGAACCGTCATCTGAGGATGCGCCTTGACGAGCGTTCTGACGGCTTCGGCCAATGCTATTGTGTTCGTATTCTTCTGGAACTTGATGCAATATGGGATATTGTACAGCGTCGATGTGGGATTCTTCAGGCAGTCGAAATAGACACCAGTCTGGGCATAGCTCAATGGGGTAAAGGTGAGGGGTGAGAGGTGAGAGGTAAGAGAAATGTCTTGCGGCTGTTCAGCCTCTCCAACTATTCTCTCCCCTCTTACCTCTGACCTTTCACCACTTATTAATCCTTTCAGTATCTCATTCTCAATGCTTTGCAGCGTACCGTTCTTTACCAGTGATTTCGCATCGAGCGTAATGCCATAGCGCTTGTTCACCTGTATGGCCAGCTTGATGGCGGAGATAGAAGTCAGACCGGCATATCCCAAAACGGAAGTGATGCCAAAATCGGTATTGCCGATGATGCCGGCAACCATCTCATGCAACTCTTCCTCAAGAAGATTCATGGGCACATCGGCTCTTACCTCTTCCCTCTCACCTCTTACCTCTTTCTCCGGTTTCGGCAAGGCGCGCTTGTTCACTTTTTGGTTCTGGTTCAGCGGAATCTTTTCAATCTGCATCGTCACGGCTGGCACCATGTATGGCGGTTTCTCTTCCAGGATAAAGTTGTTGAGGGCATTAGTGTCAATCTGCTCATCAGCAACGATATAGGCAGCGATGAACTTGCCTCCGCCCTCGTCGTCGAAGGCCTGCACCGTGGCATCCTTGATGCCGGGGAACTGGCGGACGACGGCTTCTACTTCCTTCAGCTCGACGCGGAAACCACGGATCTTCACTTGCCCGTCCCTGCGGCCAATAAACTGGATGTTGCCGTCGGGCAGATAGCGCACAATATCGCCTGTACGATAGGCACGGATGTATTTCTCCTCGGTGGTAAATGGATTCTGAACAAATACTTCTGCGTTTTTGTCCGGACGGTTCAAGTAGCCGAGCGCTACTTGCGGACCGGCTGCCCACAATTCACCCAAAGCACCCACAGGCAGGCGGTGCCCCTGCTGATCGACTATATAAAGCCGCACATTGTCCATAGGCTTGCCGATGGGCACGTCCGTGTCTTTCTTTGTAATAGGATAGATAGTGATGAGGATGGTAGCTTCTGTGGGCCCATAGCCGTTGTGCAACTGATAGCCCTGAGGCGGAGCGATACTGGCCAGTTTCTCGCCTGCCACCGAGAGGTGCATCAAGGAGTGGTTCTCGATGTTCGTTGCAAACTGATAGCCCACCTGTGTGGTCATGAAGGTATGGGTGATGTGTTCGCGCTCCAGGTATTCGTTGAGCGA
>ONTZ01000107.1 GCA_900320905.1 uncultured Prevotella sp.
GTACTCCGGCTGTGGCCCTTGCCGTGCAGAGATGCCCATCCTTTCCGAGTGGAAGGAGCAATTGCCTGGCGTAATGTTCTTTTCGGCCACCTACCACGACGCCGAGACGGCCAAGCGCATTACCGACAAGCACCACTTCACATGGACGCACCTCGTCGAGGCCAAGGACATGATGGCATGGATTGGCTATGAGGGTTTCCCCCTCACCATCGTCGTCGATAAAAAGGGCATCGTCCGCCACGCCGTCCATGGCACCAACGAGACGAAACGCGAAGAATTATTAGCGAAAATCAAAGAGGCCGAGGCGCTTCCTATACCAGATGAAGAAGAATAACAAAGAAATTCAAGGGGGGGACAAATTGTACCCCTGTTGATTTGCGAGAAACTGCATAATTCCGGAATAAATGAAATCTCAGAAACAATACAAACGAATCTTGCTCTTGCTGGCCATGCTGTCGGCAGCGACATTTGCGAATGCACAGAATGATACGAAAGACTATCAAGTAAGTGGTATTGTACCCGATGACATCAGCAAGATTTACATTTACAAGAGTAACGGATTAAGTTCACCAGAGATGTTGGACAGCGTGGCCATTACTGATGGCAGGTTTACAATGAGTGGCACACGGCCCGCCTACGATCTACTTTCCTTAGGAACAAAGGGCATAAACAGTATCCAGTTCTTCAACGACGGCGAACCTCTGACGATGGACTTCGTCAATGATTCCCTATCGGCCTCGCCGCTAAATGAAAAGTTCTGTCGATACTGCAAAGAGAACAAACGTTTTACGGATGAATTCTATCGCCTTTTCATGGCTTCCCGGCAAACAAAAGACGAAGCCAAGATAAAGGAATTGGAACAACAGATTGCAGCCAACCAAGAAGCAAACGATGAATTTGCACGCGCCATTATCCGCGACAACCGCAACAACGTGATAGCCGCCTACTATCTGGAAGCCGTCAATGACTTTATGGACTACGAGGAATTGGCCTCTGCCCTTGACAGCACAGCCTACTACTATAATCATCCCCTGTTGACCGAAGCCAAAGCCCGATTGCAGATGCTTCGTAGCCGACAAATAGGCAAGCCGTTTTGTGATGATGTAGTTCTGCTATCGCCTGATGGGAGGCAGCACCGACTTAGCGAATGGTGCTGTCAGGGGAAATATGTGCTCATTGACTTTTGGGCCAGTTGGTGCCGTCCTTGTAGAATGGAAATGCCGAATGTTATCCAAAACTATGAATGTTTCCGTGACAAGGGGCTGGAAGTGTTGGCCGTTTCCATCGACGACAAGAAAGACGCCTGGCAACGTGGCATCAAGAGTTTTGGCACCCCATTCATACAACTCTCAGAACTACAAGGCCGTAAATCCCGTCTTTGCGCCATTTACGGAATAAGTACCATACCCGCAAACCTCCTGATAGACCCGCAGGGTACAATTATCGCAGCCGATTTACGAGGGAAGTCGTTGACAAGGAAACTTGAAAGCATATTCAAATAATAGAACAAAGAATTTGCACGATTTAAGAAGATAAAATAAAACGAAATGAATATGAAAACAATGAAACTTTGGAGAAACATCCTCGTGATGACCGCTGCCATGCTCTCCCTCGCCTCTTGCAGCAGCGATGAAAAGGACGGGGATTGGGACCCAATGGTCTGGAAAGCCGAAGTGCCAGTTCAGGTAACTGACGGCATCTATGATGTCTCGGCTGATGGCGGGACGCTCACGTTCACCTGCCGAAACTATTCCAAGCCTTGGTTCTCCGATGCTAACGAAGACGGAAAAGAATTTCTCCCTCCTTATATGCACGATATTGATTATGGATTGATTTACAGTGAAAACTTCCGTGCCGAGATACATGGAAACAGGTTGACCATTGATTTCAAGGCTAATGATGGGACACAGGCGAGGAATACCACTATTACTGTAACTGCTGGCGACATCTTCTACACGTTCCGTTTCAAGCAGTTTGCAAGTAACGTATGGCAGAGCACCTGTCAAGTCAAATATTCTCTCTTCGGAGTGAGCGAAGACCTGCTCAAGTTCTACGATGTTACTGCCGGATATTTTGGCATCGATGGTTTGCAGCACAATGAAACTATCACTGGCAGCAGTTGGAGCTACATCCCGGAACCAATCAGCATAGCCGATGCGCCAGAGGAATTCAAGTGCAAGATAACGGCCACACGCAAGGCAAATCTTCCCGAACTGACTGAGGACTATTATGAAATCGGCTACGGAATTGATACACGTGTTACTTTTCTCAACGCCAATGGTGATGAGGTGTATAGCGTGAAGCACACACAGCCCAGTTCCTTTACGTGGGAGACCGACAAGGCAGGGATGCAGAAATTCCTCGAAATCACACCTGAAATAGAAGTTGCAAATTATTCCTTGATGGTCAGCAAGGCAGATTTGATTGAAAGGCTGAAATGAAGAAGCTAATGGACATCCTACCTATAAATAACAGCGCAGCATTCTCCCTCGCCTCTTGCGACAAGGACGACCCGTTTGTGGAAACTGATTCTGGCAAGAATACCTTTGGTTTCCTACTGAACGGGAAGAAAGTGGAATATGCTTGGCAACCAATTCTGCCTTTCACCGATTATTCGGAACCAGTGCAAGCCTTAGAATATGGCAATGATACACTCCGTATCTATGCACGCCTGGAATCTATCGAAGAATTGATGGGGGCGGAAGTTATAACTATCGACATGCCCATTAGTAAACTTACAGCGGGTGCAGTCTTGGATAACGTGGCAGACATCGGGCTGACATACCATGCCGGGGCGGTTCAGGAGGGTAATGTCACTCATTATCATAACCGAAACCTCGACATCATCAAATCGCGCGTTAGCATCCGTTCCTGCAAGCCAGGCGAAGTCCTGTCTGGCACATTCGAGTTCGAGGGCGATGCCGAATTCTTGGATGGCACGACAAGGCACTGCATTATAACCGATGGGCATTTTGATGTAAAATGGAAAAGATAGCAATAAGATAATGAAAACAATGAAACTCTGGAGAAACATCC
>ONTZ01000081.1 GCA_900320905.1 uncultured Prevotella sp.
TTTTTTTGTATCTTTGCACCAAAAATCTAACTTAAATTATGAAGAAGTCTCTTTTCACCCTGCTATTGTCTGCTATGGTTATGGCAGGATATGCACAAGATAAGTTGTACAGCAACGAGTTTCCCCTTGGCGATGTAACCCTGTTGGACGGTCCGTTGAAGAAGGCCCACGACCTGAACATACGCACTTTGCTGCAATATGACTGCGACCGGCTGCTGGCACCCTACCGCAAGGAAGCAGGATTGGAACCTAGAGCCAAGGCCTATCCCAACTGGGACGGACTGGACGGCCATGTGGGTGGTCACTACCTCACCGCGATGGCGATGAATGCTGCTACGGGCAGCAAGGAGTGCCGCGAGCGGATGGAATATATGATCAGTGAACTGCAGGAGTGTGCCGATGCGAATGCACGGAACCATCCGGAGTGGGGTAAGGGTTATGTAGGCGGTATGCCGAACAGCGAGCGTATATGGTCGAACTTCAAGAAGGGCGACTTCGGTGTGTATAACGGCTCGTGGGCACCCTTCTACAACCTGCACAAGATGTATGCGGGTCTGCGCGATGCGTGGGTATACTGTGGCAACGAACAGGCGAAGCGGCTGTTCCTCGGGTTCTGCGACTGGGCTATCGACCTGACGGCTGGTCTCAGCGACGAGCAGATGGAGCGTATGCTGGGTATGGAGCATGGCGGCATGAACGAAGTACTGGCCGATGGGTATGCCATCACGGGTGACAGGAAATATCTCGATGTGGCTCGTCGGTTCTCACATCGTCGATTGCTGAACGCCATGTCGCAGCGGTTGGATAACCTCGACAATATGCACGCCAACACGCAGGTGCCGAAAGTGGTGGGGTTTGAGCGTATCGCGGAACTCGGAGGTGATGAGGTGTACCACCGCGCTGCTGATTTCTTCTGGGACATCGTGACAGGCGAACGTTCGCTTGCTTTCGGTGGTAACAGCCGTCGTGAGCACTTTCCCAGCAAGGATGCCTGCATGGACTTCATCAACGACATCGACGGTCCGGAGTCGTGCAACACGAACAATATGCTGAAGCTGACGGAGGAACTGCATCGCCGTAATCCCGAAGCTCGCTATGCTGATTACTATGAACTGGCGACCTTCAACCACATCCTGTCGACTCAGCACCCTGAGCATGGTGGCTATGTGTATTTCACACCTGCCCGTCCGCGTCACTACCGCAACTACTCGGCACCCAATGAGGCGATGTGGTGCTGTGTGGGTACGGGTATGGAGAATCACGGCAAGTACGGACAGTTTGTCTATACGAAGAAGAATGACAACCTGTTTGTGAACCTCTTCGTGGCATCTGAGTTGAACTGGAAGGAACGTGGCATCGTGATTCGTCAGGACACCCAGTTCCCATACGGCGAAACAAGTCGCATCACCATCACACAGGGTAAGGGCGAGTTCACGTTGCAGGTGCGCTACCCGGGTTGGGTGAAGCCCGGCCAGTTTGCCATCAAGGTGAATGGTCAGACGGTCAGCATTGTTACAGGTCCGTCGTCGTATGTCAGCATCGACCGCAAGTGGAAGAAGGGCGACGTAGTGGACATCACGTTCCCAATGTACAACAGTGTGAAATACCTGCCTAACGAACCGCAGTATATCGCTCTGATGCATGGTCCCATCCTGCTCGGCATGAAGACCGGCACGGAAGATCTGGCACACCTCATTGCCGACGATAGCCGCTTCGGACAGTATGCTGGCGGTAAGAAACTGCCGATTGACCAAGCTCCGATGCTCATCAACGACAACATAGAGGATATTGCAAACCAGTTGCAACCCGTTGCCGGCAAGCCGCTCTACTTTACCCTCACAACAAAGATGGAGAATGCCATCCGAAACGAACTGATGCCTTTCTTTGAGATTCACGACGCGCGCTACATGATGTACTGGCTCGCCCTTTCCGAACAGAGCTACAAGAGCTATCTCGACAATCTTGCCCGTCAGGAGCAGGAACGTCAGGCTCTCGAGGCACGAACGGTGGATAAGGTGCAACCTGGTGAGCAGCAGCCTGAAACCGACCATAAGATGGAGACCGACCGCTCGCAGGTGGGTAACACGAACGACGTATTCTTCCGCGATGCGCGCGACGGACACTATTTCAGTTACCTGATGCAGACTGGTGGACAGACCGAGCTGTCGTTACGCCTCAAGTACTGGGGAGTAGGTGATTGGAAGACTCACGAGTTCGACATCATGGTGGATGATGTGTTGGTGAAGGAAGTGAACAATACGGGCAAGTATCGTGTTTCGGAGTTCAAATACGAGACTTATCCCATACCAGCCGATCTGCTGAAAGGTAAGCAGCAAGTGCGTGTAAAATTCGTGGCTAAGCCAGGCAAGCAGATTGGTGAAATCTACGAGGTGAGATTGGTGAAGTAAGGGTTATAGGTTATTGAACATTTAACATTGAAAATTTTGCATTTATCTGTCACCTTTTATTCTTTTGATTTGTTATGTATGTGACCAAGGTCGAAAAAAATGAAATAATTAAATAATGTAACAATTAAAAAGAAAAGAAAATGATGTGACCCCGAAAAGTTGGACGTTAAATTAAACGTTAATTATTAATCTCTCTATAGTAGTGAGCTCGGTATAATGCCGGGCTCATTCCTTTTAATCTCAGCTTTATTCTTTTATTGTTATACCACCATATATATTTCTTTAGCTCTCTTTCAAACTCTGTCAGTGGTTTTCTTTCCTTCTCAACAGTGTTTTCGAGGTTTTTGTATTTTTAGATGTTTTGGGATTAGGAGGGAGGAAATCAGGAAAGGGTACGGGTTAGCGTTTGATAATTCATAATTCTTCGGAGCGTTGCCCGAAGCGACAAATGTCGATAACATAATGCATAATTCATAATTAGGCTGACGCGATGTGCGGAATCGCTAAACGATAAACGAAAAGGAGGGGCAATGCCTCTCCTTGTTTTGATACCGACATTGATTTCGGTATCAAATTCTGTAATGGTTTTCTTTCTTCATATCCGTGTAATCGGTGCCATCCGTGTTCAAAAAGGTTTTCGACATTTCCGCCATTTTCGATGTTTGGGAAGCAATATTTTCCTGTCAGCCCCTCCATTTGGCAATTATTTTGCCTGGATGTCTATTTTCGGAATACGACCGTCCTTCTGTCTCTGAAACTCGCGGATGGCGGTGGTGCGACGGAAACCATTGCCTCCAGAGCGGATGCCATCGTGATAGAAGAGATAGGATTTGCCCTTGAAGTCGATGGTGCCTCCGTGGATGGTGAAGGAACCTGGAGACTCGTCGGTGATGCGACCTTCGTAGTGCCAAGGTCCGTGAATACTCTTTGCCGTCGAGTATGCCCAGTGTTCGGGTACACCACCTGCGGCATATTCCAAGAAGTAGGTGTCGCCAATCTTATAGATCCAAGGGGCTTCCTCAAAGCCTGTCTTCATCACCCTCCTATGGAGCTGGTAGTCCATCTTCATGCATTTAGGTCCGAACTGTGCCTCGTCGTCCAACATAGCACGCATGTCACAGATGCCGTTGTTGGCAAAAGACTTGTCAATGCTAATCATATCTTCGTTTAACTTGGCATACCAGCAACCGTTGTTGCCCCAGAAGAGCCAAGCTTGCCCGTCGTCGTCGATGAACACTGTGGGGTCGATGAAGCCCCAGCCGCCAGGGATGAGCGGCTTTCCAAGTGCATCAGCCCAAGGTCCTTCAGGACGGTCGGCTACAGCTACACCAATGCCGTGCAGGTGTTTGGTGGTGTCTTCTGCTGCCACATACCAATACCACTTTCCGTTGCGCTCGATGGCCTGAGAAGCCCAGGCATTGTCGCCTTGCTTGGCCCACTTGAAATGGGCGGTAGTCAACACGATGCCATGATCCGTCCAATGTTCCATGTCGGTGGTGGAGAACACCTGCCAGTCGGGCATACGGAAGTAGGTGGCTGTATCCAAATCATGTCCCGTAAACACATAGAGGCGGTCGCCCGAGACCACAGGGGCAGGGTCGGGAGTGTACCGACGATTGGACACGCGTTTGATACTTGAGCTCTGCTCATTTGCCTGTTGTTCTTGCGCTTGCAATGTAAGTGTCAGCAAAAATGCGATTGCTGTGAGAATAATACTTTTCTTCTTCATTGTTGATAAAGGTTTTAGTTTGTGCCGACAAAGGTACGGAAAAAAAATGAAAAGTGTGAACGAAAAGTGAGATTTTTGCATAATTATTGGGAAAATCATTTGTGAGTCTCAGAAAGAAGCCTTACATTTGTGGTTGAATTCATAAAGAACCTAAAATCCGCAACTAATAGTTTTGGAAGCAATATTTTCCTGTCAGCCCCTCCATTTGGCGATTATTTTGCCATTACGGTGACGCTTTATGGATGGTTGTGCCCAACATCCCCTTACCCCGTCAAAGCATTACAGGGGCTTTATGCTGTCGTTGACCCGCAAAGCCGGTTTCTCAGCCGTCTGAGAGTGCAAAAGGGTTTAGATATGATTGGTTGTCCGTGTAGATGTTCAGCTCATAGCGTCTGGCTGTCCTTATCCACTTGGCGGGCACGCTGGTGAACTTGAACACGAAGGCTTTGATACGGCTCGTCTTCTTCAGTCCGAAGGCTTTCGTGTCAAGCCTGTCCATGAGGAACTTGTAGAAGTTGCGTATGATTGCCGTCAGCAGCAGGAACACGGTGTTCTCTGCCATGAATGACTTGGGCAGCCTTGCCCGTCCAAACCCGTTATTCAAGTCGTCGAAGATACGTTCCTTTCCACCTCTGAGATTATAGAACTCCACGATCTCGCGGTTGGTTGAGGTGTAGTCGTTGGTCAGTATGCAGCGGTAAGTGTACTCGCCTTCCCACAAGTCCTGCTCGCCGTCCAGCCGGCGCTCGCGCTGTATGACGAGTCGGTATGCCCTGCCCTCCCATTTTTCCGTGATGATGGAGTTCAGCTCATACTCGATGCCGTTGATCACCTCGCGCTTCCATCCCCTCAGTGCCAGCAGGCTGTCGTAGAGCGAGCCGCAGCGGTTGGCACGAATGTAGAACAGCTCCGAGTGTTTCTCGACGGTCTCCACTATCTCGCGCGAGCAGGAGCCACAGTTCATTCTGGCTCGTCTGACATGGATGCCGTTCTGCTCAAGATTTGAGAAGATGCGCTCCAACGTGTCCTGCTGGTGGAAACGCACGTTGGCGTTGCCGTCGCGGTTCTCTATCCCGACGATGAGGTCGCCGATGACGGCAACGCCGGGGCTGTAGCCCGTGAACTTCTTGTAGGTCATCTTCGCATCGTACTTCTCCGTCTCTATGAACTG
>ONTZ01000087.1 GCA_900320905.1 uncultured Prevotella sp.
CAACACTGGCGCATTTTACGACTGCCATGCCAAATACATCCGTCTGCCAAATCATCTGAGATTTATTCAGGACTATGCTTTCCACTATTGTTGTTTCCTAACTACATTGGAGTTTACAAACGATATTAGTGATATAGACTTCGGAGAAATCGACGATATTGTTGGTGGCTGTAACTATGTGGACGAAATCATAGTGCCGCTTGAATACTTAAGTAATTATATAGAAGACCCGGAAGACAGATTTTTCCCTTATTATTTAAATGAGCAGTTGAAGTCCAAAATTGTTCTCTCAGATTATAACAAGATGATTTGGGCAGATGTTAACTTCAAATTAAGCAGTAACGCTAATCCGATTTACTGCACTTCTGTAAGCGGAACATCAGCATCTGGAAATACTACAGTAAATGTTGTACCTGCTAACACTGCAGTTTGCATCAGGAACTCAACTGATAATATTGTTTACGCCATTGCTACAAGTGCAAGTGCTGACAATGTTACAGTATCTGGCAATATTGTCCGCGTAAGCAGTACAACCTGTGTGACAAATTCTTCAGGCAATTATTACCATTTTTTTAACGGAATCAATAAATTTAAATCAATATCATCTTCTGTATGTTTTGCGCCAAATACGGCATATTTGTTATCTTCACAAAGTAGTGACATTCAAATACAATAATAAGAAAAAATGAAAAAGTTATTGAGCATTCTTATATTCCTTATATCGTTGTCCTTTGTGCAGACGGCGTGGGCAGGAACGACAATCGAAACGAGAATCGTGACGTGGAAGATGGACGGCGGCTTATCGGGACAGACCACCCAAATCACGACCGGCACATTGTACACCACCGTGGACCGCGCAAATCAGTCTATGGTTTACACGAACAGCGAGAATCAAGGATTCAGCCTCAACCATTTTGGAGATTTCGGCATTACCGAGACTAACGGAAACCTATCAACCAATAATGGCTATATCAGTTTCCCTGGTATCAAGGGTACTGTCACGAAGGTTGAGATGGTGAACTTCTCATTCGCCCGAACAGGCCTGCAAATGTATGTAGGAAAGGACAGGAGCAACACCTCGACGCTGCTCCACTTGCAGGGCAATGATAGCGATTTCGATTTCGCTGCCGATAATAGTGAGGACTCTTATAACAAATCTGCCACCTTTGTCGGCAGTGTGGCCGTAGATGAGAGCACTCCCCTGAAAATCATGTTCGCCCAAACGTCGGGCGGGGAAATATACTCTACCACTTTTGCTTTTAACAAAGGCTACATCA
Organism: uncultured Prevotella sp.; assembly: GCA_900320905.1. Lineage (GTDB taxonomy): Bacteria > Bacteroidota > Bacteroidia > Bacteroidales > Bacteroidaceae > Prevotella. The sequence goes on from ONTZ01000087.1 coordinate 1,278, forward strand.
AGGTGACTTACGATGCCGAGGTTGAGACCACCGACGACCCCGGCCACGACTTCACATCCATCACCACCAGCGGCAACACGCTGACCGTTACCTGCACCCAGAGTGATCCCTACCACAAATGCGAGCTCACCAACCGTCAGGCCACGCTGACGCTCTCCATCGATGATGCCCCCTATGACTTTGTAAACCATACCGCCTCGCTCAACATGCAGGAGTTCACCAGCAGCACGAGCCTCGCCGTCAGTAGTGTCAGCATCGTCTATACCAACAAGGTCACGGGCGTAGAGCGCACCCAGGGCGAATACGAAATAGGCTCCTACACCGCTACGGCCACCGTCACCATTGGCGGCACAGAGTACACGCTGAATAAGGACTTCGACATCTATAATGGAACTATCGCCTGCGATTATCCGCAATTCAGTTTCAGCCCGATACCAGCCATTGCAGGCAATGTTGTCACCATCACCTTCACTCCGATAGCGGGCGAGGGCGTTGAGACGCTTACCTTGACTGGCGACAAAACGAACATGAGCATCGGCAACGGTATCACTGACAACCACGACGGTACCTATACGTTCACCATGGTTAAGGAATCGCTCACCCTCGGCGCTACGTTCTCAGCACCCGACGCCAGCCACTTCGAGCAGAACGGCGACACCTACACCATCAAGACCGCCAACGGCTGGGGCTGGTTCTGCTTTGCCATGAACTACAACTTGGCATCCGACGGCTTCAGCGGCAAGGTTGTGAAACTCGCTGGAAATGTCGGTTCGTCGGAGATGGCAGGCACGAGCGGTCACCCGTTCAAGGGTACGTTTGACGGACAGAACTACACGCTGACCTTCAACCTGACGGCCAGCGAGGGCCACAGCGCCCCGTTCCACTATACCGACGGCGCCACCATCCGCAACCTCCACGTTGGCGGCACCATCACGGGCGGCGACCATACTTCGCTGGGCGGTCTGGTGGGCTATGCCGTGGGCAACATCACCATCGAGAACTGCCACGTGAGCACCCAAATCAGCACCACCCACAGCGGCGCTGCATGGCACGGCGGTGTCATTGCATTTTGGTATGACTCAAACGTCGCCTGCACCGTCACGGGCTGCGTCTATGACGGACTGATATACAACCCCAGCGAGGCCGACGCGACCACCTACTGCAGAGGCTTCATAGGAAACCTCTTTGGAAGTAATCTGACCGTCACGTTCACCGACTGCCTCTACGCCCCCGCCGCATACGGCACGGGCAAGAACACGCTGGGCGACGAATGCAACACGTTCGTCTATCCAAACAGCAGCCCGACCTACAACATGACGAACTGTTACTACACCAGCACCCTCGGCAACAAGCAGGGACGCCCCGCAGCCACGGCGACCGTCGCGCCCGCCAACCTCGGCAATGCGACCACCGATCACGGAATGGTGGATGGCTACGAGAACGGTTTCCTCTACAACGGCAACTACTACACGCCGAAGTACGGCGACGCAGTGGTTGAATACCGCTTCAATGACTGGAATGAGAGGGCCGACGTGACCATCAACGGCACGGGCAACAACCTCGTGGGCGTGAACATCACGGAGGCGGTCGACAATATCAAGAGCGTGACCTACAACCGCCCGTTCACCGCAGCACAGGCCGCGACGGTGATACTGCCGTTCAACTATACTTGCAACGACAGCGAGGGTGGCAAGTTCTACGGCTTCAAGGAAGTGGTGTACGACGAAGACCAGCATATATGGGTCTGCACGATGCAGGAGCCGGGCAATACGGCTGCGACATCGCTGACGGCCAACACGCCGTATCTGTTCATGCCGAATACCACGACGATGACGTTCCCGAACATCTCGAGCATGACGGGCGGAGTCGTGACGCTGCAGACCACGACGGCCAACGACGGTGTCTATGGCGGTGCCACGACCGATGCAACCTGGAATTTCCACGGCTCGTACAAAGGGAAGACGTGGACATCAAGCGATTCTGATAAAGACTACGGCTTTGCAGCCAAAAGTGGCGAAGCTGTAGGAGGTGAGGCAGTAGAGGCTGGGCAGTTCGTCCGCTTTGCCCCTGGCGCATTCATCAAGCCCATGCGCTGCTATCTGTCGTATGTCGGCACGGAGGCCCCAGCGCCGGCACGTGGCTTGACACGCTCAGCCGCTGCCACCGACGACCTGCCCCAGAGCATCATCGTGCGCCTCGTCAGCCGCAGCGGCGAAACTACTGCCATCGGCACCCTCGATACCAAGACGGGCGAACTCTCGTTCGACAGCGAGGCATGGTACACGCTGGACGGTGTGCGCCTGAGCGGCAAGCCCAGCACCAAGGGCATCTATATCAACAACGGAAAAAAGATTGTAATCAAGTAAGGAGGACACAGCAATGAAAAAGAAATATAAGAAGCCATCTGTGAGAATAATCAAACTGCAGCACAAGTGCCAGATACTGGCTGGCAGCGGCGACCCCACCAGGAATGTACCCTGGTGGGACGGTGAGGGCGATTAAATACTGCAAGGATTATTCATGAAGCGTCAAGAAGGGCAACATTTCTACAAACTCCTGCGCCTGTCACTTGGACTGTCGCAGGAGTTTCCTGTTGAGGTGGATGCCGACGGATGGCGACGATTGTATCAGACAGCCATACGCCAGTCGCTCGTCGGCGTCTGCTATCAAGGCGTGTGCCTGTTGCCAGAGGGCAGTAAGCCGCCAGTAGAGATTGCCATGCAGTGGGCCAGCGAAGCAGAAAGCATCAAAGGGATGAATGAACTGCTATATCAAGAGGCAGCACGGCTGACACGGGAGTTTGAAAAGAAGGGCTACCGGACAGCAATACTGAAAGGACAGGCCAATGCGCGGCTCTATCCCGATAAGTATGCGCGTCAGCCCGGCGATATTGACATCTGGGTGGAAGGTGGACGGGAGAGCGTATTGGCCCTGTTGCCCAACCATCCGAAGGCCGCGTATCACCACGTGCATCTGCCAGAGAATGAGCATGGTGTGACGGTCGAGGTGCATTTCCGCCCATCGTCGGGAAACTTCAATCCGATTACGAACAGGAGACTGCAACGATGGTTGAAGAAGAAGATACTTTCGGCGACGATGGTAGAAGAGGGCTTCTGTGTGCCTTCTATCAGGTTTGCGCTTGTGATGCAGTTGGCTCATATCCAGCGTCATTTCCTCAGTGGCGGTATCGGGCTGCGACATGTGTGCGACTACTATTGGCTATTGCAACATTCAACAGTTGAAGATCGACGTATCGTATCGAGTATAATAAGGTATTTTGGTCTGTGGCATACAGCAATGGCACTGATGTGGGTACTCGGTGAGGTGTTGCGGTTAGATAAAACGCTTATGCTGAGCGTTCCTGACAGTTATCGGGGCAAG
>ONTZ01000016.1 GCA_900320905.1 uncultured Prevotella sp.
TTCGATGACTGATCAGGGGGACAGTTCTTGATCCCGTCAGCAATAAAAGGAAATAGCGCAGATAATTGGTCGTTAGAATCACGTTAGAATCACGGGGTCGGTTCTTCTGATCATTTTTCTTGGTTAATATTTTGAAGTTTGAGAATAATTTAGTATCTTTGCCACAGAAAATCATCAATATCGAGATGGCACGACAAACAAGAATGACAAACAGATTATTTGGCCAATTCCTCCGAACTAAAAATGATCACTGGAACCGACTTTTATGCCTGAGATTTCGGACAAGCCATTCCAGAATATGAAAAACCTGCCCTAGATCCAGAGCGCGATCAATCCAGTGGGAGACTTCCTTGTATTTATTTCCTAAGATCGCGGAGACGGGTCTTGTAGGCCTTGCGGAGTTTGCGGACGGCCTTGTCACGTATCTGACGGACACGCTCGCGCTTCAGGTCCATGTCCTCAGCAATCTCTGCCATCGTCTCATGCTCCTGATTGATGCCGAAGAAGGCATTCACCACCCTACTCTCTCGCTCATCCAATACACCCAAGGCATACTCGACGGCATCCTCGATGGCTTCAGAATGGACACGCTCATCGGCCAAGGGGGCGTCCTGGTTCACCAAGACGGACAACAGGCTCATATTCGTGCGGTGACCCAGAGGGGCATCGACGGAGGTTGACTTCTGGTTCAGTTTACGAGGAGGCTCCGTCTGTTGATCCAGCGCCTTTTCAATCTGCTGGCGCACATGCACCACCGCATAGTTCACAAAGCGGGTACCCTTCGAGGCATCGAAACGACCTGCGGCCTTCAGCAGTCCGATATTACCCTCGCTCACAAGATCTTCCATCTGCAACCCCTTGCCTTTGTACTGGTTGGCGACAGACACCACAAAGCGGAGGTTGGCCTCCACGAGTTTGTTAAGGGCACGCTCATCGCCCTTTTGGATGCGTTCCGACAAGGCTCGTTCCTCCTCAGCCGAAAGCAACGACTCACGGCCTATCTCGTCCAAATATTTGTTTAATCCTGATTCTTCCATCTTAAAAATTGTTTCTTGCTTGCAAAGATAATGAAAAAGTTTCATATACAATCATTCTTTTTGTTATTTTTGCAACCGAAAATGAAACTACAACGATTATTCACATTCCTAATAGCCGTTTTCATCACATCGTCGGCTATGGCTGCCAGGCCCAAGATCGGTTTGGTGCTGGGTGGTGGCGGAGCCAAAGGCGCCGCTGAGGTGGGTGTGCTGAAAGTGATAGAACAGGCAGGCATTCCCATCGACTATATCGCAGGCTCGTCCGTTGGTGCCATCGTGGGCGGACTCTATGCGGCAGGCTATACGGCGAGCGAACTCGAAACATTGTTCCAGACGCAGGAGTGGCTCTCGCTGCTGACAGACAGGAAAGCGGCTTTCAGCAACGAGCCGTATAAGACTGAGGATGGTGTAACCTACGTCTTCGGCTTCCCCGTGATGGACAGGAACAGCCAAGGCTTCGGGATGATGCGAGGTGGCCGGATTGAACAGGTGCTCGACTCGATGGTGTCTGTACGCGGATGCACGGAGTTTGAGAGTCTGCGGATTCCATTCCGCTGTGTCGCTGCCGATATACGAACCGCGCAGGAAGTGGTGCTCTCAAAGGGCATCGTCGCCTCTTCCATACGGGCCTCAATGGCAATCCCTGGCATTTTCAAGCCTGTGAGCAAAGGCGACTACCTGTTGGTGGACGGCGGCTTGCTGAACAATCTGCCTGTGGACGTCTGCAAGGCGATGGGTGCCGATATCATCATCGCCATCGACCTGCAACAAGAAGAGAAACAGCCCAAGCCGCTGGCGGACACATCGCTACTGACCAGTATCGGTGATTTCCTCGGACTGGGCGGCGTGATAGAATGGCTCATCAACCGTCCTGACATCCGCAAACACGTGGAGAACAAAACAATGGCAGATATCTACATCCGTCCTGACATCCCAGACTACGACGTCACCAGTTTCGGCAACAAGAACAGCGCCCGTATGATCAAGGCTGGCGAAGAAGCCGCCAAACAGCACTGGGAGAAACTGGCAAGGCTGAAATGAACGTTTTTTTGAGAAAATGACATCAAGCAAAGCCTGTGTTTAATCGCATTCATTAGTCAACATATCATCCCACACCGTGCAAAAATCAGCCATAAATCTCAGGAACGTATATGCACCCCGGGCAGAAATATGCCCCGAATCTGGGGCACGTTTCTGCACCCTGTGCATAAGTATGAACCAGATTTAGGGCAAGGTTTTACCCCCCTGGGGATGGCTTGTCCGAAATCTTCAGGTAGAAAAAAAGCGACTTTTGGGTAACCCATCAAAATCTCAGGACAATAATTTGAAACCAAATTTCTTATTCTTAAAGATGGTCGAAATCATTTTGGCGTTGTAAGAAATTGCCGCATTTATTTGGTAGTTTCAAATAAAACATTTATCTTTGTCCCCGAAACAGTATAAACTTTTTAAAATTGACAATTATGAAGACAATGAGATTTATTGTAGCGATGCTGTTGCTCGGAATGACCATCAGCGTGGCAGCCCAGAGTGAGAAACAATGGATGAAAGATGCCAAGAAGGAAGAAAAGCGCCTGAAGAAGGAGGGATGGCAGATTACACCAGGTAGTATACCCATGCTCCAGCAAATCTATAACTCCTACAAACTGAGGAACGAGATTGGCATGGACCTTGCACCCAAATATGTGTTCGGTAATGCACAGAGTATCGGCACGTTTTTCGATGCAGCCAAGACAGCAGCCACAGAAGTGGCCAAGGCTGACATGGTAGGTCAGATTTCCACAGAGATTACCCGATTGGTGTCTGAACAGATCTCCGCCAAGCAGATGTCGAATGATCAGGCAGAAGCCGTGATGGGTGTCGTTGAGAAGAGCAAGTCGATCGTTACCCAGAGACTGGGTGTCACGACGCCTGTCGTTCAGTTCTACCGCAAACTGCCCAACGGCAATACGGAAGTGATGATGAGCATCGCCTACGACTTGGAAAAGATCACCAAGCAGTCAAAGGGTGTCGTCAACGACATGATGCACGAGGCCAACCTTGATATAGAACTCGCTCAATGAAGAAAGACAGCGGCTGGTTTTGGCATCATGTGGTGTCCACTGCCTTTGCGTTCGGCATTGTGGCCATCTATGCATTGCTTGCGTTCAACCTGAAGATATTCAACCCCTTGGTTCAGGTGTTGAAGGAGTACTCCATCACCGAGTTCTACTATCAGGTGATTGACTCGAAGGCAGAGCGCGACACGAGCCGCATCGTCTCCATCGTTGACATGACGGAACTGACAGACCGTCGTGACATCGCCTATGCTCTCAACGAGGTACTGGAACAGCATCCGAAGGTGTTAGGCGTCGATATTTTGTTTAGCGGTCTAAAACCAGATAATCCTTTGGGTGACAGCCTGATAGCAGCCGTTGCTGCCAGAGACACTTCCATCGTTTTCGCCTTACAGTATTTCGATGACTCCTTCGACGGCGAGCAGTTCAACAAGGTAAAGCAATCGTTCTTTGCCGACTCTATTCCGCAACTGAAAGAAGGACTTGTCAATATGCAACTGGACAAGGTGAACGGCTCGAGAAAGAAGATCAGTCTCGGCAAGACCGTGAAGGGCAAGTTGCGCCCCTCGATGATCAAGCAACTCTCGGATCTGTATGCTGAACAGGAAATCATGCCGCTCCAGGACAAGGAAATCAACATTAACTGGGCTTCGGTGGATTTTATGGTGATACCTTACGACTCGATTGCTGACTACGGGGAATACCTGACCGACCATATCGTCCTATTCGGTGCCATTGGCGACGAGACAGATATGCACTACACCCCGCGGGGAAAGATGCCAGGCATCAAACTACTGGCCTACGGCATTGAGTCGATGGTGAAACAGACCACCGTCACCATTGCGCCGTGGTGGGTGAACGCCATCTTGTCGTTTATTGCCGTGCTGCTCACCAGAATGTTGTTTGAGTGGGGCGACCAATATGCGAAAGGCCGTAAAAACATCTTTGCGCGCATCGGTCTGAAGGCTGCCCTCGCCATGGGTATCCTGAAATTCCTTTGGATAGCCTTCCTGATGTATCTCGGCTTTATCGTATTCGCCAAGTACAACGTCAGCATCAACATCGCGCTGGCACTGGCTGCCATCCCATTCATCGGGCCCGCTGAGGATCTGTACAAAGTAATAACCAATAGTTTTTCAAATAAAGAGAAATAACATATGAAAAAGAGATCGTTTCTGATTCTGTCTCTGACAGTGACCTTCGTTGCCTTGGCACAGGCGGCTGACAATTTAAGAGTCACCAGCGTCAAAGGAAAAATCACATTCATGACCAATAATGGTCAGCGTTTGCCTCTGGAGGTAAACGATATCGTAGATAAGTCGACCATTATCAATATGCCCTTCCACGGTATGCTTGAACTGCTAGATCAGAGCAGCAAAAAGCGATACACCATCAATGTGCCTGGTCGGGCTCCCATCTCTGCCCTGCTGAGGGACAACCGCAATTCACTTGAGAACCTGACCCAACAATATGTCAAGACCCTGGTGAACGAGGTGACAAACAATGGAAAAATCAAAGGCAACGTTGTTTCTGAACCAGCCGCCATCACAAGGAAACTGGCAAAGGTGAAAGAATCAGACGGTATGGAACTGGATCTGGACATGGACATGGACATGGACATGAGCCTGAACATGAATTTCAGTCAGAAAGACCTGATCAATGAATACCGTCAGTTCAGACAGCAGTGTACCAATACATACACCAACTGGATGCGCGAGGCATGGCAGTCGTATACCGGTGAGGCTCCTAAGAAGGTGCCACAGGTGAAAGACGCACCTCCCGTATTCATCCCCGTCGACGACAACGGTGAGGAGGGCGAGCCCATCACCTACGAAGAGGCTAAGGCAGAGATCCAGAAAGGAGAGGTCGTCACTGCCGAAGAAACTACTGCCTCGTTCTTCTCGTTCCTCGGAAAGATTATAAAGGGAAAGGGGAAGAAAGACAAGAAGATCAAGGAGAACAAGAATCAGAAACTGGCCGTAGAGAAGGTGTACGACGATGTGGTAAAGGAGAAGCCAAAGGAGTCGAAAGCACTTGTTCCCATTGCTGCTGCGCCCGTGCAGGAAGGCGGTGTTAACACGACATTCCCGTTCACCATCTTCGGCACGAAATACCAAGTAAGACTCAGTGATGCCTGCCGTTTTAAGTTGAAAGGCGTCACAGAGAATGATGTGGCAGATGCCATAGAACTGCTGTCGGACATCAAGTATGACAACCTGCTTTTCGACTGTCTGAAAATCCGCAAGGAGAACAAACTCTCCGACTGGGCCTACTTCCAGACCTTAGAGGCCTTGACAAACGATTTCTGTGGCAAGGGCTCCAACGAGGCCACCCTGCTGATGGGTTATATCTTGTCGCAGTCAGGCTACAAGGTGCGCCTGGGGCGTGACAATAATAAACTCGTGCTGCTGACAGCCAGTCAGCATACTATCTACAATAAGGTGGCCTATCGTCTTGACGGCGAGACATTCTACCTGCTTGACGGCAGTGTACAAACCCTGAGCATCTGCCGTGCATCGCTCCCCAACGAGACTAGTATCTCACTTTTCATCCGTTCTGCGCAGAACTTCGACATAGACCAGTCGGAGGTACGTACCATTAAGTCGAGAGACTATCCTGACTTCACGGTAACCATCCACACCAACAAGAACCTGTTGAAGTTCTATGATACCTATCTGCCATCCTGTATGAACGACGAAGTGATGACACGATGGGCTATGTATGCCAACACGCCGCTGTCAGAGGATGTCAAAGCAGAACTTTATCCCCAGTTGCGCTCTAAGTTGCAGGGTCTTTCAAAACTAGAAGGCATGCGCAGGCTGCTGAACCTGATACAGACGGGACTGGTCTATGAGTATGATGAGAACATCTGGGGAACCGACCGTGCCTTCTTTGCAGAGGAGACGCTCTACTACCCCTATTGCGACTGCGAAGACCGTTCCATCCTGCTGTCGAGACTGGTGAGAGACCTCTTAGGGCTGAAAGCCATCCTTATCTATTATCCTGGACACTTGGCTATGGCCGTACACTTCCCCGAGGAAGTGTCGGGCGACTATATTCTCCTGGAAGGTGAGAAATACATTGTTTGTGACCCAACATATATCGCTGCCACAGTCGGCAGGACGATGCCCGGTATGAACAACAATGAGGCCCGTGTCATTCTGTTGCAATAAAAAGAAGCAGACAAGATAATGAAAAAGTGGATAATCATTGTAGCCTGTCTGTTGCCGATGGCGGCCATGGCACAGGATGTAACGGAGGAAGTAAAACGCATCAAGGCTGATCGCGACACCTACCTCTATGGTGAGGGCTATGGCGAGACAGAAGCCAATGCCGACAAGGAGGCCATGGCCAACCTGATGAGTAAGATCTCAGTGCAGGTAAGTAGTGACATCGAGATCAACGAGCAACAGGTGAACACGGCAGAAGGTATTGATGCCACATCCGTGGTGGAGTCGGTGGTCAAGACCTACACCGCAGGAACGTTGAAGAACACCCAGAGCATCATCGTCACACCGGCTCCTAAGGCCTACGTGGTACGTTACATCAAGAAGACGGAGATTGAGCGTGTGTTCAAGGCCCGTGAGGAATTGATCTATGACTATCTGCGTGGTGCCAAGGAGGCAGAGAAGGTCTATCGCATCGCCGATGCCTTGCGCTATTACTACTGGGCATCATGCCTGCTGATGAGTATGCAGCACCCGCAGGAGATCAGGTATATGATTGACGGGGAGATGCATCTGCTGGCCTCGTGGATTCCTGAACAGATACGTGGCATCCTCAGTCGGCTGAAGGCAGAGGTCACTAAGATTGAAGATCTGGAAGTGAGCCTTCTGTTCACCTATATGGGCCAGCCTGTGACCAACCTCGACTTCTGCTATTGGGACGGCATGAACTATAGTAACCTGTGCTCCGTGAACAACGGCGTGTCCCTGATAGAGATGCGCCCAGGGGCTGATACAGAAAAACTGAAACTGCAGTATGAGTACGCATTCGAAAGTCAGATGCAGCAGGTTCCTGAACTGAAACAGTTGATGCAGATATTCAAGCGAATCCCCTACCGTGAATCGGACGTGACGGTTGTGGCTGGCAAGAAGGCCGAACAGAAAAGGGCTATGCAAGTCTATCAGGCATCGGTAGCCACGGCGGGTGCAGCCACTCACGCCGTGGTGGTAGAGCAACCGAAAGAGTATACAAAGACGATAGACAAGATCATCACCGCCATCAAGGCCAAGAACTATGCCTCTGTAAAGGACGAGTTTACTGATGACGGCTACGAGATGTTCGACAAACTGCTGCATTACGGCAATGCCACAGTATTAGGTAATCCCCAACTGAACTTCTATAAGATGAACGACCGCGTTGTCTGCCGCAGCGTGCCGATGCGCTTCACCTTCAAGAACAACAACCGTACCCTCATCGAAGATGTCACCTTCACTTTCAATGACGACGATGAAATCGAGTCGGTAGCCTTCGGACTGGACAAGGCTGCTCGTGACGATATCTTCAACCGCGATGCTTCCGCCTGGAACGACAGCGTGCGAATGGTCATCGCCACCTTCCTGGAAAACTACAAGACGGCCTTCGCCCTGAAGCGCCTCGACTATATCCAGAGCATCTTCGACGATGATGCAATCATCATCGTGGGACATATGACCAAACAGGCCAAGAAGAATATGGAGAACGGGAAATACATCGATAACCAACTAGTAAAATACACCCGTATGGACAAGAACACGTACATCAAGAACCTGGAGCGCAGTTTCAAGAGCAACCAGTTCATCAACATCCGCTTCACCGACAACGAGGTGAAGAAGATGGGCAAGGGCGGTCAGACATACGGTATTCTGATACATCAGGACTACTATTCCTCGACCTATGGCGATACTGGCTATCTATTTCTGATGGTCGACCTGAACGATATGGACCAACCCATCATCAAGGTACGCACATGGCAACCCAACCGTGATCCGAATATCAACGGCAACTTCTCGAAGAACGACCCGTACTACGGTTTGATATATGGCGGCAATTTTGATTAAATGACCAAATATGCTGATACTGCATCCCCATTTATAGGTATTTAAATAGACTTGCGGCTGATTGCAACTCGGTTGCAAGTTTATTTTTTGTACCTTTGCAGCAAAATCAGAAAAGGCATGAAACTATCAGAGTTAAAGACAGGTGAGAAAGGCGTCATCGTCAAGGTGTTGGGCCACGGTGGATTCCGTAAACGTATCATCGAGATGGGATTCATCAAGGGCAAGGAAGTGGAGGTATTGCTCAATGCTCCACTTCAGGATCCCGTAAAATATAAACTGATGGGCTATGAGGTGAGCCTCAGACATCAGGAGGCCGAAAGCATCGAGGTCGTGAATAGTGAGGAGTTAAGAGTGAAGAGTGAAGAATATGCTGCCACCTCGGCTTCTTCAGACACGAAGGTTGGCGATTCTTCATTCTTCGCTCTTGACTCTGCACTCCATAAGGATGACTACCTGCAGCACGCTGCCTGGAAGGAACGCCGAACCATCAACGTGGCGCTCGTGGGCAATCCTAACTGCGGAAAGACCTCGCTTTTCAACTACGCCAGCGGCGCTCACGGACACGTGGGCAACTACAGCGGTGTCACCGTCGATGCTACCGAGGCACACGCCTCCTTCTTCGGCTACGAGTTCAACCTCACCGACCTGCCCGGCACCTACTCTTTAAGTTGCTACTCCCCAGAGGAACTCTACGTGAGGGAACACCTAACGGAAAAGATGCCCGACGTAGTAATCAACGTTATCGACGCCTCGAACATCGAACGTAATCTCTACCTGACAACCCAACTGGTGGATATGAATATCCGTATGGTGTGCGCACTGAACATGTACGACGAGTTTGAGCGCCGCGGCGACCAGGTGAACCTCGACACGCTCAGCAATCTGTTCGGCATCCCGATGATTCCCACCTCGTTCAAAAGCGGTGAAGGCGTGAAGGACCTGTTCCGCACCGTCATCCAAGTGTATGAGGGCGCCAACAAATGGTCGCGCCACCTGCATATCAATTACGGACATGAGATAGAGGATGGTATCGCCCATATCCAGAAATACCTGAAGGCCGACGAGCATATCACCCAGCACTACTCTACCCGATACCTCGCCCTGAAACTGCTGGAGCACGACAGTCAGGTACTTGACTATCTGGGCAAGCACATGGCGGGCGAACAGCGCATGCACGACTTCCACGAACTGACGCATGCCCGCGACCGTGCCTCGGCGCGCGTAAAAGAAGAGACTGGCAACGACTCCGAAACGGCCATCATGGATGCAAAGTACGGTTTTATCAACGGCGCGCTGAAGGAGGCGGGCTTCAAGACGGGTACGAAGAAAGACACCTACCGCACCACACACATGATCGACGGTGTGCTGTCGCACAAGTACCTCGGCTTCCCCATCTTCTTCCTGCTGCTCTACGTGATGTTCGAGACGACATTCGCGCTGGGGCAGTATCCGATGGACTGGATTGAGGCGTTCGTGGCGTGGGCTGGCGATCGGGTGACAGCAACGATGGCCGAGGGTCCTTTGAAGGCTATGCTCGTGGATGGCGTCATCGGTGGCGTGGGAAGCGTCATTGTGTTCCTGCCACAGATCTTGATTCTTTATTTCTTCATCTCGCTGATGGAAGACAGCGGCTACATGGCTCGCGCGGCCTTCATCATGGATAAACTGATGCACAAGATGGGTCTGCACGGCAAGTCGTTCATCCCCCTCATCATGGGCTTCGGCTGCAATGTGCCTGCAGTGATGGCTACACGTACCATCGAGAGCCGCCGCTCGCGCATCATCACAATGATGGTACTGCCGTTTATGTCGTGCTCTGCACGTCTCCCCATCTATATCATGATCACAGGCACGTTCTTCTCACTGCAGTACCGCTCGTGGGTGATGCTGTCGCTCTACGCCATCGGCATTGTAATGGCGGTTGTAGTAAGCAAGGTCTTTTCCACGCTGGTCATCAAGGGCGAGGACACACCCTTCGTGATGGAACTGCCTCCCTACCGTTGGCCGACAGCGAAAGCCATCGGGCGCCACACGTGGGAGAAGGGCAAGGAGTACCTGAAGAAGATGGGAGGCATCATCCTCGTGGCCTCCATCATCGTCTGGGCCCTGGGGTATTTCCCCCACAATGAGTCACTGCCTCGCGAGCAACAACAGGAACAGAGTTATATCGGACGCATGGGCAAGGCCATCGAACCAATCTTTACTCCTCAGGGGTTCAACTGGAAACTGGATGTGTCGCTGTTGGCGGGTGTGGGTGCCAAGGAGATTGTGGCCTCAACTATCGGCGTGTTATACAGTGGGGATGACTCTTTCGCAGATGATGAGGAGTTCAGCGATGACAATGAAAAATATACGCACCTGAGGCAGATGATGCTTCAGGAAGGTATCACGCCATATGCCGCCTACGCGTACCTTATATTTATATTACTATATTTCCCTTGCATCGCCACCATTGCCGCCATCAAGAATGAAACAGGCTCGTGGCGATGGGCTACCTTTGCAGCCCTCTATACCACCACCGTGGCGTGGATCATGAGTGCAGTAGTCTATCAAATCGGAGGATTGTTTGTGTAATTCAAATTAAATTCGTAATTTTGCACCCAATATGGAAAAAATCATATTGGGAATCGACCCTGGCACGAACCTGATGGGATACGGCTTGCTGAAAGTGACTGACGGCAAGGCTAGCATGATTACAATGGGAGTTATCGACCTGCGTAAGTTCTCGGATGGCTACCTGAAACTCGGCCATATCTTCGAACGGGTGACAGGTATCATCGACGGGTATCTGCCTGACGAAATGGCCATCGAGGCACCGTTCTTCGGGAAGAACGTACAGTCGATGCTGAAACTCGGACGTGCCCAGGGAACGGCCATTGCTGCTGCTATTCATCATGGGGTGCCTATCCATGAGTATGCCCCGATGAAGATCAAGATGGCCATTACCGGTAATGGTAATGCAGCCAAGGAACAGGTGGCCGGGATGCTACAACGGCTGTTGAAGATCCCCAACGAGGAGATGTCTAAATTCATGGATGCCACCGATGCCTTGGCTGCAGCCTATTGTCACTATATGCAGATGGGGCGACCCGAGAGTGAGGTCAAATATAGAGGTTGGAAGGACTTCGTCAATAAGAACAAAGAGAAGGTGTCAAAACGCCCTTCAATAAACTCAGAAATCACCAAGAAAGATGAAGACGATTGAGATGATCAATGCACGAACCAAGAAGCCGGACTGGTCGATGGCAGAGCCTGTGAACTTCTGTTTGGAGGAAGGCGAGCATATCGCCATCATTGGCAGGAACGGTGCAGGCAAGAGCATGTTCGTGGATATGCTCACCGGCCGTCATCCCGTCTTCCCCGATATGGTGAAATACGTCTTCGACGAGCCGTACAACAACCTGAAGCACATCTCCTTCCGGGACACTTATGGTGGGGATAATGACCGTACTTATTTCCTCCAACAGCGTTGGAACCAGATGGAGATTGATGAAGAGACACCCACTGTGGGCAGCAAACTCGAAGAAACGTATCAGTTGGCTGGTGAGGACTCGCCAGAACGCAGGGCTTTCCAAAAGCATCTTTACGAACTATTCCATTTGGAGACGTTGCTCGACAAATACATTATCCTGCTATCCAGCGGCGAACTCCGAAAGTTCAAGTTGGCTGCCTCGCTCTTCACCCATCCGAAAGTGTTGATTATGGAAAATCCTTTTATCGGATTGGATGCTGAAACGCGTGACCAACTGAAAGAGTTGTTGGGGATGTTGGCCAAGGAGCATGGGTTGCAAATCATCCTTGTACTGGCAAAGACGGATGAGATTCCTGACTTCATCACACATATTGTGGAAGTTCGCGAGATGCGAGTGCTGCCAAAAGTCGAATGCCTACAACACAGCAGTGACTGTTCTTTTGTATCGAGGCTTCGTGAAACCCAAAAGAACCGTCCCTCTGTGTCACCCGAGGTCATTCGGTTCAACAACGTCAGTATCCGATATGGGAAACGCACGATATTGAAAGACCTGGACTGGACGGTGAGAAAAGGCGAACACTGGTCGCTATCCGGCCAGAACGGAAGTGGCAAGTCTACCCTACTCTCCCTCGTCTGTGCTGATAACCCCCAAAGTTATGCCTGCGACATTTCCCTCTTCGGACACAAACGAGGTTCCGGCGAGAGTATCTGGGATATCAAGCGTCATATCGGCTACGTCTCTCCTGAGATGCACCGCAGTTACCGCCAAAACATCCCCGCCATCGAAATTGTCGCCAGTGGTCTGAAAGACACCATCGGTCTCTACACCCGTCCCAACGAGGCAGAAAAGGAGCAATGCCGGAAATGGATGAAAGTTTTCGGCATCGGTCATCTGGAAGAACGCAAATTCATGGAGATGTCGAGTGGTGAACAACGACTTGTCCTCGTGGCAAGGGCTTTCGTGAAAGAGCCCGACCTGCTGATTCTCGACGAACCGCTTCATGGACTGGATGATGAAAACCGCAGGATGGTCAAGGCTATTGTGGATGAGTATTGTCAGAATCCCGATGTCACACTCATCTATGTGACCCATTATCAAAATGAGTTACCGACGTGTATCGATAACTCATTATATCTGAAAAAAAACTAAACTTACTTCTCCATCAGCGCTGCTGTGCGTACTCGTGACAGCGTCTCTGGTGTCATCTGCAAATAACTGGCGATATAGACCAACGGCGCACGGAGCACCAACTGAGGTTGGTTCTTTACCAGTTTCTGATAACGGTCCTGCGCACTCTCAAAGCGCAACATATCGGCATGGTGCTGACTCAGTATGAGCGATTCTTCCAATATCTTACGATAGAGAATCTGGATGTTCACACTCTTCATGGCCACTGCCTCCAAATCAACCTTCGGCATAGCAATGATAATGGTCGGCTCCAAAGCCTTAATCTGCAACTGTGACGGTTTCTCACGGAACAGACTTTCGATACACATGACAATCGAGTTCTCGGTGGCCATATATTCCGTCAATTCCTTTCCGTTTTTATAATAGAACTGACGGACGAGACCCTTCACCACCCAGTAGATGTTCGTACAGGTCTCTCCCTCGCGAAGAATCATATCGTTCTTCGCAAATTTCTTCGGCACGAGTATGCTTTCCAGCAAATCGAGTTCGTCATGTGTCATCGTACTGTATCTGCGTGCCAACTCACGGGCTACGTCTCTTGTTGTGATACTGATGTTAGCCATAGGTCTTCTAAAATATGTTATTAGTCCAATTTCAATACTGCAAGGAAGGCCTTCTGCGGCACTTCCACATTACCAATCTGTTTCATACGTTTCTTGCCACGCTTCTGCTTTTCCAATAGTTTACGCTTTCGCGAGACATCACCGCCATAGCACTTGGCAGTCACATCCTTGCGCACCTGTTTCACCGTCTCGCGGGCGATGATCTTCGCGCCAATAGCCGCCTGAATGGCAATATCAAACTGCTGGCGCGGAATCAGTTCCTTCAGTTTCTCACACATCCTGCGCCCGAAGGTCACGGCATTGTCCTGATGCGTCAATGTTGACAGGGCATCCACAGGCTCGCCATTCAGGAGGATATCCAACTTCGCCAACTTTGAGGGACGGAAGCCATCAATATGGTAGTCGAACGAGGCATAGCCTTTGGAGATAGACTTCAGTTTGTCGTAGAAGTCAATCACGATCTCACCCAACGGGAGCATGAAATGCAGTTCCACACGATTACCGCTGACGTATTGCTGGTCAATGAGTTCTCCACGCTTGTCCAGACAGAGCGTCATAATTGGCCCGATATAGTCTGCAGCCGTGATGATAGAGGCACGGATATAGGGTTCTTCGATATGATCAATCATCGTCTGGTCAGGCAGTCCGGAAGGATTATGTACCTCCTTCACCTCCCCTTGTTTAGTATAGCACATATACGATACGTTAGGCACCGTCGTGATGACATCCATATCAAACTCACGATCCAATCGTTCCTGAATAATCTCCATGTGTAACAGTCCGAGGAAGCCACAACGGAAACCGAAGCCTAACGCCACCGAACTCTCTGGCGTGAATGTGAGCGAGGCATCGTTGAGTTGCAGTTTCTCCAAAGAGGCACGGAGATTCTCATAGTCCGTCGGATCAATGGGATATACACCGGCGAATACCATCGGCTTCACTTCCTGAAAACCTTCGATGGCTGCATCGCAGGAGCGGGACACATGGGTAATGGTATCACCCACCTTGACTTCTTTCGAGTCTTTGATACCACTAATGATATAGCCCACATCGCCTGTACGCAGTTCCTTACGGGGAATCATATCCATTTTCAGCACACCAATCTCATCGGCATCATATTCCATGCCCGTATTAAAGAACTTCACGAGGTCACCTTGACGGATTATACCGTTCACAATCTTGAAGTAGGCAATAATACCACGGAAAGAGTTAAACACCGAATCGAAGATCAGGGCCTGTAAGGGAGCCTGTTCATCACCCTCTGGGTGAGGAATACGCTCCACGATTGCATCAAGCACCTGCTCGATACCCTCGCCCGTCTTACCGGATGCACGCAGGATATCCTCGCGCTCGCAGCCAATCAGGTCGACAATCTCATCTTCCACCTCATCGGGCATGGCAGAGGGCATGTCAATCTTATTGATGACAGGGATAATCTCCAGATTATGGTCGATAGCCATATAAAGATTGGAGATGGTCTGTGCCTGCACGCCTTGAGTGGCATCGACCACAAGGAGGGCTCCTTCACATGCAGCAATGGAACGTGAAACCTCGTAAGAGAAGTCCACGTGTCCTGGGGTATCAATCAGATTGAGGATATATTTTTCGCCATTGTGCATATATTCCATCTGGATGGCGTGGCTCTTGATGGTGATGCCACGCTCACGCTCCAAGTCCATGTCGTCGAGCATCTGTCCCTCGGTAACCTGAATGGTCTTCGTGAACTCCAGCATACGGTCAGCCAAGGTCGACTTGCCATGATCGATATGCGCAATGATACAAAAGTTTCTTATATGATTCATTTATAGTAATCGTCTCTTTGAATTGCAAAAGTACAAAAAATCCCTCGTATTACCAATATTTTTGCTTTTTTTTGGAGTTTCCACGACGAAATTTAATATTTCTGAGTAACTTTGCACCGAAAAAATAGCATTCATTATGAAAAAGGTATTGGTATTTGCCTGTTTGGCATTGTTATTCGCCGCCTGTCAGGAGTCATTGGAAGACAGGTGCGCCCGTGAGTCCAAAGAGTATACAGCCAAGAACTGTCCTGCGAAAATGGGAGACAATATTATTCTGGACAGTCTGACATTCGAGAAGGGTTCCCACACCCTCCACTATTACTATCGTCTGACAGGCATTGCTGACAAAGAGGGGGTGCTTGACTCTTTAGAGGCCATGAGAACCCTAAAAGACGGGCTGAGAAACACAACGGCCATGAAGACCTACAAAGACAATGGGTATAACTTCACATACACCTATCATTCCGAGAAAGACCCAAAGAAGGTGTTGTTTGAGGCAACATTTACAGAAAAAGACTATTGACAAGAAAGCCCCCGGACTTGGGGGCTTTCTGTTTATTCTGGTTGCATATTGGTGTAAACCGTCTGGACATCGTCGAAGTCCTCGAGTTTCTCCACCATCTTATCGATAGTCTCACGCTGTTCTGGCGTGACATCCTTCAGGTCATTGGGGATACGGGTGAACTCAGCACCTGTCACCTCGAAACCATTCTCCTCCAAATGCTTCTGAATAGCACCAAATGAAGAAGGATCGCCATAGATGGTGATGCTGTTCTCTTCCTCATCCTCATCATATTCATCCTCCACGCCATAGTCAATCAGGTCGAGAATCATCTCGTCCATATCCAGACCGTCCTTCTTTTTGAAAGTGAACACGGCTTTGTGGTCGAAGAGGAAACTCAATGACCCCTGAGTACCCAGATTACCATTGAACTTGTTGAATACAGAACGAACATCACCCACGGTACGAGTAGTGTTGTCGGTCAGTGTTTCCACGAAGATGGCGATTCCATGAGGGCCATATCCCTCATAGGTCACTTCCTTGTAATCGCTCTGATCCTTACCCATCGCGTTCTTAATGGCACGCTCGATGTTGTCCTTCGGCATGTTCTCACGCTTCGCATTGGCAATGATTGCACGCAGTGTAGGATTGTTTTCCGGCTCTGGACCGCCAGCCTTCACGGCAATGGCAATCTGCTTACCAATCTTTGTAAATGTCTTGGCCATGTGGCCCCATCGCTTCAGTTTTGTAGCCTTGCGATATTCAAATGCTCTTCCCATATTAATTTACAATTTTACGATTTACAATTTACATTTTTATCTCAGTTCAGCATTGAGTTGTTTCTTGATGTTGGCAATGAGTTTCTGCATAATGGCATCAATCTGCTTGTCACCCATGGTTTTCTCTTCGTCTTGGAGAATGAAGTTCACTGCATACGATTTCTTGCCGACAGGCAATTTGTCACCCTCGTAGACATCAAAGAGTTCCACCTTCTTCAGTAGTTTCTTCTCCGTCTGAAGGGCAATCTGCTCAATCTGTGCAAACTCTACGCTGTTGTCTACCAAGAGGGCGAGGTCACGGCTCACGGCCGGGAACTTAGGCACCTCAGTATAAACCACCTCGTTCTTCTTGACCATCTTCATCAGTGCCGTCCAATTCAATTCTGCATAGAACACTGGATTGTCAAGTCCGAACTGCTTCAGGAGTTTCTTCGAGATGATACCCATTTCGTAGAGTTTCTTACCGCCACGATTTTCAACGGTCATACCTGACGAGAAGATATCATTCTCTGACTTCTTGAGAACAATCATACCCCGTTTCACTCCGATTCGACGGAGAATGTTGATAACACAGGATCGCAGTTCATAGAAACTTGAGTCCTCATCGGCATGAGCCCATGAACCCTCGACACGCTTACCCGTCACCCAGAGGCCACAGTGATACTGCTCCTTGTAGGCTTGCATCGGGTCATCGTCGTTCTGCTTCTCAGGATTGAAGGTGTATACATTTCCAAATTCGAAGAAACGCAGGTTCTGGCGCTTGCGGTTCACGTTATGCTGGATACTCTCCATACCACCGAAAAGCAATGTCTGGCGCATCACATTCAAGTCGGTAGAGAGTGGATTTAGAATCTTCACGCAGTTCTCTGCAGGATAGGCATTACGACCTTCGTAGTAGGCTCCTTTTGTCAGGGAGTTGTTCAGGATCTCGTTGAAACCCTCGCCCACCAACTGCTCACTGACCAGATTGGCCAGTTTGTGCTTGCGGTCTTCGTCACCCTTGATGACGAGTGATCCTTTCAACTGTGTCGGAATCTCCACATTATTATATCCATAGATGCGCAAGATATCCTCCACCACGTCACAGGGACGCTGCACGTCCACACGATAGGCAGGAACCTCCAACGTCAATCCCTCTTCAGATTCATTGAGCACCTTCATTTCCAGACTCTCACAGATGGCCTTGATGGTCTCAACGGGAATGGTCTTACCCACGAGATTGTGCACATATTCATAACTCAGTTCCACCACTGGGTTCTTCATCGGCTCTGGATAAACATCGCACACCTCCATCGACACCTTACCGCCTGCTAATTCCTGACAGAGGATGGCAGCCTGTTTCAGGGCATAGATAGTACCATTGGGATCGACACCACGTTCGAAACGGAACGAGGCATCCGTGCTCAGCCCATGACGGCGGGCACTCTTACGGATCCATGTGGGATGGAAGTAAGCACTCTCAAGCACCACGTTCTTTGTGGTCTCGTAGGTACCACTACCCTTTCCACCAAACACACCTGCTATACACATCGGGTCTTCTGCATTGCAGATAGCCAGATCGCGGTCGGAGAGTTTGTGTTCCTCACCGTCAAGCGTCTGGAAAGGTGTACCTTCTGGCATGGTCTTCACAACAATCTTGTGACCTTTCACCATGTCAGCATCAAACGTGTGCAGAGGCTGACCGTATGCCATCATCACATAGTTGGTGATATCCACTATATTATTAATAGGACGCAGGCCAACGGTAGTCAACCTATTCTTCAACCAGTCTGGACTCTCCTTTACTTCGCAGTCGGTGACGCTCACACAGGCATAGCGTTTACATGCCTCCTGATTCTCGATAGTCACCTCGATGGGAAGGTCATGATTATCCACCTTAAATGCAGAGCAGTCAGGACGGTGCAACGAAGTCTCGTAGCCGTTCTGTTTCAGCCAGGCATAGAGATCACGTGCCACCCCCCAGTGACTCAGGGCGTCTGCACGGTTGGCTGTGATGTCCACCTCAATCAGCCAGTCGCTCTCTAGATGGTAGTACTCTGCTGCAGGCGTACCCACCACAGCATCCTCAGGCAACACGATGATGCCAGAATGGTCGTTACCAACGCCTATCTCATCCTCAGCGCAGATCATACCACAGGACTCTACGCCACGCAACTTCGACTTCTTAATGACAAACTCCTTGTCGCCGTCATAGAGCACACAGCCCAAGTCGGCCACAATCACCTTCTGTCCGGCAGCCACATTGGGTGCACCACACACAATCTGAGAGGGCTCGTCCTTGCCCAAGTCTACCGTTGTCACATGCAGATGGTCGCTATCGGGATGAGCCTCGCAAGTGAGCACCTTACCCACATAGAGACCCTTCAGACCACCTTTAATACTCTGTACTTCTTCCAATGCGTCGACTTCGAGACCTGTTGACGTCAAGGCATCACACACCTGTTGGGCCGTCAGGTCGAAATCCACGTATTCCTTCAACCATTTGTAGGAAATATTCATTATACCGATTCTTTAGTAATTACTAACTTTGAAATTTCAGCGTGCAAAGGTACTAAAAAATCGGTACACTGACAAATTTTTCCTGCGAAATCTGTGTAATCTGTGGCGAAAACTACTCGATACACTTCATTATGAAGTCTGCGGCCCCGTTTACTCCGAATGTCCGCACATCGAGCGAGATGTCATAATTGCGGGCGTCCGTCCAGTCTTTACCTGTAAAAGTCTTCGTGTAGAGTTCACGGCTGTAGTCATTATCCACCACCATCGCAGCGGCATCCCGCAGATCCAAACCATACTTGTCTGCAATACGACGTTTCCTACAGTCCTCCGACGAATGGATGAAGATTTTCAGAGCATTAGGATGATTCTCAAAGATGTGGAATCCACAGCGACCCACGATGACACACGACTCCTCCTCCACAATCTGACGGATGGTCTCTGCCTGCGCCTCAAAGAGGTCGTGCGAGGTCTGATCGTGTTCCAGTCCGCTATACTCCGCCCGACTCATATAGTTACGATAGAAATCAGTGAAATCGTCACGCCACAAGGGATTACGGGCCTCGATCTTCTCCATGGCCTCCTCCACAATCCGGCTTTTCTTGGCCATCTCATTCAAGATCTGCTTGTCGAGCAACTTGACATTAAGGCGACGCGCCAACTCTGCTCCAATCTCATGGCCGCCTGTTCCGAACTGGCGACTGATCGTTATAACGAATTGTTCTTCTCTGTTCATAACGCAATGAATTTTTAGTTATTTTGATGCCACAAAGATACGAAAAAACATTGAACTATTGAACATTAAACTATGAACATTTTTCTGCTCTTGTATTTTTTTAACTATTCTGCGCCATATATTGTGCGCACATCTCAGCACAGCGTTCTCCATCAACACCTGCTGAGACGATTCCCCCAGCATAGCCGGCTCCCTCGCCACAAGGGAAAAGACCCTGAATACGAATGTGTTGCAGCGTTTCACGATCTCTGACTATTCGCACCGGACTGCTGGTACGTGTCTCTACGGCAATCAGCACAGCCTCGTTGGTCAGGAAACCGTGTGCATTCCGTCCGAAGGTCTTAAAGCCCTCTTGCAAACGGTGGGAGATCATCTTCGGTAACCAGAAATGCAGCGGACTTGAAATCAGACCTGGGGCATACGACGACTTGGGCAGGTTATAACTCAACTTCCCGTTCACAAAGTCCGCCATCCGCTGGGCAGGTGCCGTCTGCCGCATATTCCCCTGCTGCCAGCACATCCGCTCAAGTTCTTCCTGAAACAGCATCACCCTCAACGAATCAGGAATGGGTTCCAAATTGTCAAATTGTGAAATCGACAAATCATCAAATGGCTGTACTTCCACCACCATCCCCGAATTGCTCCATGACGTTCCTCGACTCGCAGGACTCATGCCGTTTACCACAATCTGCTCCTTATTCGTAGCCGCAGGAATCACGAAACCGCCAGGGCACATACAGAAGGAATACACACCCCGACCCTCCACCTGAGTCACCATCGCATACTCCGCAGCAGGCAGATACCTGCCTCTTCCTTGCTTCGAATGGTACTGTATCTGGTCAATCAACTGAGAGGGATGTTCAAGTCGCACACCCACGGCAATACCCTTCGCCTCAATCTCAATCTTTGCTTCTGCCAGATATCTGTAAACGTCTCGTGCAGAGTGACCTGTGGCCAAAATTATCGGACCACGATATTCTTTGTCTGCAATACAACCAACGACCTTATCACCCTCCAAGATGAACTGAGTCATCTTCGTCTGAAAATGTACTTCTCCACCACAATTAATAATGGTGTTACGCATAGCCTCGATCACTTTGGGTAATCTGTCTGTCCCAATATGTGGATGGGCATCAGCCAAGATTGCCGTCGAGGCTCCGTGCTGACAGAACACATTCAGGATCTTATCTGTATTACCGCGTTTCTTCGAACGAGTGTAGAGTTTGCCGTCAGAATAGGCACCTGCCCCACCCTCACCGAAACAATAATTACTCTCAGGATCCACCTTCTGCATCTTAGTGATGTTAGCCAGGTCTTTCTTGCGCTCATGCACGTTCTTACCCCTTTCTAATACGGTGGGCCTGTAACCAAGTTCTATCAGTCGCAGTGCAGCAAACAGTCCTCCTGGACCAGCACCAACGACGATCACCTGAGGCTTTCCCTCCACATTCGGATAGTTCGTATACTGGTATTCATCATCATGAGGCTGTTCATTAATGTATACGCGCACTTTCAGATTGACGTATATCTGTCGCTGACGGGCATCGATACTGCGCTTCAGAATGCGCACACCATAGATTGTCCTCACGTCAAAGCCATGCTCCTGAGCGAGATAGGCCTTCAACCTATCCTCTTGCGCCGCTATCTCCGGCATCACCCGTATCTGATATTCGTTCGTCATATTCTCTGCAAAGATAATAACTTTCTGGTAATTACACAAATATTTATATTAAAATACGCGAAAACAACCTCGATAACCTCGCACGACTACTGGATCAAATGAGAAACTGACCACTTTTTAGGGAAAAAGCAAAATAATTGATAGAAAATGATGGCGGAATAAAAAAAAGATAGTACCTTTGCAGCGCCAATGGAGGAAACCCCGCTTGTTGAGGGGTACCATTAGGCAAGATAAATTGCATAGGAATATGAAAGTAATGAAATTCGGCGGAACGTCCGTAGGTTCCGTAAAAAGCATTTTAAGCTTGAAAAAC
Source organism: uncultured Prevotella sp. (assembly GCA_900320905.1). GTDB lineage: Bacteria > Bacteroidota > Bacteroidia > Bacteroidales > Bacteroidaceae > Prevotella. Next base: position 21,670 of record ONTZ01000016.1, read on the forward strand.
ATTGTGGAGACAGAGGCTCGGACGCAACCTGTCATTGTAGTAGTAAGCGCACTCGACGGCATCACTGACAAACTGATTGCCACGTCGCAGATGGCCAAACAGGGCGACGAGCACTATCGCGAGGAATTCGATGCGATGGTAAAGCGTCACCATCAGATGATAGACACCATCATCACTGACGACAAGAAGCGCGTAGACTTATTCAACAACGTGGATCAACTCTTCGACCAGTTGAAGAGCATCTACTATGGCGTGTACTTGATTCACGATCTGTCGAAGAAAACAGAAGACACCATCGTATCGTACGGCGAGCGCCTGAGTTCTAACATCGTGGCTGCCCTCGTGAAAAACGGTGTCCGTATGAATGCCCGTGACTTTATCCGCACGGAGAAAAAAATGGGCAAGCACGTAATTGATGCTGACTTGACCACACAGTTGGTAAAGGAGACCTTCAAGAATCTGAACGACAAGTGCATTTATGTGGTGCCAGGCTTCATTGCCAGAGACAGAGACTCGCACGAAACAACCAATTTGGGTCGTGGAGGCTCTGACTATACGGCTTCTATCATTGCTGCCGTGCTGAATGCCGACGTGCTGGAGATATGGACGGATGTGGACGGTTTTATGACCGCCGACCCCAAGGTGATTAAGAGTGCCTATACCATCAATGAACTCTCATATGTGGAGGCGATGGAACTATGTAACTTCGGAGCGAAGGTGATTTACCCGCCGACCATCTATCCTGTCTGCATCAAGAATATACCTATTAAAGTAAAGAATACCTTTAATCCCGAACACCCGGGAACACTTATCAAGGAAACAATTGAGGACGACAACAAACCCATCAAGGGCATCTCGAGTATCAAAGGTACCTCACTGATCACGGTGACGGGTCTCTCGATGGTAGGTGTGATTGGTGTGAACCGCCGTATCTTCACCACACTGGCTAACAAGGGCATCTCGGTCTTCATGGTGTCACAGGCTTCATCAGAGAACTCCACCTCTATCGGTGTGCGTGACGAGGATGCGGAGGCTGCAGCAGAGGTACTGAACGCAGAGTTCGCCAAGGAGATTGAGACGGGTGCCATGTTCCCCATGCAGGTTGAGAGTGGTCTAGCCACCATCGCTATCGTGGGTGAGAACATGAAACAGACACCAGGTATCGCAGGTAAGTTGTTTGGAACACTGGGCCGTTCTGGTATCAGTGTGATTGCCTGTGCCCAGGGTGCCTCCGAGACAAACATCTCCTTCGTGGTGGATGGCCGTTTCCTGCGTAAGTCGCTGAATGTACTCCACGACTCGTTCTTCCTGTCGGAATACAAGGTGCTGAATCTCTTTATCTGTGGCATCGGTACGGTGGGCGGTATGCTGCTCGAACAGATCCGTACTCAGCAGCAATTCTTGATGCAGTCTAGGCGTTTGAAACTGAACGTGGTGGGTATCTCGGATGTGGACAACTTCGTATTGGATCGCGATGGCATTGACCTTGACAACTATGAGAAGATCCTGCGTGCAGGATTCCCTGCCAATACGGAGCACATGCGCGATGAGATTGTGAAGATGAATATCTTCAATAGTGTCTTCGTCGACTGTACCGCCAGTCGGCAGATTGCCCAACTCTATCAAACGTTCTTAGAACATAATATCTCGGTAGTGGCCGCCAATAAGATTGCTGCTTCAAGCGACTACAACAGTTACCTGAGACTGCGCCAGACGGCACGCGACAAAGGTGTGTGGTTCCGCTACGAGACCAACGTAGGTGCAGGTCTGCCTATCATTGGTACCATCAACGACCTCTGCAACTCGGGAGACAAGATTCTGAAGATTGAGGCCATCCTGAGTGGCACGCTGAACTTCATCTTTAACGAGATTGCTGCTGACGTACCATTCTCAGAAACGGTTCGTCGTGCCAAGGAACAACGTTATTCTGAGCCCGACCCACGTATCGATCTCAGTGGTACGGATGTAATCCGTAAACTCGTGATTCTGACCCGTGAGGCTGGCTATAAAGTAGAACAGGACGATGTAGAAAAGCATCTCTTTGTGCCAGACAGTTACTTTGAAGGCTCGATAGACGACTTCTGGAAAAAGTTGCCTGAACTGGATGCCGACTTCGAGACCCGTCGTCAGAAGTTGGAGGCAGAGAACAAACGTTGGCGCTTCGTGGCTACGATGGAAGCCGACGAGAACGACCCGTCGTCATTCAAGACCAGCGTTGCCTTGAAAGAAGTACCTTACGGCCATCCTTTCTACGGTCTCGAAGGTTCAAACAACATCGTATTGCTGACCACCGAGCGTTATAAGGAGTATCCGATGCTGATTCAGGGCTACGGTGCAGGCGCTGCCGTTACCGCTGCCGGTGTATTTGCGAATATCATGTCAATTGCTAACATCTAAAGTCACAGGTTTCACAGATTAACACAGATTATAATGAAACATATTATAATATTAGGTGACGGTATGGCAGATCTTCCCGTTGAGCGACTCGGAGGGAAGACATTGCTGCAATATGCCCATAAGCCAGTGATGGACTTGTTGGCTAAAGAAGGTCGCTGTGGCCGACTGATGACCGTGCCCGAAGGATTCCCTCCAGGCTCGGAGGTGGCCAATACATCCATCCTCGGCTACGACCTCGCTCGTGTCTATGAGGGTCGTGGACCTCTTGAAGCCGCTAGCATCGGCTATGAGATGGGAAACGACGACTTGGCACTGCGCTGTAACATCATCACGGTGGAAAACGGACGGATAATCACCCATAACGGTGGGAACCTTGAAACCGCTGACGGTGATGTGCTAATAAAGTATCTAAACGAAAAACTTGCCAAACCCATCAACGATCAGGCGGGTTTCGAACGTGTCAAGTTCATCACAGGCATCCAGTACCGACACCTGCTCATCATCAAAGGTGGCAACAAGCATATCGTCTGTGCCCCACCCCATGATCATCCCAATCAGGAATGGCTACCCCTGCTGGTAAAGGCCGAATCGACAAACACCTTCCAGCCCACTGCTTCTATACGGTTATCGTCTGAGGAAACTGCAAAACTGCTTAACGAACTCATCCTCAAATCGCAGGAACTCCTTGCTGCCCATCCCTTCAATATAGAACGTGCCAAGCGTGGTGAGCGACAGGCCAATAGTATCTGGCCCTGGAGCGGTGGTTATCGTCCCTCGATGGAGACGCTGATGCAGCGCTATCCGCAGATAAAGACAGGTGTGGTAATTTCTGCCGTCGACCTCATCCGAGGTATCGGTCATTATGCCGGTTTGGGAATCAAACATGTGAAGGGTGCCACCGGTCTTGCCAATACCAACTACGAAGGAAAGGCTGAGGCTGCCATCGAGGCGCTGCGTCACAATGACTTCGTGTTCGTCCATGTGGAGGCGAGCGACGAGGCTGGTCATGACGGCGACCTTGAACTGAAACTCAAAACCATTGAGTATCTGGATCAGCGGCTCATCGCGCCTATATATAAAGAGGTATGCACGTGGAAGGAACCCGTCTGCATCGCTGTGCTCCCAGACCATCTGACACCAGTAGAACAGCGCATCCACGTAGGACAAGCAGTACCATTCCTTATCTGGCATCGTGGCATCAAGCCCGACGATGTACAACAGTACGATGAGGTGTCGTGTGTCAGCGGCTCCTATGGCCTTCTCATTCACGACCAATTCATGCAGGCCTTCATGAAATATTAACTCCCTATTAAGCCCACCAATATGAATTATTATAGTACTAATGGGAACGCTCCTATCGCCAACCTGCACAAAGCAGTAGTAAAAGGCCTGGCAGAGGATCGTGGCCTTTATATGCCAGAACAGATCAAGAAGTTGCCAAAGGCATTCATCGACAATATCCAGGACATGAGGTTCCAAGACATTGCCTACAATGTGGCCAGTGCCTTTTTCGGAGAGGATGTAGACCTTGATGCCTTACAGGACATCGTCTACGACACGCTCTCCTTCGACTGTCCTGTTGTGAAAGTCAAGGATACAATCTTTTCGTTGGAACTCTTCCACGGCCCCACCCTCGCCTTTAAGGATGTGGGGGCGAGGTTTATGGCACGACTCCTGCAGTACTTCATCCGTCAGGAAGGTCAGCATGAGCAGGTAAATGTGTTAGTGGCTACTTCTGGTGATACGGGTTCTGCCGTAGCGAATGGTTTCCTCGGTGTGGAGGGTATCCATGTCTACGTGCTCTATCCGAAAGGAAAAGTGAGCCCTATTCAGGAATGCCAGTTTACCACACTGGGCAAGAACATTACTGCCATCGAGGTGGATGGTGTCTTTGACGACTGTCAGGCATTAGTCAAGAGTGCCTTTATGGACGAGGCTCTGAACCAGCACATGAAACTGACGTCAGCCAACTCCATCAATGTGGCACGCTTTCTCCCGCAGGCATTCTACTATTTCAATGCCTACGCCAGAATGAAGGCGCAGGACAAAGCCGATCAACTTGTCATGTGTGTACCAAGTGGCAATTTCGGCAATATCTGTGCTGCCCTCTTCGGTCACGCCATGGGACTGCCCATCAAGCGCTTCATCGCTGCCAACAATGCCAACGACGTGTTCTATAACTACTTGCAGACAGGCAAGTATGAGCCGAAAGCCAGTGTACAGACGCTGGCCAATGCAATGGACGTAGGTGATCCTTCGAACTTTGCCCGCATCTATGACTTATACGGTAAAAGCCATGAGCGCATCAGTTCACTCATCAGCGGAGCCACTTATAGCGACGAGCAAATCAAGGAGGCCATGCGCCAATGCTACAAGGATACAAACTATATCCTTGATCCTCACGGTGCCTGTGGTTATCAGGCTCTCGTCGACGGACTTCAGGAAGGTGAAGTGGGTGTGTTCTGCGAAACCGCCCATCCCGCCAAATTCAAGGAGAAGGTAGACGATATCCTCGGCATCGACGTAGAGATTCCCGACCGTCTCGCTGCTTTTATGAAAGGTGAGAAACAGAGTGTCCCGATGACCAAGGATTTCAAGGATTTCAAAGCCTATCTGATGAAACAATAAGCAAGGCGCCCTCAAGGGGCGCTTTACTTTTTATAATTAGAAAAATTAAAAGAAAAACACTGCCTCCGTAAGCCGGGTTCTGTTTTAGCCTGTCATCTATCTAGTCCACGAGTCACCCCGTGGATCAAGCGTTCTACCCTCCATCGTAAATCGGGCGGGCAACCCTCAGACGATGGTATACGCGAACTTGCAGCCCCCAGTCGGCACAGCCCGACGATCACCCGTCGGCTGGTGGTCTCTTACACCACCTTCTCACCCTTACTCTTTGCAGAGCGGTTATTTTCTTCTGCCGGCACTTGCTGTCACCAACAACTTCCACTTTCAGAAGTGGGGTGCCCTATGCTGCCCGGACTTTCCTCTTGTGTCATACTGGCACCAGCGACAAGCCGAGGCAGTGTTTTCGAGGGCAAAAGTACAAAATAATATTGAAATACGAAAGGATTACGAGAAAGAATAATGATAAAAATACGGATAGTTGCTATATATTAATTACAACCAGTTGCTATTCTTAAATTTGTCAACCATTTAAGATTTGAAGTGTTAATAGCAAACAGCCGTTAAGTAGAATGTGAGAAGTGTTAAAATGGGACAAATATTCACGACATTTTGTCAGTTTCACGAAAAATGCACCTATCTTTGCAACCGAAAACAACGAGCCATCTGATGCTCAGAGTCAACAAGAGGTATAATTTAAAATCATAACAAAAATGAATGCAAATATGAAAAAGATTGTAAACATCGCTACTCCAGCCGTATGCGCAGTAGCACTGGTACTGTCTGTTGTAGCATTCAACAAGACGAATGCTGCCAACACACCGACCCCCGTTGTGGCTTCCATGCCTGCAGGACAACCCGTAGACCTGACCTATGCTGCCGAGAAGGCATTGCCTTCAGTGGTCTACATCAAGAACACGCAAAACTCAAAAGTACAGACTGTCGAGTATTCGGATCCCTTCGAAGACTTCTTCTCCGATCCTTTTGGCGGATTCTTCGGACGTGGACAGGGACAGGGCAATGGCGGACGCCGTCAGCGTCAGGTACAGACACCGAAGCGTGTAGCAGCAGGCTCTGGTGTCATCATCTCTGCCGACGGCTATATCGTCACCAACAACCATGTGGTGGATGGTGCTGATGAACTGTTGGTGACTCTCAATGACAATAAGGAGTTCTCCGCCCGCATTATTGGTGCCGACGCCACCACAGACCTGGCACTGATCAAGATTGATGGCAAGAATCTGCCTGCTATCCAGATTGCCAACTCCGACGATGTAAAGGTTGGTGAATGGGTGCTCGCTGTAGGTAATCCCCTCGGACTCAACAATACAGTCACTGCCGGTATCGTATCGGCAAAGGCCCGCAGTATGCAGGAGCCTGGCAAAGTGACTTCCATGATTCAGACGGATGCCGCCATCAACCAGGGCAACTCTGGTGGTGCGCTTGTCAACACCAACGGTGCCCTTATCGGCATCAATGCCATGATCTATTCCCAGACGGGTTCCAATATTGGTTATGGTTTCGCTATCCCGACATCTATCATGAACAAGGTCGTCGACGACATCAAGAAGTACGGTACCGTGCAGCGTGCCATGATTGGTATCCAAGGACAGGATGTCAGCGCCTATGTGGACGGTGAGAAGGAAAAAGGCAACGAGGTGGATCTCGGCACGATGGAGGGTATCTATATTGCCAAGGTTATCGAAGACGGTGCTGCCGCCGATGCCGGTCTGAAGGAAGGCGATGTCATCACACATATCGATGGACAGAAAGTGCCGAAGTTCGGCGACCTGACAGGCATCATCGCCCAGAAGCGTCCTGGTGACAAAGTCACCATCACTTATCTGCGCAACAAGTCGAAGAAGACCGCTACCCTCACCCTGAAAAACGAAAAGGGTAACACAAAGGTGGTGAAGGATGCCGACATTGATGTGCTTGGCGGACAATTCAAGGCCATCAGTGACTCCCAGAAGGAGCAATTGAATATCGGCTACGGCCTGCAGGTACTGAAAGTAAGTGGCGGCAAACTGAAGGATGCCGGTGTGCCTCAGGGGTTCATCATCCAGCGTATCAACGAGCAGAGTGTCAAGACCATCGAAGACCTGCAGAAGATTGTGAAGGAAGCCAATAAGTCGAAGGAGCCCGTCCTCTATATGCAGGGCATCTACCCCACGGGTAAGAAAGGCTATTTCGCCGTGCCTCTGGAAGACGAATAAGCGCAAATCAACCCAAGAAAAGCCGCAAATGTAAAAAATTTGCGGTTTTTTTTTGGTGATTCCGTTTTTTTGCCTTACCTTTGCACTTTGGCTAAGAACAACAATGCGATGAGACAACTGAAAATCACGAAGTCAATCACAAACCGAGAGAGTGAAGCCCTTGACAAGTACCTACAGGAAATCGGCAAGGAGGAAATGATTTCGGTGGAGGAAGAAGTGGAACTGGCACAGCGCATTCGCAAGGGTGACCGCAAAGCCTTAGAGCGCCTTACCAAGGCGAATCTCCGCTTTGTCGTCTCCGTGGCAAAACAGTACCAGAATCAAGGGCTTTCCTTGCCAGACCTCATCAACGAGGGAAATTTGGGACTTATCAAGGCCGCCGAGAAGTTCGACGAGACACGTGGTTTCAAGTTCATCTCATACGCCGTGTGGTGGATTCGTCAGAGTATCCTTCAGGCCATTGCTGAGCAGAGTCGCATCGTGCGCCTGCCTCTGAACCAGGTGGGTTCCGTCAATAAGATCAACAAGGTGCTCAGCAAGTTCGAACAGGAAAACGAGCGTCGCCCGTCGGTAGAGGAAATCTCCGAGAAACTCGATCTCCCTGAAGAGAAGATTGATGAGGCCATGAGCGTCAATAGCCGCCATGTATCAGTGGACGCACCATTTGTAGATGGTGAGGACAATAGTTTGCTTGACGTGCTGATTAACGACGATGCTCCCATGGCTGACAAGACACTTGTCATGGAGTCACTCAAGGCAGAGATTAACAATGCCCTGAAAATGCTGAACGAAAGAGAGCGCAATGTCATCGAAGCCTTCTATGGCATCAACCAGCCCGAACTGACGCTCGAAGAGATTGGTTCCAAATACAACCTCACCCGTGAGCGCGTCCGCCAGATCAAAGAGAAAGCCATCCGCCGCCTCCGCACTTGTACAAAAAACAAAGTATTAAAGACATTCTTAGGATAATGAGATATTTAAGATACACATTTTTCGTTTTGATGATGGCCTTTGCTACCTCTACGGCTATTGCCAAGCCCGTCGTCACGCCCAAGGGATATATGTTCGGCTTTATCGCCAACTTCTCCGACTCTGTGGTTTATTTTACAGACATTCAGACCGTTGACAGCGTATGGTACGACAGCAAGTCAAAGTTCCTTCTTGGTCGCAGTTCCTATGCCAACCAGTTGCGCGAGTATTTCGCCAACAAACTCAATCAGCCGCACCGCACCTGTATCGTCATCTTCGCTCTCACCCGCAAGGAGATTGAAAAGAAATATCTGAAATTGAAGAAGCAATATACAGGTAAATACGCCAGCAGATACGACTTAAGGATGCTAAACGAAAACGAGTTTCATTTCTCCCCAGTCACCGTCTCAGAAAAAGAATAAAGAGTAAAGGGCTCCCCAAAACGGGAGCCCTAATTTCATTTTCTCCATCCCCCGGGGGGTAAAACTCTGCCCCAAATCCGGGACAGACTTATGCACAGGGGGTAGAAACGTGCCCCAGATCCAGGGCAGACTTATGCACAGGGGGTAGAAACGTGCCCCAGATCCAGGGCAGACTTTTGCACGGGGGGCAGAGACATGCCCCAGATTCAGGGCAGACTTTTGCACGGGGGGCAGAGACATGCCCCAGATTCAGGGCAGACTTTTGCACGGGGGGCAGAAACGTGCCCCAGATTCAGGGCAGACTTATGCACAGGGGGCAGAGACGTGCCCCAGATTCAGGGCAGACTTTTGCACTGTAGGTTCACCTTGCCCGAAATCTCAGGCAGGGTATACCCCTGTGGGGGGATGGAATTATCCTACAGGATTGTTTGCTTCAAAAATCTTCATCCGTTCTTCGAGGAGATCGTACTGATGATCCTCGATGAAGGAAGTACAGACGCGTAAGCCCTCTTGCTCAGAACCGCAGGTGATGAGGCAGATGGCAGAGACACCATAGTACATCAGTTCATGAGCCAACTGCCCGCTGGTCATACCAGGATAGCCAATAGTGAAGTAGAAACCATCGGCTACGGGTTCGTCAAGATCCTTGTCGTAGACCACATAGAAGTTGTGACGACAGAATATCTCCTTTAACTTCTTAGCACGCTCGCCATAGACACTCACCTCTTTTCGGAAGTTGTACTGACCTTCATAGGCTGCCTTCAACATGGCAGCCATCGCATACTGCGCACTATGACTCGTACCCGACGAAAGGGCATAGAGCATACGGGTGGAGAACACAGGACCGAAGGGCAGGCCTTGATAACGCTCTGACAGATCGTCAAAATGACGATGGAACAACTTATCACTGATACACGTCACACCGATTCGCTCGCCAGCATAACTGAATGCCTTCGAACCGCTGATGAGCAACATATAGTTGTCTGTATAACGGGCAACCGTAGCCTGATAAGGCGGCTGGAACGGCGTGGAGAGATCCTTGCGGAAGTCCATGGCAAAATAGGCCAGATCTTCCATCACGATGACATCATACTTCGTGGCCAGTTCACCAATAACCTGCAACTCCTCCTCACGCAGACAGATCCACGAGGGGTTGTTGGGGTTGGAATAGACGATGGCACAGACATTGCACTGCTTAAGATAACCCTCGAGTTTCGGGCCAAGTTTCGAACCACGGTAATCATAGACATCAAAAGTCTCATACTTCACCCCCATCACCTGCAACTGCATCTTCTGCACAGGGAAACCCGGGTCGATGAAGAGCACCGTATCCTTGTGCTTGTCACGTTGTGAGCAGGTGAGGAACGAAGCGAACGTGCCCTGCATGGAGCCACTGACGGGGATACATCCCTCAGGAGCGATATCAATGCCAATGAATGCCTTCACAAACTGCGAGGCAGCCTCCTTCAGCACAGGGGCTCCCTGAATATCCGGATAACTATGGGCGATACCATCCTGCAAAGCCTTGATCTGTGCATCGACACCCACCTGGGCGGCAGGGAGTCCAGGGATACCCATCTCCATCTTGATAAACTCTACCCCACTCGCCTTCTCAGACTTGGCAGCAACTTGCTTCACCTCACGGATGGTAGCCTTGGCAAAGTCCTTAATACCAAGTTCGGCTACAAGACCGTCAACAATTTCTCTCTTAATTGGTGTCTCTAACATTTACAATCTGACAATTTGCAATTTACCATTTATTTCTGGGCCTCACGTCCGATGGCGAGTGCCTTGATATTTGCCTCGACGATAGCCTCACCCTTGCGTCCGAAGACACGACGGATGGCATCCTCCAGTTTGTCGTACTCTATGCCAAGTGCCTTCTGGGCGGCACCCAACAGAATGACATTCGCAGAACGGGGCACACCATTATCTTTGGCAGCCTGTTCGATATCAAGCACAATCACATTCTTAACCTTATTAAGATCGGCCTTAATTGTTTCTATATCAGGATAGTTCGGGATATTCACAAAGGGAGCACTTGAAGTGATTATCCAACCGTCTTTTGCCAGGAATGGCAGATAACGCAGGGCCTCCATCGGCTCCATCGAGATAATCACGTCTGCTCCACCGAGGGCAATCAAGTCGCTGTTGATGGGGTTGGAAGAGATGCGAAGATTCGACTGCACATCACCGCCACGCTGACTCATACCATGTACCTCAGCCTGCTTGATATAGAGGTTCTCCTTCATGGCAGCCTCGCCGATGATGGTGGCAATAGAAAGGATACCCTGACCTCCTACTCCACAAAGAATGATATCTGTCTTCATAATTTACAATTTGACAATTTACAATTTTCAGTTTATTTACCAGCAGCCTTCTTCTGCTTGAGGTGACGCTGGAGGGTTTGCATGCATTCACGACGGGGAATGATGACGCTGACACCGTGGTAGTTGATCTCCTCGCGGATGGCAGCAGTAATCTCCGGCATGTTCTTAGGAATAGGATTCACCACTTTCAGGTGCTCCTCAGAGAGCCCAAGACCCTTACAGATGGCCTCAAACTTATTGGTACCTGCCGAATCCTGTCCGCCTGTCATAGCGGTGGTCAGGTTGTCAGAGATAATCACAGTGATGTCTGCATTCTCGTTGATGGCATCCAACAATCCCGTCATACCACTATGGGTAAAGGTTGAGTCGCCGATGATTGCCACGGCGGGCCACTGACCGGCATCACTTGCACCCTTTGCCATCGTGATGGAAGCACCCATATCTACACACGAATGGATAGCCTTATACGGGGGCAAGAAACCTAAGGTATAACAACCAATATCACCGAACACACGGGCATTGGGATACTCACGCAGCACCTCGTTGAGGGCTGTATAGACATCACGGTGTCCGCATCCCTGACAGAGTGCAGGGGGACGAGGCGTAACATCCTCGCAGGGAGCATAGTTCTCACCACTCTCAATACCTAATGCTTTCTTCAAGAAGTCGGGGTTGAGTTCACCCGTACGAGGCAGTTCACCCGTCAGACGACCCTTGATGACGGCATTGCCAGGCATCACACCACGCACCTGATCCTCGATGAAGGGCTGTCCCTCCTCAGCAATCAGCACAAATTCGCAATCGTCGGTCATACGGCGGATAAGTTTCTTCGGCAACGGATACTGACTAATTTTCAGCACAGGGTACGGACAACCGTCAGGATAGCATTCCATCAGGTAGTTGTAGGCGATACCGCTGGCGATAATGCCCAGTTTATGGTCCTTGCCATCAATATACTTGTTATAATTGCTGTCTACGGCCATCTGCTCGAGGATGGGCTGCTGCCCCGTCACCACGATATTGCGCTTGCGGGCAAAGGCAGGGAGTAATACCCAATTGGAGGCCTGAGCCTCATAATTCAATTCATTTTGAGGACGTGGCACGTCAACAACCTCAACGACGGCACGGCTGTGCGCCATACGGGTGGTGACACGCATCAGCACGGGCAGGTGCATCTGCTCCGACAGTTCATAAGCCTCAGACATCATGTCGTAAGCCTCCTGCTGACTGCTGGGTTCCAGCGTGGGAATCATCGCGAACTTACCATAGAACCGACTGTCCTGCTCGTCCTGCGAGGAGTGCATCGAGGGGTCGTCAGCCACCAAAACGATGATACCGCCGTTGGTACCTGTCATCGCCGAGTTCACAAAGGGGTCGGCGCAGACATTTAGGCCTACATGTTTCATACACACCAGAGCCCGTTTGCCCATGTACGACATACCGAGGGCAGCCTCCATCGCCGTCTTCTCGTTGGTACTCCAACGGCTGTGGACACCACGCTCCTTAGCCAGGGGTGATTCCTGGATATACTCTGTAATTTCCGTGGAGGGAGTACCTGGATAGGCATACACACCGCTTAAACCAGCATCGAGTGCGCCTTGTGCAATGGCCTCGTCTCCTAATAAAAGCCTTTTCATTTACGATTTACAAATTTACAGTTTATTATTTAATTGTCCGCAAAGGTACGACTTTTCAGCCGAATAAACAAAAAAAAGCGACCTTATTTGCATAAAGCCGCATTTATATTGAATTATTATTTACTTTTAGAAGGAATAACCGATTGTGAAGAGTAACTGATGACGCTTATTATTCACCTTGACGTTGTCACAGATATTGTCATCGGCAGCAAACTGGTTATCCTCATAACTCATAAAAGGTGAAAATTCTCCCTTTGTCGAACTGTACTGATAGGCAACGGAAAGGTTCAGACCGCCAATCTGATAGCCTAAGCCACAGGTGATACGGTTGGTGGCATCCCAGTTGGTATAGTCGGTGGCCGAACTGAAATACGAACCGTCGCTCTGCAGAGTACCATCCTTGAAACCATCCTTGTTATACATCGGCGACACGTAGTTGTAACCCAGTCTGACAGCCAGTTCCGGCACGGGCTTGAACTCGGCACCCACCTTAAAGGTCGATACACCTTTCAAAGTCTGCTCCGTATGACGATTCATCACCTCGTCGCTCTCACTTTTCTCATGATAGGTGCCATAATACCAGTCGTAATAGCCATTACCAGTATTGTAACGCGAATCAAGCGAGCCGTAGTCGGCATATTCATAGCCTGCACCGATGGCCAAGTTCTGACCGATGGTATGACCCAGGCTCACACCGAACTTCCACGGGGTATATAACTTGTAGTCGAGGCTCTCGATACTTCCTACACTATTACCGTCGATGTTCACATTGGTGGTGTTGGAAGTCGTCAGGTCATACATCGTAGGAGTAGCCACGGAGAGTCCGAAGCGAAAGGCAGACTCCTCAATAGGACGTACAATAATACCCGCCTTGATGTCGAAGCCATCACCCGAGATCTGACGATCGTCGCTGACGAGGATATTGTAATTAAAAGGATCACCCTTTCCGTCATAACTAATGAGTCTCTCAGCATATTCGCCATAATGCTTATAATGCACCTTATGGTAGCCAACGGTAAAACCCCAGTAGAAACGGTCGCCTACATTGCCGCTCAGATTGAAGTCGTACTCACCGATATAGCCTTTGTGGTTACGGTCGAGCGTATAGGCTGTAGCCTCATCGTAATACCATGTACAATCTTCGGTATCAAACAGCAGATTGCGGGCATAGATATCATCGAGTTGGTTGCACGAGGCATAGGATTTGTCGACGTTAGGCCAGCCCCTCTCGTCCGTACCATTGTAAAGCAGCCCATTCTTAGCCTTGGCATAGGTCAGTTTGTTCTGCGAGGCACTATGCAACTGATCCTGTGCCGACAGGATATACCCGAAATTACGGCTCTTATGGTAGTTGAAGGCGAAGTTGACATACGTGTCACGCCCCCAACGATTGGAATAGACGAAACCTAACTGGTCGAAACTCATGCGGGTCTTGTTGGAACCAGCAAAGTCAACGGCATCCTGTTGGGTGTTCGTGCCAAAAGAGACACTGGCCACTGACCTGCGAAACAGACCGATACCTGCGGGATTGGTGCCGATGGTCGAGATGTCGGCTCCCAAGGCATCCATAGCGCCACCCATACCCACGTAACGAGCCGTTCCGTTGAGGTCTTCTGTGGCAATCTTTGCATTCTCATACGTCTCCTGAGCCATTACGGCGCATACCGAAGCCAGGGCGACCACTGAAATAATTATCTTTTTCATAACGCTATTATCTCTAAATTGTTAATTCTCAATATTCAATTACCTGCGTCGACCGCCGCCGAAACTGCCGCCGCCACCGCCGCTGCTACGGCTACCACCAATAGTGCTGCCTCCACCACGGCTACCACCGAACGAACCACCACCGGAGGAACTGCCCATCGAACTACTAGATGAAGAACTGACAGAACTTGTTGTACGAGTCGGGCTGTTAGTGAAACCACCAGACTGATTTCTGTTGCTTGAAGTATTCGAAGTAGAATAGGTTCTGTTGGCACGATTTCCACCGAAGTTACCTGAGGCGTTACGAACCGTCGTACGCTGTACAGAGCCTGACGATGCTGCTGTCGTACGAGTACTGCTGGCACGGTTGCCGCCAAGTGCCGAACCTCCGAATGTGCCAGAACTATGGGTAGTAGTGCGCCCGTTGGATATGCCGCGTGGCCCAGTGTAGTCTATACGGCCGTGATTCTGCGTGCCTGTCGTACGATTAGCAGAATAGCGACGGGGAGCACCGCCGTAATAGACATCCACAAAATAGGGATAGCCTACGCTATAGTAGCCATAGTAGCCATAGCGCCAAGGATCGTACCATCCATAGTATCCATAATAGAAGGGATCATAATAACCATAATACCAAGGATCGCGCCATCCATAGTAGCCGTAGTACCAGGGATCGTAATAGCCATAGTACCAGGGATCATAGAAACCTCCGTACCAGCCGTAACGGCTGTAATACCAAGGCGAATGCCAACTCAATCCCCAGTTCCAGGTGTCACGTCCGAGGTGATAGCCTGCCCAGAAGGCTGCATTGTCGGAGAGATCGTAATCGTCGAACCGTTGCATCCTCTTGGTCAGTTCAAAATCCTCAGTAACAATAGAATCTGGATATACACCTTTCTGACCATCAAACTCAATGATGTCGTTGGTAGAGTCGTTCTGAATCACCTCGTATTGGCTCTTCACACGATTATTGATTGGTGTCGTTACTTCCACCACCTCTGCTCTCTTCTTCTTGGGAACGAAGTAGAGGTCGTCCTGAGCCACCATCGAGAGTGGCAGGGCTCCCATCAGGACTGAGATCATGAAAAACTTCTTCATATTCGTCACATTTTAATGATTCACGCTGCAAAATTAGTTATAATTATACTGCAAATATAGGGAAAAACCCTAAACAACGATAGGTTTTTCCCTATTTTTTGTAAATTTGCACCAAATTTTAACATCCAATATGAAATATTACGAGGTAGAATTCACCCTATCACCCATTAGTGCTGACGCCTGCGATCTGTTAGCATCCCTCGCCGGAGAGGCAGGTTTCGAGACTTTCGAAGAAACGGAAACAGGACTCAAAGGCTATGTGCAGCAGTCATTCTTCAATGAAGCCGCCCTCAAGACAGCCCTCGACGATTTCCCCTTTGAAGGCATCACCATCACTTACGACATCCGCGAAGCAGAAGATAAGGACTGGAACGAGCAATGGGAAAACGAAGGCTTCGAGCCCATCGTGGTGAAAAAAAAAGAAGTGAACAGCGGAAAGTGTATTGTAATCCACGACGGACGCCACCTGCCAGACCCTTCACTGTTCACTTCTCATTGTTCACTTCTCACTTCTATTGAGATCGATGCAAAATTGGCCTTCGGCACCGGCACCCACGAAACTACCCGTATGGTCTGTTCCACTCTCCTCGAACACATGGGGACAGTATGTTCGCCCCGAGTTTTGGACTGCGGCACAGGTACCGGCATCCTCTCTATCTGCGCCCTGAAACTGGGAGCCGCCTCTGCCGTCGGCTACGACATTGACGAATGGAGCGTCGACAATGCCCATCACAATGCCGTCATCAACCAGGTCGACGACCGCTTCACCGCCCTTCTCGGCGATGCCTCTATATTATATAATAAGGTGGAAGGACTTTTCGACCTGATTCTGGCAAACATCAACCGCAACATCCTATTGGCTGATATACCCCTGTTCCGCCAGAAGATGGCCCCCGATGCCCGCCTCATCCTTAGCGGTTTCTACACCGATGACATCCCCCTGCTCGTGGAACGCGCCGCCACCCTCGGTCTGACCCTCGAATCCCAGAAACAAGAAAATTCCTGGGCCTGTCTCACCTTCCGCTAATGAAACCTATGTCAGCGGCAATCTTTAGATTGACAAAAGAAAAAGAGATGAAATCTGTTGATTTCATCTCTCTCGTGATTCCGGCGGGATTCAAACCCACAACCTTCTGATCCGTAGTCAGATGCTCTATTCAGTTGAGCTACGGAACCCTTTGTTCCTTTTTGCGGGTGCAAAGGTACACACTTTTTCTGAACTGACCAAATCTTTTAGGGACTTTTTTAGAAAAAAGTGCTATTTTGCACGATTATTATACGATAATACGCGTTTTATGGTAGTTTTCACGGAATTCTGACGGACTGCACCCCTTCTTCTTCTTGAAAATACGATTGAAGTTGCTCAGATTATTGAAGCCGCAACCATAGCCTATCTCGGCAATGGAATGAGTACTGTCTACCAACATTCTACTGGCATAGCCCAGACGCAGTTCGATAATATAGTCACTGAGGTTACGACCCGTATGCAGTTTGAAGAAACGACTGAAAGCGCTCGGGCTCATACCGGCAAGACTAGCAACATCGGCGAGACGGATTTCGTCGCGATAATGGGCATTGATATAGTTCTTGACTTTCAGTACCCGACGGCTGTCACTGGCTACCTCGACCTTGGCATAACTGCTTGTAGCAAGCGTACGAGCCCCGGGGCAAAGCGAGAGTTCGTAGAGGATACTGAGGAATTGCTGAAACGCATAAAATCCGTCCTTGATCGTGCTGAGTTTGCAGAGCATCGGATAGACCTTCATAATAGCATCCATGGGAAAGCAGAGTCCTTTTTGGGCTTCGTTCATCATCCTCTGCAATGATCTAAAAGGGTTGCGCCCGAAGATGGAGTCATCGGAGAAGTCGATATCGAAGTGAACCGTTATCTCGTGAATATCCTCACTTTGACAAACATTCTGCTCCCACACATGCTCCAAGTCTGGACCAGTGATCAGCACCAGATCGTAATCACTAATCACCTCGTTTGAGTCGCCCACAATACGCCGCACACCAGGGGCATGCTCTACGAAGTTCAGTTCAAAAACCTTGTGGTTATGAATGGGATAAGTGAACTCCTTCTTGCGGCGTTCAGCGATATAAAGCACATCCTTACCCATCAGCGGGGTAATCTCGTGGATAACCTTGCTTTCAATCATATCTTCAATTCCTTGAGGATTTCCGACATGCGCTGCATATTCTTGATGCGCATGGGAACCAGCGGCAGACGGAGCACGTTCTGAATAAAGCCCATCTCGCTGAGCATAGCCTTTACACCAGCGGGGTTACCATCGACGAAGAGCAGGGAGAAAAGATCAGTAAAACGGTGATGGATCTTGCGAGCAGGGTCATACTCACCACGCATCTGAAGGCGGATCATCTTGGAGAACTCCTTAGGCAGGGCATTGCCAATGACGCTGATAACGCCTACAGCACCACAACTGACCATCGGGAAGGTCAAAGCATCATCGCCAGAGATAACATCAAAATCATTGGGCTTGTCCTTGATAATCTCATCGACCTGCTCCAGATTACCGCTCGCCTCCTTGATGGCCACGATATTCTGGCAGTCACGGGCCAAACGAACAGTGGTAGCAGCCTGCATGTTAACACCTGTACGGCCTGGGACATTATACATCACAACGGGGAGACTGGTAGCGGCAGAGATAGCCTTGAAATGCTGATAGAGTCCTTCCTGCGACGGTTTGTTATAGTACGGACAAATACTGAGTATGCCATCCACACCACGGAAATCACCCGTCTTCAATTCTTCCACGACAGCCGCCGTATTATAGCCGCCGCATCCCATCAGAATGGGAACCCGAGCCTGAACATAATCGACAACCGTATCCTTGATTTTGAGTTTCTCGGCAGCCGTCAGCGTGGGAGTTTCTCCCGTCGTAGCAAGAATACAAAAGAAGTCGGCACCGTTGCTGAGTTGATAGTCCACCAGACGTATCAGAGCCGCATAGTCAACGGAGCCGTCTTCCTTGAATGGGGTTATAAGGGCGATGCCCAGTCCCTTGAATATATTGTGTACCATACAGTATGAATTTGCGTTACGATGCGGCAAAGTGCCGAAATCGGGTGCAAATTTACACATTTTTATTCAGAAACACATCATTCTGCCCCTATTTTTTGCAAAAAAGTATTATTCTGACTTAAACAGATCCTTTATGCCACCTATCGAGCCCAGCAGGTTCGTAGCCTCGTAAGGCAGGTAAACTGTCTTAGTCTTTTCACCCTCAGCCAGTTCCTGCATCATCTGGATATACTTCTGGGCCAACAGGTAGTTGGCAGGATTAGTGCTCTTGCCCACAGCCTCAGTGATAAGTTCTATAGCCTTTGCCTCGGCCTCAGCCTTACGAATACGAGCCTGAGCCTCACCTTCTGCTTCGAGGATAGCCTGATCCTTAGCAGCCTGGGCCTTATTCACGATAGCTGTGCGCTCACCCTCAGATGCCAAGATCTCGGCAGCCTTCTGACCCTCGGAGGTCAGGATCTGAGCACGCTTGTTACGCTCAGCCTGCATCTGTTTCTCCATGGCGGTCAGTACGGAGTCGGGAGGTGTGATGTCCTGTAATTCCACACGGTTCACCTTGACGCCCCACTTGTCTGTAGCATCATCAAGCACGGCAGAGAGTTTTTTATTGATTGTATCGCGCGAGGTCAGCGTTTCATCGAGTTCAAGTTCACCAATAATGTTACGCAGGGTGGTCTGTGTCAGTTTCTCAATGGCATTGGGCAGATTGTTGATCTCATAGGTAGCCTTGAAGGGATCGACAATCTGGAAATAGAGCAATGCATTGATCTCCGTCTGCACATTATCCTTCGTTATCACGTTCTGCTTGGGGAAGTCGTAAACCTGTTCACGCAGATCGATGGTGGTAGAGTACTGGTAACGCCCGTGGTTGAGCACCACGATAGACTTAGCCCGATCGATGAAGGGAATGATGATGTTGATACCGGGTTTGAGAGTAGCGTAGTAACGACCAAGGCGCTCTACAATCTTCGTCTCTGACTGAGGAATAATCACAAGTGCCATTTTGGCAAACAAAACTACCAAAACGACGATGGCAATAAATACGTAACTCATCATAATAATAAATGTTTATTGGTTATTGTTTAATGTTTCTACAGTAATGATAGTACTCTCACGTCCTACGACACGGACGTTGGTGTTCTCAGGGATGTCCTGGGCTTCGTTCGTAACGGCCTTCCAGATGTCGCCATCTATCTGGACACGTCCGAAACCGTCGGCCTTGACACTCTCTACTACCCTGCCCTGACGACCCATCAAGGCATCGGCATTACTCACTCGGTTATCCTCACCTTTATGCAGATAGCGCTGGGCAAAGGGCCGTACCCAGAAAAGGCTGATCAGTGTGAACACGGCGAATACGGCCAGTTGCACATAGAAGCCTAATCCGCAGGCTGCTGCTATGGCACCAAAAAAGGCACCAATGGAGAAACAGATGATGAAGAAATCACCCGCTGTGAGTTCCAGAATCAGACAGACGACGGCTATCACCGCCCACATCTGCCATAAGTGCTGTGCTAAATACTCAATCATATCATTTACAATTTATAAAATTACAATTTACAACTTATTGATCAATTTGTTTATTTCTCATTTTATAGTGAGAGGACAAAGTCATCCCAGTCCTTCGACGAGCCTTTTTGTCCGAAGACTTTCTGATAGAGACGGCTTCGGGTGGAGGCTACACTCTCCTTCGAATGTGCCGTCAACAGGGCAATGTCCTTCGGCTGTACCCTCACCTTAATGAGCAGACTGACGTGATAGTCCTGCTCCGTCATCCGATAGAGGCTATAGAGTTTCTCGGTAAAGCCTGTATAGACACCATTTACGATTTCCGACAATTCCGCCCAGTCCTCATGTCCCAGACTACGCCCGCTATTCAAGTATTTCTGAATCCGATGGTAGATACTGGAGGTAAAGATAATTGTCTCTGCCTGCTGGCGCTTCTCGTTCTCAATAATCGCCACCTTATTATTATAATCAAGCGTGGCTTTCTTCTCCTCCAATTCCAGACGGAGCAGGGAGTTCTCATCGCCAAGTTTTTGAAGCAGCGTCTCCAACTCACGGATCTTGGCCTCGTTCTGATCTATGTTCTGACGGCTCTGGGCCTGTTGCAGTTCCTGAAGGGCGCGTACCTTATCAAGACGCTCCTGCAAGGCCAGCACCTTCCGCCGACTGCTCTGCACTGTCACGATGAACAGCACCGCATAAACCAGTATTCCTATCAGCATTTCGTAAATCATAGCGCAAAGGTACGAATAAAAAACGAAACCTCCAAAATTTTCCGTTCGCAATAGTTTGCAATCGTATTTTCGGTTCGCAAAAGTTTGCAAAATGCAATAAACAGCCGATTCTCACGTTATATAATCTGATGAGACAATACATCACAAGACAATTCCTACTGTTGGCGATGCTCCTGTTGAGTAGTGCCATAATGGCAGACGACTTTACCCTAAAAGGTAAAGTGGTAGACAATGAGGAAAATGCTTTGGAACTTGTGACGGTGTCTTGTCCTAAGCAGGGAAAGGTGGCAATGTCAAATCTGAAAGGTGAATTCGAGATCACCCTCCAATCAGCAGATTCCGTTGAGGTACGCTTTACGATGGTAGGCTATGCCTCACGTAAACGCGTGTTCAGAAACCCAAAGGGGAAGATAAATGTACAGATTGTGATGCAACCGATGGAGGCTTTGCAGGAAGTCACTATCACAGAACAGAGAAGACAGACCTCCGGCACGGAACAATTAAACATAGAGAATGCCAAACTCGGGCCTTCGACAACAGGCAATGCCGTTGAGGAACTGATTCAGCAACAGGCGGGTGTCTCTACACATAATGAAATGTCAAGTCAGTATAATGTGCGGGGCGGTAGTTTTGACGAGAACTCCGTATATATAAATAATGTGGAAATCTATCGTCCTTTGCTCATCAGCAGCGGGCAACAGGAAGGACTCTCTATTATCAACGCCAATATGGTAGATAAGATTGGTTTCTCTACTGGTGGATTCGAAGCAAAATATGGCGACAAAATGTCGTCAGCCTTAGACATCACCTATCGCCGTCCTAAGAAATTTGAGGCCACAGCCACGGCTTCACTCCTTGGTTCCAGCGGATTCATAGGGTTTGGCAATAAGAAGTTCTCGATGAGTCATGGCCTACGATACAAGACCAACCGCTATCTGCTCGGTTCTTTAGAAACCACAGGAGAGTACAGGCCAAACTTTATTGACTATCAGACGTATATCAGTTATACACCCAACAAGAGATGGGAAGTCGATTTCATCGGGAACATCTCAGAGAATCACTATAACTTCAAGCCTAAGGACCGAGAGACTTCATTTGGTACGATGGAGGATGTGAAGTCTTTTAAAGTCTATTTTGACGGACAGGAGAAGGATGTGTTCCGCACACTCTTCGGCACTGCCAGTATCACACGTAACTTCGGTGACTCCACCAAGATAAAATTCCTGACATCCGCCTTCCATACAAAAGAAAAGGAAGCCTACGACATTCAAGGCCAATATTGGCTTGACGACACGCAGTCAAGCGAGAATCTTGGCGTTGGTACCTATATGGAACATGCCCGCAATTACCTGACGGCAGATATGGTCAGTTTCAAGTTGATTGGCAGTCACAAGACCCTCCACCACAACATCGAGGCAGGACTGACATACAAAACAGAACATATCAAGGAACAGTCGAGGGAGTACGAGATGCGCGATTCCAGTGGTTATTCCGTGCCCCACACCGCCGACCGTCTCGACCTGATTTACACACTTGTAGCACAGAACGACATCAAGAGCCATCGCATAGAAGCCTATCTGCAAGACACATACAAGTTTGCCAAAGGAGAGAACTACTTTACCCTCAACTATGGTGTACGCTTAGCCAACTGGTCATTCAATAAGGAAACCATCGTATCGCCACGGGCCTCCATTGCTCTAGTACCAGTTTTCAATCACAATTACACATTCCGCTTTGCGACAGGCCTCTACTACCAGGCTCCCTTCTATAAAGAAATGAGGGATACCGTAACTCAGAATGGTATGACTACGGCGATACTCAATGAAAAGATTAAAAGCCAGCGAAGTTTGCAATTTGTTGCAGCAATGGACTATCGCTTCAAGATGCTTGACCGCCCCTTCCGTTTTACGGCAGAAGCCTATTTCAAGGCACTTTCCAATCTGATTCCCTATAATGTCCAGAATGTCAAAGTGACCTATTACGGCGAAAATCTCGCCAGTGGCTATACGGCAGGAATAGACTTGAAACTCTTCGGCGAATTCGTGCCCGGCACAGACTCCTGGCTAACCTTCTCCGTGATGAAAGCACAGATGAAGATGGGAGGCATTTCTTTCCCACAGCCCAATGACCAACGATATGCCATTAATCTCCATTTCACCGACTATTTCCCTGGTACAGACCGATGGAAGATGACCCTGCGCCTGGCCTTTGCCGACGGACTGCCTTTCGGAGCCCCCCACAGAGGCATTGAACATCAGAATTTCCGTGCGCCGGCCTATAAACGAGCCGATATCGGTATGAGTTGGCTGGCCATCAAACAGGAAAAGGGTATCAAACGTGTGTGGATAGGTCTTGACTGCCTGAACCTCTTCGGCATCAGCAATGTCAACAGTTATTACTGGGTCACCGATGTTACGAATCGCCAGTGGGCAGTACCCAACTACCTGACAGGTCGCCAAATCAATGGAAAAATAACAATAGAATTATAAATTTTGTTAAATCACGGGCTTTGACGACGGAAAAATGCCCATTTGTCGATAAAATCCACTATTTTTGCACAAATTTATAAGTT
Organism: uncultured Prevotella sp.; assembly: GCA_900320905.1. Lineage (GTDB taxonomy): Bacteria > Bacteroidota > Bacteroidia > Bacteroidales > Bacteroidaceae > Prevotella. The sequence goes on from ONTZ01000016.1 coordinate 44,920, forward strand.
TATTTAAAGTTGCAAAATTACAATCTTATGAAAAAAGTATTATATTTAACCGTAAGTTGTGTTCTGGCTCTCACTAGTTGCACAGAATTTGACTTTGATGCCAATAATTCCGCCCTTGCCAAAGAGAATGCAGAAAACATCTTTGGCATGATAGACCCAAAGCAGGATTGGAGTAATGTCACCTCTGGTAATGTGACGGTTACTGCCAATGCCAATCTAAACAACATCACTAAAGTAATGATTTTAACGGAGTCTCCTTTCTTCAATAATCAGGCAAAGGTGTTAGCCGAAGCCAATGTAACAAAGGGAGAAACTAAGACATTGTTCTTCGATGCTCCACGCGGGCAGGAACGCCTTATCGCTGCCTGCGCCGACGACAAGGGTCATTTCTTCATCAAAGGCTTCAATCTCGGAGACAGCAAGGTTAGTTTCGTCAGTTCTGTATTAAATGCCAGGACGAGAGGTGTTGCCAAGGCAGAAACGGAATCTCCAAATCTGTCCGGAATATCCGCTAACTATAAGCAGTCGTATAATGCATCCCGTACGATAAGCGCCAACAGTTCATCGAATTTCCCTGCTTGGAAGAATACGAATTGGGACTATGACCGTCTATGGGAGCCCACGGGCTCACTGAGTGGTTCTTGGACTCTCAATGCCGGAACGATCTATACAAATGCCGAGCCTATAACAGAAGAAGAGAAGGCTGAGTTGACGGATATCTTTAATTCTTCTCTCTTCCGTGATTCAAAAAACAACAAGAAAAGAGATAATCTGCAACTTATCCGTAACGGTAATGCTGTAAAGTTCTTCGATAACCATATTGTGAGTGACGGAACCAACCCCATCACCATCATTCCTGTTCAACTTGCTTCTATGGAGGCATATATGTGCGACCTCTACTATTATTATTATAATCCAGATGACGTTCCCTCAGATATGTCTTTGACTGACTACATTAAGCGCCTGCCCAAATTCAAGGCTGCAGATTTTGATGTAGAAAGAGCTGCATTCGGAGGAATTACAGGTATTGCAAAAGATAAGAACGATCTTGAATTCATGAAGGTTCATGAGTATCTTCTGCCATACTATGGTGATCCTTCAATTTTCATGCAGAAAGAAACCCCTCTCAGCACTTTGGGCTATAATACTGACGGCAAAGTATACAAAATCAAGAACGCAGAGGTGGGCAAGTGTATGACTTATATCAAAAATACCGAAATTAGCATGGAGGATTCCTATGCCGATAATGCAAGTAACATCAATAACCAGTTATGGCAGATCTATCGCCATAATAATGGAACTATTATATTCTATAATGTTGGAATTGGCAAGTTCATGAAATTCATTACTAACAATAGACCAAATTTTAACACACCTACCTCAGAAGAGGATTTAAAAAATTACCTATACATTACAACTGATAAGAATAACAATCCAACTAATGACACAGAGAATATTCATATTTTCCAATATCTTAAGAGTCATGTCTTGAAGTCTGATGCTCAAATTAGGGTAGCAACAGACGCCAAGAACTGGACTGACCGCGCCACCATTCAGTGGACATTTGTTGAATATGGCTCAGCATCTACAGGTGAGGCCACTGTACCGTTCTGGTCTCTTCCTACCCTCAATCCATCACCAGTAATTGCCAAAGGCTACAGAATCGGCTTTATGCTGAGAAAGAGTAAAAATGAGAACAATATTGGTGACAACACGAATGGATGTATGTATTCATACGGAGAGTTGAACACCGAAATCAACACCTTCGGCTCCTTCAATCAAGCAGTACAGAATTATTCTATGCAGTTAAACGATCCCCGTATCGCCATGTTCAATGCCAACTGTAAGACATACCTTACCTTCGAGGACGGAACAGACTGTAACTTCAGCGATGTCATTATTGAGATTAGCGGTTATAGCGAAAAAGGACTTTCCTTCAGGTCGGAAGATCCAAACATAAAGTTGGCATCCGAAGAGAGAGTATTTGCTGAGATGGCTAACGTGAAGAGCAGTGGTGTATATATGTTCGACGAAGTAAAGGAAGAGGATTATGGCGACTTACCTTTTACCATGTGCTTCGAAGACCGTCCACGAGAGGCCGATTACGACTTGAACGACGTAGTTCTCCGTGCCATACGCATAGGCAGTACAAATCATATTCAACTGTCCCTCATTGCAACAGGTGCTAACGACAGGGTACTTGTCTGTGGTATTCCTGGTAAGTTTGTAAGTGGTACAGAACTTAACAATAAGGAAGTTCATGAGGTATTCGGCATGGGTAATGCAACGGGTAAGGACAGATTCATCAACACCCTTCCTGATCAGGCATATGATTTGACCGGTATGGCTGGAATCTATGAGGTTGACGAGTCAATGACCATTCCACAGTTCCTTAGCCAGATCTACATCAAGAATATGTCTCTTGGCGGCAGTGAGGTTCATGTACCTCTGATGGGTGAGCCTCCATATGCTCTCATTGTCCCGGGCGATTTCAACTACCCCAGAGAAGGTATAAGTATGACGGAAGCCTATGAGAGTTTCCGCAACTGGGCAAATAATGCCAATCAATATAAAGAATGGATGGATTATAGTGTAGATGGCAAAATCTTCAATAATCCAAGCAAATCAAACAAGTAACCTAGTTTTATCTATAATGAATTGCCGCACGTGTAAAAATGTACGGCAATTTTTTTGTATAAGAAATACTAAAAAAGCACATTATTTCTTCTTTATGTCGGATGAAATGAGTACCTTTGCACACATTATTTATATATAAATACATTTTAATTCTAACGATATGAAGATTTCCCACATTGAACATCTGGGCATCGCCGTCCAGAGCATTGAGGAAAGCCTGCCGTACTTCACTGACGTGCTGGGCTTAGAGTGTTATGCAACAGAAGTAGTAGAGGACCAGAAAGTAAAGACCGCCTTCCTGCGCTGCGGTGAGGTGAAACTGGAACTGCTGGAACCGACATCACCTGAGAGCACCATCCAGAAGTGGCTCGACAAGGGCAACAAGGGTGTGCACCACGTGGCCTTCTGCGTAGAGGACGGTGTGGCCAATGGCCTCGCCGAAGTATCTGAGAAGGGCGTACGTCTGATTGATGAGAAGCCTCGCAAAGGTGCCGAGGGTCTGAATATTGCCTTCCTGCATCCGAAGTCAACCTGCGGTATCCTCACAGAACTCTGCGAACACCCGGAGTGATTTTTAACAACGATTTTAACGTATTACACGAATTATAACTATGTCAAAGCAATTAGACAAAATCAAACAACTGATTGAGAAGCGTGAGCAAGCACGCCTCGGTGGTGGCGAGAAAGCCATTCAGAAACAGCACGAACGTGGTAAGTATACCGCCCGCGAGCGCATCGAGATGCTGCTCGACGAGGGTTCGTTCGAGGAGTACGACATGTTCAAGGAGCACCGTTGCCACAACTTCGGCATGGAGAAGAAGCAGTTCCTTGGCGACGGTGTTGTAGCCGGTAGCGGTACCATCGACGGACGTCTCGTGTTCATTTTTGCACAGGACTTCACCGTGCATGCCGGTTCTCTGTCCGAGACCATGAGCCAGAAGATCTGCAAGGTGATGGATATGGCCATGAAGATGGGAGCCCCCGTGATTGGCATCAACGACTCTGGTGGTGCGCGTATCCAGGAGGGTATCAACGCACTGGCAGGCTACGCTGAGATCTTCGAGCGCAACATCCTTGCATCGGGTGTGATTCCCCAGATTTCCGGTATCTTCGGCCCCTGCGCCGGCGGTGCCGTCTACTCCCCTGCCCTCACCGACTTCACGCTGATGATGGAAGGCACATCGTATATGTTCCTCACCGGCCCGAAGGTGGTGAAGACCGTGACTGGCGAGGACATCGACCAGGAGCACCTCGGCGGTGCATCGGTACACGCCACGAAGTCGGGTGTGACCCACTTCACCGCTAAGACCGAGGAAGAAGGTCTGCAGATGCTCAAGACGCTGCTGAGTTATATTCCTTCGAACAATATGGAGACGGCTCCGCGCCGCAAGTGCGACGACCCCATCAACCGCATGGAGGACAGCCTGAACGAGATCATCCCCGAGAACCCCAACGAGGCCTACGACATGTACAAGGTCATCGCCGCCGTCACCGACAATGGCGAGTTCTTCGAGGTGCAGCCCAAGTTCGCCAAGAACATCATCGTGGGCTTTGCCCGTTTCAACGGTCAGAGCGTGGGCATCGTGGCCAACCAGCCCTCATGCTACGCCGGTGTGCTCGACGTGAACGCCTCGCGTAAGGGTGCCCGCTTCGTACGCTTCTGCGACGCCTTCAATATTCCTATCGTGTCGCTCGTGGATGTGCCGGGATTCCTGCCGGGTACTGGTCAGGAGTACAACGCCGTTATTCTGCATGGCGCTCAGTTGCTGTATGCCTACGGCGAGGCCACAGTGCCAAAGATCACAGTTACCCTGCGTAAGTCGTATGGCGGCTCGCACATCGTGATGGGCTCGAAGCAACTCCACACCGACCTTAACTACGCATGGCCTTCGGCTGAGATTGCCGTGATGGGTGCCTCTGGTGCTGCCGCTGTGCTCTACGCCAAGGAGGCCAAGGCCAAGAAGGAGGCTGGTGAGGATGTGAAGGCCTTCATCGCTGAGAAGGAGGACGAGTACAACGAACTCTTCGCCAACCCGTATCAGGCTGCGAAGTATGGCTATATCGACGACGTGATTGAGCCGCGCAACACGCGCTTCCGCATCTGCCGCGGACTGGCACAACTGGCCACCAAGCGCGATGCCCTGCCTGCCAAGAAGCATGGCAACATCCCGATGTAAAGCCACAGTTTTTCACAGATTACACAGAGAATATGAACAACGAAGTATATGCAGCCATTGCTCTTGCCCTGCATGAGCATTTAGGCAACAACGTCCACGACGCGGAGCCTGGCATTATTACCATCAATGCCTACCCCACACAGTGGAACGGCTATGCGCAGACATTCACACCACGACCCTAAATGAACTAAGAGCATGAAAGAATATAAGTATACAATCAATGGCAACAAGTACGAGGTCGTGATCAGCGACATCACTGAGAACATTGCCACGCTGACCGTGAACGGTCAGGAATATACTGTAGAGATGGAGAAGCAGGCGGAGCCTGAGAAGCCGAAGCCGGTGGTTCGCAAGGCCGCCGAGACTGCCGAGAGCAGCGAGGGCGGTTCTTCTTCCGCCGCTGCTTCCGGTGCCGGCACCGCCATCAAGGCCCCACTTCCCGGCGTCATCACTGACATCCCCGTCGAGGTGGGTCAGGAGGTGCAGGCCGGCGAGACCGTCATCGTGCTCGAAGCCATGAAGATGGCCAATGCCCTACAGGCGGAGAAGGCTGGCAAGGTCAGTGCCATCGTGGTGAAAGTAGGTCAGAGCGTGATGGAGGACGAGCCCCTGGTATATATTGAGTAGTCGCGATTAGAGACTAGAGATTTGCAAACCAATTACAACCAACGAGAAGCCCCGCTCGTTTGTGAGCGGGGCTTCTCTATTGTTTGCCGATTCCTTACATCTTGCTTCGATAGAATTTCTCGAGCGTACGGTAGGCCTTTTCCTTTTCAGGCGAAGCGTCCTCCTTCGAGTCCACGTCGATGATCATCACTGGCGCGCTATCCAGGTTGTCGCTGGTGATGGCGCTCCACTGCGGGAGACCCTCGCCATTAGGATTGCCTGTCTTGCAGAAGTTGGCATAGTATGAAAGGAACAGTTTCGAGATGGCATAGTCGTCATCCTGCCAGTCGTAGTATTCGTTGGTGTCGAGTGTGCCCATGGCATACTCGATATCGGCAGAATGTACGGCTCCAGGTGCGATGGCGGGCTGTTGTGCTGCGGCCTTCTTCTCTTCTTCAGTCTTCTCACGTACGCCACCGGCGAGTGCTGCGGTCTTGTCACCCATCTTTTCCGACACCTGCGGGCGCGGGTGCATGTAGTGATAGCGGTAGACGGGCAGTCCCGACTTGGCATGGTAGTCGCACACCTTCCATGTGGGGAATCCTGTGAAGAGGTCTGAGACGAGATCAAACCCCTTCTGGCTCAGCACGTCGTCGTCGGATACCAACCCATAAGCAGTGAATATCTCGTCGGTCATGTCGCCGAACTGCGCCTTCAGGGCGTTCTTGAAATTCTTGATGGTGGGTGCCTGTGCCTGTAACACCTGCATGGGGTGCGCCTCGAGCGAGTTCCAGCCTGCCAGCAATGGCACGTGTGCCTGCTCGCCCTTCTCGAATACAGCATCGGCGCTCTCGGTCATGAAGTGGCCGTCGAGCACAAGCCGCGACATGCCCCTCGGTGGGAGCACCTTCTGCAGCGAGTCGGCGCTCAGGGCCATCGCGTCGGCGAGGCTTGCGATGCCGGCAGCCTTGAGGGCTGCAACGCCTGCAGCCTCTGCCTCGGCCTGTGTGGCAGGCTTATTGGGCAGCACCTCAGCACCCGATGAGAGCAGGGCACCGGCGATGAGGTTCTTGGAGAGCGGAGAGCACATGAGCAGTGAGACGGAGAAGGAGCCAGCCGACTCGCCGACGATGTTGATGCGTGCGGGGTCGCCACCGAAGGCGGCGATATTCTCCTTGACCCACTGGATGGCGGCCACCTGGTCGAGGAAGCCGTAGTTGCCACTACCCTTATAGTCGGAGGCAGCCGTGAGATCGGGATGGGCGAAGAAGCCGAATACGCCCTCGCGGTAATTGGCCGTCACGCCGATAACGCCCTCCTTGGCAATCGAGGAACCGTCGTATCGCGGCTCACTGCCGGAGCCAGCCATCAGTCCGCCGCCGTTGAAGTAGATGAGCACCGGCAGCGCGTCGGCAGTCGATGTGGCGGTAGTCCAGATGTTGAGGTAGAGGCAGTCCTCGCTGCGTCCGGAGCCGCGGAAACTCATGTCGCCGAACAAGTCGAGTTGCATGGGGTCGTCGCCGAAGGCCTTGGCCTCGCGCACGCCCTCCCATGGCTGGAGGGGCTGCGGGGCTTTCCAGCGCAGTTCGCCCACGGGGGCCTGTGCGAATGGCACGCCCAGGAATTTCTTCACGCCGTCTTCCTCGAATCCCTCGAGGATGCCGTACTGTGTTTTCACCTGAAGTGTCACTGCCTCGCCCTTCTTCTGGGTGCAGGCAGTAAGGATGGCAAGGCCGGCAATGGCCAGCGTTGCAAATGTTCTGATAGTCTTATTCATAAATGTTTGGAGTTAAAAAAGTAACTTTATGGCGACAAAGGTACAAAAAATCCCCGAAAAGCCAAGCGCCTTTCGGAGATTTTTCCAGTGCGGAGCAGTAAATTCTCCTCTGCACAGCAATATTTTTTCCAGTGCGGAGCAGTAAACTCCCGTTAACATACCCCTATTTCCTGCATCCTCGCAGCAGCAACGTTGAGGACTCTGAGGCACCTTCCTGTCCTCAAAGTAGCAGCGCTGAGCCCTCAGAGGCATCGTCATGTCCTCAAAGCAAAGCCTCCGGGCGCGCGGAGGCACTCATAAAAGTATAATTTATTGTCCTGTTATAATGTTCACAAGCATTACCACGTCAGCAACGTCCACCTTCCCATCGCCGTTCAGGTCGCCAACAGCAGAGGCATCACCAGCGGCAATCATCTTCACCAGCGCCACTACATCATCGGCATCCACCACGTCGTCATCGTTCAAGTTGCCATCTATAGCGTCCTCCTCTAATGCCACGATTTTCTTGAACTGGTTCCAAGGCTCAGCGGCCTTATATGCCTCTATCGACCCCGCCGGCACATGCAGCGTGGCATTATTGTAATTAGAGTTGCTGAATGCATCCTCTGTTGTCGTCACGTTCTTTGCATAGCAATATACATCCATCAATTCCGTACAATAAGTGAATGCCATACTTGCTATGGTTTGAATTCCACTACCGATGGTTATGGAAGTCAGGTTTCTGCAATAACCGAAAGCATAATCGCCAATGGTGGCCATGCCGTCAGGGATGATAATCGAAGTCAGGCCGCCGCAGTACCAGAAAGTATAATCGCCAATGGAGGTCACGCCGACAGGGATGGTAATCGAAGTCAGGCCGCCGCACTGATAGAAAGCCTTCTCACCAATGGAGGCCACACCGTTAGGGATGGTAATCGAAGTCAGGAGACCGCAAGAATAGAAAGCACAATCGCCGATAGTGGTCACGCTGTTGGGGATGGTATATGCAGTTTCAGTCTTGCCTGTAGGATAGGTGATGAGTGTAGTTCCGTTCTTGCTAAACAGCACGCCGTCCTCGCTTTTGTAATTCGGATTAGATTCATCCACCGTAATGGATGCCAGACTGCCGCACCACTGGAAAACATAACCGCCGATGAAGATTACACTACCCGGTATGGTAATCGAAGTCATGCCATTGCAATTACGGAAAGCACCCCCTGCGATTCCTTTTGTACCATCGGCTATTGTTATTGCTCCTATTGGTGCTTTTCCTTTATAGCCCAAAAGCCAATTGTCAAGATACAATAACCCATCATTCTGATTTTTATACCATTTTGTTCCCACAAAGACATCTGAGCCTATGGAGGTCGCGCCATCAGGGATGGTAACCGAAGTCAGGTTGTAGCAACCGGAAAAAGCAGCAAAGCCAATGGAGGTCACACTGTTAGGGATAGTAGCCGAAGACAGGTGGCTGCATTGATAGAAAGCATAATCGCTGATGGAGGTCACACTGTTAGGGATGGTGACGGAGGTCAGGCCATTGCAGTTTGAGAAAGCCATTATGCCGATGGAGGTCACGCCGTCGGGGATGGTATAAACAGTTGCAGCCTTGGCGATGGGATAAACTATAAGTTCAGTTCCGTCCTTGCTCAACAGCACGCCGTCCTCGCTCATGTAAGATGTATTGGATTCGTCTACCGTAATAGATGTCATCCTTGAGTTACCAATAAAAGCGCCCTCGCCTATTGTGGTCACGCTGCCAGGGATAGTAACCGAAGTCAGACTGGTCCCCCAGAAAGTATACTGGCCGATGGAAACGACACTGTTACCGATGGTAACGGAAGTCAATTCCCTGCAGCTACGGAAAGCCTCATCTCCAATGTTGGTTACACTATTGGGGATGATAATAGATGTCACCCCGGTAGCATAGAAAGCCTTCTCACCGATTGAGATCACGCTGTACGTCATTCCGCCGTACTCGAAAGATTCTGGGATGGTGACATCACCCTGATAGTTGTCCGGGTTACTTGTCACTTCGGCAGTCATTGCCTCTGTGTCTAAGTTGTAATAGATGCCATCGATCTCCACAGCATCAGCACTTGCCAGCATCGGCAAAAGCATCAATGCGATTGTAAACAATACCTTTTTCATTATTCTTTCGGTTTTAATTATCAATTAGGTTTGCTGTTTCGGTTACAAAGGTACAAAAAATCCCCGAAAAGCCAAGCGCCTTTCAGAGATTTTTCCAGTGCGGAGCAGTAATGTCAAGAAAGATTGCCTAAAAAAGTGCTTCCCTGATTGTGCATTCTGGGAGAAGAAAGAGGCTGGAAAAAGGGACTTGGACGTTTGGAGGCTTCAAACGGGTGGTTTGGATGCTTCAAAGGAGGTGTTTAGATTATCCAAACAACTCGTTCGGATAATCCCTATCCCCCCATAGAGATTATCCGAATGAGTCGTAAGTGCCATCTAAACGGATGAAAAAGCCTATTTGAATGACCCAAAGAAGCCCCTAAGTGTATCGTTGAGGTTGGCAAAATCGTAACTTGCAATATTTCAGCAACTTGGCATGGCAGCCCAAAACTAGCGTATTTGTGGGCAGTTAACCGTTTGCTGACTACAGCGCGATTCTCGCAAGCCACTTTGTCAAGAGATTTCTTCTGAAGCAGGACGATGTATGATGTAATGCTATTCCGTTTATTTCCCCGCTATGATGTTCAAGAGCATCACCACGTCAGCCACATCCACCTTCCCGTCGCCGTTCAGGTCGCCAGCAGCAGATACATCACCCGCGGCAATCATCTTCACGATTTCCACCACGTCGTTGGCATCCACCACGTCATCGCCATTCAAGTCGCCATCCATGGTTTCCTCCTCCAGTGCCACGATTTTCTTGAACCCGTTCCACGGACTGGCGGTCTGATATGCACCAACCGATCCCGCCGGTACATGCAGCGTGGCGTTTGCGATATTTGACTTATTGAATGCATCATTCCCTAAATTCGGGACATTTTCTGCATAGCAAAACATATCCAAAAGACTTATGCAACCATAGAATATATCATCACCGATGGAGGTCACGCCGCTGCCAATAGTGACGGAAGTCAGGCCTGTGCAAAAAACGAAAGCAGCAAAGCCGATTTCGGTCACGCCATTACCGATAGTGACGGAAGTCAGGCCCTCGCAAAGTTGGAAAGCATGTGTGCCAATGGTTGTCACACTGTTAGGAATGGTGATGGAGGTCAGATTACCACATTGGTCGAATATTTTAAATATTGATAATCAATAACTTACATGTTAAACGGTAGAAAAGTGACGTTGGGGATTCTTTGGTGTCCCAAAAGCATGAAGATTTAACGTATTTAACGTTCTTAAACCCTGGTTACCATCATCTCATTGCTCATAATTTGATACACATCATGGTCAGGTCGTCGTTGGGTTCGGCTCCGTCGCGGTGCTTTTCCACTTCGGCCTCTATGGCCTCAATGACCTGGCGGGCATTTTCGTAATGGATGGCACGTAGAATCTCCAACAGGCGGTCGTCACCGAACTGCTCCTGCTGCCGGTTCTCGGCTTCGTTCAGACCGTCGGTATAGATAAACAGCTGCCGTCCCTTGATGCTGTCCAGTTCCTCGCCCTCATACTCCAGTCCTGGCCAGAGTCCTATGGGCGCATTGGGCAGCATGTCGAGAAACTCGCCACCCAGTTCACCGCCGCCGAGGACAGGCGCATTATGTCCTGCGTTGCAGAAGTCGAGATGGCCCGTTTTCAAGTCGAGAAGACCAATAAACATAGTTACGAACATGGCGTTCACGTTATCTTCACCGGCAAGGGCTTTGTTGATGCTCGTGCAGATCTCTGCCGGCATCATGCCCTGTGTGGCATGGGTGAGGAACAGTCGTGTGGCCTGTGCCATGAACAGCGAGGCGGGCACGCCTTTGCCGCTGACATCCCCAAGGGCAAAATAGAGCTTGTCGCCCTCCAGATGATAGCCGTAGAGGTCGCCACCCACCTCCTTGGCTGGTGTCATTGACGCATACATGTCTAGGCCTTCATAGTCGGGAAAAGTGCTGGGCACCATCGACATCTGGATGTCGCAGGCAATGCGCAGTTCACTCTCCATACGCTCTTTGGCGGTGGTGGTCTCTTCGAGTTGGTCGTAGGCAGTCTTCAGCTCGTTGTGAGCTTTCTCAAGACGGGCTCCCATGCGGTGGCGCACAATGATGTAGATGATAAGGAGAACGACAATCGCCGTCATGGCAATGAGTTGGGTGATGTGGCGCTGGCGTATGTTTCGCTCGTTTTCGGCGGTCATCTCCAGTTCCTTCTGGTGTACAGCCGCCTCTTCACGGGCTTCGGCGCTGCGCGAAAGAGTAATGGCCGAGTCAAGTCGTTCGGTGATACTTATACTCACGGCACGGGCTGTGTCGATACGACCGGCCTTCTTATTGACTTCATACTTCTTTAGGAGCATTTTTTGTATGTTCTCCAACGAATAGCTGGTGCCGAACTCTTTCATCATTTCATCCAGGCTTCCGAAGTTGTCGGCAGCATCCTGCCAACGTCCTGCCAGCCGCAGATAGTCGCTGGCCAGTATCTTGCCTTCTGCCGTCTGGAAGAAATCAGTCTGGCAAAACAGCCTGTAGGCCTCGGCGGCTTCGTCCTTGCGCCCCATACCCTCTAAAGCTCTGGCTAAATAGATGTTGTAGCGTGCCCGCTGTTTGTTGCTATAGTCAGGTCGCGCGTCAGCCTGCTTTTCATATCCGTCGATCAGCTGGTTCAGGCGCTCAAGCCATAATACAGCCTTCTTATAGTCGGCTATTTCCAAGTAGTTGTAGCTGATGTTGATCACGCCCACGATGGCATCGCGGAAACTGATGGCATTCGGGTGTTTATGGATATTGTAGATGTGAGCGCTATAGGCTTCTTCCAGACGATTGTCGGTCTTGTCATCACTCAATCCCAGACGGCTCTGACTACAGCCGATATAGATGAGCATGTTGGTGTATTCGCTGGTCGTGTCGCGTCCCAGGCTTTTTAGCCTTTCTGTAGCGGGTATGGCCGGCATACACCCGCACGTCCTCATCGTCGGTAGAGTTCTCCACTGCGGCGATACCCGTCTTCCAGTACAGCTCGGCCATGCGCTTCTGCATCATCCTGTCGTAGGCGTAGCCCAGCCAGTAGCAAGCCTTGCCCTCGGAGAAATTTCCCAGCGGTTTGATACTGTCCACAAGCTCTATGATGCGCGGGTAGTCCTTGGCCATATAGGCCTCGTACACCATGTCTTCTGCTTCTCTGCACAGCCTTTCCTGTTCTTTGGAGTTGCCTCCACATCCTAACAGGAATAAGGCAGCGGTAACGGTCACCACCAGAGTCAAACAGCGAAGTGTTTTTTTGCTCATATATTCTTTATTTCCTAACAACCTTTTGACTGCCCTCGATGACGATGCCGCGGGTGCTGGCCGTGGCGGGTGTGCCTTGCAGGGTGTAGGCAGAACCCTCCGTGATGGGCACGATGCGGGCTGAGTTTACGGGCGTGGACTCGCCCGTCTTCTCCTTGAACTCAGCACGTGCCTTGGCCAACTGCCCGATGAAGCGCTCATGGCTGCGAATCAGTTGATAGAGCACCGAGCCAGCCATGCGACCAGCATCGACGTCGCTCTGCCAGTGGTAGCCGGCGATGACGCGGCTCTGGCCGAACTCATAGCCACGGGCCAGCAATGCCTCCATAGCCTCATTGGTCTGGTTGATGTCTGACAACAGCAGCGCAGAAGTCCAGAAGAACACGGTATGGCCCGAGGGATAGGAACCCTCGTTGCGGTGCTTCTCCTCCTTCTCGGGAATCAGCGTACCCTCGTTGTAATAGGCGTAGGGGCGCTGGCGGTTGAACGTGGCCTTGGCATCGTGATAGATGCTGTCGCACGAGGCGCAGACGTCCTGCAGGATGCTGTATATCTCGGGTGTGCCCTCCTTCGTGATTTCCAGCCCGAAGAGCGGTCCCATCTCGTCGATGACGGTCTGCATGCTGTACACGGCATCGCGCTGTGCCTGGGCAGCACGCGCCTCGTCCTGGCGCATCAGCTTGCCCCAGAGGTGTTGTGACTGGTCGGCTACGAAGCGGGCCGACTCGAAAGCGGGGAATGGCGGCAGGATCTTGGTCATATCGGGCAGTTCTGCTTTGGTGAAATACGCATGTCCGTTGACCTCATCGCCAGCGGCAAAAACGGTGGAGGCAGCCATCATGGCGGCTGCGGCCATCAGTAAATACTTCTTCATTTTTTTATTCATTAGGGAGGAAACCAAGTTGGTTGAGCCACTGGAAGAGGTGGTTGCGCTCGGAGAAGTTCCATGTGTCGATGGCGTCGTTATGACGGCCGTTCTCGATATAGAGTATTTGGCAGTTCTTGCCCAGTTTGTCGTCTGGGATGCGGTTGCCGGTCCAGGGGTCCTGCATGCCATAGACGAACATGATGTTGCAGCTGGACTGCTTGATGCCGTCGAGCACCTGGCGCATATAGGCACCATTGTCGTAATTGAAGCCCCATTGGGCAGGGTCGTTCGCCCCACTGATGGCTGCCTTCTCGGCTACCGTGAGCAGGTCGTCCACCCAGTCTGTTGTATAGATAATCGTGCCTAACTCTATAAATGTTTGAACATCGAACGGACCCCAACGCCGTATCTCCTCATCTGCTGCGCGGGTCATGCCTCTCGTCAGGATGTCATCACCCGACTGGCTTGGCTCCAGGTCGTCCACATAGTCTAAGCGGCGCTGGTAGTCAATGTTGTCCTCTCCTTCATAACTTCTTCTTTCATTAGCTAATATAAAGGTCAGGAACTTTTCGGCACTGTCGCCTTCCTGGGGTATCAGAGGCTCCCAGAGGCTATAGTGAACATACGACATCCTGCCCCAATGGCTATCGAACAGCATTCTCAATACTTTCTTCCGCACACTCTCTTCAGAATCAGAACTAAGATTGGGGTTGGCCTTGATATAGAGCTTTACGACCTCCTGCTGCAGCGTCTTGTTGCCACAGTATGCGCGGAAGGCTGCCTTCACCTTCTCTAAGCGACTGCCCAGAGCGTCGGCCGACAGAATATGGTTGTAGGATCCCGTCTCTGTCATTGAGAGCATAAAGGGTGCACAGAAGGGCACATAGGCATCCATCTCGCCCGGGTATTCGTAGGCGTAGAGGGTTGAGGTCACACCGGGCTTGCTGACACCTGTGGCGAGCCACTTGCCCTGACCCACGATGCCGCTCTGCTTGATGGCAGTCACGATGGTGTGCAGGTCGGCAGACTGCTGTTTGGCACGCAGGTAGTTCCACTTGTTGGTATAGCCCTCAGGCAGCGACCACCCAAAGTAGCGGTGCTCCACCTGGAGGCAGTTGGCTCCGAGCACACCGACCAGCGTCGGCTCGGTGCAGTAGTCTAAACGGTTATTGTAGTCCTCGGTACTGCCTAAGCCGTAACCCTCGGTCAGCAGCACAGTGGGACGGTCCTTGCCAGCCACAGTGAGTATGCACTGCTGCTTGAACCAGCCCTTCGAGGGGTCGTTGTGGTCGATGACCTGCTTGTAGTTGAAGAAGTAGGCCGTCTTGGTAAAGAACTGCCTCGTGTTGGGGTTATACGCGTGAGTCAACGTGAAGGGCTTCACATCCATCACACCGTCGATGGCCTTCAGGGCGTCAACGATGCTCTGGTCATACTCGGTAGCAGCAGGTACTTTGGTCAAGAACTCGTTCTCAGGCAACTTCATGCCTTCGCCCACTTCAATCACGTATTCCTTTTCAGGAGTTTCGGGAGTACCCGTGCCATTGTCATCATTGTCACTACACGATACCATTACCATGCTCATGGCTGCTATTGCAACACAGCGCATCATCATCTTCTTTTCAATTATTCCTAACATATGATTATAATATAATTAATTAAACTATTATTAATTACACTTCATTACCAGATTGCGATGCGCTTGGCAGGTTCCAGATAGAGGGTACCGCTCTTGACGTCGTAGGCATCGTACCACGCATTGATGTTACGCACCACACCATTTGTGCGTTCACGAGCCTGTGAGTGTTCATCAACACTGTAAGCCCACTGTGCATATTCAAGGGTGTATTTGCTACACCATGCGATAGCCCATCCTTGGAAGTAGCGCTTGGTGAGTTGCTTGATTTCCTCCGGATTAGCATTGGTGTACTTGCCCAGCAGCAGGTCGAGACCCAGGCAACAGCCACCTATATCAGCAATATTTTCGCCCAGCGTGTTAGAACCATTATTATACAGCGTCTGATTCGCCCAAGGCATCATCAGCAATGCAGAGTAGTTTTCAACGAGTTGATCGCTGAACGTATTGAACTTAGTGGCGTCTGCAGGTGCCCACCATTCTTTCATGGCACCGTATTTGTCGAACATACGCCCCTTGTTGTCGAAACCATGAGTCAGCTCATGACCGATGGTCGAGCCTAAGACGGCCAGCGTCAGCGGCTCCTCGTCACCATCCTGTATATAGGGTGGCAGCAGGTTGGAAGGATTGATGAATACCGCATTGGTAGATGGCTGATAGAATGCATTGTCTTCCAAGTAGTCAGTATTAAACTCAAATGCGCTCATCAGCATGATTACTTCCCGACGGCTACGCCCAATCATCCATTTATAGGTATCTATGCGAACCTGTCGCAGTTGGCGTACCAATGCTATGATGCCTTCATTCTTCAGCTTCGGTGTTGCCACGTCAGGCATGATGTCGGGCTCTGTGGCCACAAAGAACTCCACGTTTTTCAGTTTGTCGAACGCATTGGTGCGCGTCTCTTCCGACAGCCATGAGTTGTTTTCCAGTCGCTTCTGGAAAGCCGAACGGAAATCCTCGCAATAGGCTGCATACTTGTGCTTCATGTCAGCCGTGATATACTTTTTGTTGAAGGCTCTTATCCGATAGAGGCCGCCCCACATGGTCTTGATGTTATTCATCAGTTTCGTTCTGGAGAGCGGAAGGGTCACTTTTTTGCCTGAAGCCGACGTGCGAGAGACATTGGAATATGAAGTGAGCATGTCATCAGAAATCAGAAGACCATCATAGAGATACACATTGGCCATTATTTCATTCTTGACACCCTCTACAGTAGCAAAATGCTTCACTGCATTCTCAAAGGAGCTTTTAGCTTCGTCCTCCCAAATAATCTCATCGGCAGAAACACCCAAGCCCATGCCCTTGACGAATGCTGTCATGTTGACGTCAACCTGCGCAGCAGCCCTGGTGCGCGCCATCTGTCCACCACGATAAGCGCGATGTCTCTCTAATCCCTGTTTACTCCAAAGATCCGACAAGGCATTAAGATCATAATAGAAAGGCAGGCATTCATCCAGCACCCAGACAGCCTTGCCATTCACGATTTTCACTACAGGAGCAAAAAGATCGTTATAGCCAGCTACGGTGGCACGTCCCCATGCTTCCATGGCCTCTTCCATCGTGGTAGCATTCTGCCACAGCTCGTCAACTCGTGGATTCAGTATTTCCAGAAATTTCTGCTCGGTGACAGTGCCTTCCACTGAGGCTTCATCGCACACATCCTTTAGTATTTTCATATCAGCATCGGTGTTAGCTGATTCCATATTTGCTACGCGGTCTATCTGAAGGCTTCTTGCATATTGAATCATTCCGTCAGGGTAGATATCTATAGGATTCCGCCAGAAATTGTGCAGCAAGTGCATGTAGAAGTCGTCGCCTACCGTACAGCTGTCGGTCTGCCACTTGTCGAACTTGCTCCAGAACTGAGCCTGCTGTGCCGTCTCTACAGGTTCTGGGACAGGCGTCACTGGATTGTCTTCGTTGTCGACACATGAGGAGAACATTGTCGCAGAGGTCAGGATGGCGGCAAGCATCCAAAGTTTCGAAATCTTTTTCATATTACACACATTAAATATGTTAAAGTCGTAATCGCGGGGACTCTATCCCCGCGACCACAACAAATTCTATATTAATAGTTGAAGATCAACTCGTTGAGTTGCACGGCAGTAGAGCCGAAGTTTTTGGTGATCTCCAGACGGAAGTATTGCATGTCCTGCGGCTGCTGCTTGTTGAACTTGAACACATTAGACTTCTGTATGCTTTCGCCAGGCACGTGAGCATCATCGCCTCGGTCCATGTCAAGGTCGGAGAGCAGCGTCCACTCGTCGCCGGCATTCTTCTTGCCATACATCTTCCATGCTTTAGGCGTGCGATCCCAGTATGTACCGGAATCCCAGCTCGAGAGGAAGTAGTAGGTCTTTGGAGAGATGGGGCGGCTGGCCTTGAACTCAATGAACCACTTGCCGTCGACGCGCTCGCCAGCGAGCCATCTGGTGTAGTGGTTGTCGTCAATCAGGTTGCTGGCTTGAGTGTCCGACGTCGCACCGCCTGAGCTCTTTTCACAAGTGAAGGTTACGGGCTCTTCCTCAAACAACTTCAGTTCAGCCAGAGACAAACCGCCAGAGGTGCTAGAAACAAGTGATGACCAAACACCACCAAAGAACGAATAGACGCGCAGCTGGAATTTCAGATATTTACCGGCATTCTCCCTAATGGCGTAAATCTTACCTACCCCGTTGGCAGGAGCCAGCTTCTCATATTCTACGTATTCTGCGTCACGTTTGTCTAAACGAACCCACGAGCCATCACTCTTCTGGCCCAACAGTTCCCATGTCCTTGGGTTGTTCGTTCCTTTACATTCTTTCGTTTCTGATGATGTTACCAGCTGATAACTCTTTGGAGTGATAGAACGACTGGCCTGGAAAGTCACGACAAATGCGCCATTATCTTTACTACCAGGAGCGCACCAATAATGGGTCGACAGATTATTGTCAAAGAGCTTTGCCCCCTCTTGGAGTGCCCAGCCTAATTCTCTACATGATACAGGATAGATAGCCTTGAACCATAGCGTCTCTTGCTCTTCAAAACTCGGCTGTAGTTGCTCGAACATGAGCTTTGCGCGGTTCAGCTGTTGCTCTAATACCGGCACACTTGTACTCATCTTCGCATTATTCTTGATAGTCTGGAATCTTGACTTCATGCCTTCATACACCATTCTGACATCGCGGGTCTCAGACGTCCTGATTTCCGGAATGTAGGTGCGTTTATAGACGAAAGGCTCCTGAACGCCTGCCATCTTGACGCTCACCACAACGGCAATCTCGAAACAAGGCATATAAAGATCGTTTAGCACAGGCAGATAATTCTCCATTCCAAACACCTTGTTTTTACCGAAGGCGAATGTAAGCGGTTCGATGAGATAGTCATCATTACCACGACCTACGAGCTTATATTCGATAGTCCTCGAATTCTTGTCGTCTATTCTGCTGTCGTAATCTCTGTATACGGTTGGGAATTTCAATTCGCTGTTGTCCTTGTCATTATAAGCGGCAAGATAGTCGTAGAAAGAGGAATAAACATCTGGCGTAAAGTAAGGATAAGTATAGTGAAAAAGGTTATAATCCCATTCATACCATTTGTTTTCATTCATTCCGAAGGCCTTGCGGTAGTCGTTGCTCGACGACGCCTTGGAGTCCTTACGCACGACGCACAGGCTTGACACGTAGACTGACTCCACCTCTTTGGGATCGAACACGTTGGGGTTCAGTTTCACCTCCACACTGGTCGGGTCGAAGACATACACCACTGCTTCGGCAGGTGGCATATCTTTGAAGAACGAACTTTTACCACGGTCATCTATAACAGTGGTGAACTGATATACGACAGGCTTGGTCGTCAGGTTCCACACACCCTGTCCAAGTGTTGAATTCTTGGTTTCAAATTGGTTCATATTGTATGTAGGCGCATACATATTGGTGATGGCAGTTGAACTTGAGATAAGGCCCTTGGTGTCGATGGTGCCTTCGATATACTGCTTGGTAACGAAGTAAGGCTGCGGAGTCTCTCCGACCGTAGGCTCCTTGCCCAAGAAATTGATGGCTCCCTTTACGAAATCTTTTGCTACGCCAGCAGCACTGAACAGGGCGGGAATACCGCCGAAGCCGGCTGTGGGCAGGGCGGTGACAGCACTTGCAAGTGCTAAAAAGTCACTCTTTCCTTCGCCCATCATGCCGAACATGGTGTTGAGATAGGTATCAGGCATTTTCTTCTCCTTGACCTCAGCCTTGATGGTGCTGTTGAGCGACACCTGGCTCTTCTGCCATCCGTCCATCTGTACACGGATCTTCTGGCCGAGAGGGGTGAAGCCTGGGCGATAGAGCGACAGATCCACGTCGAATGCCCACCAGCCTGGTCTTGGGGTAACCAGACCGTCGTCGGATCTGTTTGTGAGCCAAGGGCTTACAAGCACATTATACTCAGTACCCCCCATACCAATAGCACCCTTGTTTACGATTCTGGTATCCATAGGCAGACCGTACTTCATGCCTAAGTGCTGAGCCAGTTCGTCTGACAGGGTCACTTCCCATGCGTGATCGTTGATGTCGGTAGTGGTGAAGGCCTGTGGCACAAATACGAAGAATCGCAACTGACCAGTATACTTGTTATAGAGGGCGAAGTAGTTTGAGTTTTCAATATCTGTTCTTCCGCAGCTGTTCATAACCAGCTCCCATCCTGTCTCCGGCAAGATTTTGTCACAGAAGTTGAGTGGCAGGTTGCTTACCACTGTTCCATCGCTCCAGGGCAGCTCCACCTGAGTGAAGTTGTAATTGCCGCCTTTGCCGTCAGTGTAATGCTGCATGCCGTTTTTGTCGTAGAGCAGTATCGACTTCTGCTTGCGCCAGTTTTCAGGGGTGAAGATGCCGTCGTCGTTGGGGTTGAAGTACGTCTTCAGGCCGGCTTTGTCGAGACTGGCACGGGTGTTGTCATAGAATATCTTCGCCGTTGCCACAGAGACCATATTCTGGGGGGTGACGCCAGCGGCGAGCCCCTGACCTATGGTGCTGACAGCCTCATTGCTCGTGTTGCCCAACTGGGCAGCGCGCCTGCGGGTCTGAACGTTCTCTTCGGTCTCCTCTTTGTCGAGGGTTGCCAGCTCGTTCAGGGCATAGTCGGAAAGGAAGAACACCTCGTCGTTATCCGTGTCATCCGCGTCATCTGCCCGGAAGGCAAAATAGGTCTCATCGGGGTCATCGCTATCGAATGGCATATCTTCCTTATCGTAGACGATGGTGAAACCTTGCAGTTTGTCGGTAGCGGTCTCATCCCACCAGATGGATTGGTTCAACAAGGGTTTCCAGGTGCCCTTTACGGTATCGACTACAAATGTCAGACTGTCGTCGTAATAGAGGTCGTAGGCCGTGAAGGTGTTGTTGGATTTCATGTCCCAAACACGGAAGGCTTCTTCGCCCGTCACATAGTCTGAGGCATCGATGTGCAGACCGGCTAATGCTTGCTGCAATTCCGCTTCAGTCATCTCCTTGTTGGGGTCAAAAGGAACCACTGGTACGTCGAAAGACTCGCTGCACGAGGTCAGCGTCATGGTTGCGCCGCAGAATGTCAAGATGGCGGCGAGCATCCAAAAACTAAACTTCTTCATAATTGATACATTTTATTTATTGTTTCCACTTAAAGTTCATTCGTATCTACAGCATGGCTGCCCGGTTGACACCGTTCTGTACGGCACGGTCGATGAGCAGCTGGTTACGACGCACCTCGCGGACAATGACGTCGTTCTTCTGCTTCAGCTCATCGTTCTTATTAAATAGGTGCAGCACCAGCACACCTACTACGATGGCAAGAATTACCAGCGCAGCGGCCATCAGAATGATCAATGTTGTTGTTTCCATACTCGTTTGCACGTTTTAATTTTCGGGTGCAAAGGTACAGCAAAAAGTCCGTACCCACAAGGGCGCGGACAAATGGTCGGATGGTTTCGGACAAATGGTCGGATAAAACGACGGATTGTCGGACGGATTCGACAAACGGTCGGACGGGATAACGGAGTGTCGGCTGTGGCACAGCCGACCACAGGACAGGCTTACGCCTTCGTTTGTTTATAGGCAGTAGGCGTCATGCCGTACTTGGCACGGAAGTTACGGGTAAAGGTGTCGGCGCTGGTGAAACCGCTGGCCTGACTGACTTGCTCAACAGCGATGTCGGGCTGGTCGTTCATCAGTCGGATGGCATAGTCGAGGCGCAGCTCTCGGACGTAAGCCGGCAATGAATTACTGTCGCTACCCTGAGCGAAGGCGGCACCAATGCGATCCTTCGACAGGCCAGTACGGTCGATGAGCGTCTGGCGCCCGAAGTCGGGCTGTAGGAACAACCGCTCGCTCTCGATCAGGTCACGCAAGCAAAGGAACAATTGTTCGTCGGTGAGCGTGGTGAAATCAGAGATACTGAGTCCGGCCCCGGCAGTACTGTCGGTAGCAGCCTGCATTTTCTTCTGTTCCCTCAACTTCTCTCTATACTCTACAGCCTCGGCAATCTGGTTGGCGAGGATGCGGTTCTTCTCTTTGGTAGCCCGCCACTGACGGAACACATAGACGGCAAAGGCCAGAATCAGTAGCGCCAGGATGGCGACGGCAATGCTGATGGCTGTAAAGAGGCGCTTGCCGGCACGATGCGCAGCAATCTGGCGCTCCTTGCCCTGAACATCGTAGATGGTTGCCATCTCGGCCGCATCTCTCTGTTTCTGTTGAACCAGGGCTGAGTCGTACACCTCAGCTATCTGCATGGCCACGTGTAGGGCTGAGTCCCGACGACCGGCATGGTAGTTGCTACGCAGTTTGGGCAATAGATTATTACCAATGGTCTCAAGGTCGTATTCATAGCCCCACTCCTTGATAAAGCGGTCCAGCTGCGTATAGTTATCAGCTGCTTCGGCATAACGACGGGCTTCGACCAGATAATCGCAGCCGTTGATTTGCCCTTCTATGCTACTGCCGTAGTCAGTTGGTTTGTATTGTTCATAATAGCGGGCAGCTTCGGCCTCCTTACCTTGCATCTGACAGACCTGTGCGCGGTGAAGCAATACCAGGGCGCGGAAGGTCTTGACTTCTTTGTCGATGGCCTTAGGCTGGGCCTCATACACGGCAAGTAGCGAGTCCATACGGTCTACCCATATACCTGCCTCCAAATGATGATTGATCTGTGACGCTGCTATGTTCTCTACTGTTTCAATGCTGGCTGCCAGTGGCCTGGAAGTAGAATTGTTGCGGGTGTGCAGCACGCACTGATAGGCCTCGTTATAGCTCTCAACGGCATCATCGCTGCGTTTCAGCATCAGCTGCGTGTCGCCAAGACACAGATACAGTGTCTGCAGCTCCTCAGCACTTCGCGGACTGTCAGTCTGCTTAAGAAGGTCGATCAGTCGGAGAGCAGTACGCATGGCCGAATCGTAATTACGCTGGCTATTCAGGATGATCACTAGGTTTGTTCCGGCATGGATGTACTCCCAGAAATCTGCAGCCGGTGGGGTTTCATCGGCTATCGCGCTACGAAGACACTCCAGGCATTTGTCAATCTGGCCCATCTGGAAATAGGCTACGCCTCGTAAGCCGTCGGCACGTATCTGCGACAGTTCTCCCGCATCTGCCAGACTGTCGGTAACGGCGAGGAAGTGATTAAAGTCGCCGGTAAACCTGGCAGCCAGCGCAATGCTGTCGCCATGGGTTTGTACAATATCATCGGGAATGTCACTCAAGCTCTGACTGCCTTTTCCCGTGCAGCCCGTCATCAACAAGGCTGCTATAACTATAAATATAATATGGTGTAGTTTCTGTCGCATATCGTTTTTCGTTGCCTTTCTCATTTGTCTGAATGTTAATGTAAATATTCCGCCAAAGTTTTATGAAATTTGTGATTCTGGCTTAAGAATCCTCGGTATTCTCAACGAATAAATCATTCATTGTCAATACTTTCTGGAATTCATCACTGTGCAGGTTTTCCTTCATGCCCCATGTCGTTATCAACACCGTTTGTATGTTGTACCTGGTGTTGGTCTCCTCTTCGAAATCCGCAATTTTGTTGGCAAGATTCCTACTGTCATCCTTATCTTGACGATATTCATAGCGAGAGTATTTCATTTCACAGACATCAATGATGCCGTCAGCCCGTTCAATCAGCATGTCAATCTGAGCGCCGGGTTCTGACTTTTTACTTCGCCACGAATAGTATTTTGTGAGAATGGTGTCCAGTCTGAGCGACTGAATAATTTCCCATATATGGCACATACAGACACGCTCGAATGCCAGTCCGTACCATGTATTCTGAACGGGCGTGTTGATGGTATGTCGCCAAAAGGCACGGTCAGTTACGGTGCCGTTACAGAACGTGAGATAAAAGATGGTGAAGAAGTCCGTCAAGCGGTATATGCCCGAATTGATTTTCCCACCATTGCTGTGATGCGAGATTAAATCGCAATAGACAAGGTCTGCCAGCATCTTTGAGAGGTCTTCACCCGATGATATACGCAGCTTCTCAGAAATCTCTTTACGCGTCATGCCCTGCCGACTCTTCGAGAGAAGGCGTATCACATCCATGTATTTCTCTGGATTACTGAACAGCGACTTGTATAGCCTGCGAAACTCATCCTTCAACTCTGGGTCTGTAGCGAAATAGAGCTTGTCGATGTTCTCTGCCGCACTCTTTGACGGGTCGAGCAAAGAGAAGTAGTAAGGCACACCGCCCAAGGCCATATACAACTGTAGGATGGTCATGCGATCCCATTTGAAGTGCTTGGCCTTGAAATACACCTCTGACTGATAGAGAGTGAAAGGTCTTAGGTGCATTTCATGGGTCACACGACGGTGCAGACCGCCACGGTTGTCTATCACATTGCGAATCATCCACGAGGTAGCCGAACCGCAGATGACAAGAAAGACATTATCCTGCCATGAGGCAATGTTGTTCCAAAAGATGCCAAGTTCCTTCACGAACCTGGAGTATTCGATATCAAAGCACGATATTTCATCAATGAAGATAACACAGCGCTTTTTCCTCTTGCATCGGCTAACGATTGTCCCCAGTGCAGCAAAGGCTTCATGCCAGTTTTGAGGTGCCGGGCCTTTGTAGCCATATTTCTGTAATGCAGTCCGGAAAGCAGTCTTTTGGTCTTCGCGTTCCCCTTCCAACACACCACTCACAAAGAAGTCGAACTTATCCTTGAAATAATATCTAATCAGGGAAGTCTTACCGACACGCCTACGACCATACAAGGCGATGAATTCACTTTTGCCGCTACCCTCATAGTTCTTGAGTTTGGCAAACTGACTGTCTCTTCCTATTATTTTATCCATGTGATGAATTTTTCCGCAAAGTTAGAAAAATAATCTCAAAGTATCGCCAAAGTTTGTGATTTTTAACAACTTTGGCGACACTTTTTCTTTTTCCTTGCCTAATTTGGCACTATTCTGCTATTTCCCGTTCATCCAAGCCATCAGTTCATTGATGCCCCAAATCACAGATACTATGAGAACGGGCATGCCTGCCAGCAACCAGAGGAAGACCAGATCGTCGTCCAAGTGGTGCTTCCCAGTGTAATAGCCGAGGACGGTGAAAACGACCAGCGCCACCTTGTCCAACAGATGGTACTTGACGGGGAACCACTCCATGCGCGAAACCAGTCGGGAGAGATGGCCGTCGGCATTCTTCTCGATATACGCGCAGGCCTTGTCGCCACCTGTCATCATCGCCTTGTCTACCTCTGACAGCTGCCACTTCTCACGCTCTTTCTTCATCATCTCCTCGACGTAACGCTTCATGAGGTCGGAAGCATAGATGTTCCCGGCCACCACGCGGAGAGCGTCCTCGGCTTTCCTGTTCGACTCCTCCAACGGCTCAATGCTCATGTCCTGGTTGACGAGCTTGTTGCTGTTGTTCCGCATCGCATCAAGGGAAATACCACTCAGCAGATTTTGCTGCTGACCGAGCATTTCCAAAGTGTTGCTGACGAGGTTTACAAGCATCTGACCCTCCAAAACAGCCTTCACGCGGCGCTCGTATTCCTTCGGATCATAGAGCACCATACGCCCTTTGTCGGCTGTACGATTGTTAATCACTTGCAGGTTGACATCCGGCTTCTCCTGCTTTCGGGGGCTTTCTTGCCGTGCCCCGCTGTTGTCTCCCTGCTGCTGGCTGTTGCCAGAGGGAAACTGATTTCGATAATCTCTTGGCATAATATAAAAATTAATGTGGTTATCTTTTTCTACTTTTACTGCGCTGATTCCGCACGAAACCGTTGTTCTTCCACCACTTCCATTCATCGTCTTTCTTCTTGGGAAGGTCATTGTTTGACTGGCCTCCGCCAAGTGACGGCAGGGTTTCTGGCAGGGCGATATTCGCAACAACGTCCATCAGATCTTCGGTTGCATCATCAACACGTTCTGCAATGCCCTCCATAGAATTCAAGAACTGCCGTACGGCATTCTTCAGGTTGTCCTCACAGAACGACGAACCAGCCTCCTGTTCCATGTCGATGGCTTTTGCTACAATACCCTCAGGCAATATGTCCTCCTTGTCCAAAGGACTGAACTCTGTTTTGAACGGGTTGTTGACAAATCGTCGGATAGACATAAAGGCAAGCCAGATGGCGGTGTCACGCTCACGTTCTGCTTCGGTCGGTTTATGTGTCGGTGGTGCTAGATATTCCTCGTCATCCTCCTGATAAGCAGGTTTTGCCATCGTGCGAGTCATATCAGCACTCTGCTGCCATCTGTTGCTTTCAGCCCGCAAAGCTTCCATCTCAGGATGCAATTTCTGCCAAGTGCCATAGAGCTTCGACACCGTCAAATCGCGTCCATGACCGAACTTCTTGGCCGATGCCTTGTACATGACGGTGCTGGAATAGTTGCCGTCGAGGTCGTAGAGTTTCTCGCCAATGGAATAACCTCGGCAAACGCCCTGACTATCGTAGGTCGGCTCCACCTCGAAACCGTTCCTCCGCATTTCAGCAAAGTACGTCTCGATTTCCCACGTGTCCATTCCCTTCAGCACCTTCATGGCGGCATCGTGAATCCGCTCCATCCGATGGTTCGTCCGTTCCTCTGCCTTCACCCATCCGTACCGCTCGGCGATGATGTCCGCAGCCATCTTCGCTCGCTCCTTGCACTTGTGCGTGTCCTGCATCTGGCCGTCCATCGTCAGGCGGTTGGCCACAATGTGTACATGCGGCTTGCCCGTGTCGAAGTGGACGGTGACGATATACTGACTTTTGGCCAGCATCGTATGCTTGCCGCTCACCTTTGTCTTTGGTTTGCCAGTCCGCTTGTCGATGACAGGATAACCGTCCATGTCCCTAATCACCTCGGTTTTATAGTCCGTCGAGTCGAGCACCTTCACACAGTCCTTGCAAAACCTTTCCCATTGCTCCATCGTCCAGTCCCGGCACTCCTCTTTCGGCGGGCACAGCTCGATGCGCCAGAAGGGGTTTTCTGCCCTGTGTTTGGACGTGGCCTGCTGAAGCTGCATGTCCATCAGCACCTCCACGGGCGAGTATGGCTTGCCCGTCAGCGGGTTTAGTTCGATGTTGTTGGCAGCGAGAAAGACGGGCTTATTCTCCTTCCTCGCCTTCTCCTTGTCGAGCACATAGCTGATGGCATTGGCGGCATGCGCCCCGCCTATTGTCTCCATCTTGATCACCATACGCTAATCTGCATTAGAAACAACCCAGTCCCGCATCTGGTCGAAGAACTCCAGAGCGGTGATAAGATGCTCGCGCCACCAGTCGTAACTCTTGCCGTTGATGACCACTCTCATTCGTTCAGCATCCGGAAGGCCAGCAAATTCCGCAATCATGGCATTGAACATCAGCAACACGTCGGCACGTTCCTTCTTCAGGTTCCGCAGCAGTTCCAGTTCTTCCTCGCTGAATGCCGCACGCGGATGCTTGCCGCTCAACAGACTGATGCAGTACTGCGACAGACTCTGTCCGCATTTTTTTGCACCAGCACGAAGCTCGTCCAGCAGTCTTTTCGTCACCTTCATGTGCAGCAGTTCCGTGGCAATCCACTTCCTGACGCACAGCCCTGTCTTGTTCCCGTGCAGCACCTTCTCAATCAGGTCCACGCGATGGGCATCCAGCTTGTAGCTGACAAACAGGTTGTAGCGCTGGCGGCTGATGGGCTGGTCCACCTGAAACCTGGTGCCGTCAGCCATCCGTACCCTGAAGTGCATCTGGCACTTCCCGTCTGTCTCATCTACCCACAGGTCGCTGACCACCACAGGTTCCCATGAGAACTTGCTGTGCCACTTGTCATCCCTCAGTGAAAAGCACCGCTTCTTCGACTTAATGAAGAAGCCCTTTTCGGGTCTCGCATCCTCGACGAGCAGCGAGCCTTGAAACTTGGTCGTTGTATCGTTGTTCTCAAACATAGTCTATGATTTTTAAAAGGGTGTGAGCCAGCGAACGCCTTCCCAATGGGAGCCTGCGAGCATTGCCAGTTCGGTTCGTCTGCCAAAAAAGCCTCGGCGATTTTGGTAGCACGAAACTCCAACTGGCATATCTTAAGGCAAGTTTCGGTTTCTACCGGCACTGTTTGTACGACAAGAGTGTCCCAGACTGCCTGAAACGTCCTGTTTGCCTGACCGTGATTACAGAATGTCATCGATGTTCCTCTGCTGTTTAGTGACTGCGCCGTGCTTCTGTTCGTAGCGGGCGATACCGTCCTTCAGATACTTCTCCATGACATCGCGAATTATCCAGTCTTGCTTGCAGGCGTCGGCCTCCTGGGGCATCTGCTGCTCCTGAGGTCTCGCCTGCTGCTTCTGAGGCTTCGGTTGCTGGGTGATGTTCCTAACACTGCTTTCGAGGTCATTGAAATCACTAAGGGGAAACGTCTGCTCGCTCATATCCGTTACAGTTTAATATGTTCGATAATAGCGTTAAAGGCATGTTCAACCGCAGCCTTCTGGTACTTGTCAAGTGCGGAAACGGTTGA
>ONTZ01000089.1 GCA_900320905.1 uncultured Prevotella sp.
AACATTTAAGATGATTTAAGTATATTTAATCGTCCGAATTTGTTCGTGACCTACAAGGGTGGAAACAACCACAATCTATCATTCTTCTTAAAGTATTGTAAACTTAGGCACAAAGATACGAATAATAAAGAAAAAATGACTACCTTTGCCCTCTGATCCGTCCGATAGGATATGATCAGGTAACAAGATGATAACAAAGGATAGTATCGAGACTACCTACAATCACTAAGGCTGTGGAGATACTTGAAAAGATGTTATAACGAATATGGAGAATTTTGAAGAGCAATTGAGAAAAGACCTGCATCAGTTCCTGCTGAGCATGAAGGAGGTGGATAATAGGATGCCGGAGTGTCCTGACGTGGAGGAGAAATGGGAAGAGATCGCCAAGGCCTACATTCCCGACGGCATCCGCGAATTTCAGGATTTCCCGTCGGCCTCGCTCGGCTGGATGATGTATATCGGCATGGCCGTGGCGAAGATGTGGGACACGGAGTGGGAAATCTACTCTAAGATCGAAGACCTCTACGCCTATATGCGTGACAAGCGGGGCTACGATGCGATGGACGAATACATCCGCGAGGAAGTGCTTTTGCTGCAGGGTGTGGATTACACCGTTCTGGAGAAGGTGACTGGCGAGTGTGCCTCACGGGTCTATAATGCCCTGATGCACCAACGCTTCTCACCCAATAGTAGATGTACGTGATTAGGCATTAGACAATAGGCATAGATGTGGCAGATTGTAGTTCTCGTCACAAGGTCGTCCTCCAATCTTTCCTGAACCGTGGACAATATCTTGATAAAAGTCCAATAGTCTTCTGGCTCTTCAAAGATATCCTGGCGATTGATACCACGTAACATTACATGGTATATACTTTTGATTCCTTGAGCAATATATTAGGAAATAGATCGTTTTAAGTATAGTATAATCCAGACGGAAGTTATATGCCTAGAATGGGAAGAGTACCAAACGAGAATCGTGGGCGGAATCAAAAACCTGTCCCGGTGATTCTCATCTCTCCCTTCATCCCTCCCATATTTTCAGTTAAATATCATAGATGAGGCAGATGGCGACGATAGCGGTCGTCAGATAAACCAGTTTCAGTGGAAGGCCGATGCGCAGGTAGTCCGTTGCACGATAACCTCCCGGACCATAGACCAGCAGATTGAGCGGTGAACTGACGGGTGTCAGGAAGGCTGAATTGACCGACAGCAAAAGGGCGATGGCATACGGAAGTAGCGGACACCCTAAATCTACAGTGGTTGCATAGACGATGGGGAACATCAATACGATGGCTGACGAATTGGACACGAACTCAGTGACTATCGCTGCCATCACACAAAGGGCAATCAATACCAGGAGAGGATTGTTGCCGCAAAGACTGAATACGCCCGTCGCCACATAATCGGCAATGCCGGTCTTCTGGATGGCCGTACTGATGGCGATACCGCCTGCCAGGGTGATGATGATTTCCCAATTGATGGAGTTCATGGCCTGCGTTGGCGTGCAGCAGCGGAACACCAACATGGCGCTAGCGGCGAGGAAAGCGCTCTGCAGCAGCGACATAACGCCTGTAGTGGTCAAAAGCACCATGCTGATCATAATGACCGTCGAGACCAGCGGTTTCAGACCAGTCACAGGAATTTCAGGAGAATCAAAGAACTCCAGCTGTAATTTCATAGCTTCCGTATTGATCTTCTGGTGTGGCTGATGGACAAAGAGCAGTGAGTCGCCGGCATGCAGGACGACATCGCGTGGAGGCACCTTGATGCGTTCACCCCGTCGCGATACGGCAACCAGCGTTATCTCATGGTCTCGTTCGAAAGTGGTATCACTCAAGCGTTTTCCTATCAGGTTGCTGCCAAAACAGACGTAGGCCGTATTGAGTTGCCGCTTACCCCTTTTTCCACTGACGCTGAATACGGGATGATCGGAAGAGACAAACCCCATCTCCTTAGCCAATTCAAGCAAATCGTCAATCTGTCCCGAAAAGATCAGCCTGTCGCCGCCCATCAGGGGCTCGTCGTCACTCACTGGCGACATTTGCCGGTAGTTGTCAAAATGAATGAGTTCCACGAGACTGCCGGCTTGCACATGGTTCAGTCCCAGTTCTCCGATGGTCTTGCCGATATGGGGATTATTCGAAGTGACAAGCATTTCGACTGTATAGTCGCTGGTACGGTCAAAAACCAATTCCGAACTGGTAATATCGGGCAACAATCGGCGGAAGATGATGAGTGCCAGCGTGGTAGCCGCAAAACACAACAATGCGGGGAGGAAAGAGGTAAGGATACCCAGGGGCTCTCCAGTTTGTTGCTCATACATGCCGACGAGCAACAACGTCGTCGGCGTGGCGATGGCAATCAGAGAACCGCCCATGACGCTGGCATAGCTCATGGGTATGAGTAGCTTGGAGGGGTTGACGCCTATTTTCTTGGACCAGAACTTGACAACGTCCACAAAGAGTGCAACAACAGAGGTATTGTTCACAAATGCACTCAGCATTCCTACGGGCAGCATCAGGCGCAGCAGAGCCGCAGTCTCGCCCTTCGGCCGTCCAAGCACATGTTTCGTAATCCACTGAAGCACACCCGTGTAGGATAGTCCTGTGGCTATGACGAACATGACACCCACGATGATGACCGACGGATTGATAAAACCTGAAAAAGCTTGGGTGGAGTCTAGCACACCCGTCAAAAACAATATGCCGATGGCACCCAGAAAGGCCACGTCAGACCTGAGCCGCGTAAATAACAGCGTAGCCATCAACGCAACAAGTGTTACGATAGTAATCCAGGCATCAAGTCCTAAGTCTGTGAGCATTCTTTTTGCGGCACGAGTTTGATTTTAATTCTGGTGCAAAGATACACCTTTTTGGCGACACCGCCAAGGTTTTAGGAGAAAACTTTGGATGATTATCGATCCCCGTCTGGGGGCTGCCTATTTCCTGATGCTCTGCTTCAGCTTCAGAATACGACGCACGCTCTCGTCAATGCGCTGCTCTGTGATTTCACCGGCTTCCACTGCCTTGATTACCGCGTCGAAAGCCTCCGTGAACACCTGCGGACCGAGCACGATGTCGACACCGGCCTTGATGCAACCCACGGCAGCCTCGCCGTTGGTGTACTGCTGGGTGATGGCTCCCATCTCCATCGCATCGGTGATGATGAGGTTCTGATAGCCCAGTTCGCGGCGCAGCTTGTCTTGTAGAATGACCGATGACATCGTGGCAGGCATGTCAGCACCCGTCACGTTGGGTGCACTGATGTGAGCCGTCATGATGAGTTGGCACCCCCACTGTATGCCGGCCTTGAAGGTCACCATCTCGCACGAGAGCATCTCCTCCCACGTCTTCTGCGAGCTGGCATAGCCGAAATGCGTGTCGGCCTTGGTGTCGCCGTGGCCTGGGAAGTGCTTGATGCAGCCCGTGATGCCGGCATCCTTCAGTCCCTGCAGATAGTTGGTCACCATCGGGGCGGCTATCTCAGGCTTGTCGCTGAAGGCACGAGCACCGATGACGATGTTCTCAGGATTGGTGTTCACGTCGGCCACAGGGGCGAAGTCAATATCGAAGCCGTAGCGGTGGAGATAGGTGCCGATGGTGTTGCCGCACTCGTAAGCATTCCGTGGGTCGCCAGTGGCGCCGATGGCCCCCATCGACTCGTAGGTCTTCACCTTGAAGTTGCTGTTGCGCCCTATGCGAGCCACTCGCCCGCCCTCCTCATC
This sequence comes from uncultured Prevotella sp., assembly GCA_900320905.1. Lineage (GTDB taxonomy): Bacteria > Bacteroidota > Bacteroidia > Bacteroidales > Bacteroidaceae > Prevotella. The sequence continues at coordinate 3,725 of ONTZ01000089.1, forward strand.
AATGCACAGCAGGGGTGAGCCTTTCAGCGCACGAATCTCAGGGATGAAGCGTGCCAGTTGTGCTTCGTCCTCGATGTTGTGCGCATAGAGGATGATGCCGCCCACGGGATAATCCTCGTTCACCTTCCGCATCATCTCGTTGACGGCCTGCAACTTGATTTTGGTGAGGTCGTCGACACTCTGGTCAATACCACCGGAGCGGTTGAAGTGGATGGTGGTGTCGAGACATTCTGGTCGCACATAGAACATCTGTCCCACTTTTTCGCGCAGCGTCATCCGCTGCAGTTGCGACTCCACCTCATCTGTTGGAGGCGTATCTTTGTTGTCTTCATTCGAACACGAACTGAGCATCATCAGGCCACAAGATGTAAGGATGGTGGCCAGCATCCATAGTTTTATTTGTTTCATGGCTGCAAAGGTACTAATTATCTACGAAACACGTCGCAAATACAAACATTTTAACTCTAACAAAAGTTAAAGTTACGGGTTTATCTCCGATATTTATCAGAAATGACTAACTTTGCCGCATGAAACAACTACAAAGTGAACTTTTATAGACAATAATACTTGGTCAGGAAATAGGTGCGGTCCCAGTCGAGGATCTTCCGCTGCGATTCCTTCTCGGGGTGGATGTTGAACTCGTCGAAGAT
>ONTZ01000092.1 GCA_900320905.1 uncultured Prevotella sp.
GGTGATGAATCCTAAACTGATCCTTGCCGATGAGCCTACGGGTAACCTCGACTCAAAGAACGGTCTGGAAGTGATGCAACTGCTCACCCAACTGAACCAAGAAGGCACCACCGTTGTGATGGTAACCCACTCAGAGCGTGATTCAGGCTACGCCCAACGTGTCATCAACCTCCTCGACGGTCAGGTGGTCCCTGAGGTTAAACTATAATCTTACTGGATGCTGATGATGATCCGGCGGTAGGCTACCAGATGGAAGGGCCCGTCGTCGTGGACTTCGCAGATAACATGGAGCGTCTGGGCGACGGCATCAGCAGGAATATGTAGAGTGGCTATGGACTGGTCAGACTGGTCGATAGCCACTTTCGTTGTACCTATCTCCGGCTGCTGCCACCAAAGGAAACTGAGGCCATCACCATCAGGGTCAAAGGATTTCGAGGCGTCCAGGCGGATGGTCTTTCCTGCTTTCGCTTTGATATGAATGGGCTGCAACCCTTTCTGACGATTGATAATCACCTGAGGGTTATGATTGCCACGCCCCTCATCAGCCCACTGCATACGGGCCATGAAGTCGTTGAGTTCATCGGGATAGAAACGGGTCTTATAGCCCACGCTGATGCTGCGGAGCGGTTCCTGCCAAGAGGTCCAGGCTGTGGTCAGCGAGTCAGGACACATCCCCCGTTCGTGATAGCCTGCCCAACCAGCCTGATGCGGGTCTTCGGGGTCGTTCAGACCATGCGGCATCACATAGAGGAAACTCGGCGTATCGCCCTCCACACCCCACTTGTAGGTAGGATATTCCTTGCCTAAGGCACCTTTGCCTTGGATATTCTCTTTGTGCTGTTGCCAGTGGCGCTTACCCAGTTCGCATTGTTCCTGCCACGTACCCTCATCCCAGATAAACTGCAAGTCGTCCTTGAACTCCCGCCTCAGCCACATGTGGGAACTGTAAGCACGATCCATCCGCATATTGTACTGCATATCCTGATCGGTAATCGTATAGATGCGGAACTTCCGGAGAAAGCGTTTCAGTTCTTCTGCCGTCCGAGTCTGCTTCACACGCCAGATGGCCTGCGCCAGTGTGTTGGCTCCTCCCCAGGCTGCCACATAAATGGGACGCGGGTCGGGTTCATCGGCCAGACGGATAAGCAGTTCACTGCCTGGCGAGTCATTGCGCTCGCCAATCACCTTGATACCACCATACATGCTGCCCATGACGGCACGACTCGTGATGTACTCAGCACTCGGCCAGTAGCCTAATTCCTGGAAGCCGTTCTCCTTCTTGAGTGAAAGGTGTTTCTTCTGTCCGGAGCGCTTCATCAGGTTCGGCACATCCTTGGCATAGGCAGTAATCACGCGAAACAGATACTGCTGCCACTCCAACGGATAGGGGTCGCAGTTCCAACCCACCGATGTGATCAGCGCCTCTATCTCAAACAGGTCGGCGTAGGCCATCAGTCTCACCATCGACTCCATATCGTCCGGCTCCACATCAGCCGGCGCAATATCCGTACACACCACCAACCGAGGCTTCAACCCAGCCTCCGCCTTCGCCAGCCCCGTCATCGACACCGCCAGCAATATCAACAATAATCTATAAATCTTCATATTTCCTTGCAAATTTACAGTATTTTTGTGAATGTACCAAATGCTTTCTTTCTTTTTTCCCGTTTTGGGCGAAATCTACCACAAAAACCATCGATTTCGCCCGTAATAACACAAATTTGGGCGAAATCTATACAAAAACAGGTAGATTTCGCCCAAATTGTTTGGTTTTGTCGAAGGTTTTCCATATCTTTGCGCAGGAATTAAACAATATGTAGTTATGGAAACTATCATTGGAAGAGAGATGGAGATGAAGAGACTGGAGACAGCCGTTGGCAGTCCCAGAGCGGAATTCATTGCTCTATATGGTCGAAGACGTGTGGGTAAGACGTTCTTGATTAATCAATTCTTCAAAAACCAATATGCTTTCAAGATGACAGGTGTCATCGAAGGAACACTGAAGGATCAGTTTGCGGCATTTGCTGATGCCATGAACGATTACGGCTATGAGATGCCAGAACAGCCGAAAGACTGGATGCAGGCATTTATTATGCTAAAGAATGCACTGAAGCCCAAAGTAGGCAGTGGTGAAAGATGCATTATCTTTATTGACGAACTGCCAGCCTTGGATGCAGAAGGTTCGAATGCAGCCAGTGCCGTTGGCTACTTTTGGAACAACTGGGCCAGTCTGCATGAGAATATCGTCTTTATCATCTGTGGCAGTGCCACCAGTTGGATGATTAGCAACGTCATTGACAGCAAGGGAGGACTACATGACCGTATTACCCTTGAATTACCTATCCACCCCTTTACACTGAAAGAAACGGAAGACTATCTCGAAGAGCAGCATTTCATCTGGAACCGCCAAATGGTGCTTCAAACCTATATGGTCTTTGGAGGCATACCCTATTATCTGAGTCTTTTAGACCGTGAGGATAGTCTCGTGCAGAATATTGACCGCCTGTTTTTCAGTAAAGACACACAGATGCGCCGTGAGTTCCGTAGGCTTTTCAATACGCTCTATAAGAAACCTGACAAATACATAGAAATCATCAAGGTATTAAGCAATAGCCGCAAAGGAATGACTCGTGAGGAACTGGCAGACAAACTCAAATGCGCCAATAACGGACACTTAGGCAAACGGTTGGAAGACCTTGTCTATTGCGACCTGATTCGAAAGAATATTGTACGTGAAAAAGAAATTAAGCGAAAAGACGCCATCTATCAACTTTGCGACTTCTTCAGCCTTTTCTATCTTACTTTCATCGACAGGGCTGAGGTAGAACAGCAATATTGGGCTCACCACATCAACACGCCGGAAATCAATTCCTGGATGGGGCTGACCTATGAACGTATCTGTATGGCTCATATCCAGCAGATTAAGCACGCTTTGCGTATAGATGCCATCTCCACTCTCAACTATTCCTGGCGAAGCAAGACCACCATACCTGCTGCACAAATTGATATCATCATTGAACGGGCAGACAAAATCGTCAACATCTGTGAGGTGAAATACTGCCAAGGCGAGTATTATCTGGATAAAGATGAATACGAAAAGATTAATAAGCGCAAGAACGCCTTTATCCAAGAAACGGGCCTTCGGCATACGCCCTGGCTCACAATGATAACCACCGAGGGCATTGCCCAAGGCAAATATTCGGAGATGATCCAGAGCCAAGTCAGACTGGATGATTTGTTTAATCCTTAAAGTCGCCAGCACCCCCATTGCCGTTTCTATATTATTCCTCCTTACAACAGCACAAAGACACTACGAATTTTCGTATTATGCAAGTTTTCTTCGTTTTTACAAACACAGGGGGTCAGGAAGTGCTGTGTATGGGCAACTAAACGTGAATCTATTATAGGTCAACAATAATATATGGATTAGTTTTGGCAGGGGCTGGCAGTGATGCCTGCCCCTGTTCTTTGTGTATCCGTGTTACACAGCGTTCCAGTCCCCCTGTGTAAAACCTTGCCTGAAATCTGGGAGAAAATATTCCGGGTGCGGAATTTCTTGCTCCGGATTCAGGGTGACGTGTACTGAATAAGTTGACACTTTTGAAGTTCAAAAAGTGTATCAGTATGCGACAAAATCGTGGAATGACAGATGAAAAAAGACTTGCATTATT
>ONTZ01000100.1 GCA_900320905.1 uncultured Prevotella sp.
AAGCTCAGATTAAAAGGAATGAGCCCAGTACAATACCGGACTCAATTCCAAATGAGCAATAGTGTTTAATCCGTCCAAACTTTGGGGTTCACTTCAGGTAGTCGCTGGGACAGGTACTTGGGTATGAATCCTCAGTATTCTTATCCGCTAACGGACGAGATGCTGGTTGGACATTCCTTTGAAAAGCCGAGTCTTGTAAAATGCCAGATCATTGCTGGCTATGTGGAACGTGACATTTATCGGCGGCTTGGTTCCATAAAAGAAAAGTATTTCAACGCGTGAGCTTGTGACATAAAATGCAAGTTTTTATTGTTTTATTTGTTTGTTTCAGAGAATTATGTTAAATTTGCAGCCAGATAAGTATATAAAAGGAGAATCGTTATGGAAACAGCAACTTTACAGACAAAGCCGTTCACTCCATTCCAGATTGAAATGCTAGAATTGGTGTCCAGAGTATCCTCAGAAGTAGAGATGCAAGACATTCGACGCATGCTTGGCCAGTATTTCGCCAAGCGAGCAGAGGATGCTATCGACCGTCTATGGGATGAGGGTGTGCTCAACGACAACGTGATGGAAGAGTGGAAGTCTGAACACATGCGCACACCATACAAGCAGTAATGAACATCGTTCTTGATACCAATTGTCTTCTGATGTCGCTTTCGCGGCGCAGTGCCTACTATCCTGTCTGGCGTGATTTCGTCGATGGGAAGTACACGCTTAGACACAAAGTGTCAGACACTTCGTGAGCAAAAATCGGACTGACCAAACGTCAGCCCGATTTTTTGTTCAGAGAACCTATCGCCGGGGCCAGGCCCTTCTGATAGGCTAAGTGTTGTTTAACTGTCTCGTAAATTCCTTGATGTCGATGACGGTCAGTCGCGGCCATTCGATTTGCTTAAGGATGTTGAAGTGTGCGTCGTTAGTGACGATGTATTCAGCATCGACCGCTACGGCACAGTCAACGAACTTGTTGTCGTCAGGATCTGCCTCAATCAGTCCGAAGTGAAAATAAACCTGCTGAAAGATGGTAGTGTGAAGACGCATGATGGCTCTCACCACGTTACGGGCAATTTCGGCATTGGTCTTCTCCGCCAGGATTTTTTCGTATTCATTAAGGATGTCCGAGTTTACACATAGACAGATACGGCCCGCCATCACCTCAGTCCAAATCTTGTGATACGGACTACGGCTGGGCAAGGCTTGAAGCAAGCAATTAGTATCAAGAACGATGCGCCTCATAGCCGTAAGGGGTTCGCATGTGCTCTTGACCCCATTGCTCGATGGTTTCGTCATTGATAACTCCCTCGTCCCACAGTGCATCGATAGCCTTTTGGGCTTTATTTGCAAAATAGTGGGCCAAGACGTTCTTGAACTCGTTCAACTCCGCCTCAGAATTGATATTGTTCAAGGCATCCAGCAGTTCCAATTGTGCCATTTGTGAGTAACTCATATGCATATCTTGTTTGTTTCTGGGCGCAAAGATACAAATAATAATCGGACTGACCAAACATCAGCCCGATTTTTTAGGAGTATTTACTGGTCGGGCTCGTCGTCATCGCCGCCAGTGCACAGTGGGGTCATGCACAGTGGGGTCAGGCACCATTGTGCAGGCACCCACAGTGGGGTCAGGCACCGTTGTGCAGGCACCGTTGTGCAGAACCCCGATGACTAGAAACTGAAAAAATGCAAAAAAGTGTTCTGAAATTTGCGAACAACCAAAAATAGTTGTATCTTTGCACCCAAATGATAATAATATTCGAAGAAAAATATTTAGAGGAACTCTATACCCAGGGCAAGGCCAATGATAAAAAGCATCGGTTTCAGCCCCATATCGTTGATAAGTATATTAAGGGCAACATAACAGAATTATCGAATCATTATAAATAGGGAGGAATAGAATATGATTACACTAAAAGGAAAAGATCCGAAGATGATAGCCAATAACCTGAAGCCTTTTAAGCCAACCCATCCAGGTGAGGTGTTAAAGGACGAATTGGAGTTTCGTGGAATCTCTCAGCGAGGTTTAGCCAAGAAAATGAATATTTCTTATTCCGCACTTAATGAAGTATTGAATGGGAAACGAGTCCTGAATCCTGAGTTGGCTATGATGATGGAGGCTGCACTTGGCGTAGATGCCGCTCCGCTTTTAGCTATGCAGAATGAATATGATATGCAGATGGCAGAGCAAAATGAGACATTTATGGAAAAACTCAAGCATCTTCGCCGCATAGCCGCTATCTTCTGACAAATAAAAAAAATCGGACTGACCAAATATCAGTCCGATTTTTTGTTCAGAGAACCTATCGCTGGGGTCTGGCCCTACTGATAGGTTTCAGCGGATTACTTACTGGTCGGGCTCGTCGTCATCGCCACCAGAGTTTCCGCCGGGGGTATCACCACCAGGGTTCGGTTGCGGATTAGGCTGCGGATTAGGCGCAGGGGTATTGCCACCGGTCTGGCTGCTACCGCCATTACTGCCAGAAGACGAACCGCCGTTTTCACCGCCCTCCTCGTCCTTCTTGCCGCCCTTGGGTACGACGTAGAGGCGGTAGTACTTGATGAGTTCGTTCACCTGCGAGATGAGTTCGTCGAAGCGCGTCGGGCTGTCGTCCATCACCGCCGAGGCATTCAGCGACAGGATGAGATCATAATACGCCTGGTCGGCCTCTTCGCGGGCAGTGGCCAAGGCGGCCTTACCGATTTGCATACGCTCGTCGTTGCGCTGACCCATCAGCGTGCGTACGGCCTCGTTGGCAGTGTTCAACTGCGTGACCAGCGACTCCAACCCCAGCAACGTGAGGTGCTGGCCTGCCTGAGCATCCGTGCTCAGTTCCTGCAACATCTGCTGCAACTTACCGCTCTCCTCGGAGTAGTTCTCATTGACATCCACATCGTACTTCTTCACGATGTTCCAGAGATGCTCAGCGGCCTCTTTC
>ONTZ01000096.1 GCA_900320905.1 uncultured Prevotella sp.
AACAGTTTGTGGAAGAAAAACATGACATTTGTTGATTTTAACACTTTAAACACCCATACTATCGATATTTTAGTTATCTTTGCACCGCGAACTACAAATAATTGTTATACAAACAATCATTCAGCCTGATTATAATAATGTACCATATTATTTTTAACTAAAACCTAAAGCAAATGAGAAAAAATCTACAACGACTCTGTCTGTTGCTATGGATGAGTGTCCTGGCATTGGGCGCTTATGCCGGTGACAATGACCTGACCTGGGACTACACCGAGACTGCCCCGGGAGCAAACCCAGACAATGGACTTTATTATGCCTCCAAGGTCAATGACCCCGCAGGTACCAATAATGGACTGAAAGGCATCAAGCTGAACAGTTCCGGTTGGGCTGCTTTCAGCAAAGCTGCCGTAGCTGGTAAACTGACACTATCGTTCGGCGTAAGAAACGGTTCAAAAAAGTATGCCGTGGATGTATATACCTGCAGCAATGTGGGAGCAGAGGCTTCTGCCGGAACCCTGATTGCAACAACCCCTGAAGTTGACGACTTCGGAAGCGTCACCATTGATATCGCTGCCAGCGTGACCGGTATCTACATCAAGCGAAATACAGGTGCTGAGGGTGTGCTCAGCAAAATCGTTTTCAAAGAGGAAGTGGCGCGAACATTCGTAGATTTCGAAATCAACTTGGTCAGCCTTGCCTCTGAATTCGACACTTCTACCCTGCCTTCAGGTGTGACTTTCACGGGTACTTATAACAGCGATACACACGGCTATCGCAATGCTACCGTCACGGTACCTGTTGACGGCACTGTGAAATTCACTATAGGAGGCTGCCAGTACAGCACCAGGACAATCAATGTGAAAGACAAGGACGGCAATGTGATTGCGACACTTGACTCCAAGACTGCAAACTGCTACCATCAGGACCAGTCGGCCATCACCTATTTCTATACGGGTGATCCCAATACGCTGACTTTCGAGAATATTCAGTATCTGCCCTATTTTAAGGCTGAAGCAACCGAAGTGACGGAAGCCACTGTCACTTATAAGGACCAGAATGGTAAAATATTAGGCACGAAGACTGTGTTTGAAGGCGATGCCATTGGTGAAGTGCCCTACACGGAGGCTGACCTTACTATTCCTGAGGGCTACAAACTCCGCGGATGGGTTTACAGCAACAAAGTGAAAGTGAATCCTAACGACATCGTAACAGGCGACATCACGGTGAAGGCCAGTGTAACGGCCATCGAGAGTGTTACGCTGGGCAGCGTTCAAAACTACGAACTGACAAGCAAGACATTCTATCCCGAAGACCATGAAACTTTCAGCGTGGACAAGGGTGCATGGCACGACACCCAGCACGGATTCGTGATTCAGGCAGGCGGTTCATTTACGGTCGATGTAGCAGGCAATGCTCAGATTATCATCAACCTGTGCCAGTATAGCAGCGAAGGAACAATTACGGTTACCGATGCCAATAACAATACCATTGCCGCCGACATTGCTGCCAAGGTAACAAACGACGGCACGCCCGCTGTGGTGAAATACACCGGAGAGGCCACACAACTGACATTCACCTGCTCAGCAGTTGCCTATATCCATAAGGTGACCGTCTATAACGTGATTGACTTCCTTGAAAAAGATGAAGCTACAGGCTACTACATCGTTCCCAAGGACGATGCGGCATCCCTGCTTCTGGCCATCAACTCCGCCAGTGCGGAGACAGGCGCTAAAATATTCCTGCCCAACGGAACCTATGATTTTGGCGAGACCGTGTTGACCTCCATCTCAGGCACAAACGTATCACTCATCGGTGAAGACATCGACAACACCATCATCATGAATGCGCCTCCCGTAGAAAAGGAAGGACTGGGCAGTGCCGATCTGCTGCAGAACACCGGAACGGGGCTCTACATCCAGGACCTCACCCTGAAGAACGCTCTTGACTACTATAGTGCAGGCAGCGCAGGCCGTGCCCCAACACTCCACGACAAGGGCACGAAGACCATCAACAAGAATGTGAAGCACCTGTCATATCAGGATACCTACTATTCGCATAAGACGGGTGGTCTGTACTATTTCGAAGGCGGTGAACTTCACGGTACCGTTGACTATCTCTGCGGAAACGGTAAGGCCTACTTCAATGAAGTTAAGATCGTGAATGAGAAGCGCAGCAGCGCAACAATCACTGCCAACAGCGAACTTTACGTGTTCAACAATTGTACCGTGGAGAATAATGCCGATGCGTACAACTTTGGACGTGCCTGGAGCGACAACCCTGTCTGCATCTACCTCAACACCACACTCAAAGAACCTTCGAAACTGGCTGGCTCACGCTGGAACCTCACTGGCATCAATTGCGATTACAGCATTGCTGGAGAGTATGGCACCAAAGACGCTGAAGGAAAGGATATTACGCCTGCTTCAAACATAGTCACTTTCACCAAGGCAAACACCAAACTCAACACGATTCTTGACGCCACAGCCTTAGAGACATACGCCATCGACAAGGTGCTGGGCACATGGGCTGCAACCGCTCAAGAAGAGGCCAAGCAGGTTTCCATTTCGAATGTGAATACGACCGATTCCGAGGTGACTTGGACCGATCCGCTGGAAGATGGTGTGCAGATGCTTTGCTCACTGGATGCAAGCGGTAAGTCGAGTATGATTGCCCTGGGCAAGTTCGGCGGCAAGATGTCTGTTTCCGACTTGAACAAATATCTGGAAGAGAATGGAGCTGAGAAACTGGCCATCCGCGCTGCCAACAGCCGTGGTGGATTCGGTCCTGCCGTTGAAATATTCAGCACTTCAACAGGCATTTCAGAAATTGCCGACGAGTCACAACTCGTTTCAACCACCTATTTTAATGCAGCAGGCCAGAAGGTCGATGTTCATGCAACGGGCGTACTGCTGAAAGTGCAGACAAAGAAAAACGGCCAGAAGGTTGTAAGTAAAGTGACAAAGTAAAAAAAACTCCAATATCCACTAATCATCAAGAGGCGCATCCAGAACGGGTGCGTCTCTTCTTTTGAAAATTATTTTGGACTATTGTTGTGCTATATAACAGAAATATAAACCTAAAAAACCGTTTTGGTTAGATTTTACCCTAAAAATGGCAAAATTTCACTTGTTTTTTAAAAATTTTATATTATCTTTGCAACCGATAAGTAACTGCGATAGCGGACTACGATTTTTAT